>NZ_KV823587.1 GCF_001815985.1 Corynebacterium sp. HMSC27B11 | reverse complement strand
GAGAGTGTCCGATTGTTTGTGTGCGGGGGCTTGGTTTACAAGTAGTCCGCGAATCGGTCGGGGTATGCCACAGCTAGTTGGTTGATGGCTTGTTTCCACCCGGTGGCTTTCGCCCCTTCAACATAGCCGTTGCATTCGATGTCGCGCTTCGCTTTTTTCGCTCGCTGGGCAGCGCGCTTGTCTTCGATGTTGCAGATCATCAGCCACAGCGTTTTCAGCGCCGCGGTGTCGTTCGGGAATTGCCCGCGGTTACGGGTAGCTTTACGCAGTTCAGCGTTGAGCGATTCGATCGAATTCGTGGTGTAGAGCACCCGGCGGGCCGCTGGCGGGAACTGTAAAAACGGCACGAACCGGTCCCAGGCGTCGCGCCAGACTTTGACCGATTGCGGGTATCTCTGGCCCAGTTCACTGGCCTGGAACGCGTCCAGGCTGGCACGTGCGGTGTCCTCGTTGGCGGCCGTGTAGACCTCACGTAGCGCACGGGAGACAGATTTGCGGTCCTGATGCGACACCCACCGGTTCGAAGCCCGAATCAGGTGCACAATGCAGGTTTGCACCATGGAATTCGGCCAGGTTGCCTCGACAGCTTCCGGCAAGCCTTTGAGCCCGTCGCAGCACACGATGAACACGTCCTGGACGCCACGGTTGGCCAGATCCGCGCACACCGATGCCCAGAATGCAGCGCCTTCATTATCGGCAATCCACAATCCCAGGATGTGCTTGATGCCGTCCATGTCGACACCAACCGCCATGTAGCAGGCCTTATTGACCACGCGGTGACCGTCACGGATTTTCACGCGTAGCGCGTCGAGGAAGATCACCGGGTAAAACTCGTCGAGCTGGCGGTTTTGCCAGATCATGACCTCGTCTAACACCGCATCGGTGATCGTGCTGATCGTATCCGGGCTCATATCCACCCCGAGCGTGGTCGCGAGGTGATGCTGAATATCGCGCACTGTCATCCCACCGGCGTATAGCGAGACGATCATGTCGTCGAGCTCTGTGAGCCGACGTGCGCCCTTGGGCACCATCTTCGGAGTAAACGTGCCGGCACGATCCCTGGGCACGGTCACTTCCACCGCGCCGTAGCCAGAATTGACGGTCTTGGTGTACGACCCGTTGCGGTGATTGCCGCCGTGCACGGGTTCAACCTGGGCTTTGGACTTGCGGTCGGAGTGGCTATAGCCCAAATGCGCATCCATCTCCGCCTGCAGACCAGCGTTGATTGATGCCTGCAGCAGGCCTTTGACCAGCTCGCTGGCATCATCAGCGGAGGTCGACAGCTCGCTGATCAGGCTAGCCAGCTCAGGATTTTCCATCAGCTTCTCGCTGATCTCGTTGACCCTCGCCGGGTCATGGCCTTTCTTCGGTGACACAGTAGTCATTATCGGTGACACTCCTTCTCGATCAGAGCCTCACACACAAACTTCCTGACACCCTC
>NZ_KV823586.1 GCF_001815985.1 Corynebacterium sp. HMSC27B11 | reverse complement strand
GTGCTCGTTGAAGCGCTTGATGGAGCCACCGGATATGTGCACCAGTGATTAGCCTAATCGTCCAGACTACACGCTGACGCCTTAATCAAGAGGTGACGGCATTTATCATATTGATATTCCGTTGAATTTCTGGATCACAATCAAGCACAAATAGATCCCAGAGGGAACCTTCTGCCATCGCTCGACACATTAACGGCTTTTACATGACTGGTAAATTCCCTAGGCACTGTCTCTTCACCTAATGCCAAATCACGCCATAGTCGAGAGACACCAGCCCCTTCCATGGCGGGTTCGTCAACGTCTTTAGCCACACATGAAAGGCTATACAAACCCCATTCAGATTCATCAAATGGGTAAGTGCCAAAGTCTCGCATATCCCTACGGAAATCTTGCATCATGACTTCGCGAATTACTTCGTCTCCCCCATGTGTAATTTCGTCAGTTACATAGAGTATCTGTGTGATCGCTCGCGCCTTATCCACTCTTTTTAAATACTGTTTATGGAATTGTTCAAGGTCAGACTCTCGAGCGAGGAAGTAAGTTGTAAAAAGCAGCGTTTCGCCAGACATATTAAATCGGATCACCGTCTACAGTGAAAGCTCCAGAATTTGTATACCTAGGCTGAGGGTAGCAGTGCCTTTTATGCACATTTTTTCCGAATTTGTTCGTGTACAAATCCGCATCCTTCTCCGCCTTTGTAGGATCTTTCGGATGATTGCCGTAAACCAACCCTACTATTGGGTTTCCCGGTTCATTCTTTACAACTTGACACTTCACTGTGTACATGCCCAGTTCATTTTTTTTCACAGCCGAAAAAGCTGGAGCTGGGCTAACGAACAGTAGTGAAAAAGCAACCGGAATGGAAATAATCCACTTGGAGGTTTTAGAAATATTTCTTAGCAAAGTTCTACCCTATCTACCTTCTCGTTTCCGCGGATGATCCATCTAACATTTGACCTGGTACCTGGAGCAATCGTATTGCAGGCGCTGTCTTTAGCCCCCAAAATAGGAGACGTGTTGGCGGTCATAATAACTTTGACTCTCATATCGGACTCGCAGTTGTTATAAACCTGGACAGCAAGTTTTTCCACCCTCGCCTCGACGCAGGATGGAGCGGTATTGGCAGAACGAGCCATCTGAGCTAAAGATGGCTTTTCTTCTACAAAACCGATGTCATATCCATGAGGAACTGAAACAGATTCTCCTTGGGATAGCTCTAAAATAGAGTAAGGATTTTCCTCCGCTTTAGGACTATCTTCAGTTGCAAACGCAGCTGGGGAAGCACAAACAGTCAGGAGAGTTGCCACCACAGTGGAGAGAATGGAAGTGCGCAATTTAGTACCGCCAATCTTCCCGCCATCGCTGTTGGCAGGAGGTCGAGAATGTAACTCCACTATAGTGGAAAGTGTACCCAGAGCTGCACTACCTAACCTCCG
>NZ_KV823585.1 GCF_001815985.1 Corynebacterium sp. HMSC27B11 | reverse complement strand
GGCCCGGCCTGCACGTGCAGGCCGGGCCGATCGTCGTCATAAAAGGGGAAGAACCCTAGCGGGTGACCTTCACCTCGGCGGAAGCTCCCTCCACGGCCTCCATGCCCTGCTCCTCGGCGATGCGGTGGGCCTCCTCAATGAGAGTTTCGACGATCTGGTCCTCGGGCACGGTCTTGATGACCTCGCCCTTGACGAAGATCTGCCCCTTGCCGTTGCCGGACGCCACGCCAAGGTCGGCGTCCCGAGCCTCGCCCGGACCGTTGACCACGCAGCCCATGACAGCCACGCGCAGCGGGAACTCCATGCCCTCCAGGCCGGCGGTGACCTCCTCGGCCAGGGTGTAGACGTCCACCTGGGCGCGACCACAGGACGGGCAGGAAACAATCTCCAGCTTGCGGGGGCGCAGGTTCAGCGACTGCAGAATCTGGTCGCCGACCTTGATCTCCTCCACCGGGTCCGCAGACAGGGACACGCGGATCGTGTCACCGATGCCCTGGGAGAGCAGCGCACCGAAGGCCACGGAGGACTTAATGGTGCCTTGAAAAGCCGGGCCCGCCTCGGTCACACCGAGGTGCAGCGGGTAGTCCGTCTTCGCCGCCAGCTGACGGTAGGCCTCCACCATCACCACCGGGTCGGAGTGCTTCACGGAGATCGCGATGTCCCCGAAGCCGTGCTCCTCAAACAGGCCGGCCTCCCAGATGGCGGACTCCACCAGCGCCTCCGGGGTGGCCTTGCCGTACTTTTCGAGCAGGCGCTTGTCCAGAGATCCGCCATTGACACCGATGCGGATCGGAACACCCGCGTCTCCGGCGGCCTTGGCGACCTCCTTGACGCGACCGTCGAACTCCTTGATATTGCCCGGGTTCACGCGCACCGCGGCACAGCCGGCCTCGATGGCCTGGAAGATGTAACGCGGCTGGAAGTGGATGTCGGCGATCACCGGGATCGGGGACTTCTTGGCGATGATCGGCAGGGCCTCGGCGTCGCGAGGCTTCGGGCAGGCCACGCGGACGATGTCGCAGCCCGACGCGGTGAGCTGCGCGATCTGCTGCAGCGTCGCATTGACATCGTGCGTCTTCGTGGTCGTCATCGACTGCACCGAGATCGGGTGCTCGCTGCCGACTCCCACGTCGCCGACCATCAGCTGGCGGGTCTTCCGGCGCGGCGCGAGCGTGGGTGGAGGTCCATCTGGGATTCCCAGAGAAATGCCGGACATGAAGGTCTCTAGCCCCTTTCGAAGAAAATACAGTGCTGCGGATCAAGCAGCGTGCCCCTCCCAGCCTAATACCGCTCCGGCGCAAGCGGGCAACGCCCCCGCCGGTGCGGTGCGGACTGGGTTGGAACTAGAACAGCCGCACGGGGTTGATCACGTCCGCGACGATGACGATGGCGCCGAAGACCATCAGCAGCAGCGCAACACCGTAGGTCAGTGGCAGCAGCTTGCGGTAGTCCACCGGCTGGCCCGGCTCTTTACCCCGGCGGCGGCGCAGGCCATCACGAATGCGCTCGTAGATGGCCACCGCGATGTGCCCGCCATCGAGTGGCGGCAGCGGCACCAGGTTGAAGGCGGCGAGGAAGAGGTTCAGGCTGGCCAGCATCATCAGGAAGTAACGCCACTGCTCGTGTTGCACCAGCTCCCCGCCGATGCGGGAAGCACCCACCACGCTCATGGGGGAATCATCCGCGCGCTCGGCCCCGAAGATCGCCGCGACCACTCCTGGCACCTTCGCGGGCAGCGCGACCAAGCCCTTGGCCGTCTCGGAGACCATGTAGCCGGTAAAGGAGAGGGTCCCTCCCACCGCGGTCGCCGGGTTGTATTCGACGTTGCCCGGCAGCTTGATCGTGATGCCAATCGCACCGGCGAGTCTCGTGGAGCCGTCCTGGTTGCGCCGTTCCACGATGTCGACGTCGACCTGCTTGACCTCGTCGCTGCCATCCGGGTTTTGCACGCGCATCGGCACGGTGAGGGTATCGCCCACGCTGAGTTCGCGGCTCTGGGCGTGTGCCTCACCGCTCCCGGCGCCAGCCGCGTTCTCCGAGACGAGTTGGTCAATGGCCTTGGTGAAGTCCGGGAAGGTGGGCACCTCCTGGCCATCCACTTCGGTGATGGTATCGCCCGGTGTGATGCCCGCCGCGGCTGCTGGGCCGTCGCCCGTGCAGCCTGCGAGGGTGCCGTCGGCGTCCTGGGTCGGCGGGGCGCATTGGGTGGACTGCACGGTGGTGCGGATGTCCGCCTTGTGGTCGGGCAGGCCCCAGATATTCGCCACCGAATAGAGCACGATCAGCGCGACGAGCACGTTGACGGCGATGCCGCCGGAGAGCACGATGACCCGCTGCCACCAGGGCTTGCGGTACATCGCGTGGGGTTCTTCCTCCTCGCTGAGCTCGTCCAGCGGGGTCATGCCGGCGATCTCGCAGAAGCCGCCGAGCGGAATCGCCTTGATCCCGTACTCGGTGTGCGGCACGCCACCGGTCGGGTCGGTAGCAACCTCCGTCTCCGCCGTTAGCGGGGCCGGATTCGCCGGGACGTTGGCAGCGTCGACGTCGACCTCCGCTGTTCCCGCGGTGGCAGCGCCCCGTCCCTTATCCTTCGGCGCGGTGGACCACAGGGTGGGCCCGAAACCGATGAAGTATCGGCGCACCCGCATGCCGAAGGCGCGGGCGGCGAACATGTGTCCCGCCTCATGCAGCGCAATGCTGATCAGGATGCCGAAGGCGAAGAGCAGTACTCCTAGCCCAAAAGCCACGGGCGCATCCTCTCATGTGCCAGTGCGCGGGCCTCGCGCTCGGCCTCCAGAACGTCCTCCAGGCACGTCGGGGTGGACGTTGCACCGGAGGCGGACATCACTGCTTCCACCGTGTCGACAATGCGGGGGAAAGCCATATTCGCGTTGAGGAACTCGATCGCAGCTTCCTCGTTCGCCGCGTTATAGATCGCGGGCATGACCCCGCCCGCCTTTGCTGCCTCGCGGGCCAGCTCCACCGCGGGGAATACCTCGTCGTCGAGTGGCTCGAACTCCCAGGTGGCGGCCTGCGTGAAGTCGAGCGGCTGCCCCACCCCGGCGACGCGGTTCGGCCAGCCGAGCGCGAGGCTGATCGGCAGCTTCATGGACGGTGGGGATGCCTGCGCGATGGTGGAGCCGTCGCGGAAGGTCACCATCGAGTGCACGATCGACTGCGGGTGAACGGTGACCTCCACGCGGTCGGAAGGCATGTCGAACAGCAGGCAGGCCTCGATCAGCTCCAGGCCCTTGTTCACCATCGTTGCGGAGTTCAGCGTGTTCATCTGGCCCATGGACCAGGTGGGGTGGCTGGCCGCCTGGAGCGGGGTAACCGGCTCCAGTTGCTCACGGGTCCAGCCGCGGAACGGCCCGCCGGAGGCGGTCAGCACGAGGGTGGCCACCTCGTCGCGACGCCCGGAGCGCAGGCACTGTGCCATCGCAGAGTGCTCGGAGTCGACAGGGACGAGCTGCCCCTCATCGGCGGCGTCCAGCACCAGCTGACCGCCGGCGACGAGGCTCTCCTTATTCGCCAACGCGAGACGCGCCTGGGTACCCAGGGAGGACAGCGTCGCCTCGAGCCCCTGGGAGCCAACCAGGGCATTCAGGATCACGTCCGTGCTCTCCAACTGATCGCCGAGCTCCTCCACCAGGTCGCGGGCGGAGTCCTGGCCACGAATGCAGTGGCCGCCGAGCTGGGCTTCGACGAAATCGGCGGTTCGGTCGGAGGCCACCGCGACTCGCTCGGCGGGCAGACCGATCTTCTGGGCCTGCTCCAACAGCAACTCGGGCTTACTGCCGTGGGCCGAAATCCCAATCACCTCGAACTGTTCGGGATTGTCGAAAACCACCTCGAGGGCCTGGACACCGATGGATCCAGTACTCCCGAGAATCACCACGCGAGTCTTGTCGAAAGTCATGGCCATATCCTAACCCGCCGGCCGCGAAGCCTCCTACACCCGAGTAGGGGCTGTATGGCGTGTGGAGATACCTACATTCTGTGAAATCTATGGCAAGATGAGTGTGATTAACTGATCAGACGTCAGGAGGATTCCGTGGCTCACCACGAAGCAAAGGTTGAAGTTTTCAACGGCATTTCGACCGAAGATGTACCATCCGCGGGCTGGGGCTGGAGCGCCCTGAGCAAGCGCGCCGTCGTTCTGTCCGGCCTCATTTCCGTCGGATTCCTGGTGTTCATGCTGGTTGGTAACCACGAGGGCAACGTCGAGAACATCTGGCTGATCGCCCTGGCTGCCTTCATCCTCGTCGGCACCGCATGGTTCGCTTTCGAGCCGAAGTCCAAGGAGCGCACCACCGTGACCGCACGCAACAAGGCCCAGGGGCACGTCGAACCGAACTGGACGGCAGACCAGCGAAACAACACCGGCGTGTACGCGGATCTCACCCCTGAGGAGAAGCTGGCGCTGAACATCAAGGAGTAGCGCAGCTACCCCATTAGCGACACGCCAGGCGTCTGGCACGACCGATGGCCCCGAACCTCTTTTGGTTCGGGGCCATCGTTGCATTCACCACTATTTACCCCGGCCCAGCGCCTCCTCAGCCCCATCACAGCGCCACCTCCTGCGCGGAGGCCCTGCAAACACACGCCGGAAGGCTAGGGCGTGTCTCCTAATTGTGGGCCTG
>NZ_KV823584.1 GCF_001815985.1 Corynebacterium sp. HMSC27B11 | reverse complement strand
GCCGACTGGGGCGGCCCCGGCCGCCAGCCGCAGCGCATGGAGCCGGGCCGTGGCCGCCCCCGACGCACAGGCCGGACCCGCGCACCACGGCGTCGCCTCGGCATCCGCCGGGCCCTGATGCTCCTGCTCGCGGTATTCCTGGTGATCGGTGGCGGCACGCTGCTGTGGGCGGATTCCCAGCTGCAGCGCACGGAGGCCCTCCAGAATTACGAGGGCCGCGTAGGCGGAACCGCGGGCACCAACTGGCTGCTCGTCGGCTCGGACTCCCGCGCCGGACTGGATCAGGAGACCGCCGATCGGCTTTCCGCGGGCATGCTCGATGAATCGGAGGGCCGCACGGACTCGATCATCCTGGTGCACCTGCCGCTCGTGGGGAAGGCCACGATGATCAGCCTGCCGCGCGATAGCTTCGTCAACATCCCCGGCTACGGGGAAAATAAGATCAACGCCGCCTTCGCCCTCGGCGGCCCCGCGCTGCTGCAGCGCACGGTCGAGGAGGCCACGGGGCTGCGGATCGACCACTACGCGGAGGTCGGCTTCGCTGGCTTCGCCAACGCCGTGGACGGCGTCGGTGGTGTCGAGATGTGTCTCGAGGAGCCTCTCGATGACCCGATGGCGGGCATCAACCTGCCCGCCGGCTGCCAGGAGCTGGATGGGCCGAATGCCCTGGGCTATGTGCGCTCCCGCTACGCCTCGGCGGGCGGCGACCTGGACCGCGCGGGCCGCCAGCGTCAGCTACTCGCGGCGCTGAGCAAGAAGATGCTCTCCCCCGGCACGCTCTTCAACCCCTTCCGCCTCTTCCCCACGGTCAGCGGCGTCGCCTCATCCCTCACCGTGGACAAGGGCGATCACATGTGGCACCTCGCCCGCCTCGGGGTGAAGATGCGCGGCGCGAAGCAGGAGGTCGTTCCGACCTCGGGCAGCGCGGATAACTACGCGGGCAGCGTCCTACTCTGGGACCAGGCCGCCGCCGAGCAGCTGTTCAGCAGCCTGCGCTAAGCCAGGCTAAGTCCCCGCGCCCGCAGCGCGCCGCACCCGCGGTGCGCATCCACCGCGAGGGCCAGCATGGGTAAAAAGCGGGGCCGGGGAGCCCCGTCAGCGGACTCCCCGACCCCAGCCCCAGCAGGGGCTTAGCGAATCGTGACCTCGCGGGACACGATCGTCTGCTTCGCCTTCTGCTCCTCCGGGGTGAAGCGGCCCGAGTCATTAGCCAGAGCCTCGGCGATCTTCTTATCGAGCGCCTCCAGGCCCTTCTGCCAGACCTGCGGCTCCCAGGAGTTATCGAGGTCCCACACCGGAACCATCACGCCGTGGGTGCGGAACACGCCCGCGAACTTGGAGCCCTCGCCGAGATGCAGCTCGCCAGCAGCGTGGACGCGAGCCAGCGCATTGAGCAGCTCGTTCTCATCCTCCGGGCGGACCCAGCGGATGTGGGCGCGCTCGCCCGGATCAATCCACCAAGCAGCGCCCTTGATGTCCGCGCGCACCTTCTCAGAAGGAAGGACGGAATCGTTGGCGCGGCGCAGCGTCGCCGCGACCTGCGGGTTGTCCTGGTGCTCCTCGGTGAGCCACCAGTTGAAGTCCTGCTCGACGACGATCTCCTCGTCGGCCTTCGGATCCAGCAGGTCGGTCAGCTCCGGCTCGTTGCCGTCAGCCACGCCAACCTCGAGAGCTGCGCCCGGCTCGGCGGTCTTCATCCAGTTCAGCGCGTACGCGAGGTCACGGTTCGGGTTATCGCCCGGGCGCTGCGTCTGCAGCGCGACGAAGCCCTCGCCACCGTCTTCAGCAGCACGGCGCATCGCCGCCACCGCGCCCGGCAGGACGGTCACGAGAGACACCGGGAAGTCGATCCCCTCGACCTCGATCTTCACGCGGGCGGAAGGTACGAACTCCTGCAGCGCGATGAGGTCGGACTCCATCGTGAAGCCCGCGTACGGACGGGCGTCCCGCTGCAGCTTCGCACGCTCCGCGGCGCGGGCAGCGAGCTTCGCCTGGCGGCGGCTCATGCCCTCGGGCAGGTCTTGATTCTTCTTATTTTTCTTAGCCACGCTGCTGATTCTAACCTGCCCTGCGGACAAGCCCCTACCCCACCGCAAAACTAGGCCTGACCCGCGCCTCCGCCGGCCGAGTTTTGCAGCCAGCCCGCAGCCTCCCCGGGGTAGTTTGTCGCCACCCATCGGGCCCCTCGCTGGGCGATCCACCGCAGCTGCTCCGCCTGGTCGACCGTCCAGATGTAATCCGCCGGAGCACTACCCCTCTCGCCCCGAAGGCTCGCCATCGCCTGCTCGATCGACCACCCCGCGTGCCTCGCGATCCCCGATCCCCGCAGCAGCGGCCGTGCGGGCGGGTGGTGCTTCCGGCGCAGCTGGATGCGCTCTACCTGCGGGTTGATCCGCCGGGAGCGCCACAGCGACCAGCTGTCGAAGCTGATCAGGTAGATCCCCTCCCCACCAGCCAGCCCCGCGGCTTCCAACTGGCGGTGCATCTCCGCCTCCACCTGCAGGCTCCGGACATGCGGGTGCTTGGTCTCGATGAATAGTTCGGGTTGGCCAGCGCCCGCGCTGTGCCGCATATCCTGCAGGAACTCCAGCAATTCTCGCAGTTCCAACACGGTGGCCGGCCGGGTTGACGTCCCAAAATTAAGGGCCTTGAGCTCCGCTAACGTCATGCGGGACACCGCCCCCGTCCCGTCAGAGACGCGGTCCACGGTGCGGTCGTGGATGCAGACCGCGTGGCCGTCGCGGGTGAGCCGGATATCGCACTCGTATCCATCCGCGCCCTGGGCGGCCGCGAGCTCGTAAGCGCCGATCGTGTGTTCCGGGCGGTGCTTGGACGCACCACGGTGGGCAATGATTTTTACCTCGTGCTGCACGCCTCCTTTTCTACCGGATTGTGCGCCGCGTTTTGTCTCGCGATTGTTCCGCGCTTGCTCCACGCGTGCTCCGCGCTTGCTCCACGCGTGTTCCGCGCCCTGCCCCACGCTGAAACCGCGTCGTCCCCTCGACCTCCCACCGCGCGCACCGCACCCGCGCTCTCGACCCAACGAAGCCGCCGGGTAATCTTGGGTACGTGCACGAAGCAGCCCCTACCCCGAACGTCACGGACACCTCGCTGGTGTTCGAAGGCGGAGCCATGCGCGTGGTCTTTTCCGCCGCGCTCGTGGAGGCCTTGCTGGAATCGAATGTGAACTTCGCCCACGTCACGGGCAATTCCGCGGCGACCTCTCACGTGGCTAATTACGTTTCCCGCACCACCGACCGGATGCGCAAGACCTTCACCACCTTCCCCTCCGACCCGAATTTCGGCGGTTGGCGGGCCTGGCTGCGCGGGGATGGCTTCTTCAACGCGGGCTATATCTACGGCGAGGCCGGCATGCCGGGCCAGCCGATGGGCATGGACTGGGAAATTTTCGATAGCTCACCGGTGCAGTACCGCATCTCCGGCTTCAACGCGCTGACGGGCGAAACGAAGCACTGGGGCCGGGAGTCGATTCACAGCCCGGAGGACTTCCTGCTCCGAGCCCGCGCGTCTTCTTCCCTCCCGGTCTTCATGCCAGCCACCGAGGTCGACGGGCAGCCGTGGTTCGACGGTGCGTTCGGCCCCACCGGTGGCATCCCCATCGACGCCGCGATGCAGGACGGTTACGACCGCTTCCTCGTGATCATGACCCGCACCCGGATGTACCGGAAGTCCGCGGCGGGGCGCGCGCTGTGGCTGCTGCGTCGCACGCACGGGCAGTACCCGGCGCTGCTGGACTCCATCGCCGACCGTCACGTGCGTTATAACGAGACTCGGGATTACCTTTTCGAGCTGGAGAAGCAGGGTAAGGCGTATCTTTTTATCCCTGAAATCATGAATATCAGCAATCAGGATCGCAATCCGGTGAAGCTTTCCCTGGCCTACCAAGAAGGCCTTGAGCAGGCACGACGCGAGATGCCGGCCATCAAGGAATTCCTCGGCCTTTCCTAGAGCCCTTCCCGTGGCACCGCTGTTTGCCTCTTTCTTTAATGACGTCTCACCCTTGCGAGGCCCCGGGTTTTTCGCCACAATTGGTTACTAACGGCCAGGCGGGAATAAAAGTACTGGTTCGGCCGTTCGTAATAATTAGAACCTTTTCAAAAGAATTCGGAAGGACTGATTGAACAATGGCTAAGTACACGCTGCCTGAGCTCCCATACGCATACGACGCACTGGAGCCACACATCTCGGCCGAGATCATGGAGCTGCACCACTCCAAGCACCACAACACCTACGTGCAGGGTGCTAACGCTGCTCTTGAGGCTATGGAGAAGGCACGCGAGGAGGGCACCAACCCGGATCAGATCCGCGCACTGTCCAAGAACCTTGCGTTCAACCTTGGTGGCCACACCAACCACTCCATCTTCTGGAAGAACCTCTCCCCGAACGGTGGCGGCGAGCCGACCGGCGAGCTGGCTGAGGCTATCAACCGCGACTTCGGCTCCTTCGAGAAGTTCAAGGACCAGTTCTCCTCCGCAGCGCTGGGCCTGCAGGGCTCCGGCTGGGCTGTCCTGGGTTACGACCACATCAGCGAGCAGCTGGTCATCCAGCAGCTGACCGACCAGCAGGGCCAGACCTCCATCAACCTGACCCCGCTGCTGATGCTGGACATGTGGGAGCACGCCTTCTACCTGCAGTACAAGAACGTCAAGGCTGACTACGTGAAGGCAGTCTGGAACGTCTTCAACTGGGAGGACGTCGCCGAGCGTTTCGCTGCAGCGAAGAACTAAGTCTGACTCACAGACTTAGCCCTTAAAGCCTGCGGGCTTTGACCGGGTGGGTCACGGGAGACCGTGGCCCGCCCGGTTTTTTCTTTGCGCTGGTGGTTCCGCCACCAGCTGCGCTTTCGCCAACGGACTTGCTACGTGCCGGGGCTGGGCCCGGCGGCCGGAACGCTTAGCCGAGCACACCCGTCTGGCAGCTCACGCCGTTCGGCCCGTGGTTGCAGTAGCCGTCCGGGTTCTTCGCCAGGTACTGCTGGTGCTCATCCTCCGCGAGGTAGAACTCACCAGCCGGGGTATCCGCTAGCAGCGCGACCTCCGTGGTGATGGGGCCAAAACCGCGCTCAGTGAAAGCCGGCTGCCACGCCTCGATAGCCTGCTCCGCCTGGGCGAGCTGCTCCGCATCCAGGGCATACACCGCACTGCGGTACTGCGAGCCGACGTCATTGCCCTGCCGGTCGCCCTGGGTGGGGTCGTGGTTTTCGAACATGATCCGCAGCAGCTCGGCGGCACTCACCCGCTGCGGGTCGTAGACGATGCGCACGGCCTCGGTGTGGCCGGTGCGCCCGGTGCAGGTTTCACGGTAGGTGGGATTCGGAGTGTATCCGCCGGCGAAGCCCACGGCGGTGGATTCCACGCCCTCCGTGGCCCAGAAGATACGCTCGGCCCCCCAGTAGCAGCCCATACCGACCACGATCTCCGCCTGCCCCTCCCGCCAGGGACCGGTGAGCGGCGTGCCGAGCACCACGTGTGGCTTCGGATCCGGTAGCACCGGGTGCCTTCCGCCTGCCAGCGCCGTCTCCGCGGTGACCCGCGGCGCCCGGTACGCGCCGGCCGTGTTGAGGGCCTTCATTCTTTCGAAAAGATCCACTTCAGCGTGCTCCTCGTGCTCATGGGGCTTGTTTACTGCCTATTCCACCAGGCTGATGCCCGGCGCGCCACGGCGCAACCAGCCGCGCACGGTGCGGGTGGCCACGCAGTCGTCCGCGTTATAGCGCTCCAGGGTCCGCCGGGAGATGTCGGCGGTGCGCCCGCCGGTAGCGACGGCCACCTCGAAGAGGTCCACCGCCGCCTTCCCGTCCACGCCCTCCTGGCTAAAGTGGAAACCCGCCAGTGGGGCGATCGTCTTCAGCCCCAGCGAACCGGTCCCCAGCAGCCCGCGGGAGACGTACTCGAAGACGTCCCCGAACTCCGGGGACTGGATGAATTCGTTGACCTCTGCCAGGGTCGGCATCCGTACCTGGCGCTGCCCGCCGTCGGCGCTGGGGCTACCGTACTCCTGGCCACCGTAGAGCCGGGCGTAGTGGCGCAGCCAGTAGAGCTCGCCCTGTTTGGCGTAGACCCACATCAGGAATCCCCGGCCCTCGGCGTGTGCGCGTTCCCGGCGCCACATGAGCCAGTCCCACATCTCTGCGACGTGGCGGCCCTCATCCCCGGTGGGGCTGAAATCAGAGAAGGCCACGTATTGGTGGCCGTCGAAGGTGCCCCAGAGGAAGGTTCCACGGCTCGGGTGGGCCTCCATATCCACGTCGATCTCCACTGCGTCCTCGCCCTGTGGGAGGACCAGCGGCCCGCGGTACCACTGCTGCACCGGCCGTCGGATGGCCACCTCAGCGCGCATCCAGGCCGCAGCCAGAGCGCTGGCCTCCCCTACGTCGGCGGCAGCGAGCGCGGGCAACGTATTGATGCCCTTATCCCGCCACGGCCGGTTGCGGTCCCCCGGCAGCAGCAGCGAAATGTCCTGCGTCTGGAGCAACTGAGCACGGCAATGATTGTGGAACTCGCAGGTCTGGCACTCCTTGACCCGGGAGGGCGCTGTCGGGACAGGCTCGGAAAAGGCAGCCAATAGCCCGGGGTATAGGCGCTGGGCGTCGAAGAAGTAGCAGCGGGAGCCATCGGGCTCCGCGCCCGAACTGCGGCCGATGATGCCAACGTCGGAGCTGGCAAAACCCCAGCTCAGCAGGATCATATTCGCCATCCCTAGGCGCTGGGCGTCGCTAGCCACGGTGCGGTGACGCAGCGTCGTTGCGGCAGGGCGCCCCAAGCCGAGTGCATCGACGGAGACGACGCGGCAATCCGCGCGGTGGCGGTTCTTCGCCGGGCGGGTCGCGTTGTGCCCGGTGATGATGACTGGCGCGTAGGCCGCGGTCTCGAGCGCCACCCCGGGGTCCATGCGCACAAGCAGGTCCACATGAGCTTCGATCCCGTCGTGCTCGAGGGCCGGGTTGAGGATCAGCCGATCCCCGCGCGCCAGCGCCTCCAGGGTCTCCTCCACCGCGTTCTCGCCGTCAGCGATCTCGCTGCGGGTGGGGCGGAGCTTATCGCCGATCCGGGGCGCGGTGGGCAACTGGGCAAAGACGTAGGAGCGCCGGCGCCACGCTGAGATCCGGCTCGCGACACGCTCGGCGAGGTGCTCCCAATCGCTGTCCAAGTACAGGCGGGTGGTCTGGCCGCCCAACGCCCGGCGCAGTAGCGCACGGTGGCGGCACCCAACCACGTCGGAGGGGCTGAGCCCCGCCTGCTCGGACAAGAAGTAACTCACAACTGCCCTAGCTTAGCCGGGGAGCACCCCTGCGGCCGAAGCGCGGAAAGCCGCCAGCCTACGACTGCATCCGCCCCACCCCGGTATTGCCCCGCGGGTCGCCACACGTTCGCTAAAGTGGTGGGAAGTTAGCCATTTTTCCCAAGCCTGGCGAAGGCTTGGCGTGTGTGTACCGCGACTAATCGCATTAATGAGGAGAATCATGGGTCTATTCAAGAATCTGCGGAAGCGCCGTATCGAACGCAAGGCTGCGTTTAAGGCTGCAAAGACTCGAGCCAAGGTGGATGCCAAGGAGGCCGCGAAGCTGGAGAAGGCTAAGGAGAAGTACCTCCGCAAGACCGCCAAGCAGGTGCGCAAGCTCGACGCTAAGGAGCTGAAGAACCGCCGTAAGCACGAGGAGCAGATGGCGAAGGCGTCCATCGAGCAGCTCAAGGCCGGCCGCTTTAACTCCCGCAATGTGCTGCGCTTCATTGGTGCTTCGCGCGTCGCTGCCCCGGTGGTGGTTCCGCTGGTGTATCGCGCGCTGACCCAGCTGCAGGGCAAGGGCACCGTCACCACGCAGGCTCGCGGCGCTGCTGCGTCTGCGCTGCGTTCCTTCCCAGCGGACGGCGCCCCGCAGCGCGCACGCATTAAGCAGATCCAGAAGTCCGTGGACAAGGGCGTGCCTTCCGGCTTCGCTAAGGACGTCAATGACCGCATGGATGTTCTGATCGAGGCTATTGATAATGCTGGCTCGATGGGCGAAGATCAGCGCAAGCGAGTTTTGGAATCCGTATCTAAGGAGCTCGATCTCGTCGAGGCGCAGATCGCTACCAAGCGTGGTTAGGAACCACGTGATCTTGGCTACTTATTAGCCGCTATCTTCGGCCATTCTTTTATGGCCATTTCTTTCTAATCGAATATTGGGTAGCATTTCTCTCAAATCCCTAAATCATCGATTCAGGAGTTGCTGCACACAATGGCACGCAAAGAAATCACCCAGTATTTCGACGATATCGACAACGCGCCGCTCGCCGCGGAGGACGTTAACGTCGTGGAGTTCGCCGTCGATGGCGTGACCTACTCTATGGACGTTTCGACCGCTAACCGGGAGAAGTTCGAGGAAGCTCTCGCTCCCTATATCGCAGTCGCTCGCCGCGTTCAGCGCACCAGCGCCCGCCGCGCGCCACAGAGCACCAATAGCCCAGAGCGCAGCCGCGCTATCCGCGAATGGGCACAGGCTAACGGTCTTCAGGTTTCCGATCGCGGCCGCATTCCGCAGAATATTGTCGATCAGTACGACGAAGCCCACTCCTAAAGCACACTTCGTGAAAATGCGCTGTGCACACTAGAATTTCGACCATGGCGCTTTCTACCTTTCGCTTTTCTCCAGCCCGCCCCGTCGCGCGAGCCAGCGCAGCTGTTCTGCTCATCGGCTCCCTTGCGATGGCGGGTTGCTCCGCAATTGGTGGCGATAAGCCGGAGCAGAACACGGAAGCCCAGCAGTCGAAGGACGGCCTCCTGCCCGGCGAACCGGTCCAGGGCGTGAAGGGCACCGAGCTGCCCGTCGATACGCTGCCCGCACCAGTGGGGCAGGGCGACTCCGAAACCCGCTGCCCGTATCTCGACGGGGAGTGGCTGCAGACGACTACGGGCCAGCGGTGGACCGCCACGGGCCTCGACGGGCGCTTCGATCCGCCGGCGTGCGTCTTCTGGTCCTACGAGGACGTCCCCCAGGCACAAGTCATGGTGCGCCACATGACCACGAACAAGGACGCCGTCGCCGTCGTGGACCACGCCGCCCCCGTGGACTCCACCCTGAAAGCGCTGAAGCCCGAGGGCTGGAGCGGTGGCCGCAGCGGTGGCAAGGACGGCGAGGGGGCCGTCTACGCTGTGTGGAAGGACCAGACCGCGGTCGTCGTCTTCACCGCCCAGGAACAGTCCCTCAAGGCGGAGCAGATCGCCACGGAGACGATCAAGAACCTCAAGCTCTAAGCCGGCGCGCCCACCATCCTCGAACCCCGGCCCCGGCTGGGCCCGCGGGCGGCCATGCGCTTTTCGGCCAGCGGTCGGCTTAGTCCACGGCCACGCTCGTCCACGGCATCATTGGGCCGATATACGGGAAAACTACCTCCATCAGCAGGAGGAAGATAGCGACCAGCACCACGATCGTGATGATTAGCTTCACCCACCACGGGCCAGGCAGCATTCTCCAGAGTGCGGCGTACATGGTCTAGACCTCCGTGAGCTCTGCCGGCACGAAGCCGGGGGACTTGGGTTCCTTCTTCTCGAGAACAGCGTGGACGATCATGCGCTCCGCATCAGAGAACTGCGGGTGGCAGGTGGTCATCGTCAGCAGGGCTGCGTCCTCAGGCCCAACCTCCACCCCGGGGGCTCCGGGGATCGGGTTGATAACGTTGATGTCGCTGGGCAGGGTGATGTGGCGCCCCTGGACGCCCGCATACGGCCCGCTGGACATCTGTTCCGCAACCTTCTCGGGCAGGCACTTCGCCGCTGCGGCCTTGCGCTGATCGGCGGGGACGTCGATCGGCAGCACCCGATAGATGTTCCACGATCCGGCGGTCTCGACGACGACGGCGTCGCAGGTCTTCAGCAGGCCCAGGTCGTTGAACGGGGAACCGCGGCCGACGCGGTGGCCGGCCATCGCGAAGTTGCCCCGCTCGCCGGGCCCCTGGCTATCGAGGTAGTGGCCCGGCCCCTTCGTCAGGTCACCATCGTTCGTGCCCTTGACCACCGCGAAGTTAAAGTCGCTGCCGAAGGCGGGGATGTGCAGTCGCGCAAAAGCCGCGCCTTCGGTGAGCTCCGTGAGTGGTCGCGGGTTTCGGGAATCCCACTGGCTATCGAGGTCTCCTGCCACGATGGCCTGCTCGCGTCCCGAGGAGATATCAGTCCAGTACACCTCGTAGAATGCGAAGAGCAGGGCGATCACCCCGAAGGTTACGAAGATTTCGCCAAGGACGCTGATCGGGTCCAGCTTCCGGCGGTGCTTACCGTCGCTCATGCGCATTACGTTACACGCTAAGGTTCTTTTCATGATTATCGTCGAATACCCGGTTGCGCTGGTGCTCAAGCTCTGGCACGTGCTTTTCACCAAGGTCTTCGGCATTGCCCCCAGCGTGGCCTGGATCGTGGCGGTGATTTTCCTGGTGCTGACGGTGCGTAGCCTGCTCGCGCCGTTGACCCTGCGCCAGATCCGCTCCTCCCGTAATCTCGCCAATCTGCGCCCGCAGTTGCACGAGCTGAGCCAGGAGTATGCCGGGCGCACTGACGCGGAGTCCCGCAAGGAGCTCAACAAGCGGCGCAAGCAGATGCAGCTCGAGGGCGGCTACCGGATGCGGGACGGCTGCCTTCCGGCGCTGATCCAGATCCCCGTGTTCATCGGCCTGTACCGCATGCTGCTGCGGGTGGCGCGCCCGAACGGCGTGGTGGATCCGAATAACCTGCAGGGTTTCGGGCCTCTTTCCGACGAGGACGTCTACACCTTCATGCATGCCCGCATCTTCGGCGTCCCCCTGATCACCTACGTTCAGATGCCGGAGCAGTCCCTGGCGAACCTGGGTACGGATCAGGCGAGCGTGTTGCGGGTGGCGTTGCCGATGGTGCTGCTTGCCAGTACGTTCACGGCGACGAACCTGATCTTCTCGATCCGGCGGACGAAGGCGACGATGGACCCGAACCAGGGGTTCAGTTATTTCGCGCTGGGACTACTGAAGGTGATGCTGCCGATCGTGTTCTTCATGCCGATCCTGTTTGGGCTGCTGGGCCCACTGCCGGTGATGGTCTTCGTGTACTGGCTGACAAATAACCTGTGCACGCTGACGATCACGCAGGGCATCCACCTGTGGAGCGATAAGACCCACCCGTATACGGAGGAATTCCACGCCCACAACGAGCTGCAGCTGCAGCGCCGCATGGAGAAGAAAGAGGAGAAGAGGGTCGCTAAGCGGCAGAAGCGGCGCACCGGCCGGCACCGCCGCTAGCCGCAACTAGTACTCGCAACTAGCACCCAGTAGCCGTGCCACGGCGAAATGCGGCCGACGCAGCGGCGCGGGTGAGCCCAGGCTCTGGCCCTGGCTAGATGTAGTAGCTCATCGGGACCGTGAGCAGCAGCTGCTTGGCCATGTCCCGAGCGGTCTCCAGAGGGCCGACGTGGCGGTTCATCTTCGAGCCCACGAGGCCACCGTCGAGAAAGATCATCAGCTGATCAGCCAGCGAGCGGGAGGTGTAGCCAAAGCGCTCGGTGAGCAGCTCGGCCATGGTCTCGCGAACCCAGGTGCGGTGAGCCATCGCGGCCTCGCGGATGCGCACCTCGGATTCCACCTCCGGGCGCGGGTATTCACTGGCGGCGTTCTGGAAGTGAGAGCCGCGGTAGTTATTCTCCGGCTCGGTCTTGATGCACAGGTCGAAGAAGGCGATGATGCGCTCTTCCGGCTTCTCGCGATCCTTGGCGAGCTCCTCCCAGTCCTCGCGCCACTTCTGGTCGAGCGCCTCGAGGTAGGCGACCACGAGGTTGTCCTTGGAGCCGAAGAGGGAATAGAGGCTGGCCTTGGCGACGTCCGCGTCCCGGAGGATGCGGTCGATGCCGATCACGCGGATGCCTTCGGTGGTGAAGAGGTTCGTGGCGCTGGCCAGCAGGCGCTGCCGAGGCCCCGGGCGGTTACGCCGCCTGGAGGTGGCCTTCTTCGTGGCCTTCTTGGCGGTGGTCTTCTTCACCGCAGCTTTCTTCGCCGTGGCCTTTTTGGCGGGCCCCATCCCTCGGTCACTTCCTCTTCTTTTCAGTCAATAAAGTTCTCCCCCGGCCATGGGTAGTCAGGCCAGGGGAAAAGAACTCAGTCAAGCATCCTACTTGTTGCGTGGACGCACGACCATCATCGGGCACGGCGCGTACTGCAGCAGCGCGCGGGAAGTGGAGCCCAGCAGCATGCCGCGGAAGCCACCACGACCGTGGGAACCCAGGACGAGCAGCTGCGCGCCCTCAGCCTCGTCCTGCAGGGCGCCGACCGGACGATCACGAGCAATGATCTCGGTGACCTTCACGTCCGGGTAACGCTCAGCGAACGGCGCGATCTCCTGCTTCAGCAGGGCGATGTGCTCGGCCTTCTCCTGCTCGCCGGCGTTGAGGCCGGCGTAGGAGGCGTAGAACTGGGAGTCATTCCAGGCGTGCACGGCGGTGAGGCTAGCGCCGCGGGCAGATGCCTCGCGGAAGGCCTGCTCCATCGCCTGGCGGGACACCTCGGAGCCGTCGACACCGACGACGACCGGGCCGTACTTGGACTCCTCGCTGACGTCGCTATCCTTGCGCACGACCACGACCGGGCAGTCGGCGTGGGAGACGACCGCGGAGGAGACGGAGCCCATGACCAGGCCGGAAAGCCCACCCAGGCCGCGGGAGCCCATGACGATCATCTCCGCGTCGCGGGAGAAGTTCAGGAGGATGTCCACTGGGGAGCCCTCCTTCACCGCGTGGGAGACCTTAATATCCGCGTTGAAGTTGCGAACCAGCTCGTGGGCGGTCTCAATGCGATCGTTAGCCTCACCCTCGAGGTCGTCGTAAAGCTCCTGCGGCGGAACCATGCCGTCGGCGTACATGAACTGCGGCATGGTGTACGCAGAGACGAGCTTCAGCGGCTGATTACGCTTCAGCGCGGCGTTAGCTGCCCAGAGAACAGCGGTGTTGCTGGCCTCGGAGCCGTCCACTGCGACGATAATCTCGCGTCCGGAGTTGGTATTCTGTGGCTGATCGCTCATCGCGACTGTGTCCTTCCCAATAGAACTTTTGTCCTACCCCCATTATCCTGGCTTTTCATTGCGCTCGCTACCGCAATGAATTGATTTCCAATAACCGGAGGAATCAGACGAAAAAGACCCCTTTTTTGGAGGGGTCTTGTGGTGAATTAAGGCTTCTTAGGCTCCGGCAGCGGGACGTCGTGGGCGCCCGGTGCGTTGGATGGGGAGATCAGCTCCCAAAGCACCTGGAGGAAGCCCTTGACCACACGGCCGAAGTCGGTAGCGAAGAAGCTGGCGAGCGAGTTCATAATCACGTTGAGATCCATGAAGAAAGTTTTAGCACCCTAATGGTTCCCCTCGCAATTAAGGATGGCCTCAATCCCTCCCGGGTGGCCTTGCCGCATACGGCGGAGCCCACCCCGGCCCTCGACTTCCTCCGCGAGCTCATCTCAGCCCAGCGCCACCGCCACCCCGAGGACGACGAGGCCGCCCTGCTGGAACGCTTTGCCGCCGGGGAGGTCGTCGACGACGCCGGTCGCCCCCTCTCCCCCAGCGACGTCATCCGCCCCGGTCGCTACATCAACTTCTACCGCCGACCCGCCCCCGAGCGCCCGGTCCCTGGTCAATTGCGCCTCCTTTTTCAGGACGCCAACCTGCTGGTGGTTGATAAGCCGCCTTTCATGGCGACTTTGCCACGGGGCCAGCACATCGTGGAGACCGCCCTGGTCCGAGCACGCCGGCAATTCGGAATCCCCGAGCTGAGCCCGGCCCACCGGCTGGATCGGCTGACCCGTGGCGTATTGATGTTCACGGTGCGGCCCGAGGTTCGGGGCCCGTACCAGCGCCTCTTCGATGAACGGGTGCCGGAGAAGACCTACGAGGCCGTGACTCTGCCCGCTGATCAGGCGCCCTTCTCTCCTCTCCCACGATTCCGGGGATGGCGGGAGTGGCTCGCGCCGACGCCGGAACAGCCGTGGCTGCTTCGCCACCACATGGTGAAGGAACGGGGCCGGCTGGCCACTTATCTTGTCGAACCAGAGGCTGCGGTGATCGAGGTTTGCGCCGCTCAAGAGTCCGGCTCGGCGGACGCCTCCCCTGGTCACGATATGTTTCCCACACCACCGAATGCGCTGACCAAGGTGGTGGGGTTGCGAGCTGAGCGCCGCACGCTCGCAACCGCCACGGACCCCACCCCTCGGGAGCGGGAAGTGCTGGTCTGGGAACTGGTGCCGGAGACGGGCAAGACTCACCAGCTGCGCGTCGCCCTGAGAACCCTAGGGCTGCCGATCCTCAACGACCCTCTCTACGAGGAGCTTTCGGATGCGGCACTACACGACCCGAGCGCGCCGCTGCCGAGCCCACCATTTGCTGGCGAGGAGGATTTCAGCCGCCCCATGGAACTCACGGCTCAGCGTTTGCGTTTCGAGGATCCGCTGACGGGCGAGTTACGGGAGTTCTCGACATACTAGGCGGTCGCTGTACCAAGCCGTCCCGGAACGTCTCGGGAAGAGGGCCGCCAGCGGCCGCCTAACGGCCCCAGGACAGCTTGGCGACGCTGCTTTAGACAATCTCCGATTCGCCGGGCTCGCGTCGGTGCAGCAACCGGTTCGTGTACAGCGCGCCTGCGGCCAACACGAGGACAACAATGAGGGCTGTCAGGGTATATGCGCTGAGGTAGGAGTCGTGCGCATGCTGGAGAACCGTTGCCTTCACGGAGCCGTCGGGAAGACCGGCGGCGAATTGGACGGCGTCCTGGAGGCTGACATTCGGCTCGTGCCCCGCAGATCCGTGGGAGCCTGCGAGGGCGGGCGCGTTGACGTCGTAAAAAATGGAGTAGACGAGGGTAATCGCACTGCCGAGGATGGCGACGGACATCAGCGCACCGAGCTCGTAGGAGACCTCCTCGATGGAGGAGGCCATACCTGCACGGTTCGGTGGTGCCCCTCCAATCATCGCGATCGATGACACGGCCATGGACGCACCGAGCCCGATCCCAAGAATCCCGAGCCCGGTGAGGATCACTGCGTTGGAATTAGCCTTGGAGCCAACGGCAACGATGATCGCACCAAAGGCGCCCACTGCCATGCCCCCGGCGATGAACGGCCTCGCGCCATGAACGGTGTACAGCCGGCCGGCGGTGAGGGAACTGATCAGGGAACCAACAGCGACGATGGTGACGTACACGCCTGCGTGCAGTGGGCTGAAGCCGTCAATCAGCTGGAGGCGCTGGGTGGTGAGGAAGTCGAAGCCAGCGACCGCGAACATCGCCAGTCCTGCGCCGAAGACGCCGGAGAGGAATGGCGGGGAGCGGAAGATGCCGAAGTCCAAGAGCGGCTCTTGCAATTTGCCCTGACGCTTCGTGAACCGAAAGCCGAAGATCAGCGCCACCGCAATGGCGATGGCGACGACCGTCCAGTCGACGGGTCGGTGCGCAAGCTGCTTGATGAAGAGCACAAAGGAGACCAGCAGGATCATTGCCTGCAGGACTGAACGGAAGTCCCAGGCCTGGTCCGGATTGGGTTCGTCGCGTTTGGAGACGAAGGGCAGCGCGATGAGCGCGGCTAGGACGATGGGGACGTTCATGAGGAAGACGGAGCCCCAACGGAAGTATTCGAGGAGGAGTCCACCGACCACCGGGCCGAACGCGGCGGCGAGGGTGGCGAGCGCTGACCAGATGCCGATTGCGAGGTTCATCTCGGCGGGTTCTTCGAAGGTGTGCCTGATGAGAGCCAGGGTGGCGGGCATCATCGTGGCCGCGCCGATGGCCAGCAGGCCCCGGGCGGTGATGAGGGTGGCGACATTGGGGCTATAACCGCCCAGCACGGACGCGAGACCGAAGATGCTGAGGCCGAGGATGAACAGGCGCCGGTGGCCGACTTTGTCGCCGAGGGTGCCGGTGCCGAGGAGCAGCCCACAGATGACGATGGGGTAGGCGTTGATGATCCACAGCATTTGCGGTGCGGTGGCATCGAGTTCCGCGACGATGGTTGGGAGGGCGGTGTAGAGGACTGTGTTGTCCAGGCAGACGAGGAACACTCCCATGCCGACGGTGGCGAGGAGGAACCAGCGGCGTGGGTCCTTGGCGATTTCGTTCATTTTGTGCGCCGTCCAGCTTCTTCGAATTCACTCCGGTTCGGGTATCTAGGGTTGAGACACCAAAAGCCCCCGTTGGGGGTTAAACGACAAAAGGGGACGCGG
>NZ_KV823583.1 GCF_001815985.1 Corynebacterium sp. HMSC27B11 | reverse complement strand
CTGGTTACGCATATAAGAGACACGCCCTAGTCGAGGGTGAAGCCAGGAGGCAGCCAGGAGGAAAACGGGTCGGCGGTGGTGCGCTCGCACGTGGGGCACAAGGTCTTCGCCGTGCCGTCCTCCCCTTCCCCGGCCGGAAAATCCGCCCCGCAGCGGCGGCACTGCGAGACCGGGAAACTAGTGAGTTCGCGTACGTCCCCGTCAACCAGGTCGGCCAGCTGCAGGTGGCCACTGCTGCTCAATGCGCCGTAGGGGCAGCTGGCGACACAAGTATTCTCCCCAGTGCAGGCGGCGAGGTTCTGGGTGAGGCTGGCCACCGAATCCACGACCGTGAGCTCCAGGGCAGAGCTCGGGCACATCTGGGTGCACACCCCGCATGCTTGACAACCGGAGGAGATCAGCCGCGGGGCGTCCAGCTCAATGCTGGTGTCGGGCTGGGTTCCCAACACCTGGTGCGCTTGAGCGAGCCGGATCATTGTCGGGGCGTTCGGATCCACCACGATCTCCCCGTCCCCCAGCGCTCCCAGCCCGATCAGCGCCCGACGGGACACTGGCACCTGGGTTGCGTCCAGGTATTCTGCCGCGCGCAGCACCCGCCCCTGAGGAGTGTCCACTAGTTCCACACCCGTCGCGCAGCGTTCCGGGTGGACATCCCGGCACGGCAAGACGCGCACGCGTTGCGCGCCGCAGGCCAGCAAAGCGGGCCCCAGGGATGGGTCCTCACCTGCGCAGCCCGGCAACAAGACGGGGCTTTGGTTCCGGGGGAAGCGCGGTAGCTGCGCATCGGCACACACAAGCACGACGTCGGGGTTCATGTCTCGCGCCCACCGGTAGAGCCGATGGCGTTGGTCGGCGCTTAAGAGCTCAGGGTTAGTGCTCGGCGCGGACATGGGCCAACACTCCCTCGCTCAGCTCGGCCAGGGCACGATAGGTCGCGGTCCGGGCGTGCTCCCGGAGCCCCTCAGCCACGTCGCCGGCGAAGCAACCCAGGTGCTCGCTCACGAAGCGGTACAAAGCCGGCAGCGCGGTCGCGTTGCCTTCTGCCACCTGGCCTGCCAGGTGGGCAACGAAGGCAAATTCGTAGCCGATGTGATCATCCGGAACCCGGGGGTTTGGTACCCGCAGACCGTGAGCCGCATAAGCCTCTCGGACGGCAACCGTCTGCTCCTCGAAGAGCAGCCCCTCCTTCGACAGGTACGGCGACTCGTAGGGCTGAGCCAGCGGTTTGCCGATCCCGGTGAAGAGATAGAGGTGGTCGCGCTCGAGATCCTCGTGGCTATCGACATTCCCCTCCCGCACCGCTTCGCGCAGCATGGCGATCCCCCGCTGGGATTGCTGGTCAGTCAGCGGCCACTGCGCCAGTGCGTCGTCGTCCTGCAACGCCCCGCGCAACTCGGAGTTGGGGGCAGCCAGGAAGAGCTGGGAGACCACCAAGGCGGCCTCCGAGATGGCCGCCAGGTCCTGCTCGGCGCCCATCAAATCCCGATCCTGTCCATGCCGCCATAGAAGATGAAGCGGCCGATAACCTCAGAGATCGTCACGAGGATGTAGCTGGTCATCACCAGCGTGAGCAGCAAGTTGATGTCGTCCCGCTTGGTCCGCGCCAGGAATAGGCCCATCAGCCCAGCGCCGATGATCAGCAGGGCCAGCCGCAGGACGAACCACCCGGTCGGGAAAGCGAAGGCCGCGGGGTTGACCGAATCTGGTCGGCTATAGGCGAAGATGATCACGAAGAGCTCGATCGGGAGCAGCAGCACGGAGAGCACGCCGATGCCCTGCAGCGAGCGCTGCACCAGCCGGTTGACGTAGTCCACGTGGGTATCGCTCATGTCTGCCGGGCGACGGTTGGCGGGCATGAGCTTGTTCAGCCAGGGCTTGTCCCGCAGCTTCGGGAACCACGCGAGCGCCGTGCCGATCGCGAGCGCGCCACTCAAGAAGGTGGTCACATAGAACTGCGCCGGGGTGGTCCAGTGATCCCAGTGCGGGATCGTTGGCAGCATGTAGAGCCGCGCCATGGACCACACGAAGGCCAGGCCCCACAGCGCGGTGACGATCGCCAGCACGAAGCGCAGCCGGGAGCTTCCCCAGTGGAACCACTGGGTGGCGGCGAAGGCGAAACCCAGTACGGCGAAGCCCACGCCCATCATGACCTCCTGCGCGAGCGGAGAGCTCGGCACGCCCCGGATCACGTTGATGCCGTTCATGGGATTGCCCAGGTGGAAGAACGCGGCGATGAAGCCGGCCACCATCAACGGGCCAATCGCGTAGAGTGCGGCATCCGATACCCGCTCCAATGCCTGCGCCTTGGCCTCGGCGCGGTCCTTATCGGCCACTGCCCCGACCCTCCGGCGGGAGCTCACCTGGATCAGCCCCAGGATGATGAACGCGCCCACGGCCATTTGGGACAGGATCGTGAAGAAGGTCAGCGGCCATTCCTGCAGAAACACTGGTCTAGATCTCCTGGCGATTCATGATCTCGCCGTGGTTGGTATCCCACTCCTTCGCATCGCGGTGCGGGCGAATGACGAGGTTGGGCTTGGTGATGCTCGGATCAGGCAGGGGTGCGACGGCGCTGATATCGCCGTACTTCTCCCGCAGCTCGTCGATCGGGCCCCAGTCCAGGGCACGCGACGGGCAGGCGGTGACGCAGGCGGGCTCCTCCCCCTCCGCTCGAAGGTCGGCGCACAGGTCGCACTTGCTCATCTGCTTGGTCTCCGGGTTGAACTGTGGCGCGGAGTAAGGGCAGGCCCACTCGCAGTAGCGGCAGCCGATGCACTTGTCGGGGTCGACGGTGACGATGCCGTCCTCCCCCTTGTGCATCGCGGTCGTCGGGCAGACCTTCGCGCAGATCGGGTCCTCGCAGTGATTGCAGGAGATCGACGTGTAGTAGGTGAAGGTGTCGTGGTTAAACACCCCGTTGGCGAGGTTCCAATCCCCGCCGGAGTACTCCACGACCCGGCGCCAGTTGGTCCCCAGCGGGGTGTCGTGCTTGTCCTTGCATGCGATTTGGCAGGCCTTGCAGCCGTTGCACAAGCTCTGGTCGAAGTAGAAACCCAGCCGCTGGTTTTCTTGGGAAGCGTTCTTCTTAGCCATGTTTTCCTCACCTTCGGCCTTGACTAGGCCTTCTCAACCTCAACGAGAGTCGTGTGCTGGGCATTGCCCTTGCCCAGCGGGGATGGGTGCCAACTGGTCAGCGTGTTGACGCTGGCTCCGGCGTCTACCCCCTTGGCGTCCGGTGCAAACCAGGACCCCTGGGGAACGGAGATCACGCCGGGTGCGATGCGAGGGCTGACCCGGGCAACGGACTTGATCCTGCCGCGGTCGTTGAACGCGTAGACCTCGTCGTCGTTCTTGATGCCCCGCTTGCGGGCGTCCAGCGGGTTGATCCACAGCACCTGGGGGTGTGCGTCGTCCCGGAGCCAGTCCACGTTTGCGTAGGACGAGTGCGTGCGGCCCTTTGTGTGGTGGCCGATGCACTGCAGCGGGTACTTGCCGCCGCTGGTGTATGCCTTGTGCGCCTCCGCGGGGCCCTCCCACGTGTCGACGTGTTCCGGCAGCGCGGTGATCTCATCGCCAGGGGCGGCGTTCGGGAATTCCCACTCCTTGCGCAGCTTCGCGAGCTCCTCGGAGTAGATCTCGATCAGCCCGGACGGGGTCTCGAGTGGATTGGCTACGGGGTCCTCGCGGAATTCCTTCAGCGGGATCACCGACTCGCCGGCCCGCTTCCACACGCCCATTTCCTTAAGCTTCTCGTAGCTCGGCAGCTCGGGGATCTCGCGAGCAGATTCCGCGATCGTATGCTTGACCCACTGCTCCTGGGTGCGCCCCTCGGTGAACTTCTTGCCCACCCCAAGGCGCTCGGCCAGCTCCGCGCAGACCTCGTAGATCGGCTTGGTGTTGTGGATCGGTTCGATGGCCTTGGAGGCCAGGATCGTGTACTCCATGTTCCCGGCACTGCCCTGTTGGATGACGTCCTCCTGTTCGGCGGTAGACGCATCCGGCAGGACGTAGTCGGCGTAGCGGGCGGACACACTCATCTGGATGTCGCTGACGACGATGAGTTCCGCCTTGTCCTCCCTGCGCAGCAGCTCGATCGTGCGATTGAGGTCGCCGTGCTGGTTGGTATTGGCGTTTCCGCCGTAGGACCAGATCATCTTGATCGGGACGTCCAGCTTGTCCTTGCCCTGCACGCCGTCGCGGGTGGCGGTCATCTCCTCGCCACGTTCGACGGCCTCGGTCCATCCGAAGACCGGGATCGCGGTCTCGATGGGGTTTTCGTGCTGGGTGTTGAACGGGCTTGCCATGCCGAGGTTCGCGGAGCTTTCGCGCGCGCCGGTGCCGCCGCCCCTGATGCCGATCTGCCCGATGACGGCTGCGAGCAGGAAAATCGCGCGGGCCTGATTCTCGCCGTTGGCGTGGCGCTGCGGCCCCCAGCCCTGGGTGATGGCGCAGGGCTTGGCCTGGGCGATCTCGCGCGCCAGCTGGGTGATCCGGTCGGCCGGCACCCCGGTGACTTTCGCGGCCCACTGTGGGCTCTTCTCGATGCCGTCGGGGCCTTTGCCCATGACGTAGGAGCGGTAGGAGGAGTTCTTCGGCGCCGAGTCGGGCAGAGTGTGCTCGTCGAAGCCGACGGTGTATTTGTCGAGGAACTTCTGGTCCTGGAGGTTCTCCGTCAACATGACGTGGATGAGCCCGGCGACGAGCGCGGCGTCGGTGCCGGGACGCAGGGCCACCCATTCATCAGCGAGCGCGACGGAGGTTTCGGACTGCCTCGGGTCGATGACGATGGTCTTGACCCCGTGCTCCTGCTTGATCTTCTGAGTCACGAAGGTTTCCCCGCCGCCCGACATGCGGGTTTCCAGCGGGTTATTGCCGAACATGACCTGGAGCTTGGAGTTCGCGACGTCGTCGAAGGAGTTCGAACCGACCCACTCCCCGTAGTGGTACGGGTAGGCCGAGGTGATCTGAGCCGTGGAGTAGTCCGAGTAGTGGTTGAGGTAGCCGCCCCACAGGTTCATCAGGCGCGCGAACGGGGTCTCGACGGGCGGCCAGGAACGCGCGATCGTCGCCCCGATGACGCCGGTGCCGTACTGCAGGTAGAAGGCCTCGTTGCCGTAGGTGGACTTGATCTCCGTCATCTTCTCGGCGATCTCGTCGAGAGCCTGTTCCCAGGAGATCTCGACCCACTCGCCGTCGCCCCGCTTGGTGCCTGGCTTACGCTTCAGTGGGGTCTTCAGGCGGTCCGGGTTGTAGATGCGGTGCCGAATCGAGCGGCCGCGGACGCAGGCGCGGATCTGCTGAGTGCCCAGCTCCGCGTCGCCGGTGTTATCGGCCATGACCTGAACGATCTGGCCGTCCCTCACCTTGAGGCGCAGCGGGCAGCGCGAGCCGCAGTTCACGGTGCAGGCGGACCAAACGATCTTCTCATCGGCCTCTTCCTGGCCCATCGCCGGGATGCCGAGGAACTGCTTGCTCAGTGCGTCGCCCGCACCCGAGGCGACCAGGGCGCCGGCACCGCCAGCCGCGGCCGACCAGCCGAGAAAACGCCGACGAGTGACTTTATTAAGACTAGCCAATTGAACGCCTTCACTAAACCTATGGACTCTTAACCGGATTTTAGCAATCCCGAGAATGCAGAGTCGAGGTTTTCCGGCGTAAAGTTGATCACAAAACGCCTGTACTGGTGGGGTTTTCCCAGCAGTACAGGCGCCTTGTTTTCACGGAACCCCTGGGGGTCGCTAGTCCTCCTCGGCAGCGAGCTGGCCACAGGCCGCTGCGATCTCCTGCCCCTTCGTATCGCGCACGGTACACGGCACGCCCTGCTCGATCACACGCCGGACGAACTCATCCTGACGCTCCTTCGGGGACGCATCCCACTTCGAGCCCGGGGTCGGGTTCAGCGGAATGAGATTGACGTGCACCTTGCTGCCCAGTGCCTTGTGGAGCTTCTTGCCCAGCATGTCGGCCCGCCACGGCTGATCGTTGATGTCGCGGATGAGCGCATACTCGATGGACACGCGGCGACCGGACTTCTCCGCGTAATACGCGGCGGCGTCCAAAACCTCTTCGACGGACCAGCGGTTATTGACCGGGACGAGGGTGTCGCGCAGCTCGTCGTCCGGGGTGTGCAGGGACACGGCCAGTCGGACGGACATGCCCTCATCGGCGAGCTTGCGGATCGCCGGGGCCAGGCCAACGGTGGACACGGTGACGTTGCGCTGGGAGATCCCGAAGCCGTGCGGCTCCGGCTGCGTGATCTGACGCACGGCCTCGACCACGCGCTTGTAGTTAGCCAGGGGCTCGCCCATGCCCATGAACACGATGTTGGACAGTCGCCCCTCGGTGCCGGCGACCTCACCATCGCGCATCGCGCGGGCGGCGTTGCGCACCTGCTCGACGATCTCACCCACGGAGAGGTTGCGATCCAGCCCACCCTGGCCAGTCGCGCAGAACGGGCATGCCATGCCACAGCCGGCCTGGGAGGAGATGCACAAGGTGGCGCGGCCCGGGTAGCGCATCAGGACGGATTCCAGCAGCGTGCCATCATGCAGCCGCCAGAGCGTCTTGCGGGTCTCCCCATCATCGGCATCGAGCTTGCGCAGCGGGGTCATCAGCTCCGGGAAAAGCTTCTCCTTGACGGCCTGTCGGCTGGCTTCCGGGAGGTCCGTCATCTCGACCGGGTCGCCCTCGAGGCGACCGTAATACTGGTTGTACAGCTGCTTCGCACGGAACTTCGGCAATCCGAGCTCCACCACTGCCTCCTCAACCTGCTCAGCCGTCAGGTCGGCGAAGTGCTTGGGCGGAAGGCCGCGGCGAGGCGCGGAAAAATTCAGTTTCACGGGGGTAGCCATAGTGAGCCCCATTATTCCACGTATGCCCTCTACCTCGCGATTCCGGGCCATGAGCCCAGATAAGCCGGTGCCGAAGAGTAGCGAGGGCACCCCGGTGATGGCAGCTGGCCGCACAGTTCGTTTGAATAGAGGTATGACGAACCCAGGCACCAATCCCCAGAATCCTGATTTTCAGCCCGCCGACGAGGCCTTCAACGAGCCTCCGGCAGAGGCTCAACTACCCGCCGAGCCCGCCGCAGAAAACAACTCGGCAACAGCACCCACCCAGGGGGAGGTCGCCCCCGTAGCGCAGGCTGAGCAGCAAGAGCGTACCCACCAGAACGTGAAGGGCTCCGTCGCAGCCAGCACGTGGGCGGCGCTGATCATCGGCGCTCTCGTGCTGATTCTCCTGCTGGTGTTCATCCTGCAGAATCAGACGGAGGCCCAGCTGGTCTTCTTCGGCTGGGAGTGGAGCTTCCCCATCGGCATCGGCATGCTGATCGCCGCGATCGCAGGAGCCCTCATCATGGCGATGGTCGGCATCGTGCGGATGACGCAGCTGCGCCGCCAGATCAAGCGCGGCTATAAGTAACGTCGGCCTAGCCGATCAGGTTGAGGACCACCCAGGTCACCATCGCCGCGGGCAGCATCCCGTCGAGGCGGTCCATCAGCCCACCGTGTCCAGGCAGCATGCCGGACATGTCCTTGATGCCCAGATCCCGCTTGAACTGGGATTCCACCAGGTCTCCCAGGGTGGCGCAGACGGACAGCCCCACGCCCAGCCCGATCCCCAACCACCAGGGACCACCCAGCAACAGGGCCACCGCGAGCGCGCCGACCACGGCGGCGCTCGTCACTGAGCCTGCGAAGCCCTCCCAGGACTTCTTCGGGCTCACCGCAGGAGCCATGGGGTGCTTGCCGAAGAGCACGCCGAATGCATAGCCGCCCACATCATTGGCGACCACGCAAAGCATGAAGGTGATGATGTAGAAGGCTCCGGGGGCGTCGGCGGACTCCAATCGCGACAGCATCGCCGCGAACGCGCCGAACATCGGAATCCACGTCAACACCATCACCCCCACCGCCATATCGCGCACGTAGTTATGCGGTGGCGAGTGTCTGCCGTGGTGAAACAGGCGGGTAACCATCAACAGCAGCACACTGCTGGCAAACCCTGCCACCAACCCCGTGGGGCCAAAGGGCCAGGAAAGCAGGATCATCGCGGTGGATCCCACCACGAGCACCGGGAGGCTCAGCACATAGCCGGCCTCCAGTAGGCGGCGCCAGACCTCGTAGACCGCCAGGCCCATGCCCACGACGAGCAGGGCGTACCACAGCAACGGCGAGAGCAGCGAAAGGATGACGATGGCGCCGAGAATCAGCGCCGTCGTGATCGCATGCTTAAGGTTTCGCCCAGGGTTGATCTGCTTGGCGGGCTTAGCCGCCTCCCCCGGGGCGGTGCTCCCGGGCTCCGATGCAGGATTCGACGCGTGAGCTGCCACCGCACCTCGCCTTTCTGGCCGCCTGCCGGCAGCCCCCTCATGAGTGTGTGCACTTTGCCCTCTTAGCGCGACATGCCCGCTCACAACGCGAGCGGGCATGTGTTGTGTGCTTAAAGGGCTATCAAGAGCTCAAGGAGCCCTCCTCAAAGAGGTCCCTAGACCTCCATCAGCTCCTCTTCCTTGCGCTCAACAAGCTCGTCGACCTGCTTGACGTAGTTCGAGGTGGTCTTCTCGAGCTCGTTCTCGCTGGCGCGAACCTCGTCCTCGCCGGCATCGCCGTCCTTCTGGATCTTCGCGAGCTGTTCCATACCGTGGCGGCGGATGTTGCGGATCGCGATCTTCGCGTCCTCACCCTTGGACTTGGCCTGGCGCACCATCTCGCGGCGGCGCTCCTCGGTGAGCTGCGGGATCGTCACGCGCAGCACTTGGCCGTCGTTGGTCGGGTTAACGCCCAGGTCAGAGTTGCGGATCGCGTTCTCAATAACCTGGATCTGGGACTGCTCATAGGGCTTGATGAGCATCATGCGCGCCTCGGGAACGCTGATCGTCGCCATCTGGGTGATCGGCGTCGGGACACCGTAGTACTCGGCGATCACGCTATTGAACATGGCCGGGTTAGCACGCCCGGTACGGATCGTCGTGAGGTCTTCGCGCGCGAACTCGACGGAGCTCGTCATGCGCTCTTCGCATTCCAGGAGAATTTCGTCCATCATGGCTACCAATTTAGCAGCCCTTGCCCCCAACTCTCCTGTTTGGTGCGGCGAGGCGGACTGTTCTTGCCCGCCTCACCCGCGTGCCGCCATCGTGGCGGGTTACTTCACCTCGGAGCTGACGAGCGTGCCGATGCGCTCGCCGGCGCAAGCGCGGGCGATATTGCCCTGCTCCAGGAGGTTGAACACCAGGATCGGCATGTCATTGTCCTTGCAGAGGCTGAAGGCCGTCGCGTCGGCGACCTTGAGGTTGCGCTCAAGCACGTCCTGGGGGTTGATCTCGTGGAAGAGCTCAGCGTCCGGGTTCGTGCGTGGGTCATCCGAGTACACGCCGTCAACCGCCTTGGCCATCAGCAGAACCTCGCAACCGATCTCGAGGGCGCGCTGGGCTGCGGTGGTGTCCGTGGAGAAGTAGGGCATGCCCATGCCGGCGCCGAAGATGACCACACGCCCCTTCTCGAGGTGGCGGTCCGCGCGCAGCGGAAGGTAGGGCTCAGCGACCTGGGTCATCTGGATGGCGGTCTGCACGCGGCAGTCCACGCCTTCCTGCTGCAGGAAGTCCTGCAGGGCCAGGCAGTTCATGACGGTGCCCAGCATGCCCATGTAGTCAGAGCGGGAACGGTCGAGGCCACGCTGCTGCAGCTCCGCGCCGCGGAAGAAGTTTCCACCGCCGATGACCACAGCCACCTGCACGCCACTGTTAGCGACTTCGGCGATCTGGCGTGCGACGTTCTGAACGACATCTGGGTCGATGCCTACGGCTCCCCCACCGAACATCTCACCGCCCAGCTTCAACATAACCCGCTTATAACCGGACCTGTGTGGCGCGTTACTCAACGAATCTCCTTGTCTCGCTTCAGATGTTGAACAGGATTATAGCGCACAATAAAAGCCGCCCACCCGTGTGAAACGGGTGGGCGGCTCAAACTATCGCCATGCCGTGGCGCGGTGCCGTGCTAAGCGACTAAGCCACGCCGTGAAGGCACGGGATCAGTGTCGGGTTTAGCCCTGGCCGATCTCGTAGCGCACGAAACCGGTCAGCTTCACGCCTGCCTCGTCCATGACCTGCTTGACGGTCTTCTTGGACTCGGTGACGGACGGCTGCTCCAGCAGGACGACGTCCTTGAAGTAGCCCTTCAGGCGACCCTCGATGATGTTCGGCAGAGCCTTCTCCGGCTTGCCCTCCTCACGAGCGGTAGCCTCGGCGATCTCGCGCTCCTTGGCGACGGTCTCGGCCGGGACGTCATCAGTGGACAGGAAGCTGGCCTTCAGAGCGGCGACCTGCATGGCGGCCGCGCGTGCAGCCTCCTCGTTCTCGCCCTCGTAAGCAACGAGCACGCCGACTGCCGGCGGCAGGTCAGCGGAGCGCTGGTGCAGGTAGACAGCAACCTTGTCGCCCTCCAGGGTGACAGCGCGCTTCAGCTCGAGCTTCTCGCCGATCTTGGCGGAGAGCTCCTGCAGGGCGTCGACAGCCTTCGCGCCGTCGACCTCGACTGCCTCGAGCTCCTCGCGGGAGTTAGCGTTCGCAGCGTCGGCTGCCTGAGCAACCTTGTTCGCGAAGTCGATGAACTCCTGGTTCTTTGCCACGAAGTCGGTCTCAGCGTTGACCTCGATCATGGTGTTACCGGAGACTGCGATCAGGCCCTCGGATGCGGAGCGCTCAGCGCGCTTGCCGACGTCCTTGGCACCCTGGATACGCAGGATCTCGATGGCCTTATCGAAGTCGCCCTCAGCCTCGACGAGAGCCTTCTTGCAGTCCATCATGCCGGAGCCGGTCATCTCACGGAGCTTCTTGACATCAGCAGCGGTGTAGTTCGCCATCAGTGGCGACCCTCCTTCGTATGGAAGTGGTGAAAGAATGAATGTGCTGTCAGCCAATAAGTCTAGAGGCAAATCCCCGCCACGTGTGGCGGCGGGCAGCACACTCACTGGGCAGGCCGAGATACGGCCTTTCCGTGTGAGGCATCGAGCGGGGCGTGCGCGCCCCACTCAACACTCTTTAGGCCTCGGTGGACTCGGCCTTCTCCTCGGCTGCAGCCTCAGCCTTCACAGCCTCAGCGTCCGCCTCGGACTTGCCGGTGTCGCCGGCGGCGTCCTTCGCAGCAGCTGCCTGACGCTCCGCGCGAGCCTTGCGGCCCTCCTCAACAGCGGAGGAGATGATGGAGGTCAGCAGGTTTGCGGAACGGATCGCGTCGTCGTTGCCCGGGACCGGGTACTGGACCTCGTCCGGGTCGCAGTTGGTGTCCAGGATGGCGACAACCGGGATGCCCAGCTTCTTCGCCTCGGAGACAGCGATGTGCTCCTTGTTGGTGTCAACGACCCACATTGCCGACGGGACCTTGGTCATGTCGGCGATGCCGCCCAGGACACGCTCCAGCTTCTCGCGCTCGCGGTTCAGAAGGAGGATCTCCTTCTTGGTGCGGCCCTGGTAGCCGTCCTCGGCTGCGTCCATAGCCTGCAGTTCCTTCATGCGGGCCAGGCGCTTGGAGACGGTCTGGAAGTTGGTGAGCATGCCACCCAGCCAGCGGTGGTTGACGTACGGCATGCCAACGCGCTCAGCCTCGTTGGCAACGGCCTCCTGAGCCTGCTTCTTGGTGCCGACGAACAGGATGTTGCCGCCGTGGGCGACGGTCTCCTTGACGAACTCGTAGGCCTCGTCGATGTAGGTCAGGGTCTGCTGCAGGTCGATGATGTAGATGCCGTTGCGGTCGGTGAAGATGAAACGACGCATCTTCGGGTTCCAACGACGGGTCTGGTGACCAAAGTGGACGCCTGCATCCAGCAGTTCGCGCATAGTAACAACAGCCATGGTGTTACAGGGGCAGCTTTGAAGCGTTTTCCTCGCCTTGTAGCGTTGCCGCCCCTTCCTCGCTTTCGAAAGTTTGGGGTTTTACGGTTTTCTTCTTCGGCGCACTCGACGAACTTCCATTCGGCTTATGCGACCGGCCGGCAGACTCCCCGGGCTGCGCCACCTGTATTGACCCGCAATCAGCGGGACCGTAGGTGGAACCTGTTGGGGACACGAGGCATCTACGTGTAGTCAGTCTGCTCGCTATCTCGCCGCCGGTTGCCCGGGGTGTTGTGTTCTTGACGTCGCTGCGATCGCCACTAGCGGGAGGCCTCGTGTTCTCCGCTGGCACGGTTCGCGCGGCGCATCATCCCCGGGTAGTGCGGGAAACGTGAGCACACTGCACCCGGATACTTTAGTCGCTCTGGCTTGTTAATCCAAGTGGTTCCCTACCCGGTGTGTATCCGTCGATCTTCCCTGTCCACAGCCCGTTCTTCGCCCTTCTTTTGAGGACGTCGCCTGCGGCAGGTTTGAGGCATGTTCCGCTTTCTTTCTTCCGCTCGTTTCTGTGGCCGACTGTTCGCAGCGGCCTGTGTTTTCAGCTTGACGTCGACCATCGCGGTGGCTCCGGTTCCGCCAGTGGCTTCCGCCGTGGAGGAAGCGCAACAAGATCGCGGGGGCGTGCTGCGGGGCACTGATCGGCTGAACCGTTCCCACCGCGTGCCGCTCGTCACGGACTCCCCGACCTCCCCCGCTGCAGCGGAGACCCTGGTGACCCGGCCACTCGATATTCCGGAGAAGGACTGGCTACCCGGCCACCGCGTTGTGGACCTGCGGGCAGCGCCAGGTGCGGACGTCCTCGCCAGTATGGGCGGGCAAGTCAGCTTCGTCGGCACAGTCGCGGGCACACCGGTGGTGACGATCCGGCACCGGGATGGGGTGCACACCACCTACGAGCCCGTATACGCGGAGGTCACCAAGGGTGAGTCCGTATCCCGGGGCCAGCGAATCGGTCGGCTCGCGAATGCGGCGTTGTTGGGCGATAGTGCCCGGAAGCCGGATGGGTTGTCCTGGGGCGCGTGGGTCAAGGGCACGGATGGGCGGAAGCGATACCTCGATCCGTTTGAGCTCTTGGGCTCGGTGCGCGTGCGTCTATTGCGCTAGCTCCGCGTGGTGTGGGGCGCATGTTGCGGGCTTCGTGGTGCGGGCCGTTATTCTCCCGAGCGCGGGTGGGCTTGGCGGTAGGCGGCCTTGAGCCGCTCGGCGCCGACGTGAGTGTAGATCTGGGTGGTGTTCATCGAGGCGTGCCCCAGAAGTTCCTGGACTACCCGCAGATCCGCCCCGCCTTCGAGCACGGCGGTTGCTGCGGAGTGGCGGAACCCGTGTGGGGACATGTGCCCCACTGTGAGCTCCGGGTGGCGGCGGATGGCCTGGTCAACTACTCGGCGGATCTCCCGTTGGTTGAGCCGACCCCCGCGCACCCCAACGAGCAGCGCCGGATTACCACGCGGGGCAAGCTCACCGCGGTGGGAAAGCCAGTGTGTGAGAGCCTCATCGATGATTCCGCCGTAGGGAACCACGCGGGTCTTATTTCCCTTACCGGTGACACGCAAGAGCCGGTTGGCCCGGTCGAAATCCTCGACGTCAATGGCCTCGGCCTCGCCAACACGAATGCCGGTGCCAAACAGCAGCTCGGCGATGAACCAATCCCGCACCCGGCGCGCTGTGGCGCGTCGCCGTTGCTTCTCGCCTGTTGGCTGCGTGGCTGCTGGAGCGTCGTCGACGTCGTGGTCGGCGGTCGGGGGTTCGAGGGCATCACGCTTGAGCCCATCGAGGAGGGTGCGGGCCTGGTCACTGCGCATCACGCGTGGCAGTGTCTTCTCTCCCTTGGGCAGCCGGAGCGCAGAGACCGGGTTCGCGGGGAGCACCTCGCGCTGGGCGAGAAACTTCCCGAAGCCTTTCATGCTGGAGGCCAGACGGGAGAGCCGGGACCGGCTGGCGCCATCGTCGGCCGCGTACCCCAGCACGTCGCGTGCGTGGTCGAGGGTGAAGGACTCAATATCCCGCAGCCCCTCGAGAGCGTCGGTGAGGTCCCGCTGGTAGGCCCGGATCGTGTTTTCCGACCGGCCGAGGTTATAGCGCAGGTAGTCCACGTAGTCCTCGAGGAGGAGTTGCGGGTCGCGGGGTTTCGGCATGCAGCTCAGCATAGCTGTTGTGGTTCAGCAGAGCTGTTGTCGTGGTTCATCGGCCCCTTGGCTATGCCTCCCCATCCACCCGGACCCAACGCTCCCCTTCCCTGGTGATGAGTCCCTGCTTGTCGAGTTCCTTGAGCGTCCGCATCACCAGCTGGATGGAGAGCCCGGTCTCCTGCTGGATGTCGCGCAGCGTTCCACCGCCTCCGCCAGGCAATCCGGCTGCGTCGTAGACGGTGACCTGGTTCAGCGACATGCTCTGCACCCCGGTGCCGGAGCCGAAGACCATCGCCTGCTGTTCGGGCACCTCGGCGTGGAACTGGCTCGAGGCCTCCACCAGCTCCCGGACGTGGCTGGCGGTCCAGACCGGTTGGGCCCGGCCGTCCCGCAGGCGATGGAGCACCCCCTGGCTGAGTGCTGTATCCACGGGCCCGGGCACCACCATGGGCTGGTTGAGCATGACCTCCGCCCAGTTGAGGGTGTTCAGCGCCCCGGAGCGGTTGGCGGCCTGAGTCACGATGGTGCCTGCGGACAGGCCGGCGACCAGTCGGTTCCGGGTGAGGAAGCGGTGCCGGGCGGGGTGGGTACCCAGCGCGTACTCGCTAACAACAACCCCGGACTCCGCGATCTGGTTGAACATCCCCACGTGCTGCCTGGGGTAATCCACGTCGAGTCCGCAGGCGAGCACCGCGATGCTCGCGCCCCCGGCGCGCAGGGCGGCGGTGTGGGCGCAGCGGTCCACTCCGCGGGCTCCGCCTGAGACGATGCTGTAGCCCTCCAGGGCGAGGTCCGTGCTGAGCTGGGTGCTCAGCTGCGCCCCATAAGCATTGGGCTGCCTGGTGCCAACGACGGTCACCGACTGGCGGCTTAAGTTCCGCAGGTTGCCGTTGCCCCGTAGCCAGAGGGCAAAGGGTGCTGCGGCAAGGCCCCGGACGGCCGAGTTCTGGTCGCTGCCGCGGTCATCAATCCGGGCGAAGGCGTGATCCAGGGTCTCTGGCCACTCCTGGTCCAGCGGGGTGATCAGCCGGAACCCCGCAGCCGTTGCGGCATCGAGTTCGGCTTCCGGATCGCAGTCCACGCGCGTGGCAGTCGATTCCAGGATCCTGCGCGGCAGGCTGGGGTCACGGTGGCGAATGCGGCTGGCGAGCCCCCGCACATCGGGAGCCACTCCCTTTCCCGCGTCCCGGTCCGCGAGCCGATTCTCCCACCCTTCAGGCCAGAGGAGGTTGAGAATATCCGTATTTGAGGCTTCGATGGTCTGCCGCAGGTAGATCCACGCGAGCAGGTTCTGGCGTTCCTCCGTGGTGCCACCAGGGCTCATGCTGGCACCTCCTCAGTGTCGGAAAAGAGCTCGGCAGCGTCCAGAACCTCCCCAACCCCGGGCCGGGCCACCCCGGCGAGGTCGGCGAGGCTCCACGCCACCCGCAACGCCCGGTCCACCCCACGCTGCGAGAGCGCACCGGAGGCATAGGCTTCCTGCAGCGCCACCATTCCCTCGAAACTCGCCGCGCACTCGGAGCGCAGCAGCCTGCCGGGAATCGTCGCATTCGTCACGGCCTCCCCTAGGTCGAGTTTTCGCCAACGGTGGTGGGAACGCTCCCTGGCCTGGGCGACCCGTTCCGCCACCACCGCTGAGCTCTCCGCTCGTCCCTCCTCGCTGTCGGCTCCACTCGTGGCCGTTGCCTGCGCACTCACCGGGAACTGTTGACCGATCAGCCGCTGCCTGCGGGTCTGTGCGAAGACGTCAATCCGGTCGCGGATGGGACCCGAGACCCGCGCATAATAGCGGCGGCGGTCCGTCGAACTACACGTGCACATGCTTGGATCCTCAGCACCGCAACGGCACGGGTTCGCCGCCATCACCAGCTGGAATCCCGCCGGGTAGGAGACACTGCGGCGGGCACGCGCGATCTCCACCCGGCGGGACTCCATCGGGATCCGCAAGCAGTCCAGCACCCCCGAGCGGGTCTCCGCTGCCTCGTCCAAGAACAGCACACCGTGGTGGGCCAGGCTGATCGCGCCGGGCTGCAGGTTCGGCCCGCCACCAACAAGCGCGGCTTGGGTCACCGAAGGGTGCGGGGAGACGAAGGGTCTCACCCCGGCCCAGATCGGGCCAAGGTCTCCCCGGCCACCGGCAATCGAGTGAATCGCGGCCGCCTCGACCTGCTCGGTGGCCGACAGCGGAGGCAGGATCGTCGGCAGGCGCTCTGCGAGCATCGACTTTCCACTGCCCGGCGGTCCGGTGAGCATGATGGCGTGCCCGCCCACGGCGGCAATCTCCAGCGCCCGGCGCGCTTCGGCCTGCCCCACGATGTCGGCCATGTCGACCTCCTCATCCCGTGCCCCGTGCCCGGAATCCGGGGTCAGCGCGCCCACGGGTTTACTCACGGGGACAATGCTGCCGGAGCCACGCAGCCATGCGTGAAATTCCTTCAGGCTGCCCACGGCGAGGATGTCCAGACCGGCAACCACGTCGACGAGCTGCTGAGCATCGGGCAGGTTCTCCTCTGGGATCACGATGCGACGCATCCCCCGGCGTTGTGCGGACAGAATCATGGGGACAACCCCGGCGACGGCGCGCACCGTACCGTCCAGTCCGAGCTCCCCGACGACCACCGTGTCACTCAGGAGCTCCAGCGCGAACTCGGATAAACCCTGGGCTGCCAGGATCGACGCCACCATCGCCAAGTCGTAGCTGGAGCCCTCCTTCTTCACGTCTGCCGGCGACAGGCTCATCACGACCTTCGACTTCGGCCACGGCAGTGTGCTGTTCAGCATCGCCGCGCGAATCCGGTCACGAGCCTGCACCACCGCTGCATCCCCCAGCCCGACTACGCTGACCCCGGGCAGCCCCCGCCCCAGGTCGCATTCCACGGTCACGAGCATCCCGTCCAACCCGTGAAGGGCCATGCTTCTGGCTTGCCCGACTGCCATCACGCCACCCCCACCACGTGTTCCCGCACGCCAGCGGGGCCCACGTCGATGACGTCGAAACGCACCACATCGACCCCGCGCTGCTGTTCCGCCAGCCACTTCCCCGCAGCCAGTCGCATCCGGCGCAGCTTAGTCTGTGTCACTGCTTCCACGCCGGTGCCGTGGGCGGTGTCCTTGCGGTACTTGACCTCCACGAACACCATCTCGCCTGCGGGGTCGAGAGCAATGATGTCGAGCTCCGCGAACCGGCAGTGCCAGTTGCGCTCCACAATTCTCCAGCCCTGACTCACCAGATATTCCCCGGCCAGGTTCTCACCTTGTCGGCCTACCCCCACCGTCGAATCCGCTGTGCTCGGTCCGACCGAGCTCTGGCCGACCGAGCCCTGGCGAACCGAACCCCGACCGGTCACGTTTCGGCCGACCTGTGCCACCTGCGTTGCGCTATCCATCCCCCGTACCTCGCTGTCGTTGTCTTCCGCTGCGCGTGGAAAATTCCTTCACCCATGCCCTGCCCACGCAGCTGTCGTACCAGGGCAGCGTGTGAGGCTAGCCAAGCACGGTGGCCAGGGCGTTGACGTCCTGAAAAGAAAGCGGGAAGAAGAAAACCCCAGGAGCCTGTGGATAGGCGCTGGGGTGTGGATAACAGCGGGGCAAACGGAGCAGGAAGCCCGCGAGAGGTACCGGGCTAGTGCTCCGGCAGCTGCAGCTCGGGCTTGTCGAGTTCCTCGATGTTGACGTCCTTGTAGGTGATCACGCGGACGTAGCGAACGAAGCGGGCCGGGCGGTACATGTCCCATACCCAGGCGTCCGACATCCGGATCTCGTAATAGACTTCGCCGCCGGAGTTACGGGGCGTGAGTTCCACCGCGTTGGCTAGGTAGAACCGGCGCTCGGTTTCCACGACATAGGAGAACTGGCTCACGACGTCGCGATACTCGCGGTACATCGACAGCTCAACGTTTGCCTCGTAGTCGTCTAGCTCTTCAGCGCTCACTGGCCAGGATGTCCTTCCTCACGCGGTTGTGTGCTCGCCCACTCGGCATGTGCGGTGGCGACATTAGAGTAAGTGTAACGGTGTTCCGGGCAGCCACCATGGAGGCGCACCGCAGCCATGTGCTTCGCCGTGCCGTAACCCTTGTGGCCGGCCAAGCCATAGTCCGGATACTGCCCGTCCATCTCCACCATCAGGCGGTCCCGGGACACCTTCGCCAGAATGCTCGCGGCGCTGATCGCCGGGGACAACGCATCCCCCTTGACCAGGGGCGCGTGTTCGCACGCAAGCTCCGGCAGGTGCACCGCGTCGGTGAGGACCACGTCTGGCTCCACGGATAGCCCCGCAACGGCGCGGTACATGCCGTTGATGTTGGCGTACTGGATCCCCTTCTGGTCGATCTCGGCGGCGGGTATATGGACGATCTTGTAGGCCACCGCGTGCTCGGTGATGGCGCCGAAGAGCTTCTCGCGGCGGCGCGGGGTGAGCTTCTTGGAGTCGTTGAGTCCCTCCAGCTCGGGAACGTCGTGATCAGGCAGGACGCAGGAGGCGATGGTGATGGGGCCGCAGCAGGCACCGCGACCGGCCTCGTCCACCCCGGCCACGTGGGTAAACCCGTGGAATCGCAGGTAGTCGTCGACGAAGCTATAGCCCTCGGAGAGCGCCTGCTGCACCAGCTCGGCGCCGCGGGCGCGTGCTGCCGACTGTGGGGTGGGACGCGCCATGGCTACTGCTGGATATCCAGGTGAGCGACCCCGCCGATGCGGTCGATCGGCAGCACACGTGCGGAGACCTTACCCACCACGTTCTCCACCGGGATGGTGCCCTGGTGCTCGTCGCCCACGTGGCCGCGGGAGTCCAGGGAGTTGGTGCGGTTGTCGCCCATCAGCCACAGGTGGTCATCCGGCACGGTGATGGGGCCGAAGTACTCTCCCTGGCAGGCATCGGAGCCGGTTGCCGGGTCCACCGGGTTCACCAACGGGCTCATCGTGTAGGAATCGTCCACCTTCTTGCCGTCGACCATCACGCCGGGGTCGCCGGGGCGGCACTGGACAGTCTGCCCACCGGTGGCGATGACTCGCTTGACCAGGGCGTTTTCATCCGGGGCAATGATGCCGATCATGCTGCCGGCGTTCTGCAGCCCCTTGATCAGCCCATTGTCCGAACGCTGGGAGACGTAGGTCGTGTTCCAGGAGTCCTCACCGACAAAGACGACGACGTCCCCCGGCTTCGGCTCTTTACCACCGAGGTAGGCGAGCTTATTGACGAAGATCCGGTCATTCGTGCACCCCTCGCAGCCGTGCAGGGTGGGCTCCATGGATTCGGACGGGATCAGGTAGAGCCTGCCGACGAAGATATTGAACATGCCAAGAATCAGCATGGTGGCAACCAGGATGATGGGCATCTCCACCCACCACGGGTAGGTCTTCTTCTCCTTGGCCTTATCCTGCGACTCGCTGGTGGCCTTGGGCTTGTCGGTGGCCGTGGCCTCCCCTGCACGTGCTGGCCCATCCCCCGGCTGCGCAGCGGCATGGCCTGTCGCCTGCTGAGGCTCAGCGCCGCCTGCGTGCGGGGCCGTTGCGTCGGGGTTGGGCTGGTGCTTCTTGGGATCGGTAGTCACAAGGGTTCAGACTACCAGGCGGCCACCTGCGGCACTGGGACGTTCCATTCCCCGGGTCACCACCTCAGTCAGGCAAGAAAAAAGGGGAACGGAAGTGACTTCCGTTCCCCTCTCACGCGCACAATGTGCGGTGGCGCAGATTAGCGCTTCTCCTTGATCTTGGCTGCCTTGCCGTGGCGATCGCGCAGGTAGTACAGCTTCGCGCGACGGACCTTACCGCGGGACAGAACCTCGAGCTTGTCGATGTTCGGGGAGTGCACTGGGATGGTGCGCTCCACGCCGATGCCGAAGGAGACCTTGCGGACGGTGAAGGTCTCGCGGATGCCGGAGCCCTGGCGCTTGATCACAACGCCACGGAAGACCTGCACGCGGGACTTGCTGCCCTCGATGACCTTCAGGTGCACGTCAACGGTGTCACCTGCGCGGAACTCTGGGATATCGTCGCGCAGCTGTGCTGCATCGACCTTGTCAAGAATATGCATGGATTAATCCTTTGCTTGCCTGGATAGAGGATCCTCGCGGCTTTTCGATGCTCATCGCGCCTACGGGTTCGTACCCGGAACATAGTTAACTCGGATAGTATGCCAGCCGATTCGGCAGAAACCAAACCAGCTAGAAGCCGGCCTGCTTGAGAGCAGCGGCCATTGCGCCACCGGCTGTTGAACCGCCGCCGCGCTGTCCACCCCGCTTGCCACGGGAACCACCACGATTGTCGCCACGCTGTCCACCACGATTGCGTCCCCGGCCAGCCCGGGAATTCCTCTCTCCTGCCTCCCCGCGGCGACCTGCCCGACCGGAGCCGGACCCCTGGTCACCACCTGGCTCGTCGCTCAGGCGCAGGCTCAGGCCGATGCGCTGTCGGTCGACGTCGACGTCCATCACCTTCACCTTGACGACCTGACCGGAGTGGACCACCTCGTGGGGGTCCTGGACGAATCGGTCGGCCATCGCGGAGACGTGGACGAGGCCGTCCTGGTGCACTCCGATATCGACGAAGGCGCCGAAGGCGGCCACATTGGTCACCGTGCCCTCCAGCACCATGCCGGGGCGCACGTCGGAGACCTTCTCCACCCCCTCGGCCAGGCTCGCAGTCTTGAAGCTCGGGCGTGGGTCACGGCCTGGCTTATCCAGCTCTGCGAGCACGTCGCGCACCGTCGGCACACCGAAAGTCTCGTTTGCGTAATCCGCCGGTCGCAGCTTCGTGAGCACCGCGGAGTTGCCGATCAGTTGTGGCACCGCCACCCCGGTGTCCTCCGTGATGGCGCGCACCAGAGTGTAGGCCTCGGGGTGGACGGCGGAGGCGTCCAGCGGGTCCTCCCCGTCATGAATGCGGAGGAAGCCGGCGGACTGTTCGAAGGCGCGTGGGCCCAGGCGCGGCACCTTCAGCAGTTCCTTGCGGGAGCGAAAGGCACCGTTGTCGTGCCTGTGCGTGACGATATTCTCTGCCACGGATTTCGTAATTCCCGCGACCCGTTCGAGCAGCTCGGCACTGGCGGAGTTGACGTCCACCCCGACCGAGTTCACGGCATCCTCGACCACCGAGTCCAGGGAGTGGGTCAGCCACGTCTGGTTGACGTCGTGCTGGTACTGCCCCACCCCGATGGACTTCGGGTCGATCTTCACCAGCTCAGCCAGCGGATCTTGCAGGCGCCGGGCGATCGAGACCGCGCCACGCAGGGAGACATCCATGTCCGGGAACTCCCGCGACGCAACCTCGGAGGCAGAGTAGACGGAGGCCCCTGCCTCGCTGACGATGACCGGGGTCGGGCGCTTCCCGCTGGCCTCGGCGATGAGATCGGCAATCTCCCGGGCGAGCTTCTCGGTCTCGCGGCTGGCCGTCCCGTTACCCACCGCGAGCAGTTCGACGCCGTGCTCGGCAACCAGACCCGCAAGCTGGGTACGAGCCTGTTCCCACTTCGCGGCCCCGGAGTGCGGGTAGACGATGATCGTGTCCACCACCTTGCCGGTGGCGTCCACGACCGCGCACTTCACACCGTTACGGTAGCCAGGGTCCAGCCCCAGGGTGGCCCGCTGGCCGGCGGGTGCGGCGAGCAGGAGGTCGCGCAGGTTCTTCGCGAAGACATCCACGGCGGAGGCGTCCGCCCGCTCCTTCAACTTCACCCGGGCGTCCACGGCGGAGCTGACGGCGAGCTTGGTGCGCCAGCCGAAGCGGACGCACTCGGCGCGGAATTTATCGGCCGCATCCTCCTGCGGGCCGAGATCCAACCTGTCGGCGATGATTCCCTGGTAGAACTCGTCCTCCTCCCCTCCCGTGAGGTTCACGTGGAGCACGCCCTCACTCTCGCCACGCAGGATGGCGAGGATGCGGTGGCTGGGGAGCTTGTCGAGTGGCTCGGAGAAGTCGAAGTAGTCCCGGTACTTCGCCCCTTCTGTTTCTTTCCCATCGACGACGCCGACCTCGGCGACACCTCGGTTGAAGAACTCCTCACGGACTTCGCCAACCAGGTCCGCGTCCGTGGCGATTCGCTCGACGACGATGGCGCGTGCCCCGGCCAGTGCTGCCTTGGTGTCCTCGAATCCTTCGCAGAGGTAGCCCTCGGCGATGCTTGCCGGGTCTTCGGCGACCCCCGGGGCCAGCAGCGTGTCCGCGAGTGGCTCCAGCCCAGCGTCGCGGGCGATGGTGGCCTTGGTCTTCCGAGTTTTCTTATAGGGCAGGTAGAGGTCCTCGAGGCGGGACTTCGTCTGCACGGCGCGGATCTCGGCGGCAAGTTTGTCGGTCAGCTTGCCCTGCTCCTCGATGGCCTTGAGAATAGTTTCCTTACGCTCCTCCAGCTCCCGCAGGTAATTCAGGCGGGTGTCCAGCTGGCGGATCTGGGAATCATCCATCCCGCCAGTGATTTCTTTGCGGTAGCGGGCGATAAAGGGAACCGTATTGCCCTCGTCGAGCAGGGCGATGGTGGCCTGGACGTGCGACAGCCCGGCACCTAGTTCCTCGGCTAAAATCTCTGCGATCATTTAAGCCATTGTAGGTGCCGGGCTGTGCCGGTTTGCACCAGGTTCACCCGGAGCGAGCCTGTGCTGGCGCAAGACGCTTATTAGTTGGCGTGGTTCTCGCCGAAGTCCTCCTGCCACTCCGGGATCTCGGTGTTGTAGGCCGAGAGGTCGGTCTCGCCCGGCTGGTTCCGCTGCATGTGCAGGTACTCCATGTGTCGTTCAAACAGGTCCAGCACGTTCGCGATGAGTTGCTCGCGGGTGTAGCCGAAGACGTCGTAGCCCAGGGAGCCGTTGATGCCGAAGACCTCGACGCGGTAGTAATTCGCGCCGTGGCTGCCTCGGCGGGCGAACTTCGGCAGGCGCTCCTCGATTGGGTAGAGCTGGTAGCGGAAGTCCGGATCGCCCTTGAAGGTGACGAACAGGTCGAGCTGGTTGATACCGGTGTGCTCGTCAGCCACCGTGGTCAACGTTGCCTCGTGGCCATTGTTCATCAGCTCCTCGGTGACGTCCTTCAGAGCCGGCTTGGCGACCTCCATGATGAAGGACTGCGACTGTTCGGCGGTCGGCCACGTGCCGGCGCGCTCCACGCGGGTGCGCCAATCACCATGCTGGCTATCCGTGCGCCCGGAGATCGCCCCGTGCAGGGCGACTGCACGGGAGTCCATCTGTAGGACCTCTTGTCTGACTGAGAGCACCAGGCCGGCCATGATGAGGAAGACCACGATCATGAACGGCAGTCCCATGATCAATGTCGCCATCTGCAGGGTGCCGATGCCGTCGACCTGCAGCATCGCGACCGTCAGCACAGCGACGGCAACAGCCCACAGCACGCGTAGCCAGACCGCGCCATCGGCTGCCGGGTCGGTGGTGCGGGAGGAGAACTTCGCCATCACCAGCGCACCGGAGTCCGCGGAGGTGACGAAGAACAGCAGGCCGACGATCATCGCCAGCACCAGCGCCAGCGTCGGCCACGGCAGGCCTTCCAGCACCATGTAGAAACCGCGTTCCGGTGAGTTAACGGTCTGCTCCAGCAGGTCGTGGTCGCCGTTGTTAACGACGCGGTCGAGGGCCATGTTGCCCAAGAAGGATGCCCACAGCGCCAGGAACAGGAACGGAACCAGCAGGGTGCCGACGATGAACTGACGGAAGGTGCGGCCACGGGAAATGCGGGCCAGGAACAGTCCGACGAACGGCGCCCAGGCCACCCACCAGGCCCAGAAGAACAGGGTCCAGTTGGCCATCCACTCTTGGGTGGAGGCCGGGGTGGTCGTGTAGGAGAAGGTCTCGAAGGTCCAGCGTGGCAGGGTGGTCAGGTAGTCACCCATATTCTTCACGAGGGAGTCGAAGAGCCAGCCGGTGCGGCCACCAGCGACGACGATGACGAGCAGCGCGACGGCGAGGTAGACGTTCCACTCCGAGAGGCGCTTAATGCCCTTATCCACGCCCGACACGGCGGAAAGGGTGGCCGCAGCGACAGCCAGCACCACCAGCGCGATCTGCATGGCCTTGCCCTCTGGCAGGTCGAAGACGAGGTTCAGGCCGAAGTTCAGCTGCACCACGCCGATACCCAGCGAGGCGGCGACGCCGAAGACGGTGCCCAGCAGGGCGGCGATATCGACCGCATCGCCGATGGGTCCGTGGATTCGCTTACCGATCAGCGGATACAGGGCGCTACGAATCGCCAGCGGCATATTGAGGCGGTAGGCGTAGTAGCCGAAGGCCAGGCCCATCAGGGCGTAGAGCCCCCAGCCGGAGATGCCGTAGTGGAACAGAGTCCACAGCACGGCCTCCTTCATCGCCTCCTCGGTCTCGCCCGGACCAACCGGCGGATTAGCGTACTGCGCCAGCGGCTCGGCGACGGAGTAGAACAGGATTCCAATGCCAATACCCGCAGCGAAGAGCATCGCGGACCAAGAGAAGAGGGAGTATTGGGGGCGGGAGTGATCGGGTCCCAGCCGAATATTGCCGGCCTTGGAGGCGGCCAGCCAGATCATGAAGATCAGAGTGATCGCCACGACGGCGACGTATAGCCAGCCGAAGTTTCCGGTCAGCCAGCTGGCCGTGCCGCCGACGATCTTGTCGAAGCTCTCGGCCCCGGCGGCCGCCCAAATAGCGACGGCGACCGTGACCACGAGCGTCGTGATAATGACGGGCCAGTTGGCCTCGTCACCCTTTTTCATTTTTGCTTCGGCGGGTGCGGGCTTGCCAAGCAAAGTTCGGATGCGGGAGGCACCCTTTTCCTTGGCTGGAGCCTCGCTCCCCGCCGCTGTGCGTGCAGAATCTGCCATTCCTGACTCCTTGGAGAAAACCTTTGGTCAGCCGCAAATGTGCGCTATACCACTCCTCCACCCTAGTGGAGTCTCAGGTTTCCCGCAGGAGCCTTTGAGGTTCTGGGCAGAGACTTTAGCCCTGGAACCAGCCGGTCACCGCAGGCGCGATGTTGTGGTAGACGTGCTTCTGCTCCTGGTATTCAGCCAGGCCGGTCGGTCCCAGCTCCCGGCCGTTGCCCGACTGCTTCATGCCGCCCCATTCTGCCTGCGGCAGGTACGGGTGGAAGTCGTTGATCCAGATCGTGCCGTGACGCAGGCGCGCAGTGACTCGCTCCGCCTTACCGGCGTCGCTGGTCCACACGGCGCCGGCGAGGCCGTACTCCGTGTCATTAGCGATCGCCACAGCCTCATCCTCGGTGCGGAAGGTCTCCACCGTGACGACCGGACCGAAAGCCTCGTCGTACACGCAGTCCATCTTCCGAGTGGCGCCGTCGATGACGGTCGGCAGGTAGAAGTAGCCCTTCGACAGGTCGGTGTTACCGGTGCCGTGCGGACCGTGGTTATCCGCCTCATCGGCGATCTTGCCGCCGGTGCGGATATCCGCGCCCTGCTCGCGGGCGCGATCGACGTAGGCTGCCACCTTGTCGCGGTGCTCAGCAGAGATGAGGGCGCCGGTCTCAGCGGCCTCGTCGAGCGGCCCGCCCAGTTTGATGGCCTCAGTACGGCGCACGAGCTCGTCGACGAACTTCTCGTGGATGGATTCCTCGACGATGATGCGGGCGCCTGCGGAGCAGACCTGCCCGGAGTGGACGAAGCCACCGTTGAGGGCGTTGTCCACCGCGGCGTCGAAGTCTGCGTCGGCGAAGATGACGTTCGGATTCTTGCCGCCCAGCTCGAGGGCGACGCGCTTGACGGTCTCCGCCGCCTGCTTGGCGACGAGCTTTCCGGTCACCAGGCCACCGGTGAACGAGACCATGTCCACGTCCGGGTGGGTGGACAATGGGTTGCCGGCGGTAGCGCCAGCGCCGGTGATGAGGTTGGCCACGCCAGCCGGCACGCCGGCCTCGGTCAGCACGGTCATCAGCATCATCGCGGTGTGCGGGGTGAGCTCCGCCTGCTTGAGGACGAAGGTGTTGCCCGCCGCGAGCGCTGGGGCGACCTTCCAGGCCACCTGCAGCAGCGGGTAGTTCCACGGGGTGATCAGGCCACATACACCGACGGGTTCGGCGTCGATGCGGGAGCGGACGTTCGGATCCCCAGCGTCGACGACGCGTCCGGCGGCGTGGCCGGCGAGGGTGCCGAAGTAGTCGAAGGAGTCAGCGATGTCGTCCATATCGGCCTCGGCCTCGGGGAGGCGCTTACCGGTGTCGGCGGCCTCGGCGCGGGCGAACTCGCTCTTATTCTCGCGGATCAAGTCGGCGACCTTGACCAGGATCTTGCCGCGCTCCACGGCGGGGACAGCACGCCACTCACCGTTGTCGAAGGTGCGGCGGGCGACCTCAATCGCGCGGATCGTGTCCTTCTCGCTCGCCTCGGAGACGATACCGACCTCCGAGCCGTCTGCCGGGTTGATGATGGTGCGGGTCTCGCCGTCGGCGGCGGGCTGCCACTGGCCATCGATAAACAGCGACGCCACCGCGTCGTTGTTGTGGACGCCCTTCAGCAGGGGCGAGGCGGCTGGGTCGAAGAGCTTCTCAGTGCTCATTCTGTTTTCCTTTCTTGGATCACGTGGGTGGTGATCGGCTTATTTCTCGTCCGTGTCTACCGCAAGGCCCGGGTCGTCAGTCCATGCTCGCACGGGCTCAGCGCCGTCGGAGTGGTCAGAGGTACCCGGCAGGTTGCGCTGGATGTGGATGAATTCCAGGTGACGCTCGTACAGATCCATGATGTTGTCCTTGATCTGTTCCTGCGTATAGCCGTAGACGTCGAAGCCCATGGAGCCCATGAGGTCGAAGACTTCCAGGCGGTAGTAGACGCTGCCGTCGCTGGTGGAGCGGGTGAACGTCGGGACCGGAAGCTCGACTGGGTAGATCTGGTAGCGGAAGCTCTGCTCTTCGTCGAAGGTGACGGTGAGATCCAGCTGCTTGACGTCGATACCCGGCACCTTCGCGGAGACGAGGGTGGCGTTGAGACCACGGCTGTTGAATTGCTCGGCGACGTCCTGCAGAGCAGGGCGGGCCGTCTCGGACATGAACTTCTGAGCATCCTTCGCCCCAGGCCAGGTCGACGCGCGGGAGAGGCGACGGAGCCAGGCGCCCTTCTCCTTCTCGCCAGAGCTACGGCCGGACATGGCGGCGTGAATGGACACGCTCCGGGCCTCGTTGTGGATCGTCTCCAGCTTCAGGGAGCGGATCAGGCCCAGCATGATGAAGTACATCACGATCGCGAAAGGCAGACCCATGACGACCGTGGCGTTTTGGACGGTCTCCACGCCATTGATCTGCAGGAGAACGATCGTCAGAACACCGACCAGGACAGCCCAGAAGATACGGGACCACACGGGACCGTCCTGGCGGGAGTCGGTCACCTTGGAGGTGAAGTTGGACATCACCAGTGCGCCGGAGTCCGCCGAGGTGATGTACAGCAGCAGACCAACCATCGTGGAAAGGCCGACCAGGAAGGTCGCTCCCGGGGAGGATGCCAGCAGGTCGTAGAAGCCGCGCTGTGGTTCGGCAACCGCGGCCTCACCAAAGGCGGAATCGCCACCGATGACACGGCTGAGTGCGGTGTTTCCGAAGAAGCTCATCCAGCCCAGGATGAACAGGAACGGCACGGTCAGGACGCCGAACACGAACTGGCGCAGGGTGCGGCCGCGGGAAATGCGGGCCAGGAACAGGCCGACGAACGGCGCCCAGGCCACCCACCAGGCCCAGAAGAACAGGGTCCAGGCCCCCAGCCATTCCTTGGTCTCTTCAGGGGTCTCGCTGAAGGCATAGGTGTCCATGGACATGCTCGGCAGTTGCGTGACGTAGTCGCCGATGTTCATGATGAGTGCGTCGAAGAGGAAGGCAGTCTGCCCGGAGACCACGATGTAGACAGCCAGCGTGATGGCGAGGATGACGTTGAACTCGGAGAGGCGCTTGATGCCTTTATCCACGCCGGAGACAGCCGACAGGGTCGCCACGCCCGCGGCAAGGTGCTGGGCGGTTCCGGCTCCGTCAACGGCATGATCTACCAGCGCGGTAACCCGATGGACTACGAGAAGTGGGGCAAACTGCCGGGCATGGAGAACTGGGATTACGCCCACGTCCTCCCCTACTTCAACAAGCTGGAGACCGCACTGGCGGCCGACCCGAACGACCCACGCCGTGGCCACGACGGCCCGCTGAAGCTGACCCGTGGTCCGGCTACCAGCCCACTGTTCCAGGCCTTCTTCCGCTCCGTGCAGGAGGCAGGCTACAACCTGACCAACGACGTCAACGGCTACCGCCAGGAGGGCTTCGCCCCCTTCGACCGCACCATCTTCCACGGCAAGCGCCACTCTGCAGCGCGCGCATACCTGCACCCGATCATGAACCGGAAGAACCTGGACATCCGCACCCGGGCGTTCACGACCAAGGTTCTCTTCGAGGATGCGCCGGCCGACGGCTCCGCACCGAAGGCCATCGGCGCAGAGTACACCTGGAAGGGCAAGACCCGTCGCGTGTACGCGGACAAGGTGATCCTGTGCGGCGGCGCGTTCAACACCCCGCAGCTGCTGCAGCTCTCCGGAATCGGCGATAAGGAGCACCTGAGCTCCCTGGGCATCGACGTGCGCAAGCACCTGCCGGGCGTGGGCCAGAACCTGCAGGACCACCTGGAGGTTTATGTCCAGTACAACTGCACCCAGCCGGTCAGCTCCCAGCCGTACTACAAGATGTGGATGCGCCCGATCATCGGCCTGCAGTGGCTGCTGACCCGCCGTGGCCCGGTTGCTAGCTCCCACTTCGAGGCCGGCGGCTTCGCTCGCTCCAATGAGAACGAGGACTACCCGAACCTCATGTTCCACTTCCTCCCAATGGCCATCCGCTACGACGGTAGCCAGCCGGAGGGTGAGCACGGCTTCCAGTTCCACGTCGGCCCGATGTACTCCGATACCTCCGGCCACGTGAAGATCAAGAGCACCGACCCGCACGAGAAGCCGGAGATCCTCTTCAACTACCTGAAGACCGAGCAGGATCGCCGCGAGTGGGTCGAGGCCATCAAGGTGTCCCGCGAGCTGCTGGACACCGATGCCATGCGCGAGTTCACCGACGGCGAGATCTCCCCGGGTGCCGCCGTGCAGACCGACGAAGAGATCCTGGAGTGGGTGCGCAACGACGCCGAAACCGCGCTGCACCCATCCTGCACCGCCAAGATGGGCTCCGCGGACGATGAGATGGCCGTCGTGGACCCGGAGAGCATGCAGGTCCACGGCGTGGAGGGCCTGTACGTCGTCGACGCATCGGCCATGCCGATCGTCACCAACGGCAACATCTACTCCCCGGTCCTGATGCTGGCCGAGAAGGCCGCAGACCTGATCCGCGGCCGCAAGCCAGAGGCACCGATCAACGTGCCGTTCTACCAGGCGAAGAAGGACATGCCGCTCTACGCTGAGGGTGAGCAGGTCCGCGATCACACCAAGGCCATCGACGGCGCGGACTGGTAAATACCACCACCGGGCGCGGCCAAGCGCCCGCCCGGTGCCCGCGCGGTTAACAGCCGCTTAGGCTTCGCGGTGAGCGTCGAGCACTTGCTCGTCCGCCGCGCTCAGCCCACCCGCCGCTCGGAGCTTCTCAATGAGCTCCGGGCGGCGTTGTTGTGTCCGCAGCAAGGCCTGCTCGCGGCGCCAGCGGTCAACGAGACCGTGATTGCCGCTGAAGAGCACCTCCGGGACATCCACCCCCCGCCACTGCCGTGGCTTGGTATAGGCGGGGCCTTCGAGCAGCCCGTCCTGGAAACTGTCCTCCTCGTGGCTGGCCTGGTTACCCAGCACACCGGGAATCAACCGAACAACGGCCTCTGCCATGACGAGGACGGCGACCTCCCCGCCGATGAGCACATAGTCGCCGATGCTGACCTCCTCGACGCGGTAGTTGCGGGCAGCGTCGTCAACGACTCGCTGGTCGATGCCCTCGTAGCGGCCGCAAGCAAAGACGAGGTGCTCCTCCTTGGACCACCGGGCCGCCATCTCCTGCGTGAAGGGTGCGCCCGCGGGCGTGGGGACGACGACCACGGGGCCGCGGGGTGCGGTGTTACCGTCTCCGTCGCCGTCGTCCTTCGCTTCTCCCCCACCCGCCGGAGCAGGATCGTCGAGGGGTGCCAGCTTCTTGTGGGCCAGGGAGGTCTCGAGGTCGCGTGCGGTGGCTGCGGGTCCGGTGCCCGCGATGACGTCATCGAGGGCGGGCCCCCATACGCTGGGCTTCATCACCATGCCAGGACCACCGCCATAGGGGGTGTCGTCGACGGACTTGTGGCGATCGGTAGCCCACTGCCGCAGGTCGTGCACACCAACCTCGAGACGGCCGGATTCGATGGCCTTACCCAGCAGCGCGTGGCGCAGCGGGTCGAGGTACTCGGGGAAGATCGTGACAACGTCGAGTCTCATGCCAGCTCCAGCAGCCCTTCCGGTGGGGTGACGACGAGGGCCTCGTTGTCGAGGTCCACGATGGGCACAATCGCCAGCTTGAACGGGATAAGGATCGTGGAGCCCGCGGTGGGCAGGTCCACATCTGCGTCCACGGCGACCTCGAGGGTCGCTCCGGCCGGGCCGTGGCTGACCCCGGTGACCTCGCCAATGTCCACGGGCTCGGGCTGCTCCCCCTCGTAGGCACGGCGATTGGCGGTATCGGCATCCACGGCCCCGACGTTGAGCACCCGCAGGCCGATGAGCTCGTGGTCGTAGTAGCCGTCGTCAGAATCATCCTGCAGGGGCGCGGCCATGAAGCGTGCCCCGCGCAGGGACTCGGCCTCGTCGCGGTCCCGGACCTCCTCGAAAGTGACGAGAAGGCGGTTCTGGTGACGGCGTAGACCGGCGACCGTGAGCTGGCGTTCTTTACCCGTTTGAACGGCGCGAAGCGCCTCGCCGATGGCGAAGCGCTCCGTCACGTGGTCGGTCGACGGATCCACCACGACCTCCCCCTTCACCCCGTGGGGCTTGATGACTCGACCAATCTGCAAATCTGGCATGCAGGCTATTAAATCACTCCCTGCGCCAGCATTGCATCTGCCACCTTGCGGAAGCCCGCGATGTTGGCGCCGATGATGTAATCGCCCTCGGCATCGAACTCGGCAGCTGCGCGCTGGGCGGTGCGGAAGATGCGGTGCATGATGTCGCGGAGGCGCTTGTCCGTGTACTCGAAGGACCAGGAGTCGCGGGAGGCGTTCTGCTGCATCTCCAGGGCGGAGGTCGCCACACCACCGGCGTTGGCGGCCTTGCCCGGGCCGAAGTGGATGCCGCGCTTGCGGAAGACGCTGATGGCTTCCGGGGTGCTCGGCATGTTCGCGCCCTCTGCCACGAAGCGGCAGCCGTTATCGGCCAGGATGACCGCGGAGTCGCCATCGAGCTCGTTCTGGGTGGCGCATGGAAGGGCGACGTCAGCCTCGACCTCCCAGATGTTGCCCTTCTCGTGGAAGGTCACGCCGTCGATGCGCTTGGCGTAGTCGGACACGCGGCCGCGCTCGACCTCCTTGATCTGGTGCAGCAGCTCGAGATCCACGCCCTCCGGGGTGGAGACGTAGCCGGAGGAGTCGGAGAACGCCACGACGGTGGCGCCGAGTTCCTGAGCCTTCTCCATCGCGTAGATCGCGACGTTGCCGGAGCCGGAGACGATGACGCGGGCGCCGTTGAGGCGTTCCTTCTCGGCCATCATCATTTCCTGGACGAAGTACACGGCACCGTAGCCGGTGGCCTCCTTGCGGACCAGGGAGCCGCCCCAGTTCAGGCCCTTGCCCGTCAACACGCCGGACTCGTGGCGGTTATTCATGCGGCGGAACTGGCCGAAGAGGTAGCCGATTTCGCGGCCACCGACGCCGATGTCGCCGGCCGGGACGTCCGTGTCCTTACCGATGTGGCGGTGCAGCTCGGTCATAAAGGACTGGCAGAAGCGCATGATCTCGTGATCGGAGCGGCCCTTCGGGTCGAAGTCGGAACCGCCCTTACCGCCGCCGATCGGCAGACCGGTCAGGGAGTTCTTGAAGATCTGCTCGAAACCGAGGAACTTGATGATGCCCAGGTTCACCGAAGGGTGGAAACGCAGACCGCCCTTGTAAGGGCCCAGCACCGAGTTGAACTGCACGCGGAAGCCGCGGTTGACCTGCACCTTGCCGTTGTCGTCGATCCAGGGCACGCGGAAGATGATCTGGCGCTCTGGCTCGCACATGCGCTCGATGAGCCCATCCTGCGCGTAGTGCTCGTCCTTGTGCAGAACGTACTTCAGCGACTGCAGAACTTCTGCGACGGCCTGATGGAACTCCGGTTCGCCTGCATTTCGCTTCAGGATCTGTTCGTAGTACTGATTGACGGTCTTATCAACGTCCACCGGTTTCTCCTCTACGGATGCTAAATCTCACGTGATGTACATCATATTCCACTGCGTGGTCAGCCCGAACACTGGGTCGGAGCTAAACAACGCTGGTCACGATGCACCCGATCCCACAAGAACTTGTTGAACAATAATTATTTAATTGCCCAAGGTTTTGTGAGATCTTGATTACACCACTCGGGGCGCCTTTTTCGTCAATCGGAACGCGGAACCACCCCGCTGGGGGCACCCCTCCCCTCGGGTGCCCCCGCCAGCCAACGATCAGATAAAGAACAACGGAGAGCCACCACGCTTGTGCGCAGCGACTCCCCGTTATGAGGAAATCACACCCCAAAGGGGGCATTGATTACTCGGCGGAAGCCTCCTCGGACTCCTCTGCAGCCTCAGCCTCTGCCTTCTCAGCTGCCTCAGCCTCCGCCTTCTCGGCGGCCTCTGCCTCAGCAGCAGCCTTAGCCTCGGCCTCTTCCTTCGCCTTGCGACGCTTCTCGGTGATGGCCTCAGCGGTCGGGCCCTCGGCAGCCTCAGCCAGTGCCTCGTTGAAGATGTCCAGCTTGGACTTCTTCTCCGGCTGCGGCTTCACGGTGTTCTCGCCACCCTCGAGGCCCTTGGCCTTCTGCCAGTCACCGGTCAGCTTCAGCAGTGCCAGTGCGGTGTCGGTCGGCTGAGCGCCAACGCCGATCCAGTACTGAGCACGCTCGGAGTTGATGTCGATGACGGAAGGCTGGTTTGCCGGCTGGTAGATACCCAGGTTCTCGATGACGGCACCGCCGCGGCGGGCACGAGCGTCCTGGACGACCACGCGGTACTGCGGGGTGCGGATCTTACCAACGCGCTGAAGCTTGATCTTGACAGCCATGATGTGGCTCCTTTTCTGGTCACTGGGCAGTTCTTGTCGCTTCCCCTTGATGGGAAACCGGTTCAACCCTTGATGTTTATCCTGCGGGTGACTACCGGCCGACCGTGGTCGGGATCGGTATACCGCAGGGCGTTCGCATGGCATGGCCACAGCACAACCGCCGTAGCCACAACCCGAACCATATTAGCCATCTGCGCCAGGAAACCCAAACCCGGCAGTGCTATCGCTTAAGTTTCAGCGCTACTGCGCATCACCGGCGGGTTCCCCTTCCCGGCCGGCCCGCCACAGGTCCACCAGGCGCAGGCGGCGGTCAGCTTCCTGAGCGATCTGCTTATAGCGCCGAACCCAGGCGAATGTCATCACCGCGATGAGCAGCAGACCCATGTACCCCAACACCGGGTAGATCCAGCCGATCAGATTCTTGAAGCCCGCAAAGGAGAGCACGAAGCCCACCACCACTGTTCCCACGTAATAGCGATAGAAATACTCCGGTCGGGAGGCGCTCATGCGGCGGGCCAGCGCGTAAAACATTCCGAGCGCGGTATTGAAAATCATCGCGTAAATGACGACCGCCATGATGTGCCCCAGAGCCGGGTGAATATGCACGATAAGGCTCAGCATCGGCAGGTCGTCGTGCCCCACCTCGCGGACCGCGAGGAACAGCGTGATGGTACTGATCGCCATCATCAGAGAAAGGATCACGCCGCCCAAGAACCCGCCTCGTCCCGCGAGCCTGGGGTTGAACATCTGCCCGCCGATGACGACCGCCATGGACACCGCGACCATCAGGTTGAAGCCCACGTAGTTCACCGCGGCGATAGACCAGTGCGGCAGCGGCGAGCCGATAGCCAGCGCCTCAGCGTCCAGCTCCGCGAGCGGCGGGTGGTCGACGAAGAAGATCACGTACAGGCTGGCCAGGCCGATGAAACCGAAGATGAAGGGAGTTGCAGCTCCGATCATCGTGGTCACCCGGTCGACGTCCAACCGACCTGCGCCGAGGATCAGCAGCACCATGAGGACCCCGCCGATCCAGGTCTCCAGACCCCACTGCTGGTTCAGGTTGGAGCCGGCACCAGCGAACATGATGAAGCCGGTGGCGAACAGGGTCAGGCTCACTCCGATATCGAGCACTCGCGCGAGCACCGGGTGGGAGACGCGGTCGAAGACCTCGCCGTGCTCCTTGGCCTGGAAGTAGGAGGCCAGCTGCAGGATGATCAGCGCCATCGAGCAGACCACCAGGGCGGATAGGCCCACGCCCCACAGGCCGTCGAGGCCGAAGCCCACGAAGTACTGCATGACCTCCTGGCCAGAGGCGAACCCAGCGCCCACGATCACACCGACGAAGGCGAAGGCGATCTTTAACGTTTCACGAATCACCCGGTCATCATAAGCCGATACCGTGGGCACTATGTGTTTCCGAAACTCCAGCGAGGCCGCGGCACCCAGTGGCCATCACCCCCATGACGGCGCCACGGGTTCGCCGACGCTCGAATACAACTTCGCCCACCAGCTTCCGGAGCTCACCGCGCCTTATGAGCCTGCCACCCCACTACCTGGGGCACGGATCCTCGTGCTGAACGAACCCCTGGCAGCCGAGCTGGGCCTGAATGCTGACTGGCTCGGCTCCCCCGCTGGCGTGCAGTTTCTGCTCGGTCGCGGAACTGATTCCGAGGCTCGCCCAGTCGCCCAGTTCTACACCGGCCACCAATTCGGCAGCTTCAACCCGCAGATGGGCGACGGGCGCGCCGTCCTGCTGGGTGAGCGTCGCACCCCCGACACCAAAAAACTGCTGGACCTTCACGTCAAGGGTGCGGGCACCACCGCGTACTCGCGTCTCGGCTCGGACGGCAAGGCGCCACTGACGGCAGCGTTGCGCGAGTTCCTGCTCAGTGAGTTTATGCATGCCGCGGGTGTCCCTACCGCCCGCAGCCTGGCGGTGCTCAGCACCGGCGAGGCGGTGCGTCGACACCGCACCGAGCCAGCAGCGGCCATCGTCCGGGTCGCCACCAGCCACCTACGGGTTGGGACCTTTCAGGCAGCGCGCATGCGGGACCCGGAGAACGCCTCGGGTCTACTGAGGCGGGTGGCAGACATGGCAATCCAACGCCACTTCCCTGAACTCGCCGAGCTTTCGGCCCCGGAGCGCTACCTGGAGCTGTACCGGCATGTCGCGGCAGCGCAGGCCCGGCTGATCGCGCAGTGGATGCGGCTCGGATTCGTCCACGGGGTGATGAACACGGATAACACCGCCATCGGTGGCTTCACGCTGGACTACGGCCCCGCGGCCTTCCTGGATCGCTTCGACCCGCAGGCCGTGTTCAGCTCGATCGACGCCCACGGCCGCTATGCCTTCGGCAATCAGCCAGCGATCGGTGGCTGGAACCTGGCGCGCCTGGCCGAGGCGATGCTGCCGCTATTGTCCCCAGCGCCGGGCATGGACTCGGCCGAAGCGAATCGCAGCGCGGTGGCCGCGGCGCAAGACGTGCTGGATGAGTATTCGGCGATCTACCGGCACGCGCTCGATGCGGAATTCGCCGACGCACTCGGCCTCGACGCGCAGCAGCCTTCCCACCAACACGTGCTGAGCGAGTTCCAGGTGTTGGCCGAGGAGCATCAGCTCGATGTAGCGCAGGTCCTGCGCCAGCTCACCGACACCGATGCCAACCCGGCAGGGCTCGGTAGCCAAGCGTGGCACGACACGTGGTCAGCCAACGGCGCGCTGGGCGATAACCGCGCTGCACTGCACGATCTCTCGCACTGGCGTGAGCAGTGGTCGGGTGCACAACCCGATAGAGAGCTCATGGCCCGCACCAACCCGGTGTATTACCCCCGCAACGCCCACGTCGAGGAGGCCCTGGCAGCGGCCCTCGGCGGCGACTACGCCCCCTTCGATCAGCTGTGGGACGCTCTGCGCGCCCCCTTCACCCGCCGCGTGGGCCTGGAGCGCTGGGAGAAGCCCACCCCCTCCCCAACGGGCTTCCGCACCGTGTGCGGCACCTAGCCGCCAGCCGCTAGCCGCCAGCAGGAAACACTAGCGGCACTCCCCAGCCGCGACGTGCTGACGCGGAGCGGGTGGAGGTTATTTCTTGCCTCCGCCGAACATCTTCTCCACATCGATGCCCTCCATGCCCGGGGGCAGCTGGTCCTGCAGCGCCTTGAGTTCCTTCATCGACGGCATTCCGCCACCAATGCCTGGCATCCCCGGCATCCCCGGCATGCCCTGACGGTTCATGCGCTGCGGGGAACGACGGTTCTTGTTACGGCCCTTCTTCCCCTTGCCCTTGCGGTGGTTCTTCTGCTTCTTCGTCGCAGAACGCCCACCGGGCATGCCGAACTGACCGGCCATGCGGCCCATCATCTTCTTCGCCTCGAAGAAGCGCTCGACCAGCTGGTTGACCTCGGAGACCTGGACGCCGGAACCGGCAGCAATGCGCTTGCGGCGGGAGGCGTTCAGGATCTTCGGGTCGTTGCGCTCCGCCGGGGTCATACCTCGGATGATGGCCTGAATGCGGTCCAGCTGCTTCTCGTCGACCATGTCCGCGAGCTGGGACATCTGGGAGCCGCCAGGCAGCATCTTCAGGATATTGCCGAGCGGACCCATCTTGCGGATCATCATCATCTGCTCGAGGAAGTCCTCCAGCGTCAGCTCACCCGATGCCATGCGCTCGGCAGAGCTCATGGCCTTCTCCTGGTCCACGACCTGCTCGGCCTGCTCGATCAGGGTGAGGACGTCACCCATGCCCAGGATGCGGGAGGCCATGCGGTCCGGGTGGAAGACATCGAAATCCTCGAGCTTCTCACCCGTGGAGGCGAACAGAATCGGCTTACCGGTGACCTCACGAATGGACAGTGCGGCACCACCGCGGGCGTCGCCGTCCAGCTTGGTCAAGACCACACCGGTGAAGTCAACGCCGTCGCGGAAGGCCTCGGCGGTCGTCACGGCGTCCTGACCGGTCATGGCGTCGATGACGAAGAGCACCTCGTCGGGCTCAACGGCGTCGCGGATGTTACGCGCCTGCGTCATCAGCGTCTCGTCGATACCGAGGCGGCCTGCGGTATCGATGATGACGATGTCGTGCTGGGTGCGGTAGGCCTCCTCGATACCCTTCTCGGCGACCTCGACCGGGTCGCCCGTGGAGGTGCCCATCTCGTGGTCGTGAGATTCCAGGCTGGTGCCCGGGTCCGGGGCGAAGGTGGTCACACCAGCGCGCTCACCGACGATCTGCAGCTGCTGCACCGCGCCCGGGCGCTGGAGGTCACAGGCCACCAGCATCGGGGTGTGGCCCTGCTTAGACAGGTAGCGGGCGAGCTTACCGGCCAGGGTGGTCTTACCCGCACCCTGCAGACCGGCGAGCATGATGACGGTCGGCGGGTGCTTGGCCAGGGTCAGGCGGCGCGTCTCGCCACCGAGGATCTCCTTGAGCTCCTCGTCGACGATCTTGATGACCTGCTGGGCCGGGTTCAGCGCCTCGGAGACGATGACGCCGTTGGCGCGCTCCTTGATGCGCTTGATGAAGGCGCGCACGACGGGCAGGGAGACGTCCGCCTCGAGCAGCGCGAGACGGATTTCGCGTGCGGTGGTGTTGATGTCCTGCTCAGTGAGGCGGCCCTTGCCACGCAGCCCCTTGAGGGCACCTGATAGCCGGTCTGAAAGTGACTCAAACACGTTCTCGTGTCTCCCTTAATACGATCGCTGAAAACGTCTCAACGCCCGGCCGGGGCGAACAACGTTAAGTAGTTATCCCTGCCACCTTAGCGCGGCGGGGGCGTTGTCCGGCAACGACCGGGCGTGTGAGAGTCAGTTGCGGGGCTACTCCCGCTGAGCGACCGCCGCATCGACGAGCGCGTGATAGGCCCGTTCGCGGTGGTGCGTCACATCGATGCCCGTGTTCTCCTCCTCGGCGCTAATTCGCCAGCCGAGGGTGTACTTCAGCGAGATGCTAAAAGAAGCCAGCACGAGGCCAGCCACCCCGGCGTTGATGTGGATGACCGTGCCGCCTGCGAAGTCGATGGGGGCAATATTCGCGACAGTCTCGGCGCCTTCCACATGGGCCCCGAAGAGCCACGCGGACATGCTGTTGGCTCCCTCGCCGAGGATTCCACCACCCCAGACCATGTGAGCCATCGGCGCATACACCAGGACGACCCATACTGCAGTGAAGATCAGCCAGGTGTGGATCTTCACCCTGTTGGCCAGTGAGCCGGAGATGATCGCGGTGGCGATCATGGCAAAAGTCATCTGAAACAGGACGTTGACGGCGTTCGGCATGCCGTCGGCATCGATGAGAGGATTCCCGGAGGCGTCGAAGATACTGTGCGCGAGACCGAAGAACTCGGTCGGGTGAGTGTGATTACAGAAAATAAATTTATCACTATCCGGCCACGCAAAAACAGAGAAAAATACAAAAAAGCGGCGGAACCCATGACTAGGTTCCGCCGCTCAAACCCCAAAAACTGCGGCTGAAAAACTCTTTTTATCCCAGGAGCGCGTCCACGAAGCTCTCCACCTCAAATGGTGCGAGGTCGTCCGCTCCCTCGCCGAGGCCGACGAGCTTGACCGGCACGCCGAGCTCTTCCTGTACCTGGAAGACGATGCCGCCCTTGGCGGTACCGTCCAGCTTGGTCAGCACCACGCCGGTGATGTCCACGACGTCGCGGAATACGCGGGCCTGCATCAGGCCGTTCTGCCCCACCGTGGCGTCCAGAACGAGCAGCACCTCGTCCACGCGGGCGCGCTTTTCCACGACACGCTTGACCTTGCCGAGCTGGTCCATCAGCCCGACGGAGGTGTGCAGTCGGCCTGCGGTGTCCACGAGGACGACGTCCGCCTGCTCATCCATACCCTGGCTCACCGAGTCGAAGGCCACGGACGCCGGATCCGCGCCCTCCTTGCCGCGGACGGTGCGAGCACCAACCCGGTTGCCCCAGGTCTCCAGCTGGTCGGCAGCGGCCGCACGGAAGGTGTCTGCGGCACCCAGCACGACGTGCTTACCCATGCCGACGAGCACGCGGGAGAGCTTGCCGGTGGTGGTGGTCTTGCCGGTGCCGTTGACACCAACAACCATGATCACGCCTGGCTTGCCCTCATAAGGCATCGCCTTGATGGAGCGATCCAACTCCGGCTTGCCGGCCTCGATGAGCACCTCGCGCAGCATCGCGCGCGCCTGCTCCTCGCTCTCCACGCCCTGGGAGGCGATGCGCTCGCGCAGGGAGTCCACGACCTTCATCGTGGTGTCGGCACCGAGGTCCGCCATGAGCAGCGTGTCCTCGATTTCCTCCCAGGCATCCTCATCCAGGTCGCCTGCACTGAGAATGCCGAGCACGCCGCGACCGATGACGTTCTGGGACTTCGCCATGCGGCCACGCAGCTTGCCCAGGCGCCCCTCCACTGGCGCGATCTCCTGGGTGCGGGCGGCCTCCTGCTTCTCTGCCGGGGTGGCGGCGTGCTCAACCGCGTCTACGGGCTCATCCTCAGCCGTTGTCGCAGCGGCGGTCTCGTCGGCTTGCCCGACCTCCTTCTCCGCGGCAGGCGCCTCCGGGGTCTCGGCTGGCGCAGCCGGGACGTCAGCCGGTGCGGTGGTCTCCTGTTTCGGGGCAGGCTCGGCCGTGACTGGCTTCTCGCTTCCAGCCTGCTCGCCCTGCGGCTCGTCGGCTGCCTTCTCCGCGACCGGCTCCTCCTGCTCAGCGGCAGGGGCTACCGGAGCAGCGGGCGCTGCTGGCGGAACCGGCTTCTCTTCCTCCGGTACAGCGGGCGCGGATTCTTCCGCCTCGACCTTTTCCGCTTCAGCCTTCTCAGCCGCGGGCTGCTCTGGCTCAGTCTTCGCCGGTGCCGGCTTCTCAGAAGCCTCCGCAGGAGCCTCGCCCCGCGGCTGGGTCTCCTTCTCCTTCTCGAAGGGAGCCGGGACGCTCACCCCGCCGATATCCATCGTCGGGCGGCCTGCATCCTCCGAGGTCGGCGCCGGGGATTCCCCGCCAGAGGTGAAGTTAAATCCACCCTTGGCCTGGTAGTCCCCCGAGGACGGTTTCTTCTCGATCTCCGGACTCTTCTCGAAGGAGATCTGCTTGGACTTGTTGCGGCGCAGGCCCGCCACGACGATGATCGCCACGATGGCGGCCAGCACCACCAGGCCAATGAGTACCCAGATGAAAACGTTCATAATCCCTAGTCTTTCAGATTTGGCCCGAACACACCGAGAACCATCGCATCGGCGAGGACCACATCGCCGGTCACGAGGTCTGGAACCAGCTGGGCCATCTTCGCCCAGCCCTCATAGGCCTGCGGCAGCTTGCCCAGGGTCGGCAGGTGGCCGTGCGCGTGCATGCGCGTGGCCAGCGCGAAGACCATGGAGATCACCGGCGCCAGTGCCCAGCGGTTCTGCGGATCATCGGTATCCACCCCGTCGAGGCGTTCGAAGCGCACCCGCGCGGACAGGTACAGCTGTCGGTTCGCGGACTTGATCCGGCGCAACACCGCCACCGCCGTGGTCATCAACGTCGGGTCCCCGAGCAGCTCGGAGAGCGCCACACGGTGGGTGAAGGTATCGAACACGGCGATGAGTCGGCTGTTCTCGTCCGAAATCGCACCCGGGACCAGACCGGCGTCGCCGAAGAACATGGCGAGCACTGCCTTCTGCTGATCCTCGTTCATGTGCGCGATCTGGACGGTGGTAGCGTCGATGCAGGAGTTCTCCAGGGATCGGTCGTGCCCCATCTCCAGGGTCTTGACGGCCCCCTCACCGGCGGTGGCTGCCAGCTGCTTCTTCAGCGCCTTGATGCTCGGCAGCTGCTCGGCATCATCCTCATCCAGTCGAGCGATCGCGCCCAGGATATCCAAGGCGTGGATCCATGGGGTGCCGATCTCGTCCCGTTTCTGCTCCGCGGGGCTCATCAGCTCCTCCTGGGTGACGTCAAAGGAGGAATGCACCAGGCCGGAGGCGATGAACTGCGCCGGGCGATCCGCGGTGGCGACCAGAGATCGCCCCATCGCGTGCACCGACGCGCGCGCATCGTGGGTCAGCGCCTCGCGCACCCGCTGAGAGAGCGCAGGCGGCACCTGGGCGCGCTTCTGCAGCCAACCGGCCTGCACGTCCCACAGGGTCGGCAGAATCTCCGGGTCAGACGGGGCCTGCTCGGCCTGACCGACAAGGAAAGCAGACAGGTGCGACCACGGGGTGTCCTCCCCTCGCCCGAAGTAGCCCTCGGCCTCGACGGTCTGCGCGCGCTCGCCCGGGCCGGAGGGGGGACGGAGGAAGGAGAAACGATCCGGGGCGAACAGCTGAACGGCGAGCGGACCGGCGTCCTGCAGTTCGGCGGGAAGCTCGACAGGCTCACCCGTGGCACCGATGGTGACGGTACGGGCGGGCTGCCACGGTGCCGTGACGGGCCAGACCCACGCGCTCCAGCAGCCGAGGTCGGGGGCGTCAGCATCCGCGCCCGTGTCGAAGACGAGCGAACCGTCGGCGTAGGACACATTCCAGGTCGGTGCCGGGACGATGTTTGCCAGCCGGACGGAGACGCGGCGGCGGGCCACCGAGTCGATGAACTCCAGCTCGAAGCTGCCCTGCGACAGCACGGCGAGGGAAGACGCTGCGGCGGCGAGCTCCGCGGACCAAGTGATGTTGTCCTCCGTCTCCAGCTTCAGCGTGCGCACCGGGGCGCCGTGGCGGTCGCGGATGACAAGGCTAGGCCGCTCGAGCGGCTGGTACAGGGGGCTGCCGGGGCGGACGCGGAACTTGGTGTCCTGGTCCAGCCAGGAGGAGCTGGTGCGCACGGCTTCCGTGCGCCACATCGGCTCCTCGCCACGCAGCGTGAGCTGGTAGCGCAGCCGTGGTGGGTGCACCACAACCGGTAGCGCGTCGCCGGCATCGGTTTCCACGACCGTGGTGACGTACTTCTGATCGGGGCCGACGGTGGCTTTCACCCGGCGGGAGAAGGGCTTATCACCGGCGAGCAGCTTCACCGTGGTCGGGCTCAGTCCCCCGGCCTGCGGCAACCGGGTCAGCGCGGAGGGACCATCGATTTCGACGTCGGTGCTGAGCCCCTCGACCAGTCCGTACTCGTGCCGGAAGGACTCGTTACGCGGTCCACGCAGGCGCACCAGGTACTCGCCGGCCCATGGGCTGTCATAGGCCTCCGGGTCAAAGACCTCGAAGGACCCGCCCTCCGGCGGAACCTCAAGGGGTTCCTCATCGGCGACCGTGTCGCCGTACTCGCCCGGGCCCGCGTAGGCACCGATCGTCAAGAACCAAGTCTCGACCGCTCCCGACTGGGTCGGCGGGAACTCCACAAGAAGTGACTCCGAATGGATTGGCCGACCGGACTGGGTGCGCAGACCCGGGACGGGTTCGCCGAGCTCAACGAACCGCACGCGCTGCCGCGGGTCGACGGCGCGCACGCTCCCGATCGACGGGCGGCGCTCCCCTGGGCGTTCGAGGTGTAGCGAGAGAGCTTCGGAGAGATCGAGCAGGCGGATAGTCCAGCCTTCCCAGGCCTTGACCTCGTGCTCCTCAAGTACCGGGATCTCCTGATCACGCACCGGGTCCACCGCGCGGGCGTCGGAGGGGCAGACCACCCACACCGCAGCGTGGTGCAGGGTGGCCATCTCCGTCAGGTCGCCGCCGCGCTCGGTGAAGATCAGGCTGGGATTATCCGTGCTGACCATGGAAACCTGCCACTGCTCTCGGGAGGCAACGTTGCGCACCCAAATCTCACGCAGGGGCCGGCGCACCGGAATGTCGAAAATCTCGCTGGTCTTCGCGCCCGGGCGGTCCGCCTTGCTGGTGATGAATGCGGACGGGCTGCCGTCGAAGTCCAGGCGCCAACGCACCTCATCGGGGTTGGTGAAGTGGCTATCTGCCAGCTCTTGCTCCGGCAGGCGCAACAGCACCCGGCGGCGCAGCACATCGAGGCGCAGGCGCGGTCGATCCTCCGCGTGGGCCACGCCCACCGTGTAGCGGCGATCCACGGTGCCGATGGGGCGCTCCCGCAGCTCCGCCGCGATCTCCTCGGCGACCAGCGGGAAGACGGAGTTCTTCTGCAGCGCGCGGTGCCACTGCCCTTCCACGGCCCCCTGGTGCACCACCCGGACGACCGGCTCAATCAGCTTTTGGGCCAGTTCCGGGGAGGTCGCGCACAGCGGCCCCAGCTGCAGGCGCTGTGTGGCCAGCTCTGCGACGACCGCTGCCGCCTCCTCGCTGAGGTCCTCGGTAGCCTCTCCCGACATGCGACGAGTGTCGATAAGCTCGATGAGCTCCGGCGTCCAGTCGCTGGCGATGCCCACGTGCCCGAAGAGCCGCCCCATCTCACCGTCCGGACCGCCGGCGAGGTCATCCATCGGGTCCAACCCAGCCGCCTGCAGAATCTCCGCGAAATGGCCTTCGATGAGCGCCACCCGGTCCTCGGTGGCCTCCAGGCCGAGCCCGGCCCAGAACTCGGCGGCCACCTGGGGAACCTCGTTGAGCTTCGCGGCGCGCGAGATCAGCACCGCGGCGGTCAGCGCCGGGCAGGTCTGCAACAGCGCGGCATCGTCCGCGCCGGCAGCGATCTGGCGGCCTAGGAAGGTGCCATAGAAGCGGGTGAGTCGCTCGAGTTCATCACCATTGATGTCCAACTCCACAAAAAGCTGGACGTCCTTGAGCTTCGTCGCGAGTTCCGCCTCGGCGCTGGAGGCCCAGGCGAGGAGCGTGTCATTCAGGTCTGCAATCGGGCTGGTAGTCACGTCCGCCAATCCTAGCCTTTGGCCCCGCGGCGATTCCGCGCGCCCCGGCCCGCTCCCCCTGTGTGCGGGCTGGCCTGGGCTAACCGGCTTCCAATGGCTTCATGCGCTGCGAAATAACGCGCGTCACGCCGTCCCCGCGCATGGTCACGCCATAAAGGACATTGGCCACATCCATCGTCGGTTTCTGGTGCGTGATCACGATCAGCTGGGAGTCCTTCCGCAGCTCCTCGAACAGCGCGATCAGGCGACGCAGATTGACGTCGTCCAAAGCGGCCTCGACCTCGTCCATGACGTAGAAGGGGCTAGGTCGCGCACGGAAGATGGCGACGAGTAGGGCCAGCGCGGTCAGCGACTTCTCACCGCCGGAGAGCAAGCTCAGCCGCTTGACCTTCTTGCCCGGCGGGCGGGCCTCCACCTCGATGCCGGTGGTGAGCATGTCCTCCGGGTCGGTCAGCACCAGTCGGCCGGACCCGCCCGGGAAGAGGGTCTCGAAGACCCTGGGGAACTGCTCCTCCACGTCGTGCCAGGCGTCCACGAAGAGGGTGAGGATGGTGTTGTCCACATCCTTGATGACCCCGTTGAGGTCCTCGCGGGCGCGCTGGACGTCGTCGAGCTGGCTGGCAAGGAAGGAATAGCGCTCCTCCAGCGCCTTGTATTCCTCCAGAGCCAAGGGGTTGACCTTGCCGAGGGAGTTGAGATCCTTCTCCGCCTGTTTGAGCTCCTTACGCGCTGTGGCCTGGTCGAAATCCTCCGGAAGCTCGACGGCCAGCAGCTGCTCGGGAGTCATGGTGAGCTGCTCCATCGCGGATTCCGCGGCCTGCTCGAGCTTGAGCTGTGCCTGGTTGCGTTTCAGCTCCGCCTCGTGCGCCCGCTGGGTGACCGCCCCGAGCTGGCTGTTGTACTTATTGACCTCAGCCTTTTGCTGGCGCATCCGTTCCTGCCATTGGCGGTGCGCCTGCTCGGTCAGGGTGCGAGACTCCTGTGCTCGGTGGAGCGCGTCGGCGATGCGCTGGCCGACCCGTTCGGCTTGTTCCTGCACGATGAGCGCGGCCTGGCGCTTGGCTTCACGGCGGGCCCTCGCGATTTCGTGCTGCTTGCGGGAGGCCTCCTCCTGGCGAGCCTGGCGCCGCAGGTTTTCCGCCTTGCCGCGGGTGGCGGCGGCGCGCTCCTCCGCCGTGCGCAGCTGCAGACGCGCATCCATCTCCATGGCCTTGGCCTGTGTGAGTTCCTGGGCCGTGCGGTCACGCTGCGCGGTGGAGGGTTCCTCCTGCTCCTCAGGCTCCTGCACGCGCGAGAGGCGATCCCGCACCTCGGCGAGCTCCTCATCAGCCTGCCGCGCCCGCTCCTCGGCCTGGTTGCGTTGGACGGTAGCGCGCTCCAGGCTGCGGCGCGCCGATTCCTCCGCGTTCTCCGCCGCCTTGAAGCGGTGCTGGGCCGCCTGGACGCGTGCCCGTTGTTCCTGGACGGCGGCCTTGGCGCTGCTGGCAGCGGCGCGACGCTCCGCGGTGGTTTCCAGTGCGGCGTCGAGGCTCGCTTTCAGGTCGGCGAGCTGTTCCTTCTTCTCGGCGACGTCCGCGGTGGCCTGGTCAATCTTCGCAGCAAGCTCCACCGCTGGGGTGGCTCCCCCGCGGCCGGCCGCGAACCAACCGGGACCGAAGAGGCTGCCGGCTTTGGTCACTGCCCGCAGCCTGGTGTCGGCGACCACGACGCGGCGAGCCTCAGCGGCGTCTGCCACGGCGACCACGTCGACGAGCATCGCGTTCAGCGCGGCGGCGACCTTATGGCTGGGTTCGATGACGTCGAGCAGCCACTGCCCCGCGGGCAGGGAAGCATCGAGGCGCCAGCCGGCCGTCTCCTTGGTTTCGGAGCCGGATTCGATGACGAGGGCGCGGCCTTCATCGCTGCCCTCGAGTGCGCTGAGTACGGCGTCGTCTGATGCTGTCACGACCCCGGTGGGCGCGATCGCGCCTAGGACGGCAGCCACTGCGGCGGACCAGTCGCCGGTGATCGTGATGTTCTCCGCCAGGGTGCTCACCGCATGCCCCTGCTCCTCGGCGGCGGAGGTCGCACGGGCAGCACCGTCGGTGGGGCGAAGCCGCTCCTGCCAGCCGGTGATGGTGGCCTCCAGGCCAGCGATCTCGCGCTCCAGCGCGCGTTCCTGGTTGCGTAGCTCCTCTGCGCGCTGCTCGACGGTCTGCACCTCACGGGCGAGCTGCTCTGCGGTTGCGCGGAGTTCCTCGCCCCCGCCTTCGATATCCGCCAGCGCGTCGGCGGCTTCCGCAAGTTCCTCGCTGAGGTTTTCTAGCTCCTCGGTGTGCTCGCCCACGGCCTCCTCGCTGCGCTCCACCTCGGCTTGTGCGTTAGCCAACCGCTCGCTGGCTGCTTCCTGGCGGGAGAGCAGCCGCACCACGCCCTCACGCCGGTCCGCGATGGCCCGGACCTGGGCGAGGTGCTCGTTTTCTGCCTGCCGGGCGGCGTCCTGAGCCTCGGCGACGGTCTCCCTGATGCCCTCGAGTTTCTCCTGGGCAATCTCGACGGCCTCGTCGAGCTCCTCCTGTTCGGCATCTGCCCGCTCGGCGCGCTCCAACAGATGAGCGGGGTCGGGTCCCAGCCAGGCGGTCTCTTCGCTGGCCTGAGCGCGGTCAGCCGCGATGCGTAGGGAGGCGGAGTTCTTCTCCGCGACCGCCGAAAGCCGGTACCAGAGGGTGCGGGCAGACTCCGCGTCCTCCAGCGCGGTCCGCAGCTCTTCCTCCACCTCTGCGAGTTCACCGGAGTGCTCCTCAAGCTGTTCGGTGAGGTATTCGCGCTCCTCGATGAGTCGCTCGGCCTCGGCGTTGGCCTCGTGGAGGTTCTCCGACAGAGTGCGGACGTGGTGGGCCGCCAGGACGGTGCGACGGTCCCGGATGGTGGCCTGCACGGTGGAAGCACGCTGCGCGGCGTCGGCCTGCCGGGCCAGCGGCCCCAGCTGGCGGTGCAGTTCATCGGTGAGGTCCTGGAGGCGATCCAGGTTGGCCTGCATGCCGACCAGCTTGCGCTGCGCCTTCTCCTTGCGTCGGCGGTGCTTCAGCACGCCCGCGGCTTCCTCGATGAAGGCGCGGCGCTCCTCGGGCTTGGACTCTAAGATTTGGGAGAGCCTCCCCTGACCGACGATGACGTGCATCTCGCGGCCGATACCCGAGTCGCTGAGCAGCTCCTGAATATCCATGAGCCGGGCTTTGGCCCCGTTGATCTCGTATTCGCTGGCCCCGTCGCGGAACATGCGGCGGGTGACCGCGACCTCGGAGTACTCGATCGGCAGCTTGCCGTCGGAGTTGTCGATGACGAGGGTGACCTCCGCGCGCCCCAGCGGTTTGCGGTCACCGGCACCGGCGAAGATGACGTCCTCCATCTTGCCGCCGCGCAGGGTCTTCGCCCCCTGCTCCCCCATCACCCATGCCAGGGCATCGACGACATTGGACTTACCCGAGCCGTTGGGGCCGACGACCGCGCAGATTCCCGGCTCGAGTTTCAGGGTCGTCGAAGACGCAAAGGACTTGAATCCTTTGAGGGTCAACGACTTGAGGTGCATGCGGTTATCTTATCGTTGCGTGCGGACAAGCTCTAAGCACAGGCTCGCGCGTTAGCGGCGCTCGAAGCCGACCGCACCCTTGGGTTCGCCCCACAGCTCGACGACCGTGGTGACCTGACCCGGGCGCTGCGGGTTCGTCAACGCGCCGGGTTGGAGCCGGTCGAGCAATTCTTCGGCCAGGTGTCGTGCCCCCTCCGCGACAACGAGCACCCGCCCGTCCGGGTAGTTGGTAGCCGAGCCTGCCAGCCCCAGGGCCTTGGCCTGGCCGGCGACCCACCAGCGAAAGCCGACGCCCTGGACGTGGCCGTGGCACCAGGCGGTGAGGCGGACCTGTGGTTGCTCAGTCACTTCCGTTTCTCCTTAGCTCGCCGTAATCCGGGCGCAGTCTTCTCGTCGCTTTTAGGTGAACTCGCGCAGGGAGCGGCGCTGGAGCCAACCGCGGCGGGTCGCCGAGTCGGAACCGTCCCAGACCTCGACGTTCTTCGCCTCAGGCAGCATATCCCGGTGGAAGACCGGGTCCAGACCCTGCTTGCGCTGATCGTTGAAGTTCTTCAGCAGCTTGAAGACGATGCCGCCCAGCGGGACGATCGCGATGATGTTGATGATCGCCATGGTGCCAGCCATCGTGTCGCCCAGCGCCCACACCAGCGGCAGGGAGCCGAAGGCTCCGAAGAAGACGAAAGCGATCACGCCGAGGCGGAAGATCGTCATAACCTTCTTCGATTCGGACAGGTACTCGATATTGGCCTGGGCCAGGTAGACATTGCCGATGACCGAGGAGAAGGCCAGGAAGAAGAGGATGAAGGTAATGAAGTGCGCACCCCACGCGCCAACCGAGTCGGCGAGCGCGGCCTGAGTCAGGGACACGCCCTGAATGTCGTCGCGGCCGTAGGCCACGGCAGGACCCAGCAGCACCACAAAAGCCGTGATGGTACAGACAACGAGGGTATCGAAATACACACCGAGGGTCTGGACGAGACCCTGCTTAACCGGGTGGGAGACGGTCGCGGTCGCGGCGGCGTTCGGCGCGGAGCCCTGGCCTGCCTCGTTGGAGAACAGTCCGCGACGCATGCCGATGCCGAAGGCCATGCCGATGCCCGCGCCCGCGACCTGCTTAATACCGAGGGCGTGGCCGACGATGAGCCCGATCATGCCGGGCACCTCGCCGAGGTTCATGAGCACGACGATGAGGCCCACGATGATGTAGGCCACGGCCATCAGGGGCACGACGATCTGCGTCACGCTGGCGATGCGGGTGACACCACCGAAGATGACGAGCGCGGTCAGGGAGGCGACGACGACCGCGACGATCAGCTTGAGGGTCATGGACTCGCTATTGAAGGACACACCCACCGCGTCGACGATGGAATTCGTCTGAATCGCGTTGTAGACGAAGCCGTAGGTGAAGGACAGCGCTACGGCGAAGATGACGGCGAGCGGCTTCCAGCCTAGGCCGCGGGTCATGTAGAAGGCCGGGCCACCGTGATAATGGCCGTCGGCGTCGCGGGACTTCCACAGCTGAGCCAGGGTGGATTCCACGAAGGCGGTGGCGCCACCGACGATGGCGATCATCCACATCCAGAAGACCGCGCCCGGCCCACCGATGGAGATCGCCAGCGCCACGCCGGCGATGTTGCCGGTCCCCACACGGGAGGCGGCGGAAATCGTGAAGGCCTTGAAGGCCGAGATGCCGACGCGCTCGCCATCCTTGATCTCGTTGCCCTGCTCGTCGCGAGCGACCGGCGGCTTCTCCGCGACGGCTTTCAACATCGCGGGCAGCAGGCGGACCTGGACGAAAAGGGTACGCAAGCCGAAGTAGATGCCCGCGCCGATCAACAGCCACGGGATGATGTTCCAGATGACACCGTTGATCGAGCCATCAACGAGCTCAGTGAGTTTTTCCATAGGGGCATTGTAGAGCTCCGCCACCAATTCTTGGAATAGCCTGCCCGCTACCCAGCCCCGTTCTGAACGCTAGCTGGGCTGACACTGCGGGCAGAAGTGCGAGGAGCGGTTCGTCCACTGCACCCGAACGATCGGTTCCCCGCAGCGGGGGCACGGCTTCCCAGTCCTGCCGTAGGCGTTGAGCGAGCGGGAAAAATAACCGCTCGCGCCGTTGACGTTGACGTAGAGCGAGTCGAAGCTGGTCCCGCCCTGGGCGAGCGCCCGGCGCATCACCGCCTCGGCTTGTTCCAATACAGCCACGGCATCGCGCTGGCGCATACCCCGGGTACGTCGGCCGGGAGCAACGCCTGCTGCCCACAGCGCCTCGTCGGCGTAAATGTTTCCGATGCCGGAGACCAGCGTTTGGTCCAGGAGTGCGCGCTTCACGTCGGTCTTCTTCGCCCGGAGGCGCCGCGCCACGACCACCGGGTCAAAGACCGCCTCGAAGGGGTCAGGGGCGATGTGCGCGACCGGAACCGGCACCCCCGTAAAGCCCCCGTGCGGGTCTGTCACGACGGGTGTGACCTGCCACTGGCCAAAGGTGCGCTGGTCCACGAAACTCAGCACCAGCTCCTTGACCCCCACGTCGACGCGCGCGCGAATCCGGACATGCGTATGAGGCACGGCAGCCTGATCGGCAGCTTCGTGGATCAGCATCTGCCCGCTCATCCCGAGGTGGACGAACAGCGCGTGGCCACTATCCAGCACGAGCCACATGTACTTGCCCCGGCGCTCGAAGGACTGGATGCGGGCGCCGTCCAGAAGCGAGACGAGTTCCGCTGCCCCGCCGGGCTGGGCGCGAACGGCGCGGGGGTGACGGACGTCGACGTCGTGAATAACACCACCGCGGAGGTGCTCTTCCAACCCGCGGCGGACGACCTCCACCTCAGGCAGCTCAGGCACGGTTGCCGAGTTCCTCCACCATGGCGCGAGCCGCCTGGTGCTCCGCTTCCTTCTTCGTACGCCCCTGGCCGCGAGTGCGCTCCTTGCCGTCCAGCAGGAGCGTGGCGAAGAAGACCTTGTCGTGCTCCGGCCCGGAGGAGGTGACCTCGTATTCCGGCATCGGCAGATCGTGTTCGCGCAGACGCTCCTGCACGGTGGTCTTCCAGTCCATGGTGAGCCCCACGGTCGGGGCCTTGTCGATCATGGACTTAAACAGCCGCAACACGGTCGCCTTCGCAACAGCGAAGCCATGCTCCAGGTAGATCGCGCCGAGAATTGCCTCGACGGTGTCCGCGAGGATCGAGTCCTTATCCTGCCCGTCGGTCTTCATCTCGCCGCGGCCGAGCAGGATATATTCCCCCAGCCCGAGGCTGCGGGCCAGGCCAGCGAGCGCATACATATTCACCACACCCGCGCGCATCTTGGAGATATCGGACTCACTACGCTGCGGGAACTGTGTGTACAGCTGCTCGGCGACCGAGAGCCCGAGCACCGCGTCGCCGAGGAACTCGAGGCGCTCGTTATTCGGCACATTGTCGTTCTCGTGCGCGAAGGAACGGTGTGTGAGCGCCAGCCGCAACATCTCATCGGAAAGGTCAATCCCCCATGCCTGAAGCAGCGGGGCGTGGTCGTGCTTGGAGTATGCGGCGCGAAGTGCTGCCTCGCCGGTGAGCCTACGCTTGCGAGCCATCGTCACCCCCGGCCAGGCGGGACTTAATGGCGGACAGGCCGGCCCAGCGCGGGTCGACCTTCTCCTCTTCCGCCTCTTCCTCGGAGATGCCGTCCGGCTCTGGGACGTTGGTCTCGCACTCGAGGCCGTAATCAGCGCAGACGGGGTTGAACGGGGCGTTGAGCCCGGCCTCGTTGAGCACCGTCTGCGTCAGGTCGATGCGATCGTCCTCGACCAGAGGCGGCAGCTCGTCGCCCTCCTCGTCGGAGTCCTCGTCCTCGGTGGTGATGAAGTCCGCCGAGGTGCCGAAGACCTGGTCGACCTTGATGCTGAGGTCCGTTGTGAAGTGGCGGAGGCAGCGGCCACATTCGACGCTGGCCTGGCCACTAACAGTCCCCTGGGCCATGATGGCCTCGCCCAGGTTGGTGAGGATCAAGTCGATATCAACGCTGGTGCCGGGGGCGATTCCGAACATTTCCCCGCCGAGGTTGTGCGGGGTTTCACCGGTGGTGTGAACGTGCTCCGGGCCACCTTGCTGGCCGAGAATGTCCTGAACATCGAGGATGAAGGGGTTGCTCATACCCCTTTTGTACCCGCTTTAGCCTCCCCGCCGCCATTTGGGACGACGCCCTGTTCGCTTCGTCCCGCGCGTTGAGCCCGAGGTTTAGCCCTCGTAGCTGTGGTCCCCGTAGTTGGAGTCGCTGCGCAGTCCGGAGACGCCAGCCCCCTTGCGCAGTGCGGCGCGGTCGCGGCCCACGCTGCGCAGGGTTGCCGAGAGGGATTCCTCGAACTCCGCGAGGGTGGAATCCACGTAGCGGTCGCACTCGTTGCGCAGGCGGTCGGAGTCCGCGTGGGCGGATTGCACGATGCGCTGGGACTCCGCCTCGGCGTTGCGGACAACCTCGGATTCGGAGACAAGGCGCTGCTGCTCGGCGATGCCCTCGTCCACGGAGCGCTGGTAGGAATCGTTGCCGGCCTTGATGAGGCGGTCGGATTCCGCGGCGGCGCGGGAGGTGACGTGGTCGTATTCGTTGCGGGCCTCGGTAACCAGGCGGTCAGCTTCGTCCTCAGCCTGGGCGACCGTGGTGGTGGCACGCTCTTCGGCGTCGCGCACCATCGCCTCCGCGCGGGCGTGTGCCTCCTCAAGAATCCGGTCGCGCTCGGCTTCAGCGTCGGCGACCATGCCGTCGGCGCGATCCTCAGCGTCGTGGAGGATCTTGTCGCGGTGGTCGAGGACGTCCTGGGCGTCGTCCATCTCGATGGGAATGGCGTTACGCATCTCGTCGAGGATGTCGAGCACCTCGCGGCGCGGCACCATGCAATTGGATGTCATGGGCACGCTATAAGCCTGCTCCACCATGTGCTGGAGATCGTCCATGCCTTGGAAGGTTTTGTACATGCTCACCACTATTCCATGTTCCAGGGCATCACTCGCGGAGAAACACACCGGTCACAGGAATTAACAATTTTTTCTTTCGCTGGAGTCGGTGGTCACGGAGCTTTAGGACTCGGCGAACTTCGCCTTCACTGCCTCAGCCACGGGCTCCGGCAGCAGCCCAGAGACATCCCCGCCGTACTTCGCGACTTCCTTACACAGGGTGGAGGACACGTAACCGTACTCCGGGCTCGTGAGCAGGAAGTAGGTATCCGCCCCCGAGAGTCGCTGGTTCATCTGAGCCATCGGCAGCTCATACTCGTAGTCCAGGGAGCTGCGCAGCCCCTTAACGAGTGCGGAGATGTTGTTCTCGGTGAGGTAGTCCACCAGCAGGCGGTCCCACGTGTCGATCCGAATGTTCTTCGGACGCCGCTCCTCCGGCAGGTCCGCGATGGCTGCCTCGATGAGTGCCACCCGCTCCTGCTCATTGAACAGCCCGTTCTTGTTGGGGTTATAGGTCACCAACACGATGACCTCATCCCACTGGGCCGCAGCGCGCGTGAAGATGTCGAGGTGACCGTTCGTCACCGGGTCAAAAGATCCTGGGCAGACTACTCGCATGGTGTCTTAGTGTAGCGCTGGCCGCCCCGCCGGGCACCCGCCGCTCCCCTCCCCTTTTATGCAAATTGCTTCAGCCCCGCCAGATCGCCATATCGAAGCGCGCGATGCCAAAGGTGCGCTTCTTCACCTTCTGACCCGTCGGCTCGAATCCTTCAGGCCATGCGGTCTCCGGGCTCTTGCTGTTTCTTTCGACGACGACGACGGCGTCCTGCGCCAGCGCCGGGATCAGGGCTGCCAGCATGTCCGCCACCGCGTCGTCGGCCAGTTCATAGGGTGGGTCGGCAAGCACCATCGTGTAGTGCTGCTTCGGCGCGGTCGCCAGGAAGGTCATGGCTTTGGCGTGAACCACGTGGGTGTTCGGATGCCCCACCGTCGCGATATTCCGTTTGATGGTGCTTGCCGCCCCGTCGAGCGCCTCGACGAGCGTGACATCCGCCGCGCCCCGGGAGGCGGCCTCGAGCCCCAACGCCCCGGAGCCGGCATAAAGGTCGAGGACAACCTCCCCGGCTAGCCCGAAGCGGGCCTCCAGGGAGGAGAACAACCCTTCGCGGGCCCGGTCGGAGGTCGGCCGGGTGACCTGCTTGGGGATCTTGATGCTGCGGCCTCCCGCCTGCCCGGCGATGATGCGGCTCATTAGTCCTTGGCTCTCCTTGTTCCTCTACACACCTGGCGCCTACCCAATGACCGCGCTGTATGGCCCTGTGGGCTAGCCGCGCTGGATATACGCCTGGTCTTCCAACTCAATGTCCGCGACGAGCCTCCGGGCTAGTTCTTCCTGCTTAGCCACCAATTCCCGGGCGTAATCCTTAGCCCGCATGATGATCTCACCATCGCTTGCGAGGTTCAGCAGGCTCGCTCGGCGGGAACCGGCCCCGGACTGGTCATCGCCGAGGATATCTCCCTCGGTTCGCTGCTCGAGGTCCAGCTCGGCCAGCGCGAAGCCGTCGGTCGTCGCCGCAACCGCCTCAAGTCTGTCATAGCTGGCAGACCCCGGCAGTGTGGTGGTGTGCAACATGCACCAGCCATCGGCCGAGCCTCGGCCGATGCGGCCACGCAGCTGGTGCAGCTGGGAAACACCAAAGTTTTCGGCATCGATGATCACCATCACCGTCGCGTTCGGGACGTCCACCCCGACCTCGATGACCGTGGTGGCAACCAGCACATCCGTGCGTCCCTCAGCGAAATCCGCCATCGCGGCGGCCTTCTCTTCGGGAGCCATCTTGCCGTGCAGTACATCCACCGTGCAGTGCGCCAACGGGCCCGACGCCAGCTTCTCCGCCCAGGCCAGAACCCCGTCCTCGCCCTCGATGCGCGGCACCACGACGAAAGCCTGGTGACCGGCGGCGACGTCCTCGGAAATTCGCTGCCACATGCGGTCCACCCACGCGCGGCGACCGGCCTGGACGACGGCGGTGCGCACCTCACCGCGTCCACTCGGCAGCCCAGGCAGGACGATGGGTTCGAGATCACCGAACATCGTCATCGCGACGCTGCGGGGGATCGGTGTGGCCGTCATGACCAGCATGTGCGGGGTCTTGCCTGTCGCGGCCTTGTTCTTCAGATAATCGCGCTGCCGCACGCCGAAGCGGTGCTGCTCGTCGACGACCACGAGCCCCAGGTTGAAGAACTCCACCGAATCCTGGATCAGCGCGTGCGTGCCGACCACGATGTGTGCCTGGCCGCTGACGATGTCCAGCAGGGCTCGGCGGCGTACCTCAGAGTTCTGGCTGCCGGTGAGAACCGTGATGGTAATCGGGAGCCCCTCGACCAGGCGTGTCAAGGTCTGCGCGTGCTGCACCGCCAGCACCTCCGTCGGGGCAATGAAGGCGCACTGCAAGCCAGCATCCGCGGCCGCCACCATCGCGAGTGCTGCGATCAGGGTCTTACCGCTACCGACGTCGCCTTGGAGCATGAGGTTCGCCGGCACCGTGGAATCGAGCGCTTCGGCGACCCGGTCCCACGCGGTCGTCTGCCCCTCGCTCAGCCGATAGGGCAGGCTGTGGATGAAGGAGGCCAGCAGCTCGGAGTGCAGCGCATCCACCCGCGGTGAGGTGCGCCGCGTGGAGTCCGCCGCCCGCAGCGCCATGATGAGCTGTAGCTCCAGGGCCTCATTAAACTTCAAACGTTCGATCGCAGCACCCGGCCCCTCCTCCGGTGGCTGGTGAATGCCTCGTAGGGCCGCATCGAAACGAATCAGCGGCGCACCGTCAGCTCCGGTCGGCCACGCAGGCACCGATTCGGCGCCGTCCACGCTCGTCCCCGCCGCGGTGGGATCCGGCAGCATCTCCGGGATCGTCTCACCCCCTGGCGTCGGCGCGAGCGGGCCGCGAAGGATCTGGTCCACCACGCCGATCAGTTCCGCGGTCGAAGTACCCCGCTTGCGCGGATAACCAGGTAGGTAAGGCATGCGCAGCAGCTCCTCGGCCGCCTCCTGGCTGCCCGCGATCGTGACGATGGTCTTCAGCGAGCCATAAGCCCCAAAGCGCGCGCTGGGGCCCGGGTCGATCGTCACATAACTGGGATTCTTCAGCTGCCACTGGTTGCGAAACGTATCCAGCTTGCCGTGCAGCAGCAGGATCGCGCCGGGCTGGATCACCCCCAGGTGCATCTTCGGGTTACCGAAGAGCGCGGACTCCATCTGCACGCTGCCGTCGGTGAAGCGGAAGCGGATGAAGGTTCGCGGCCCGCGGCCCGAAAAGTTCTCTTTCTGCTCGACCCCCAGGATCTGAGCCACGCAGGTGTACATTTCGCCTGGCACGAGCATGTCCAGCTGGTCAGACGTCCCCAGCCTGGCGTAGCGGGTCGGGAAGGTCAGCAACACATCCTGAAGGGTCTTCAGCCCCGGCTTATCCGCCAGGTTCTTCGCCCGGTCGGGGGTGGTCGCCGTGGTGAGCGGGCGGGTGTCCTGCCAACCGAGCATCTACTCGACACCCACCTGCACCGCAGCACCCAAGCCCCGAGCGCGATGCTCGTGGAATTCCACGCTGGGGTGCTGCTCGCGAGCGCGCTGCACGAAGGCCTCCACGGCCGTAGCCACAGCGGGTTCGGAGGTGATGAAGGTGACGAGTTCCCCACCATCAGCCAACAGGTCAGCCACGGCCTGCGGCAGCTGCTCAGGCGGGCCCTGCCACCAACGCTGGGACACACTGGCGTCCAGCATGTCCGCCGTGTTGTCCTCCCAATCGTTCGTCGGATCGAACACCGCAAGCGCTGCCAGGCCCCCAACCAGGGAGTCGGTGTCGATGATGTTGAGCTGACGGCCACTGCCCTCCCGCTGGGCTACCTCCAGGATGGCCGCGGGGTCCGCCCCGTTGGTGAGCACAGCGATATCACCGGCGGGCAGCTGCTCCAGTGCGGCCCGGGTCTGCTCCTCGCTGGCTGCTGGGTCAAGGCTGACGGCCCCCACGGCCGCGAAGATATCTTGCCCAACATCCTCACCGGAATCGCCTACCGCATCTTTCGCGCCCTCGTTGTGACCGGAAACCAGCGCGATGATGGGACGGGAGGCCCGGCGCGTCGCGGCTGCAGGCGTGCCCGGTTGGTTGGGCAGCACTTCAATCCGCAACTCGGTCACCTGTCCCAGGCCGAAGGCCTGTTCGAGCAGCGGGCCGGCCTGAAGCGTGTGGACGTGTACCTTCGCCTGTCCCTCGGACACGGGGGCGATAACGATTGAATCGCCATGCGTGGCGAGTACCTCGCGCAGCGGGTCGACGTCGCCGTGGAAGAAGAAGAGCAACTCCAGCTCGGCGGGGACACCGTGAGATTCGGTGTGGCTACCGGATGCGCTATCAACTCTTGGACCCTCGTGCCCCGCTGCGCCGGAGTCCTTCAGCGTTGTCCCTGCGGGCCCACCGCTCAGGACGTCTTTGAGTGCCTCGAGTATGAGGATGAATCCTGCTCCGCCGGCATCGTAGACCCCAGCCTCGGCGAGGGCCTCGAGCTGGTTGGGGGTATCGAAGAGTGCCTCGCGGGCAGCGTCGAGCGACGCGTCGACGATCTCGCTCATCCCCTGGCCCGCCTCATGGGCGGTGCTCGCACCTGTGGCGGCCTGGCGCAGGACAGTGAGAATCGTGCCTTCCACGGGGGCGGCGATGGTGGACTCGGCAAATCCCACGGCGTCCTGGAGCATCCGAACCAGCGCGGCCGCGTCGATCGGCCCCTGGGCGGAGGCATCCGCGAGGGCACGGAAGACCTGGCTCAGCACCATTCCGGAGTTCCCTCGCGCACCCTTGACCGCGCCGGTGGCCAATAGCGCGGTGATGGCCGGGAGGTTCGCGTCGGTGGCGTCCTCCGGTTCCGGCAGCGTGCCCTCGCTGACCGCCGACTGGAGTTCCTCGCAGGCGGCGCGGACGGTGTGGGCCATGTTCGACCCGGTGTCGGAGTCCGCGATGGGGAACACGTTGATGCGGTTGATTTCCGCCTGAGATTCCTCGAGCAGTGTTGCTGCCCGGCGCACCCAATGGGTGACGGCGAGCGCGGAAATCGTTTCGGACATGCCTGCCAGCTTAACGGTCGAGGCGCCAATCCACGGGATCGGCACCCTGGGCCCGCAGGATTTCATTGGCCCGACTGAAGGGCCGGGAGCCGAAGAACCCGCGGTAGGCAGACAGCGGCGATGGGTGCGGGGACATGATGCAGCGCTCAGCCCCGATGATGCCCGCCAGCTGCTGGGCCTGTTTGCCCCAGAGGATCGCGCAGAAGTGCTCGTTGGTTGCGACCTGGCGGACCGCGGCCTCCGTAATGGCCTCCCATCCCAAGCCCCGGTGGCTATTCGCCTGTCCCGCGAGCACCGTGAGCACCCGGTTGAGCAGCAGCACCCCCTCGTCCAGCCAGGGGCTTAGGTCCGCGGTGGTGGGCCGGGGCAGGCCCAGGTCCTCGCTGTATTCCGTGAAGATGTTCTGCAGGGACTTCGGGATCTGCTCACCTTCGGAGGAGAACGCGAGCCCCACCGCGTGCCCAGGGGTGGGATATGGGTCCTGCCCCACGATGAGGCACTTCACCTCAGCCGGGTCGACTTCGAAGGCCCGCAGGATGTATTCCTCCGGCGGGAGGACCTGTTGGCCCGGCGCGTGGGCGGCCTGCGCTTTGTGCAGAGTTTCCTCCAGCCCGGGTAGCTGCCAATTGGGGTGCACGTAGATCATGGTGGGCCTCCTAGCCGGTGTCGTGTGGGGCTTAGAGCGAGGACCAGCCCGCGGTGTAGACCGGGGTGGCGCGATCGATGGTGACCTTCGGTCCCGAACCGGTTTGCGAGCCCGTGCTCCCGATGCGCCGGAAGCCGGTGGGGATGCGGGCTGCGGTGGTGGCCAAAAGGCTGTGGTCCTCCCCGCCGCCCAAGACCCACTTCCACGGGTCCGCCTGCAAGACGTCTGCCGCGTGCTGGAGCATCTCGTCGGGGGCGATGCTGGCCTTTTCGACGTCGATGGTGACCCCGGAGGACGTCGCGATGTGGTTGAGGTCGGAGATCAGCCCGTCGGAGTTATCAGTCATGCTGGCCACACCGGCTGCCCGGGCGACGGTCCCCTGCCCCGCCACCAGGGTGGGTGCGCAGTGCCAGCTGGCCAGTTCCTGCAGGATTTCATCGTCCGGGATCGCTGCCCGGCTGCCGTAGTGGCGCAGCACGTCCAGCCCCGCCGCGGAGTGCCCGAGCTTGCCGTGCACGATGACCTGCTGCCCCGGCGCGGCGCGGTTGACCCGCAGGGCGGGCGCGGGGCCGGTGAGCTCGCCGAGCGCGGTGATGGAGATGAGGAGTTCTTTGCCCTGCACGATGTCGCCACCCACCAGTTCGGCGGCCCAGGGTTCGGCGGCGGCCTCAATCCCCTCGGCGAGTTCGCTGACCCAGCTCAGCGGGGTCTCACCCGGGATCGCCAACCCAAGCAGGGCCGCGGTGGGCCGGGCTCCCATGGCCTGGATGTCGGCGAAGTTTTGGGTGATGGCTTTCACACCGACTTCGTAGGCCGTGGAGTATTCGGGCCGGAAGTGGCGCCCGAGGACGAGGATGTCGGTGCAGCTGACGTGGCGCGAATTCGGTGCTGTGGGCCGCAGGATCGCCGCGTCGTCCCCGTTGAGTTCGCTCGGGGCCGCACGACGGATCGCCTGGATGGTGGCCGCCTCCCCCACCTCGCGCACCGTAGGCCCGGTGTATCGGGACATCCGCCCGCCTCCTTATAAGATGTGTGCCTATGAGCACACAGCGTAATCCACAGGGTGCTTCCCCGGCTGCCTCGCAGGGCCCGACTACGGGGACTGATGCCCAGGGCCGTGGAGCAGGGGCTCCCCGTTCACTCGTCACGATCAGTCTGATCCTAGCTCTCGTCTTCACCGTCGCGGTGTTGGGGGGAGCCAAGATTCTTTCGGATCGGCAGAAGTATTCGGACGTCTCGGTCGGCGCCGTCGATGCGCCGGATGCGAAGGCCGCGGAGTGCTCCCAGCTGGTGGAGAAGGCCCCGGAGAAGGCCGGTAAGTTCCGGAAGGTGGGCATTCTGGATCCGGTTCCAGACGGCACCGTCGCTTACCGGGACACCAACGGCACCCAGCTGACCGTCCGTTGCGGTGTCACGATGCCGGACCAGTACACCGTCATCAGCCCGGTCTCCGCGGCTGAGGGGGCGAGCTGGTTCATCGCCCAGGACGCCACCCCGGGCTCCACCCTGGCCACCTGGTACTCCGTGTCTGGCGAGCCGACCGTTGCGGTGACGTCCGAGGCGGACGGCGGCCTCATCAAAGACGCGGTGGCGGAGATCTCCCCCGTTCTCGGCGAGGTCGCATCCTCTCAATCCCCCGTGACCCCGGCTGCCCTGCCGCTGGCCGACGAGCCGGTAGCCAAGGACCGCAACGAGCAGACCTGCCGTTCCTTCGACGAGGCCCTGCCTGCGGAGATCGCCGGCTTCCGCCGCCTGAGCAGCCAGGAGCTGGGCGAGCTGATGGAGAACAACGCCAAGGCCGTGGCCGGCGAGGACGCACTGCGAGACCCGAAGCTCTCGGGCCTCATCGAGCAGGCCAAACGCGCCGCGGCGGATTCTCTGGTCGTCTACCAGCCCGAGAAGGAAGGCAACGAGCCGGTCGTTGTCCGCTGTGGCGTTGCCTTCCCGGAGTCCTATGAGCGCGGCGAGCGCCTCTCCCAGATCGACGACGTTCCGTGGTTCGACGCCCCTGCTCTCGCTCAGGGTTCGACGATCGGTCACTGGTACGCGATCGGCCACGAGGAGGTCGTCGCCGTCGCGATGCCGCAGTTCAGCAGCGGCGATGTGCTGCCCACGGTGACGAAGGCGATTACCGAGAGCATGTCGAAGCGCGCCGAGCGCTCCTAGTACCTCCCGGCGCGTGATGAACGTCCCGGGCTATTCCGGGGCAGCCCCCGCACACGACAACGCCCGCCACGATGACCGTGGCGGGCGTTTCCCGTTGTCTTAGGGACTATGAGTGGCGACGCGCCCCGGCGACCAGGGTGGTCAGCAGGTCGGCGTAGCTCAGACCATCGGCCAGGAACATCTGCGGGTACATGCTGATTGGGGTGAAGCCAGGCATGGTGTTGATCTCATTGAGGATCGGGCCAGCATCGGTGACGAAGAAGTCCACGCGGGCCAGGCCGGTGCAGCCCAGCGCCCGGTAGGTCTCGATCGCGAGCTGCTGCACCCGGCGCGTCGTGGCCTCGTCGAGCGGTGCCGGAATGGTGGCGCTGACGGTGTCGTCGAGGTACTTGGCGTCGAAGCCATAAAAGCCCTCCTCGCCGGCATCGGTGCCCTGCAGCATGGCTGGGGAGGATGCGACCAGGGTGCCGTCCTCGCGCTCCAGCACGCCGCACTCAACCTCGGGGCCGGTAATCATGGCCTCGATGATGACCTTCGGGTCATGGGAGGCGGCCTCCTCGATGGCGGCGGGCAGGTCCTGCCAGCTGTCCACCTTCGAGATGCCGATGGAGGAGCCACCCCGGGCGGGCTTGACGAAGACCGGGAGGCCGAGCAGCTGGCGCTCCTCGTCCGTCAGCTCGGTGCGGCCCTGCAGAACGACCTCGGGTCCGGTCGGGATGTTGGCCTCCCGGGCGATCTTCTTGGTGAACTCCTTGTCCATGCCCGCGGCAGACGCCAGCACGCCGTTGCCGACGTAGCGGGCGCCCAGCAGGTCGAAGAGACCCTGGATGGTGCCGTCCTCGCCGTTAGCGCCGTGCAGGACGGGGAAGATGACGTCCGCGGTGGCGAAGACCTCCCCGGCGCGGTCACCGGAGACGAAGCGGAATTCGGTGGCCTCACCGGCGGCACCCAGCATGGGTTGGATGCGCTCGCCCTGATCGGCGACGGTGGGCAGCTCGCGACCGTCGGCTCGCAGCTGTGCGGTATCCGTGGTCCCCGGCACCCACGCTCCCCCGCTGGTGATGCCGACGGGGACGACCGTGAACCGCTCAGGGTCCAGGTTGTCGATGATCGCGCCCGCGGAGATACAGGACACGGAGTGCTCGGTCGATTGGCCACCGTAAACGACGGCGACGGTGAGTTTTTCAGCTGCAGTCACAGCGCTAACCCTACCCGCTTGGGGCAGCGAATCGCGGTAGCCCACCGCGGGGACGGCGCGCCCCTGGCACTCGGGCCGTCACTCGGGCTTGCGGGTGCGCCCCAGCAGCTGGTTGATGATCTGCTCCGGGGTCGCGCCCTCGTAGCAGACCTGCACCACCGCATCCGTGATGGGCATTTCCACCCCGGCCTTGCGCGCCAGCGCCTGGACGGAGCGGCAGCTGACCACGCCCTCGGCGACCTGCCCCTTGGTGGCCTCAGCAGCTGCCTCTAGACCTGCGCCCTCGCCAAGGCGCTGGCCGAAGCTGCGGTTGCGGGATAGTGGCGAGGTACACGTGGCGACCAGGTCGCCCATTCCCGCGAGCCCGGCCATGGTGCGCGCGTCCGCGCCGAGCTGGAGGGCCAGCCTGGTGGTCTCGGCAAGCCCGCGGGTGATGACGGTGGCATTGGTGTTTGCCCCGAAGCCACAGCCTGCGGCGATACCCGCGGCCAACGCGATGACGTTCTTGGAGGTACCAGCGACCTCGGCCCCCAGGACGTCCTGGCTGGTGTAGGGCCGGAAATACGGCGCGGCGACGGCGGACTGGACGAAGCGGGCGCGGTCGTCGTCCTCGCAGGCGATGAGGGTGGCGGCGGGTTGCCCCTGGGCGACTTCCTTGGCGAGGTTCGGACCGGTGAGCACGGCGACCCAGTCGCTGGCGACCCCGGCGACGTCCGCGATGACCTGGCTCATCCGCATCCCGGTCTCGTACTCGATGCCCTTGGCCAGGCTGATGATCGTGGCATTCGGCTCAATGTGTTCCCGCCAGCTGCTCAGGTTGCTGCGCAGCGTCTGGGAGGGGACGCCGAGCACCACGATCTCCGCACCGTGAAGTGCCGTGGCGGGGTCCGTCGTCGCTGAAAGTCCTTCGGGAAGGTCCACGTCCCCGAGATAGGCGCTATTGCGGTGATTCTCGTTGACGTCGGCGGCGACCTCATCGCGGCGAGCCCACAGGGTGACGGGGTTGCCGGAGTCGGCGAAAACCTTCGCCACGGTCGTCCCCCACGAACCAGCCCCCATCACTGCTACCTGCACCATCGTGCGAACACCGCCTAAAATTTATGTGCCGAATGCCTACGTATCTGGTCCTGTATGGCCTCGTATAGGATCACTGTTGTTAAGTCAGCTTCCCAATTCTAGTCCCCCGACGGGAGGATTTTCCTCGTGATCACGAACAACGGCGACGGCGACCTATCCACATCCCTGGCCAAGTCCATCAACGGGCGCGGCCACGTGGCGCGCATCGGCTCCCACCCCACCGAAGAGTTCGAGCGCCCGACGTTCGCCGCAGGCGCGGTGCTGTGGCGGCACAACGAGCAGGGTGAGCTGGAGATCGCGGTGGAGCACCGCCCCCGCTACGACGACTGGACGCTGCCGAAAGGCAAGGTCGACCCCGGCGAGAACCTCGCGGGCACCGCGTTCCGTGAGATCCTGGAGGAGACCGGCTACCGCGTGGAACTCGGCTGGTTGCTGGGCTACGTCCACTACCCGGTCCGCAAGCGCACGAAGGTGGTTTATTACTGGACTGCGGAGGCCGTGGACGGCTACTTCGAGGGCAACGATGATGTGGACGACGAGGTCGACGAGCTGCGTTGGTTGTCGCCGAAGAAGGCGCGCAAATCGCTAACTTACCCGCTCGATCAGCAGGTTTTGGATGCTGCTTTGGAGCTGCTGGCCCTGGGGGCAAACCGTCGGGTTCTGCTGACTCGCCATGCCCGCGCGCTGCCACGGCGGACGTGGAGCGGTGATGATGACAAGCGCATTCTGGACAAGCGTGGCCGTCGCCAGTCCGAGATGCTCGTCTCCCAGCTGGGGGCCTATGGGCCGTCGGCGGTGTTCTCGGCTCGCCCGGATCGCTGCTTCGACACGGTCTCCCCGCTCTCCCAGGCTTTCGACCTTCCGCTGACGGTGTCCTCGACCTTCTCCGACGATCAGGTCGTGGCGGACGTCCCGGCGGCTGTTGCTGCGCTGAAGGCGACGGTTGAGCAGCGCAAGGTCGCCGCCGTGTCCTCCCAGGGTGCGGCGATCCCGGCGATGCTGGAGCACCTCTTTTCCGAGAGCGGTATTGAGGTCGAGGACGTGCGCGTGAAGAAGGGCAGCGTGTGGGTGCTGCACTTCAAGGATGATCAACTGCTGGGTGCGGACTACCTAGCTAGCGCGTTGCCGGTGAAGTAATCCGGCTGGCCGGGCGGTAGGCGCCCATTGCCGGTGACCTGCCGCCCTATAGCGGCGAGACCCCGCCCCTCGATCGGCTCTGTGGCCGACTGGGGCGGGGTCTTTTCAGCCGTTCCGGCCGTTTAGTCCGCGGTGCGGGCTGGCAGCGTCTTCGGTTTGAAGCTCGGGCGCTGCGACTCGAACTCGGCGATCTGCTCTTCCTTGCGCAGGGTCAGGCCGATGTCATCCAGCCCTTCCATCAGGCGCCAGCGGGTGTAGTCATCCACCTCGATGTTGAAGGTGTGGCTGCCCAGGGTCGCGGTGCGATCCTCAAGGTTCACGGTCATCTCGATGCCGGGGTTCTGCTCGATGAGCTTCCACATCAGCTCGATATCGGACTGCTCGACGATAGCGGCCAGCAGCCCGGCCTTGCTGGAGTTGCCCTTGAAAATATCCGCGAAGCGGGAGGAGAGGACAACGCGGAAACCGTAGTCCAGCAGCGCCCAGACGGCGTGCTCACGGGAGGAGCCGGTGCCGAAGTCCGGTCCCGCGACCAGCACGGAAGCGTTCTTAAACGCATCCTGGTTGAGGACGAAGTCCGGGCTCTGGCGCCAGCCAGCGAACAGGCCGTCCTCGAAGCCGGTGCGGGTCACGCGCTTCAGGTACACGGCGGGGATGATCTGGTCGGTGTCGACGTTGGAGCGCATCAGGGGCGCTGCGACACCGGTGTGGGTGTGGAACTTTTCCATGGTGTGGCTTCCTTCGTGGGTTCCGTGGGTGAACTTGTGGGTGACGTGTTCGCTTAGAGGTCGGCGGGGCTTGCGAAGGTGCCCTGCACGGCGGTTGCCGCTGCGACCTGCGGGGAGACCAGGTGGGTGCGCCCACCCTTGCCCTGGCGGCCCTCGAAGTTGCGGTTGGAAGTCGAGGCGGAGCGCTGGCCGGGGGTCAGCTGGTCCGGGTTCATGCCCAGGCACATGGAGCAGCCTGCGGTGCGCCACTCAGCGCCCGCGGCGAGGAAGATCTTGTCCAGGCCCTCCTCCTCTGCCTGCTGCTTGACTCGCGTGGACGACGGGACGACGAGCATCTGGACGCTGTCCGCAACCTTCCGGCCGTCCAGAACCTCCGCGGCGGCGCGCAGGTCCTCGATGCGGGCGTTGGTGCAGGAACCCAGGAAGACCACGTCCACCGGGATGTCCCGCAGCGGGGTTCCCGGGGTCAGATCCATGTACTCCAGGGCGCTCTCGGCGGCGGCGCGGTCGGTGTCGTTGGTGAAGTCCTCCGGCGCGGGCACGGTCGCGCCCAGCGGCAGGCCCTGGCCCGGGTTGGTTCCCCAGGTGATGAACGGGGTGAGGCTGGAGCCGTCGATGTGGACGACCGTGTCGAACTCCGCTCCCTCATCGGTGCGGAGGGACTTCCAGTACTCGACGGCGTCCTCCCAGTCCTGGCCCTGCGGGGCGTGCGGGCGGCCCTCGAGGTAGTCGAAGGTGGTCTGGTCGGGAGCAACCATGCCGGCCCGGGCGCCGGCCTCGATGGACATGTTGCAGATGGTCATGCGGGCTTCCATCGACAGCTTCTCGATGGCCTCACCACGGTATTCAATGATGTGGCCCTGGCCGCCACCGGTGCCGATCTTCGCGATGATGGCGAGGATCAGGTCCTTGGCGGAGACACCCGGCTGCAGCTCTCCGCTGACCTCGATGGCCATGGTCTTGAAGGGCTTCAGCGGCAGAGTCTGGGTGGCCAGCACGTGCTCGACCTCGGAGGTGCCGATGCCCATGGCGATGGAGCCGAAGGCACCGTGGGTGGAGGTGTGGGAGTCACCGCACACCACCGTCATGCCCGGCTGAGTCAGGCCGAGCTGTGGGCCGACGGTGTGGACGATGCCCTGGTCGATGTCCCCCATGGAGTGCAGGCGGATGCCGAACTCTTCGGCGTTCTTGCGCAGGGTCGAGACCTGCAGGCGGGAGGTCTGGTCCTCGATATCCAGCAGGTTTCCACCGACGACGCCGGTCGTGGGGACGTTGTGGTCCTCGGTTGCGATGGTCAGGTCAGGACGACGGACGGGACGACCGGCCTGGCGCAGCCCGTCGAAGGCCTGCGGCGAGGTAACCTCGTGGACGAGGTGGAGGTCGATGTACAGCAGGTCCGGGTCGCCGTCCGATCCACTGGCGACGAGGTGGTCGCGCCAGACCTTCTCGGCGAGCGTCAGCGGCTTTTCTGTTGCGCCGCGGGTGGTATTAGTTGTGGTGTTCACTACGCTCTCCTCATTTCCAGAATCTTGCGAACCTCGGGAGTCACCCGAAAGTTCGCCAGTTCCACTTGATGGAATGTATAGTATCAAATCATGGGATATACATCTGAGCGAAATACCAACTCGGCACCGCAGCCACCCCACTTGGGGGTCGACCCTGGGGACGCGCACCCTGCTGGCGCCGAGAAGCCAGACATCCCGGCGATCAGCGGCATCCAGGTTCTCGACCGCGCGGTCTACATCCTCTCCATCATCGCAGCCCGTCCGCACAACCTCTCGGAAGTCTGCGACGAAACCGGCCTGCCACGGGCAACCGCCCACCGGATCTCCGTGGCACTGGAGAAACACCGGCTGATTGAGCGCCAGGCCGACGGTCAGTGGACAGCCGGGCCCGCGCTCGCCGAGCTCGCCCCGCGCACCAGCCCGCGCCTGGAGGAAGCGGCCGAGCACCTACTCCCGAAGCTCGTGGAGCAGACCAAGGAATCCGTCCAGGTCTACCAGCTCTCCGGCTTCGAGCGACTCTGTGTGGCCAACGCGGAACCTGCCACGGGCCTTCGCGACACCGTTCCTCGCAACACCCGGATGACCCTCAACGCCGGCTCCGCGGCCCGCATCTTGGTCGCCTGGGCCCCCGTCTCACTGCAGCAGGCGGTGCTGCCCACCGCCGCGTACAGCGCCGCGGAGCTGGAGCGCGTGCGTCAAACCCAGATCTCCGAATCCGTCGCAGAACGCGACGCCAGCCTGGCTTCCGCCTCCGTCCCAATCTTCGACTCGACCGGCACGATGGTAGCTGCGCTATCCGTCTCCGGGCCCGTCGCCCGCATGGGTGACTCCCCTGCTGAGAAGTTCGGGGACGCGCTGCGGCAAACGGCAAAGGAAATCGAGATTCACCTCTAGGGCTTTTGGGGTCTACGATCATTTCAGAACATGAAGTTTTGACTAGAAAGTTCGCCCCATGTCCAGCTCACCAGGCACCGGCAGTGCTGCTGTCAGCACCGGTTCTGCAGCACCCCGCCGCTCCCCCGTCCGAGAGTTCACCTTCCGTGCGGTGCTCCTCGGCGGCATCATCACGCTCGTCTTCACGGCGGCCAACGTCTACCTCGGGCTGCGCGTTGGCCTGACGTTCGCCACCTCGATCCCCGCAGCCGTGATCTCCATGGCCATTCTGCGCAATTTCCAGGATCACACGATCCAGGAAAACAACATCGTGCAGACCATCGCCTCGGCGGCAGGCACACTTTCGGCCATCATCTTCGTCCTCCCCGGCCTGATCATGGTCGGCTGGTGGCAGGGCTTCCCCTACTGGACCACCGCCTCCGTAGTTGCTATCGGCGGCATCCTTGGCGTGACCTTCTCCATTCCGCTACGCAGGGCGCTCGTCACAGGCTCAGACCTCCCTTTCCCCGAGGGCGTGGCAGCCGCCGAGGTGCTCAAGGTCGGCGACACCCAAAACCAGGACTCCGCTGAGGAAAACAAGACCGGGCTGCGTCTGATCATCCTCGGCTCCATCGCGTCTGCGGTGATGTCCATCCTCAGCGCCATGAAGCTCGCAGCCTCCTCGGTGTCTTCCTACTTCCGCCTCGGCCCTGGCGCCACGATGATGGGTGGCTCGCTCTCGCTGGCACTCATCGGCGTCGGTCACCTCGTCGGCATGTCCGTCGGTATCGCCATGATCGTTGGCTTGATCATCTCCTACGGGGTGCTCATGCCACTGCGCACGTCGGGCCTCATCCCCGCCGAGGGCGACATCTCCGAGATCGTCTCGGCCACCTTCTCTTCCGAAGTTCGCTTCATCGGCGCAGGCACCATGGCCATCGCTGCGGTATGGACCCTCCTGAAGATCATCGGCCCCATCATCCGTGGCATCAAGGAGGCTCTTGCCTCCTCTCGCGCACGCCACGATGGCCAGGCTGTGGACCTCACCGAAAGGGACATCCCGTTCCCCATCGTCGCCGGAGTCACGGTGGCGTCGATGCTGCCAGTGGGCCTGCTCCTGTGGCTCTTCGTGAAGGACACCACCATCACGCACCACATGACCGGCCTCATCGCCCTGTCGATTATCTACACCCTCCTGGTGGGACTCATCGTCGCGTCGATCTGCGGGTACATGGCCGGTCTCATCGGTTCCTCGAACTCCCCCATCTCGGGCGTCGGCATCATCGTCGTGCTGTCTGCTGCCTTGCTGATCAAGGTCGTCGTGGGCGGAGAGGCCGACTCCACCGCACTCGTCGCCTACACCCTGTTCACCGCGTCGGTTGTCTTCGGCATCGCGACGATTTCCAATGACAACCTCCAGGACCTCAAGACCGGCCAGTTGGTCGACGCCACCCCGTGGAAGCAGCAGGTGGCCCTCATCTTGGGTGTCATCTTCGGTTCTGCGATCATCCCGCCGATCATGGAGCTCATGCGCAAGGGCTTCGGCTTCGCTGGCGCTCCGGGCGCCGGCCCCGACGCTCTCGCAGCGCCTCAGGCTGCACTGCTGAGCTCCGTCGCCGAGGGCATCTTCGGAGACTCCTTGGATTGGGGGCTCATCGGCCTGGGCGCGGCCATCGGCGCCGTGGTGATCGTCATCAACGAGGTCCTGAGCAAGGCCTCCCGCTACTCCCTGCCACCTCTGGCGGTGGGCATGGGAATGTACCTTCCGGCCTCTCTCACGCTGATCATCCCCATCGGCGCTGCCCTGGGCTACGTCTACAACAAGTGGGCCGACAAGCAGGCTAATCCGCAGCGCAGCAAGCGCATGGGCGTCCTCATGGCCACCGGCCTGATCGTCGGCGAATCTCTCTTCGGAGTCATCAACGCTGGCATCATTGCGGCGACCTCCAACGGCGACGCCTTGGCCGTGGTCGGCGAGAGCTTCGCCGGACCGGCGCAGTGGATCGGCATCATCGCCTTCGTCGGGCTCACTGCTCTGGTCTACTCCCGCCTCAAGAAGGTTGACAAGACACAGGCTTAAAGTCCCCCCCCTTACTCCGTTCCGCCCCGCTGCACAGCAGCGGGGCGGAATCTTTAGCGCCAGTGTGATCAACGGCTAACGGGGGCTGAGCCTAGGAAACGCGAAACCTCGGGTTAAACGACAAAATGTGTGTCCGGATTCGTCGATTTGTTT
>NZ_KV823582.1 GCF_001815985.1 Corynebacterium sp. HMSC27B11 | reverse complement strand
TTCTCAGTCCAACTAATGGGGAGCAGTTCAAAAGCCACTCACCAGGGGTTTTAACTCGTGCGCCCGAAGGGATTCGAACCCCTAACCTTCTGATCCGTAGTCAGATGCTCTATCCGTTGAGCTACGGGCGCAACAGGGCATAACTATACATGCCCTCCTGCAGAAGCAACAAATCGCAGCGCAGCGCGCTAAAAAAGCCATATTTTTACACGCATAAACCTAGTGGTGGCCCGAATAACCGGCGTAACCTTAAAAGCCGAACCAAGCCACCACTCCAACGAAAGGAACACGCATGGCGACAATCAAGGCCGGCATCGTGGGGTACGGCAACCTCGGCAAGTCCGTCGAAGCCGTCATCAAGCAGACCAGCGACATTGAACTGGTGGGCGTCTTCTCGCGCCGCGACAGCCTCGACACCGACGCGCCGGTCATCCCTGTTGCAGACGTGGCTGAGTACGCAGACAAGATCGACGTTCTCTACCTCTGCCTCGGCTCCGCCACCGATATCCCGGAGCAGGCACCGGAGTTCGCGAAGTACGCCTGCACCGTGGACACCTACGACAATCACCGCGACGTCGCCCGCCACTACTCCGCGATGCAGGACGTCGCCGAGAAGGCTGGCAACGTCGCCGTCGTCTCCACCGGCTGGGACCCGGGCATGTTCAGCCTCAACCGCGTGTACGCAGCCGCCGTGCTGCCGGGCGCGCAGCAGAACACCTTCTGGGGCCCGGGCCTCTCCCAGGGCCACTCCGACGCCCTGCGCCGCATCGAGGGCGTTGCCTCCGCCGTCCAGTACACCCTCCCGGCCGAGGAGGCTCTGGACAAGGCTCGCCGCGGTGAGGCCGAAGGCATCACCGGCAAGAACGCCCACAAGCGCCAGTGCTTCGTCGTCCCAGAAAGCGACGACGCCGCGCTGAAGGAGCGGATCGAAAACGACATCCGCACCATGCCGGACTACTTCGTCGGCTACGAGGTTGAGGTGAACTTCATCAGCCAGGAGGAGTTCGACAAAAACCACACCGGCATGCCACACGGCGGCCACGTGATCACCACCGGTGAGCTGGGTGCGACCCGCACCCACCACACCGTGGAATACACCCTGGAGCTGGACCGCAACCCAGACTTCACCGCAGCCGTGCAGGTCGCATACGGTCGCGCTGCCCACCGCCTGAAGGAGTCCGGCCAGACCGGCGCCTTCACCGTGCTGGAGATCGCACCGTACCTGCTGAGCGAGAAGTCCCTGGAGGACATGCTCCGCGAGGACGTCTAAGCACCTCACTCCGCCGCCAGGCTGGCGCGGACACACAGAAGGGTCGCCACGGAATGAACCGTGGCGGCCCTTCTGACGTCGTAAAAAGAAAATGGAAAGAAAACAGGGGTTAAGGGTCAAAAAGTGTGTCCGGAATCGCCGATTTTCAG
>NZ_KV823581.1 GCF_001815985.1 Corynebacterium sp. HMSC27B11 | reverse complement strand
TGTGTGTTTGGTTTGTTGCGTTGTTGGGTGTCTGGGATGGCATGTGTTGTTGTTCCTGTTGGGATGCTTCCTGCGTGTGATTGACCGTGTGTGGTTGGTTGTGTGTGGGTGGTGTTCGTGTTGTTTGAGAACTGTATAGTGGACGCGAGTATCTAATTTCTTGTGATTTTGTTGTTCACCTGATGCATGCCGCGTTTGTTGTGGTGTGTGTTTTGTGTGTGTCTTAGTGTTTGATTTGTTACTTTTAAGGGCGCACGGTGGATGCCTTGGCACAATGAGCCGATGAAGGACGTGTAAGGCCACGATAGGCCTCGGGGAGTTGCCAATAGAGCGTTGATCCGAGGGTGTCCGAATGGGGAAACCTGGCCACGGTTATGTGTGGTCGCCCACTGCTGAATGCATAGGTGGTGTGGTGGTAACGCGGGGAAGTGAAACATCTCAGTACCCGCAGGAGAAGAAAATAATAATGATTCTGCTAGTAGCGGCGAGCGAACGTGGATGATGGCTAAACCATATGCGTGTGATACCTGGCAGGGGTTGCGTGTGTGGGGTTGTGGGATTTTGTTGTGGGCTGCTGCCATGGCCCGCGTGTGTGTTGTGTGTTAGCGGAAGTGGTTTGGAATGGCCTGCCGTAGACGGTGAGAGTCCGGTACGTGAAAGCATGCAATGTGTGCGTTGACAATTTTTCCCGAGTAGCAGCGGGCTCGTGGAATCTGCTGTGAATCTGCCGGGACCACTCGGTAAGCCTGAATACTTGTTGTGACCGATAGTGTATTGAGTACCGTGAGGGAATGGTGAAAAGTACCCCGTGAGGGGAGTGAAATAGTACCTGAAACCGTGTGCTTACAATCCGTCAGAGCCCTTT
>NZ_KV823580.1 GCF_001815985.1 Corynebacterium sp. HMSC27B11 | reverse complement strand
TTATCACCACCGACTATTTGCAACAGTGCCCCGTCCGGATACTGCCAGATATCGGCGTCCAGGGAGATGTCCTGAAGCGCGGTGTCCGGAATTTCAGGTTTGTGTCTCTACAAAGACTAACTATCAGAAAAACTCATCGAGCATCAAATGAAACTGCAATTTATTCATATCAGGATTATCAATACCATATTTTTGAAAAAGCCGTTTCTGTAATGAAGGAGAAAACTCACCGAGGCAGTTCCATAGGATGGCAAGATCCTGGTATCGGTCTGCGATTCCGACTCGTCCAACATCAATACAACCTATTAATTTCCCCTCGTCAAAAATAAGGTTATCAAGTGAGAAATCACCATGAGTGACGACTGAATCCGGTGAGAATGGCAAAAGCTTATGCATTTCTTTCCAGACTTGTTCAACAGGCCAGCCATTACGCTCGTCATCAAAATCACTAGCATCAACCAAACCGTTATTCATTCGTGATTGCGCCTGAGCGAGACGAAATACGCGATCGCTGTTAAAAGGACAATTACAAACAGGAATCGAATGCAACCGGCGCAGGAACACTGCCAGCGCATCAACAATATTTTCACCTGAATCAGGATATTCTTCTAATACCTGGAATGCTGTTTTCCCGGGGATCGCAGTGGTGAGTAACCATGCATCATCAGGAGTACGGATAAAATGCTTGATGGTCGGAAGAGGCATAAATGCCGTCAGCCAGTTTAGTCTGACCATCTCATCTGTAACATCATTGGCAACGCTACCTTTGCCATGTTTCAGAAACAACTCTGGCGCATTGGGCTTCCCATACAATCGATAGATTGTCGCACCTGATTGCCCGACATTATCGCGAGCCCATCTATACCCATATAAATCAGCATCCAGGTTGGAATTTAATCGCGGCCTCGAGCAAGACGTTTCCCGTTGAATATGGCTCATAACACCCCTTGTATTACTGTTTATGTAAGCAGACAGTTTTATTGTTCATGATGATATATTTTTATCTTGTGCAATATAACATGGGTTGGCACTGTTGCAAATAGTCGGTGGTGATAA
>NZ_KV823579.1 GCF_001815985.1 Corynebacterium sp. HMSC27B11 | reverse complement strand
CTAGGGCGTGTCTCCTAATTGTGGGCCTGTGCTCGAGCATGATTGAGGTGTGTCACAACGGTCTAGATTTACGCAGTTCACGAATGCACAGTGGGAGCGAGTTGAACCACTTCTGCCAACGAATGAGGGCCGTAAAGGCCGCCCGTTTGGTGATAGCCGCCGCGTTGTAGAGGGCATCATCTACCGGTACCGCACCGGAATCCCGTGGCGAGATCTCCCCGACCGGTATGGTCCCTGGCAGACGGTGTGGAAGCGGCATCGCCGCTACGCAACCGACGGCACCTGGGACCGCGTATTCGCGCACATCCTCGCCGAGGCCGATGCAGTGGGCGACATTGACTGGAACGTGTCAATCGACGCGACGATCAACCGTGCTCATCAGCACGGTACGAACCTGCCGCGCCCTGATCAGGACACAGGGGGCTCTATCGAATTACAAGAATCTGCCGTTATGCGAGATTGAACCGGCAGGTCACGGGATCGGGAGATCACGCGGAGGGTTGAGCACGAAGGTACATTTTGCTGTCGAGGGGCATGGCCGGCCGCTGTCGATTGTGGTGACGGGCGGGCAACGCCATGATGGCGCGATGTTGCAGGAAGTCCTCGGCGATATTCGGGTCCCGAGAATTGGGTGCGGGCAGGCGCGGACGCGCCCTGATGCGTTGCTTGCTGATCGCGGGTACACGTCACGGGTGAACCGCGCGTATCTGCGTGAGCGCGGCATCGCCGCGGTGATTCCGGAGAAGTCTAATGAGATCGCTGCCAGGAAGCGTAAGGGTCGTGCTGGCGGGCGACCGCCCGGGTTTGATGCGGAGCTGTACAAAGACCGCAACGTGGTCGAGCGGGCCTTTGGGTTGATGAAGCAGTGGCGCGGGCTTGCGACGCGTTATGACAAGCTCGCGGTCACGTATCGCGCGGGAGTGGTGCTTGCGGCGATTCTGGTCTGGTTACGCATATAAGAGACACGCCCTAG
>NZ_KV823578.1 GCF_001815985.1 Corynebacterium sp. HMSC27B11 | reverse complement strand
TCACCCACATGAACCAGAAGCAAACCGGAGAAAAACTCACGATCACTTGGCGTTCACCAAAGCTTGGTGATAAGGAAACAAGACCCAAGGGGAACCCAACCACCCGGCATCAGCGCCGGCGGCCTTGCAGATCAATAATTTACACACACCCCACAACAAACACAAAACCCCAGGTAGAAGCAGGAAACCCGGGCATCGTTATGGTCAACGATGCCCGGGTTTGTTCAACAGCTTCGGCGCTTACACCTGGTGCGGCGCAGCGCTGCTCGCCTAGGAGCTGATCTTCGCGCCGGCGAAGTTCTTCTTCCCCTTACGCAGCACCAGCCAACCGCCAACCAGAAGGTCCTCCGCAGAGACGGTCCACTCGGCGTCGTCGATGCGCTCGTTATTTACGTACGCACCGCCCTCCTTAATGGTTCGGCGGGCCGCACCATTGGACTTCTCCAGACCAGCGGCGACGAGCAGCTCGACGAGGCTTGCACCAACAGCACCCTCCGCGACCGTCGTCTCCTGCAGAGCTGCGGCAAGAGTCTGCTCGTCGAGGTCGCTCAGATCAGCGCGACCGAACAGTGCCTGGGCAGCCAGCTCGACCTTGCCGACGGCGTCCTCACCGTGAACCAGCGCCGTCATCTCCTGGGCGAGAACGCGCTGCGCCTCCCGCTTGAACGGGCGCTCGGCGACCTCCACAGCAAGGCGGTCGATCTCCTCGCGGTCCAGGAAGGTGAACATGCGGAGGAACTTCACCACGTCGGCGTCGGCGGTGTTGAAGAAGTACTGGTACCAGCTGTACGGGCTCGTCAGCTCCGGATCGAGCCACAGGTTGCCGCCACCCGTGGACTTGCCGAACTTCTTACCCTCAGAGTCCGTGACCAGCGGAACCGTCAGGCCGTGGACAGAATCCCCGTCCATACGACGGACAAGATCCACACCGGAGACGATGTTGCCCCACTGATCGGAGCCACCGACCTGCACGCAGACGTCGTGCTCGCGGTGCAGGTGAACGAAGTCATTCGCCTGCAGCAGCATGTATGAGAACTCGGTGTAGGAGATGCCGTCGGCAGCGAGGCGACGCTTCACGGTGTCACGGGAAAGCATCGTGTTCAGCGAGAAATTCTTGCCCAGGTCGCGCAGGAAGTGGATGACGGACATGTTGCCGATCCAGTCAGCGTTATTGACCAACGTCGCGGGGTGCAGGTCCTTGCCCGACTCCTCGAGCTCAGCACTTCCCTCGAAGAGGAGGAAAGCGCGCAGCTGCTTCTTGATGTGCTCCACGTTCTCGGCGACCTGCTCCTCGGTCAGCATGGAGCGCTCGCCCACGTCGCGTGGGTCGCCGATCATGCCGGTGGCACCACCCGCCAGGGCGAAAGCCTTGTGCCCGGCCAGCTGGAAGCGACGCAGCAGGAGCAGCGGCACGAGGTGGCCGGCGTGGAGGGAATCGCCCGTCGGGTCGAAGCCGCAGTAGACCGCGGTCGGGTTCTTCAGCTGCTCGCGAAGTTCATCAAGGTCGGTGGAGTCGGCGATCAGCCCGCGCCACTGCAGCTCGTCAACCAGGTTGGAGTTTTGAATCGTCTCGTTAGACATGTCTTTCCTCAGTCAAAGATGTGTGATCGTTTTTAAGCTTCTGCCAGCGGCCAGTCGACCGCCTCATCGGTGAGCAGAACCGGGATGCCATCGGAGACCGGATAGGCACGTCCCAGCCGCGGGTTCACCAGATAGTCGCCGTGATCCTCCAGCGGCTGCTTGTCTTGCGGGCAGGCGAGGATCTCCAGAAGCTTCGGATCAATCATGCGTCTCATTGTAGCGACATCTTTTCCTCCCGTTCGCTTGGCTACCCCTACCCGCTTTCTGCCCTCTCCCCTGTGTTCATTGCTGTTGTTTTAGGACGCCGCCCTCCCCTCAATTTCGGGCCCGTGTTCATTCATTATTTGCGTGTCCGAAGCGTTCGCTATGGTGGGTTCGTACCGATATACGGGTGCCCCTGAAGTGGCTGGGGCTGAGATCGCGCACGCCAGCGCGGAACCGTCTGAACCTGTCTGGTTAGCACCAGCGAAGGAAGTTGGAGGAGCTCTTCATGAGCGCGCAAAACGCAGATATTTACGCGTCCGAAATTCACCCGAAGCACCGCTACGCACCCCTGCGGGTCAATGGTCTCGAGGTACCGCAGACCGCGATCGACCTGGACGATTCCCCCACCGGCCCCAACGAGCCGGTCAAGATCTACCGCACCCGTGGCCCCTACGCGGAGCCGGAGGTGGGCCTGCCTGCGCTGCGCAACGAGTGGATCCGCGACCGCGGCGATGTCGAAGAATACGAGGGCCGGAAGCGCAACCTGCTGGACGACGGCACCCGGGCAGCCAAGCGCGGCGCAGCCAGCGAGGAGTGGCGCGGCGAGAAGCGAGCACCACTGCGCGCCAAGCAGGGCCAGCGCGTGACCCAGATGGCCTACGCCCGCCGCGGGGAGGTCACCCGCGAGATGGAGTTCGTCGCACTGCGCGAGAACTGCGACGTCGAGAAGGTGCGCGCGGCGGTGGCCTCCGGCCGGGCGATCATCCCGAACAACGTCAACCACCCGGAATCCGAACCGATGATTATCGGTAACCAGTTCCTCACCAAGATCAACGCCAACATCGGCAACTCCGCGGTCACCAGCTCCATCCGCGAGGAGGTGGACAAGCTGCGCTGGGCCACGCGTTGGGGCGCGGACACCGTGATGGATCTGTCCACCGGTAACGACATCCACACCACCCGCGAATGGATCCTGCGCAACTCCCCGGTTCCGATCGGCACCGTGCCGATCTACCAGGCGCTGGAGAAGGTGGGTGGCGTGGCCGAGGACCTCACCTGGGAGATCTTCCGCGACACCGTCGTCGAGCAGGCTGAGCAGGGCGTGGACTACATGACCGTCCACGCTGGTGTGCGCCTGCCCTTCGTGCCGCTGACTTCCAAGCGCGTCACCGGCATCGTTTCCCGTGGCGGGTCGATCATGGCGGGTTGGTGCCTGGCCCACCACAAGGAGTCCTTCCTCTACGAGAACTTCGACGAGCTGTGCGAGATCTTCGCGGCCTACGACGTCGCGTTCTCTTTGGGTGACGGTCTGCGGCCGGGCTCCATCGCCGATGCCAACGACACCGCCCAGTTCGCTGAGCTGAAGACCATCGGCGAGCTGTGCAACCGCGCCTGGGATTACGACGTCCAGGTCATGATCGAAGGCCCCGGCCACGTGCCTCTGAACAAGATCCAGATCAACAACGAGAAGGAAGAGGAATGGTGCGGCGGCGCGCCGTTCTACACGCTAGGCCCCCTGGTCACGGATATCGCACCGGGCTATGACCACATCACCTCCGCGATCGGCGCGGCGAATATCGCCGCCGGTGGCACCGCGATGCTGTGTTACGTCACCCCGAAGGAGCACCTGGGGCTGCCGAATAAGGACGACGTGAAGACCGGCGTGATCACCTATAAGCTCGCCGCACACGCCGCGGACGTGGCCAAGGGGCATCCGGGTGCTCACGAGTGGGACGACGCCATGAGCAAGGCCCGCTTCGAGTTCCGCTGGCACGACCAGTTCGCGCTCTCCCTGGACCCGGATACCGCGCAGGCCTACCACGACGAGACGCTGCCGGCGGAGCCCGCGAAGACGGCTCACTTCTGCTCCATGTGTGGCCCGAAGTTCTGCTCCATGCGCATCAGCCAGGACATTCGCGACGAGTTCGGCGACAAGATGGCCGCTGACCTGGGTCTGCCAAGCATCGGCCAGCCCAAGGATGCAGCACACGCCGACCCTGACGTCCTGGCTGCCGTCGAGGCCGGCATGGATGAGAAGTCCGCGGAGTTCCTGGAACGCGGCGGGCAGATTTACTTGGAGGAAGATGCGAGTGTGCAACACAGCTAACAACGATGACGATCGCCAGGCTGGCGGCACAGGTGTGGATGGGCAGCTAGCCAACCCCCGGACACTGGACCCCCGGGCGCTGACCTGCTACTTCGTCACCGGCCGCATCCCGGATCTCGACTGGGAAGAGGAATGCGGGGAGATCACCCGCATCGCTGCCGAGGCAGCGGCCGGTGGTGCTGGGGTGATCCAGGTCCGCAGCAAGCCGATCACCGTCCGCCAGCTCACGGAGCTTTCCATCCGGATCGCGGCAGCCGTGGCCAACGCGAATCCGAACGCGGTGGTCCTCATCGACGACCGCGTGGACGTCGCCGCTGCCCTGATGGCGGAGCACAACATCCACGGCGTGCACATCGGGCAGGATGACCTCGACCCGCGACTGGCGCGCGCTGTACTGGGCGAAAACGCGATCATCGGGCTGACCACCGGCACCCTGGAACTGGTGAAGGGAGCGAATGACTACGCCGACGTCATCGACTACATCGGCGCTGGCCCCTTCCGCCCCACCCCGACGAAGAACTCGGGCCGCGAGCCGCTCGGGCTGGCGGGCTACCCTGCGCTCGTCGCTGCCTCCGCAGTGCCGGTCGTCGCGATCGGTGACGTCCGGGCCGAGGACGCCACAGAACTGGCTGCCACCGGTGTGGCCGGGTTGGCGATCGTCCGCGGAATCATGCAAGCCGAGGACCCGAAGGCCTATGCCGAGAGCGTGGTTTCCCAGTTTTCGGGGGCCAACGAGCGTTAGATAGGGCCTATGAGCACACCCGGAACGAGCGCGCGGAGAGTTTTTATCAGCGTCGCAGCCCTCCTGCTCACCGCGGGCTGGTCGGCGAATCACTTCGCGTCCGTACTCGTGGCGCTGCGGGAGCAGCTCAACTTGTCCCCGCTGCTGGTCAACGGCGCCTATGGGATCTACGCGCTGGGTTTGGTGCCGAGCCTCCTCATCGGCGGTGCGCTGGCCGACCGCTTCGGCGGGCGCCTGGTGGCATTGGCGGGATCGCTCATCGCGGTGGTTGGCAATAGCATCCTCATGCTCTTCCACGGAGCGCCTGGGCTACTCACTGGTCGCTTCATCGTGGGGCTGGGCGTGGGCCTGGTGGTTAGCGCGGGCACCGCGTGGGCTGCGCGGCTGAATGGGCCCGCGGGCTCCACGCTGGCCGGTATCGTTCTCACCTCCGGCTTCGCGCTGGGGCCGGTGATCTCCGGGCTCGCCGAGTTCGCATTCTCGCCACTCTGGCTGCCTTTTGTGCTGAGCATCATCGCCTCGCTCGCGGCCGTGGTGTTCTCACTGCGCACTGGTGACATGCCCCGCCAGATCCTGGCAGTGGCGGAGGATCCGCAGGTTGATCCGAGCGCCTCGCCCCGCAAGGCGCTGGCGACCTCGGTGCCGGTGGCGATGTGGGTTTTCGCGGCGATCACCACCGCCTTCGTGGGGCTTGCCGCGCGGGTGGCCGAGTACTTCGAGACCGGGGTGTTCCTGCCTGGCATCGCGGCAGCGGTCGGCTTCGGCACAGGACTGGCGGTCCAGGCGGCAGGGCGCCGCTGGGCCTGGGGTCCGTGCTCCGGGATCGTCGGGATCCTGTGCGCAGGGGCCGGCTTCCTCGTCGTCGCCCTCGGTGGCGCGGCTCCCTCGCTGCCGCTGTTCTTCCTGGCCACCGTGCTGCTCGGGCTCGGCTATGGCCTGTGCCTGCGCGACGGTCTGCTGGACGTCAACGCCTACTCCCCGGCCTCCCACCGTGGCCGTATCCTCGGGGCCTACTACGTCGCGACCTACGTGGGCTTCGCCCTGCCACCGCTGATGCAGGTTCTTGAGCCACGAGTGGGCCCTTCGCTCCCCTTCGCCGTTTTGTCCGCCATCGCGGTGGCCGCCGCGCTGCTGCGCAGCTGGCAGATCCGAACCGGCTACCTCAACCGCACATGAGGCGGACGCATACCTTGCCCATTATCCGAGAATCAATACCGCAGACCGTGGGTCGCAGTTCCGCAGCCCACCCAATTCGTGGCGCGAGCGCACCACTAGAAAGAACAAGACCTTGAGCAGCTACGAGCATGTGATTATCGGCGCCGGGATAATTGGTCTCAGCACCGCCGTGGAACTAACCCAAGCCGGGGTGCCCGCCGCAGACATCGCGATCATCGACCCAGCACCGATCAGCGGTGCCTCGTGGGTCGCGGGTGGCATGCTTGCCCCCGTCGCCGAGGTGCAGTACGGGCAGGAGGAGCTCTACCCCCTGATGATCCGCGCCGCCGAGCTGTGGCCGGCGCTGCGCGAAGCTGTCGAGTCCGTCACCGATTTGCCCACCGGCTACCGAGAGGAATCCACGCTCGTCGTCGCTGCTGACCGCGCCGACGCCACCCACCTCGCTGAATTGCTGGAACACCAGCGATCCCACGGGATGACGGCCACCCGACTGCCCGTGCGTCAAGCCCGCAAGCTTGAACCTGGACTGCACCCGCAGCTCGCTGGCGCCGTGGAGATCCCCGGCGACCATCAAGTCAACCCCCGGTTGTACTGCGCTGCGGCCGTCGACGTCCTGAAAAAGAAGGGCGCGGCCTTCCTGGAGCAGGAAGCGACCGGGCTGGTGCACGGCAGCGATGCGGCGGGGGCTCACACCGACCTCGGCAACGCAGAACAGGCCAGCAGGTGCACCGCAGTGCGTCTCGCCGACAACACGGCAGTGGACGTGAGCGGGAGCGTCTACGTCTGTAACGGCGTGGGGGCAGCAACGCTCGAGGGCGCCCCTGCCCTGCCGGTGCGGCCCGTGCGCGGGGACCTGATCCGCCTCGGGGTCCCCGAAGGCCGGCCCGCCCCGGTGGAGCGCGTGATCCGGGGTTTCTTCGAGGATCGGCCAATCTACGTCATCCCCCGCACCGACGGCACGATCGCCGTGGGCGCGACGACACGGGAGGACGAACGTCGGGCACCCGCTGCCGACGGGGTCTACACCCTGCTGCGCGACGCCATCCGCGTGGTGCCGGGAATCGAGGACTGCGAATTCATCGAGGCGCTCGCCGGGGAACGCCCAGGCACTCCCGACGACCTACCCCTGATCGGCAAGACCAGCGGGAATGTGGTCATCTCGGCGGGATACTTCCGGCACGGCATTCTGTTGTCTGCACTGGGCGCTAAGGTGACGGCACACCTGGGGCTCACCGCTGGTGATGGCGATGCGGCGTTGGGCGAGGCCGCAAAGGCGGCCGGGGTGAGCCTCGAGGCGTGCCGCTGGGAGCGCTTCGCGACCGAAACGCACTGAGCCAGTGGCACGCGACTGGGAGATAATGGGGCAAGCAGAACGCCCGGAGAAAGACGGACGAAAGGATGCATCGAGAATGAATTACACGGTGAACCAGGAAGAGCGCCAGGGCAAGGCGGGACTCACGATCGCCGACGTCGTCGCCAACGAGACCGGCGAGAAGGATGCCACGGGCATCGCGATCGCGCTGAACCAGGCGGTCGTGCCACGCAGTCAGTGGGAGAACCGCGGGGTGGCCGACGGCGACGAGATCGACATCCTCGTCGCAGTGCAGGGTGGCTAAGCTTGCCGTTTCCCGCTCGCTCGGCTGAGCCAGCCACGAAGCCCCTGGAACGACGGCACCGACACACACAGAAGAAGGCATAGATGCTTGAAATCGCAGGTAAGAAGTTCGACTCGCACCTGATCATGGGCACCGGCGGGGCGAGCAGCCAGACGCTGCTCGAGAAAGCCCTGGTAGCCAGCGGTACCCAGCTGACCACCGTGGCAATGCGCCGCTTCCGGGCAGGCAAGAACGCTGGCACCGCTGGGGCCTCGAACGGCGCTGCGGGAGGCGAGAGCGTCTTCGGGCTGTTGAACCGGCTGGGCATCGACGTCCTGCCGAATACCGCGGGCTGCCGGACCGCCAAAGATGCGATCCTCACCGCCCAGCTTGCCCGCGAGGCGCTGGGCACCAACTGGGTGAAGCTGGAGCTCATCGCCGACGACCGCACACTCCTGCCCGACGTGGTGGAGCTGGTGGACACCTGCGAAATGCTGGTGGCCGAGGGCTTCGAGGTGCTGGCCTACACCAGCGACGACCCCGTGGTCGCCAAACGCTTGGAGGACGCCGGAGCGGCAGCCGTGATGCCGCTGGGCTCCCCGATCGGCACGGGGCTGGGGATCCTCAACCCGCACAATATCGAGCTGATCTGCGCCCGAGCCTCCGTGCCGGTGCTACTCGACGCCGGGGTGGGCACGGCATCGGACGCCGCGCTGGCCATGGAGCTCGGCTGCAGCGGCGTGTTGCTCGCCAGCGCCGTCAACCGCTGCCAGGATCCCGTCGCTATGGCCACTGCCATGAGGCACGCGGTCGAGGCCGGCCGCCTGGCCGCTGCGGCGGGACGCATCCCGCAGCGCACCCACGCGGAAGGTGCACTGGCCAGCTCCAGCTTCGAGGGGCTGGCGTCCTGGGACGAGGACTGGGCGGAGGAGGTGCTCTAAGCGTGGCTGAAAACACACACACTTCTTCCCCGCACACAGCGGGAACCGAGCAGGCATTCCCCGCCGGTGACTTCGTCTCGCTTCCCTACCGCGAGCAACGGCGCACCGCCCGCCACCTGAACCTGCCGGGCTTCGGACCCGCCGAGCAGCAGCGGCTGCACGACGCCCGCGTGCTCGTCGTTGGGGCCGGCGGATTAGGTTGCCCCGCGATGCAGTCCCTGGCTTCGGCCGGAGTGGGCACGATCGTGCTCTATGACGACGACACGGTGGACGTGACCAACCTGCACCGCCAGATCCTGTTCTCGGCCGAGGACGTCGGCCGGGCGAAGGTGGATGCAGCCACCGATGCCTTGAAGCGCATCCAGCCGGATATCCGGGTCGAGACCCACCGCTACCGCCTGGACACCGAGAATATCGTCGAGGCATTCCGGCAGGTCGATCTGGTCATTGACGGCTCCGATAACTTCGACACGAAATTCCTGGTGGCCGACGCCGCCGAAATCTCCGGTACTCCCCTGGTCTGGACCACGGTCCTGCGTTTCGCCGGGCAGATCTCGGTGTTCAACTCCACCGCCAGCGGTGAACGCGGCATCGGGCTGCGGGATCTGTTCCCAGAGAAGCCCAGCGGAGATTCGATCCCCGACTGCGCGAGCGCCGGCGTGTTGGGCGCGACCACCGCCGTGATGGGCGCGCTGGCCGCCACAGAGGCCATCAAGTGGGTCACCGGGGTCGGACAGCCGCTGCTCGGCACCGTTGTGAGCTACGACGCTCTCACAGCGCGCACCCAGAGCTTCCGCATCGCCCCCGACCCGAGCCGCCAACCAGTCGCGGCCCTGTCCCCCAGCGACGGCCCCGCGGCCTCCTCTGCCGCCTGCGCAGTCCAGTCCCCGGAGTCTTCGGAGACCACGCCGAACCAGGCCCCAGGCGACTGCCCAGCACAGGCATCGGACAACGCCGCGCTGCACGAGCTCGTCCGCACCGGCAAAGCTTTTACGGTGGACGTCCGGGAGTACCACGAAACGCTCCTCGCCCAGCCGGGATTCATCGGCGAGCAGGGCGCCGACGAGCACCTAGCGATGTCCGCGCTCGCGGATCCCGCGGGCACCCTGGACGTTGCCTCGCCTGCAGTGGCCGAGGCCTTCGCCCGCCACCAGGGCACCGACGCGGTGGTTTACTGTGCCTCCGGAGTACGCAGCCAGCACTTCGCCGAAAAATACGGGCAGGTTGCCAGCGAGTATGGAATCACGCTGCACAACCTGCCCGGAGGGGTGCGGGGCTAAACCCCGCGACGCTCTTTCCTTAGCCGCGGACCGGCGTTTCCGCCCACCCGCGCAGCTCACCGGAAAGCGTCTCGACGCGCTCCCGCTGCTCGGCGACCCGCACACCGGCGGTGCCGCCACGGGTCGACCGGGACGCCACCGCGCCATCGATGGTGAGCACCTCGCGAACCTCCGGGGTGAGCCGAGAATCCACGGAGGCAAGCTCCTCGTCGGTGAGGTCGATGAGGTCCACGCCGCGGGACTCCGCGATACGAACGCAGGAACCCGAAGCCTCGTGAGCCTCCCGGAACGGCACGCCCTGGCGCACCATCCACTCCGCCAGATCCGTCGCGAGCGTGAAGCCCGCCGGGGCGAGCTCGCGCATACGGTCCTCGTGGAAGGTCAGGGTGGATACCAGACCAGTCATCGCCGGCAGCAGCAGATTGAGCTGTGCCACCGAGTCGACGATCGGCTCCTTGTCCTCCTGCAGGTCGCGGTTGTACGCCAGCGGCAGGCCCTTGAGGGTGGCCATCAGCCCGGAGAGGTTACCGATCAACCGACCCGTCTTGCCGCGCACGAGCTCAGGCACATCTGGGTTCTTCTTCTGCGGCATGATCGAAGAGCCGGTGGACCAGGAATCAGAGAGCGTGACGTAGCCGTACTCCGGGGTGCACCAGTAGATGATCTCCTCGGCCAGGCGGGACATGTCCACCGCGATCTGCGCGAGCACGAATGCCGTCTCGGAGGCGAAGTCGCGGGAGGAAGTACCGTCCAGGGAGTTATCCGCCGCGGAGTCGAAGCCGAGCTCCTCTGCGATGGCCTCCGGGTCCAGCTTCAGCGAGGAACCAGCCAGCGCGCCCGAGCCATAAGGCGAGACAGCCAGGCGCTTATCCAGGTCCTGCAGGCGCTGAATATCGCGCAGCAGCGGCTGGGCGTGAGCCAACAGCGAGTGGGCCAGCAAGATCGGCTGGGCAGCCTGGGAGTGCGTCTTACCCGGCATGATCGCCTCCGGGTGAGCCTTCGCCTGGGCAGCCAGCGCGTCGATCAGCTCGGTGACCTGGACGGCGATGTCGCGGATCGCGTCGCGGATCCACATGCGGAACATCGCAGCCACCTGGTCATTGCGGGAACGTCCCGCGCGCAGGCGACCGCCGACCTCCGGGCCGACCCGGTCGATCAGGCCGCGCTCCATCGCGCCGTGGACGTCCTCGTCGGAGGGTGCGGGGACGAAGGAACCCTCCGCGACGTCCCGACCCAGCTGGTCCAGCCCGTTCAGCATGGTCTCCAGGTCGGCGTCGGAGAGGAGCCCGGCCCGATTCAGCACCTTCGCGTGTGCCTTCGAGGCGAGCACGTCATAGGGGGCGAGCACCCAGTCGAAGTGGGTGGACACGGACAGCGCGAACATGGCCTCCGAAGGGCCGCCGGAAAAGCGGCCGCCCCAGAGCGCGCCCTCGTTCGTGCCGTGCTTGTCCAGCGCACCGGGGTTGGACGCACCGTGATCTGCCATTGAAGGATTCCTCTCCGTGAGTGACGTCGTGAAAGAAAGTCGGTCTTAAAGAAACTAACGGCGGGCAGCCCCACGAACGGGACCGCCCGCCAGGAAGGGGCTATTACAGGATGCCCATATCGCGCTTAGCGGCGATCTTGGAGGACAGGCCGTGCAGCTCCACGAAGCCCTTGGCCAGGGACTGGTCGAAGCTATCGCCCTCGTCGTAGGTGGCCAGGTTGAAGTCGTAGAGGGAGTGGTCGGAACGGCGGCCATTGATGATGATGTTGCCGGCGTGCAGCACCAGGCGGATGTCGCCGGTGACGTGCTCCTGGGACTCCTCGATGAAGGCATCCAGGGAGCGCTTCAGCGGGGAGAACCACAGGCCGTCGTAGACCAGGTCGGACCACTCGGCGTCGATGCCGCGCTTGTAACGAGCCAGCTCGCGCTCGATGGTGACGGCCTCCATGGCCTCGTGCGCGCGGATGAGGGTCATCGCGCCCGGAGCCTCGTAGATCTCGCGGGACTTGATGCCCACCAGGCGGTCCTCGACCATGTCCAGGCGGCCCACGCCCTGCGCACCAGCGCGGCGGTTGAGCTCCTCGATGGCCTCCAGGACGGTCACCTTGCGGCCGTCGATGGCCACCGGCACGCCGGCCTCGAAGGAGATGATGACCTCATCCGGGGCCTGGCCCAGGGCCGGGTCCTCGGTGTAGGCGTAGACGTCCTTGGTCGGGGCGTTCCACAGGTCCTCCAGGTAGCCGGTCTCGACCGCACGGCCCCAGACGTTCTGGTCGATGGAGAACGGGGAGGACTTGGACTGCTCGATCGGGATGTCGTTTTCCTCGGCGAAGGCGATGGCCTTGTCGCGGGTCCAGGCGTAGTCGCGGGCCGGGGCGATGATCTCCAGCTCCGGTGCGGTGTTGGCGAAGCCGACCTCGAAACGGACCTGGTCGTTGCCCTTACCGGTGCAGCCGTGGGCGACGGCAGTGCCGTTGTGCTCCTTGGCAGCCTCGGCCATGTGCTTGACGATCAGCGGGCGGGAGATCGCGGAGACCAGCGGGTACTCCTTCATGTACAGACCGTTGGCCTTGATGGTCGGCAGGCAGTAGTCGTTGGCGAACTCGTCGCGGGCGTCCACGACGATGGACTCCACAGCGCCGGCGCCGAGCGCGCGCTGGCGGACGGTCTCCATGTCCTCGCCACCCTGGCCCAGGTCGATGGACACGGCGATGACCTCAGCATTGCGCTCCTTGGCGATCCAGCTGATGGCGACGGTGGTGTCCAGGCCACCGGAGTATGCGAGTACGACGCGATCCTTCATTGAGGTTTCCTTTCCCCGTTTTCTGTTCTTCTTTTAAAGATTCTAGTTGTTCAGATTTTTTGTTGAGCATCCGGCGCGGGCTAGTGGCGTCCATTCTGGACGGCCGCTTGCCCACCGGATCGCTGGCACGGTTCCTAGCCGCGGGCCAGCTCTGCGAAATACTCCGCGACCTGGGCCCCGCTGTGCCCCTCGCGGGCGAGCACAAAGACCGTGTCATCACCCGCGATGGTACCCACCGTCTGCGGCAGTTCCGAGCGGTCGAGGACGCTGGCCAGGTATTGAGCAGCCCCCGGCGGGGTGCGCAGCACCGCGATGTTGCCAGAATCGTCGTGGGCGACCAGCAGCTCGGAAAGCACCCGGCGCAGGTGCGCTGGCCCGTCCCCCACCATGGCTTCGGCCAGGGTGTAGTGGGACTTGCCGTCGGTGCGCACCTTGCGGGCTCCCAGGTCCACGAGGTCCCGGGAGAGCGTGGCCTGCGTGATCTCGATATCCATGGTGTGCAGGATGTCGAGCAGCTCGCGCTGGTTCGCCACCTGGTGCTGGCCGATCACCCGTGCGATGGCCGCCTGCCGGGCGGACTTCGACGGCGCGGCCGGCCGGTCTAACGGAGCAGCCATACCATCAGCGCCTTTTGCGCGTGCAGGCGGTTTTCGGCCTCGTCGAAGACCACCGACTGCTCGCCGTCGATAACCTCGGCGGTGACCTCGTTGCCGCGGTAGGCGGGCAGGCAGTGCAGGAAGATCGCGTCCTCCTTCGCCTCCGCCATGAGCTCCTCGTTGACCTGGTAGGCGCGCAGGGCGCTGCGGTCGACGTTCGGGTCCTGGCCCATGGACACCCACGTGTCCGTGATGACGACGTCGGCGTCCGCGGCGGTGACCTCATCCGTCACGGTGACGGTGGCTCCGGTCTCCGCGGCCCGCTTCTTTGCCCGCTCCACGAACTCCGCCTCTGGCTGGAAGCCCTCCGGGGCGCAGATCGTGATGTCGATGCCTGCGGTGGCGAAGCCGAGCATGTAGCTGTTGGCCATGTTGTTGGCGCCGTCGCCGAAGTAGATGGCCTTCAACCCGGCCAGCTCGCCCTTCTTCTCCCGGATGGTCTGCAGGTCCGCGAGGATCTGGCAGGGGTGGAAATCATCGGAAAGGGAGTTGATGATCGGCACCGTCGCGGTCTCGGCCATCTCCGCGAGGTTGCTGTGCGCACCGGTGCGCCACACGATCATGCTGGCGAACCGCGAGAGCACCGCTCCGGTGTCCTGGAAAGTCTCCCCCTTGCCCATCTGGGAACTACCGGAGTCCACGACGATCGGGCTGCCGCCCAGCTCGGTGATCCCGGCGCTGAAGGAGAAGCGGGTGCGGGTGGAGGTCTTGTCGAACAGCACCGCCACGGACTGGCGCTCCAGGATGTTGCGGAAGGGATTGCCGTAGCGGTCGGCCTTCACCTTCTCCGCCAGGTCCAGGACCTGCGCCTGCTCGGCCGGGGTGAGGTCGTCGTCCGCCAGCATGTGGCGCAGGGGCTTAGTGTTCTTTTCTGCGAGGGTCATATCTAGCTTTCTGTGGTCGACGTCTCGGTTGGGTTCGGTAGGTCGTCGAGCATCGCGGTGATCTTCGACGCTGCCTCATCGGCCTCGGCGGGGCTCAGGTTCAGCGGCGGCACGATGCGCAGCACCTCCGGCGAGGGCTTGTTCAGCAGGATTCCGTAGTTCGCGGGGTCGAGCTCGCACGGGGTGTCCAGAACGACGCCCAGCATCAAGCCGCGGCCGCGGATCTCGGTGACCCGCGGGTGGTTCTGCAGGGCAGCGACCAGCTGCGCCCCGACCTCCTGCACGTTCTCCAGCAGGTTCTGTTCCTTGATCTCATCGATCACGGCATTAGCCGCAGCGCAGACCACCGGGTTGCCGCCGAAGGTGGTGCCGTGCATGCCCTTGGCCAGCAGTTGGGCACGGGGCATGGCCAGGCAGGCGCCGATCGGGAGCCCGCCGCCCAGTCCCTTGGCCATGGTGATGACGTCCGGAACAACGCCGGAACCATCGGACTGGAAACCGAACCAGGCGCCGGTGCGCCCCATGCCCGCCTGGACCTCGTCGACAATGAGGAGGATCCCGCGCTCGTCGCAGATGCGACGCAGCCCGGCGAGGAAGCCCTCCGGGGCGGGGATCACGCCGGTCTCGCCCTGGATCGCCTCCAGGATGATGGCGGCGGTGTTCTCGTCGGCCATGGCGTCGACGGCGTCGAGGTCGCCGTAGGGGTAGTACTCCACGCCCGCTGGCATCGGTTCGAAGGGCTTGCGCTTATCCGGCTGGCCGGTCAGCGCCAGGGACCCCATCGTGCGCCCGTGGAAGCCCCGCTCGGCGGCCAGGATCTTCGGCCGCCCAGTCGCGCGCGCGATCTTGAACGCGGCTTCGTTGGCCTCGGCGCCGGAGTTACAGAAGAACACGCGGGCGTCCGCAGCCTCCTCGGTACCGACCAGCGAGGTCACCTTCCCCGCGAGCTCGATGACCTGCGGGTGGGCAAAGACATTCGAGGTGTGCCCCAGGGTCTGCAGCTGGGTGGTCACGGCCTCGACGATCGCTGGGTGGGCGTGCCCCAGGGCGTTGACCGCGATGCCGGAGAGCAGGTCGAGGTACTTCTTGCCCTCGCTATCCCAGACGTAGCTGCCCTGGCCCTTGACGAGGTTCAGCGCCGGGGTGCCGTAGGTGTCCATCAGCGTGTGCTGCCAGCGGTCCTGCCAGGTGGCTTCCGTGGCGGGAGTGGCTTGAGATTCAGTGTTGCTCATCGCCTTGATCCTTCGGGGTTGTGCGTCGGAAGTTTCTTGCTGCTGGGTTTTAGTGCTCGTAGGACTCTGCGGCGATCATCGTGCCGATACCGCCTTCGGTCATCAGCTCGAGGATCACCGAGTGCGGCACACGCCCATCGATGACGTGGGCGGCCTTCGCGCCGTTGCGAATGGCGTCCAGGCAGGCGGTCATCTTCGGGATCATGCCGCTATCCAGGGTCGGGAGGAGCTCCTCCAGCTCCTCGGGGGTGAGGCTGGAAACCAGCGAGTCCCGGTTCGGCCAGTCGGTGTAGAGCCCCGGCACGTTGGTGAGCATGACGAGGCGCTCGGCGTCCAGGGCTCCCGCCAGCGCACCAGCGGCGGTGTCGGCATTGATGTTGTAGACCAGACCGTCGTCATCCGGGGCAATCGTCGAAACCACCGGGATGCGGCCGGCATCGATGAGGTCGAACAGGCTGGTGGGGTCGACGTCGGTGATATTGCCGACCCGGCCGATGTCCACCAGTTCCCCATCGATCTCGGGCTGGAACTTCTCGGCCGTGAACAGGCCAGCATCCTCGCCGGAGGCGCCCACCGCGTAGGGCCCGTGCTCGTTGATGAGGCCGACCAGCTCGCGACCGACCTTGCCGAAGAGCACCATGCGCACGTACTCCATGACCTCAGGCGAGGTGACGCGGAAGCCACCGCGAAACTCCCCTTCCAGGCCGACCTTGTCGAGCATCGTGTTGATCTGCGGCCCGCCGCCGTGCACGACGACGGGGCGCGCGCCGACAGCGCGGAGGAAGACCATGTCGGCGGCAAAGGCACGCTTGAGCTCGTCGTCGATCATGGCGTTGCCGCCGTACTTCACCACCACGATCTTGTCGCGGTAGTGCAGCAGCCACGGCAGGGCCTCGGCCAGCACGTGGGAGCGCTGCGACGGGGTCAGCCCGCTGGTGCAGGAGGAGTCGTGAATCTTAGGCATGGTGAATCCTTGGGTTACCGCTGGCGCTTAGCTGGAGTACTCGGAGTTGATCTCGACGTAGGAGTAGGACAGGTCGGTGGTCCAGACGGTGGCCGCGCCGTCGCCGCTGGCGAGGTTGACCTCGACGTCGATGTCCTCACCCGAGAGATCAACCTCGCGGGCGTTCGGGGTTCCGGCGGCGTCGACGCAGACGTCGTGGCCGTTGAAGGACACCCGAATCTTGCTCGGATCCATGGTCACCGGGGCCATGCCGACGGCGGCGAGCACGCGGCCCCAGTTCGGGTCGGAGCCGAACATCGCGCACTTGAAGAGGTTGTCGCGGCCGATGACGCGCGCGGCGGCCTTGGCCTCCTCGTCCGTAGCTGCGCCGGTGACGGTGATCGCGACCTTCTTGGTCACGCCCTCGGCATCACCCTGCAGCTGGCGGGTGAGGTCGAGGCACACCTCGTGGACCGCGCGGGCGAACTCAGCGGCGTCCGGCTCCACACCGGAGGCACCGTTGGCGAGCATGATGAGGGTGTCGTTGGTGGAAGTGGAGCCGTCCACGTCGATGCAGTCGAAGGTGACCCCGCTGGCCGCCCCCAACGCCTCCTGGGCGGCCTCTGCGCTGGGCAGCTTGGCGTCGGTGGTGAGGAAGACCAGCATCGTGGCCAGGGATGGGGCCATCATTCCCACGCCCTTGGCCATCGCGCCGATGCTCCAGCCATCACCCTCGTAGACCGCCTGCTTGATGACGGTATCCGTGGTCATGATCGCCTCGGCTGCCTTGGTACCTGCTTCGAGGTCGGTGGAGAGCTCGGAGGCCAGCGCACCAACTCCCGCCTCGATCTTGTCCATCGGCAGCAGGTCGCCGATCAGGCCGGTGGAGCACACGGCCACGTCCGCGGCGTCAATCCCCAGCGCGCTGCCGACGAGCTCGCCGGTGCGCTTCGCGTCCGCCATGCCCTGCTCCCCCGTGCAGGCATTCGCGTTGCCGGCGTTGATGACGGCTGCGCGGAAAGTTCCGTTGTGCAGCGACTTGGTCAGCTGGACAGGCGCGGCCTTGATCTGGTTACGGGTGAACAACGCGGCGGCGTGGTAGTCGGGGCCGTCGTTGACCAGCAGGGCCATGTCCGGGTTGCCGGAGGGCTTAATGCCTGCGGTGACGCCGGCGGCGCGGAAGCCAGCCGGGGCGGTGACTCCGGTGCACTGACCGGCTTGTGGGTTGTGGTGTTCAGGCTGGGTGCTCACTGCGTGCTCTTCTTCTACTTCTTCAAAGGGGTTGATGTGGTGGGTGTGTTGTTCGGCGTGTGGAACGGCGCTGTGTTACGACGGCGCTGTATTAAGACGCTGCTGCGTTAGGTTGTCGCTGAGTTAGGTCGCGGCGATGGTCGGCAGGCCTGCGGTCTCGTCCCAACCGTTCATCAGGTTGAGGCACTGGACGGCAGCGCCCGCGGTGCCCTTGGTCAGGTTGTCGATCGCGGAGGTCGCGACGATCATGCCGTCGTCCACGGCGACCTGCAGATGAACCATGTTGGTACCGGCGACGTGGCGGGTCTCTGGCTGCTGGCCTTCCGGCAGGAGGTGCAGGAAGGGCTCGGATGCGCAGAAGTCCTCGTAGGCGCGTCGGACGTCGGCGGCGCTACCGCGGGCCGGTGCGGTGACGGTCGTGAGGATGCCGCGCACGAGCGGTGCTAGGACGGGGGTGAAGGTGACGTGGACGTCGTCGCCCTGGTCGCCACCCGGGACGAGCTCGAGGAGGTTCTGCTTGATCTCCGGGGCGTGCCGGTGGGTCATCACACCGTAGGCGCGGAGGTTCTGCATGGTTTCGGCACCGAGCAGGGCCACGCTGGGCTTCTTACCCGCCCCCGAGACGCCGGTGACGGAAACAACGGAGACCTGTGGGGCCATCATGCCGGCGGCGATGCCGGGCATAGCGGCGATGGTCGCGCCGGTCGGGAAGCAGCCGGGGGCGGCGACGCGGTTAGCTGCGGCGATCTCCTCGCGGTGGCCGGGCATCTCCGGGATGCCATAGGTCCAGCTACCGGCGTGCGGGGTGCCGTAGTAGCGCTCCCACAGGTCCTCGTTGCGCAGCCGGTAATCCGCACCACAGTCCACGATCTTCATATCTTCCGGCAGCCCCTGCTCCACGAGGGTGGCAGAAACGCCGTGCGGGAGAGCGAGAATCGCCATGTCGTGCTCGGCGAGCACCTCCGGGGTGGTCTCCTGGAGGGTGCGATCCGCCAAGGGGGTCAGTGCCGGGGCGAGTTCCCCGAAGTTCTGGCCGGCGTTGGAACCCCCAGTGAGGGCCCCGATCTCGAAGTCCACGCCGTATCCCGGGTGGTTGAGCAGCAAGCGGAGAGCTTCCCCGCCTGCGTAACCGCTGGCTCCTGCGACTGCAATCTTCTTCATTCTTTAATTATGCGCCCGATCACAGAAAAATGCAATATATACACGCTTATGCAAAATATGCAGCCCGCGATGGTGGTCCTCGCGGGCTGCATAAGGGGTATGTTCTAGAGGTCCGCTCCCCTCAGAGCACGGCCGCGCCCTAAGAACGCAGCTGCACATTAGGAGCGAAGCTGTGTCCTAGCAGCGAAGCTGTGCCCTAGGAGCGAAGCTCAGCACCCAGTTTCGCCGTGGCGGCGTCGATGGCCGCACGGCGACCCTCCGATGCCTCATCCTCGGTCAGCGTGCGGTCCGTCGCACGGAAGCTCAGGGAGAAGGTCAGCGAACGCTTGCCCTGGGCCAGCGAATCCGACTCGTAAATGTCGAACAGGCGGATGCTCTCCAGCAGCTCGCCGGCCCCCTCCTGCAGCACCTTCTGCACCTCGGCAACCGGCAGATCCTCGTCAACCACGAGGGCCACGTCCTGGTAGACCGGCGGGAAGGCAGACACCTTGGGCTGCGGGAAGCGCTCCTCCACCGGGAGCGCGTCCAGGTCGATCTCGAGCGCGATGCTCCGGGCCGGGATGTTGGCGCGCTCGCAGACCTGCGGGTGCAGCTCGCCCGCGTGCCCCACCACGGTGCCGTCGACCAGGATCTCCGCACAGCGGCCCGGGTGCCACGGCAGGAACTCGGCGTTGCGGAACTCCACGTCCACACCAGCCGCACGCCCGATCAGGCGGGCTGCCTCGAAGGCGTCCTGAGCCTCGAAGTTCTCCGCGCCACCCCACGGGCCCTGCAGAGCGCGCTGGCCGGCGGCGACCATCGCCACGTAGAGCGGCTGCTCCGGCAGGGTCTGAGCCAGCTCGTCCAGCTCCGCCTCGGACGGGCGCTGGGTCACAGCGGGCATCGGGGTCGGCTTGCGCCCGCTTTCCGGCAGGCGGGGCAGGGAAACCTGCTCCACGCCGAACAGGGCGACGTCCTTCTGACCACGCGCGGAGTTGCGGCGCAGGGCGTCGATCATGGACGGCAGCAGCGTGGTGCCCAGAGAAGCGTGATCAGACTCCAGCGGGTTCTGGACCTTCACCACGTTGCGGCGCGGATCATCCTCCGCCAGGCCCCACTCGTCGAAAACATCGTTGGCGATGAACGGCGTCGGCAGGATCTCCGCGAAGCCATTCCAGGCCATCGCGTGGCCGATGCGGCGGCGCAGGCGCTGGCGTGGCGTCAGGCCGCGGCCGACCGGTGCGTGCGGCAGGACCGATGGGATGTTCTCCAGCCCCTCGAGACGGAGAACCTCCTCCACCAGGTCGGCCGGGATGGTCAGGTCCGGGCGCCAGGTCGGCGGGGTGACCTCGATCTGGCGGGCACCCTGGCCATCGCGCAGGCCGGTCTCGCGGACGGTGCAGCCTACCTCGCGGAGGCGACCGATCGTGGTGCCGTCCGGGTAGATCATGCCCGCAACCTTGCCCGGACGGTTGGTGTGCATCTGGATCGTCGGCATGCTCGGCACCTCGCCGACCATGGTGCGGCCGTGCACCACCTTGCCGCCAGCGATGCGGACCAGCAGCGAGACCGCGAAGTCCAGGGCATTGCCGATGATCGCGGCGTCGGTGCCGCGCTCGAAGCGGCGGGAGGACTCAGAGGAGAGCTTGTGGCGGCGGCAGGTGCGGGCCACGGTGAGCTCATCCCAGTGAGCGGCCTCGAAGAGCACATCGACGGTCTCATCGGAGATCTCGGAGGTGCTGCCGCCCATCACACCGGCCAGGGACTGGATGCCAGAGTCGTCGGAGATGACGACGTCCTCGCTGGACAGGGTCCGCTCCACACCGTCCAGGGTGGTCAGAGTGTCGCCCTCGGAGGCGCGGTGCACCCGCAGGTTGCCGGTGATCTTGCCAGCGTCGAAGGCGTGCATCGGCTGGCCGAGCAGCATCATGACGTAATTCGTGACGTCCGTGGCGGCGTTAACCGGGCGCTGGCCGCAGAGCATCAGCTCGCGCTGCAGCCACAGCGGGGACTCGGCGGTCGGGTCAATGCCCTCGACCTTGCGGATACCGAAGAGGGAGCACTTCGCATCCTCCTCGACCTCCAGGGAAAGGATGTCTTCCTTGATGCCCGGGATGCCGGCGAAGAGGTCATCGTCGAGAGCGGCAGCCGCTGGATCGAGCGCCGGGTCGCGGTACTGCAGCTCGAAGGAGGACGCCAGCTCGCGGGCCAGGCCGCGGGCGGACAGCGCATAGCCGCGGTCCGGGGTGACGTTGACCTCGAAGACCGTGTCATCCAGGCCCAGCAGGCCACGGGCGTCGTCGCCGACGGCGAGCCCGTTGACCTTGATCTCCTCCTCGGAGACGGTGATGATGCCGGGGCTGGTGCCGTCGTAGAGGCCGAGTTCAGAGGCGGAGCACATCATGCCCTCGGAGATCTTGCCGTAGGTCTTGCGCGCGGAGATCTCGAACGGGCCAGGCAGCACGGTGCCCGGCAGGGCGACGATCACGTAGTCGCCCTCGGCGAAGTTGCGGGCACCACAAATGATGTTCTGTGGCTCGCCGGTGCCGTTGGCCTCGCCGACGGCGATCTCACAGTAGCGGATCGGCTTCTTGAAGCCCTCCAGCTCCTCGATGTTGCTCACCCTGCCGATGACGAGTGGCCCCTCGGTCTTCGGGAGGCGCTCGTAGCCCTCCGTCTCGAAGCCGACGCGGACGAAACCTGCGTCGAGTTCCTCGGAGTCCACAGACCAGCTAGGGTTCGCGGTCTGCAGGATCCGGGTGAGCCAGTTCTGAGAAATCAACATGTGCTTGAAAAGGTCCTTTTGCCAGAAGAGTTGTGGAGCGGAGGTTGTTGTGGCGGCGGGGTACTGCGGGGCTTAGCCGCGGACCCCGAATGGCAGGGTGAAACGGACGTCGCCTTCCACCATGTCGCGCATGTCAGGCAGACCGTTGCGGAACTGCAGAGTGCGCTCGATGCCCATGCCGAAGGCAAAACCCGAGTACTCCTCCGGGTCGATTCCCGCGGCGATGAGGACGTTGGGGTTGACCATGCCGCAGCCACCCCACTCGATCCAACCGGCGCCGCCCTTCTTGTCCTCGAACCAGACGTCAACCTCGGCGGAGGGCTCGGTGAACGGGAAGTAGTTCGGGCGGATACGGGTCTTGGTGTTCGGGCCGAACAGGGACTTCGCGAGATGGTCCAGGGTGCCCTTGAGGTGAGCCATCGTCAGGCCCTTATCCACGGCCAGCCCCTCGACCTGGTGGAAGACCGGGGTGTGGGTGGCGTCCAGCTCGTCGGTGCGGAACACGCGCCCCGGGCAGGCGATGTAGATCGGCACCTCGCGGGAGAGCATGGTGCGCATCTGCACCGGGGAGGTGTGGGTGCGCAGCACCTGGCGGGAGCCCTGCGGTGCAATGTGGAACGTGTCCTGGAGGGTGCGGGCCGGGTGGTCCGGGATGAAGTTCAGGGAGTCGAAGTTGAAGTACTCTGCCTCGACCTCCGGGCCGTCGGCGATCTCCCAGCCCATGCCGACGAAGATGTCCGCGATCTGCTCGTTGAGGATCGTGATCGGGTGCTGGGCGCCAACCTGGCCGCGGGTGGTGGGCTGGGTGACGTCGATGCGCTCGGCGCGCAGCGCCTCCTGGTTGCGCTTCTCCTCCAGCTCGGCCTTGACCTGAGCGAAGAGCTTCTCGACGCGGCCACGTGCCATGTTGACGATGCGGCCGGCATCCTTGCGCTGGTCCTTCGGCAGGGAGCCGAGGGAGCGGCGAGCAGCGGGGATCGGAGCGTCGTCGCCGAGGTGGGCACGGCGGGCCTCGGCGAGTTCCTCGAGGTTGGTCGCGGAGGTAAAGGCCTTCTCGGCGGCTTCGGCCGCCGCCCCCATCGACTCTTCAGAGATTTCTACAGCAGCCTCAGGCGACACTGGCGATTCCGACAACGTGGGCTCCTCGCAACACGTAAAACGACTATTTCAGGCTACAGCTTAGCAATCTGTGCTTTGGAGGATTCGTAAAGGCACACACTTGCCGCCGTGGCGAGGTTCAGCGATTCAGCCTGCCCGCGCATCGGGATACTCACGCGGATATCCGCAAGGTCGAGCCAGTCCCCCAGCCCGTGCGCCTCGTTGCCGAACAGCCATGCGGTGGGCTGGGCGAGCATGCCATTGGCGGGGTCGGCCGCCTCGTGGAGGGTGACATCCCCGTCCGCTGCGGTAGCGAGGATCTGGAACTCCGCCTCGTGGAGTTTCTCGACGACCTCCACCACCGAGGTGTTGCGGGCAACGGGCAGGTTGAACAGGCTTCCGGCTGATGCGCGCACCGCCTTGCCACCCTGCGGATCCACGGTATTTCCCGCGAAGAGGACTCCCCCGGCGCCGAAAGCATCGGCGACACGGATGATGGTTCCCGCGTTCCCGGGCTCGTTCGTCTCGACGGGCACAGCAATGAGTGGGCTGTTCTTGACGGCGCTAGCGATGAGTGCATCGTCGTCGACCATCTGGTTTGCGCAGAGGGCGAATAGGCCGGTGTGGGTGACCGTCTCGGAGAGGTGGTCGGCGGCACGTTCGGTGATGAGGTGGACGTGGGTGCCGGTGACGTCCTGGAGGAAGGGGAAGCGCTCCCACGCAGCCTCGGTGACGTACAGGTCGAGGACCTCGCCGCGCGCGAGAGCTGCGGTGACCGCGTTCTCCCCCTCGGCGAGGAAGCGACCGGTCTTGCGCCGGGTGGCGGCTCGGTGCAGCTTGGCGGCGTTGACGATGCGGGGCGTGCGTTCGGTGAACATCTCCATGGCTTCACACCCTAGTCGGGTTGTTGCGAGGCGATGACTGTGGTGCCCCGCTGCCCGCCTCTCCCCTGTTCGGGAGCTCCACCACCACGCACCCAGCTCGCTTTGCACGCACGGTAGCCCATGAAGACATGAAAAAACCGCCCCGACGCGGAGCGCGTCGAAGGCGGTGGGAGGCTGAACGCCTCGGCTGGTTTTAGGAAGCCGCCGGTGCGTTGACGTCCTCCGGCAGAGCAGCCTTAGCAGCCTCGCACAGTGCGGTGAAGGCAGCGGCGTCGGAGACAGCCAGCTCGGCCAGGACCTTGCGGTCGACCTCGATCTCGGCCAGCTTCAGGCCCTGGATCAGGCGGTTGTAGGTCATGTCGTTCTGACGAGCAGCGGCGTTGATGCGCTGGATCCACAGCTTGCGGAACTCACCCTTGCGGGCGCGACGGTCGCGGAAGGCATAGGTCTTGGAGTGGAGCATCTGCTCCTTCGCCTTGCGGTACAGGCGGGAGCGCTGGCCCCGGTAGCCCTTCGCGGAATTCAGTACTTCGCGACGCTTCTTCTTTGCGTTCACAGAGCGCTTGACACGTGCCACGGTGATACGTCCTTTACTTCAGGTTGTTCTTTAGTATTTCGAGAAAAGGGGGAGGCTTAAGGTAATTAAGCCTTGCCCAGCAGGCGCTTCATGCGCTTGTTGTCGGCTGCGGACACGTCGGTGGTGCCCTTCAGGCGGCGGGTGCGGGTGGACGGCTTGCCCTCAAGAAGGTGGCGGCGGTAGGCGCGCTCGCGACGGAGCTTGCCGGAACCGGTGACCTTGATGCGCTTAGCGGTACCCTTGTGCGTCTTCTGCTTCATTGGTGAAAATCCTCTAGCAACGTTTGTGAACTACTGAGACTACTTCTTGCCCTTGTTGCGGACGGGGCCGAGAACCATCGTCATGTTGCGACCGTCCTGCTTCGGACGGGACTCAACCTGACCGACTTCCTCAACGTCAGCGGCAAGACGCTCCAGGAGGCGGAAGCCCAGCTCGGGGCGGGACTGCTCGCGACCACGGAACATGATCGTGACCTTGACCTTCGAGCCCTTCTCCAGGAAACGAACGACGTTGCCCTTCTTGGTCTCGTAGTCGTGGTCATCGATCTTCGGGCGGAACTTCTGCTCCTTGACCACAGTCTGCTGCTGATTACGTCGAGCCTCGCGGGCCTTCTGAGCCTGTTCATACTTGAACTTGCCGTAGTCCATGATCTTGGCCACGGGCGGCTTGGCGTTCGGCGCGACCTCTACAAGATCGAGGTCTGCTTCATAGGCCAGCTTGCGAGCATCGTCCGTCTTGACAATGCCGACCTGTTCTCCGTTGGGACCGACGAGTCGGACCTCGGGGACTCGAATTCGGTCGTTGATGCGAGCTTCAGCGCTGATGTGAACTCCTCAGTAGCAGTAGTAAGTGATCTTTACCGCAACTGCTTGTGAAGCCCTGAAAAATCCCCCGCGCCGGAGCGCCCAAATGAAAGCCCCTTCAATCATATGGAAGAGGCTGCGAGCATAAAGCTTCGCTTTGGACCCGAGCCCAGCCAGTGACGGCGGTCTAAGGTGGGAGAAAAAGAACTCCACTTGCAGCTTGTCGACACACGACAAGCGGTAGTGCTCATGAATATAGCACGCAGATCTTAGGCGGGCAACATGGGCGCGAGGTATGTCGCGGTATGGGAGCCGTCGACCTTCGCCACATCCTCCGGGGTCCCCTGGGCCACGACCGTGCCGCCACCCGAGCCACCCTCCGGACCCATGTCGATGATCCAGTCCGCGGACTTGATGACATCCAGGTTGTGCTCGATGATCAGCACCGTATTGCCCTTGTCCACCAGTCCCTGCAGGACCAGCATGAGCTTGCGAATGTCCTCAAAGTGCAGGCCAGTGGTCGGCTCGTCGAGGATGTAGATCGTCCGCCCGTTGGAGCGCTTCTGCAGCTCGGCTGCGAGCTTCACGCGCTGCGCCTCACCGCCAGACAGCGTGGTGGCCGCCTGGCCGAGGCGCACGTAGCCCAACCCAACATCCACGAGCGTGTTCAGGTAACGCGCGATCGCCGTGATCGGCTCGAAGAACTCCGCGGCCTCGGAGATCGGCATGTCGAGCACCTCGGCGATGTTCTTGCCCTTGTACTTCACCTCGAGCGTCTCGCGGTTGTACCGGGCACCGTCGCAGACCTCGCAGGGGACGTAGACGTCCGGAAGGAAGTTCATCTCAATCTTCAGCGTGCCGTCGCCGCGGCAGGCTTCGCAGCGCCCGCCCTTGACATTGAAGCTGAAACGCCCGGCCGTGTAGCCGCGCACCTTCGCCTCGGTGGTCTCCGCGAAGAGCTTGCGCACCCGGTCGAAGACACCGGTGTACGTCGCCGGGTTGGAGCGCGGGGTGCGCCCGATCGGGCTCTGGTCAACCTGCACGAGCTTGTCCAGCTGATCCAGGCCACTGACCTTCTTGTGGTGCCCCGGCACCAGGCGGGCACCGTTGAGCTGATTAGCCAGCGACCGCGCCAGAATGCCGTTGACGAGGGAAGATTTGCCCGAACCCGACACGCCGGTGATGCAGGTCATCACACCGAGCGGGATCGACACGTCCACCTTCTTGAGGTTATTTTCCTGCGCCCCGTGGATCGTCAGCATCCGCTCATTATCAATCTCGCGGCGGGACTCCGGCACCGCCAGTACCCGGCGCCCGGCGAGGTAATCGCCGGTCAGCGAATCCTCGGCATCAGTGATGCCCTTCGGTTCGCCGGAATACACGATATGCCCGCCGTACTCGCCGGCATTCGGGCCGATATCCACCAGCCAGTCCGCCGCACGGATCGTGTCCTCATCGTGCTCGACGACGATCAGGGTGTTACCCAGGTCGCGGAGGTTCTCCAGGGTCGTAATCAGCCGGGCATTATCCCGCTGGTGCAGGCCAATCGACGGCTCGTCCAACACGTAGAGCACGCCTGCCAGACCCGCACCGATCTGGGTCGCCAGGCGGATGCGCTGCGCCTCGCCACCGGAGAGTGTGCCCGCCGAACGGGACAGGGCCAGGTAGTCCAGGCCGACGTCCAGCAGGAACTTCAGCCGCGCCTGTGTCTCGCGCAGCACCGCACCGGCGATCATCTCCTGTCGCTTGTTCAGCGTGAGGTTATCCAGGAACTCGCTCGCCTCGGCGATGGACAGGTCGGATACGCCCGCGATGGACAGCTCCTTCTCCCCCGAGGCGATGGTCACGGCCAACACCTCCGGCTTCAGTCGCGCCCCCTTACACGTCGGGCACGCCACCTCGCGCATGTAGCTGCGGTAGCGCTCCTTGGACCAGTCGGAGTCGGTCTGGTCGAGCTTGCGCTTCAGGAATGGCATCACGCCCTCGAAGGGTGCGTTGTACCGGCGCTGGCGGCCGTAGCGGTTCTTGTAGCTCACGCTGATCGGGGTGGGGTGCCCCTTCAGGACAGCCTTCTGTTCGGCCTTCGTGAGCTCCGACCACGGGGTGCTCGGGTCGATGTCCAGCTCCTTGGACAGCGCGGTGATGAGCTTGTCGAAGTAGCGCGCGTTCGGGCTGGAGGTCCACGGCGCGATGGCCTTGTTCAGCGGGGCATCCTCGTCCGGGATGACGAGCATCTCGTCGACCTCGAGCTTGGTGCCCAGGCCGTCGCAGGCCGGGCAGGCACCAAATGGAGAGTTGAAGGAGAAGGCGCGCGGCTCGAGCTCGTCGAGCTGCAGGGCGTGGCCGTTGGGGCAGGCCATCTTCTCGGAGAAGCGGCGCTGCCGGTTCGGGTCATCTTCGTCGAGGTCGACGAATTCGATGACGACGACGCCGTCCGCGCGGCGCAGTGCCGTCTCGACGGAGTCGGTGAGTCGCTGCTTCTGGCTTTCCTTCACCTGGAGGCGGTCGATGACGACGTCGATGTCGTGCTTGACCTGCTTTTCCAGCTGCGGTGGATCGGTCAGGCGGTGGACCTCGCCGTCGACCCGAACGCGAGCGTAACCTTCCGCAGCGAGTTCCTCGAAGAGGTCAACGAATTCGCCCTTGCGGGTGCGCACGACCGGCGCGAGGACCTGGAACTTGGTGCCGGCCTCCATGGCCATGATCTGGTCCACGATTTCCTGCGGGGTTTGCCGCTGGATCACCTCGCCGCACTTCGGGCAGTGCGGGGTGCCGGTGCGGGCGAAGAGCAGGCGCAGGTAGTCGAAGATCTCGGTCACGGTGCCGACCGTGGACCGCGGGTTGTGGTTCGTCGACTTCTGGTCGATGGAGACCGCCGGCGAGAGGCCTTCGATGAAGTCGACATCCGGCTTGTCGAGGCGACCGAGGAACATGCGGGCATAGGAGCTGAGGGACTCGACGTAGCGCCGTTGCCCCTCAGCGAAGATGGTGTCGAAGGCCAGCGACGACTTCCCGGAACCGGACAGTCCCGTGAAGACGATCATTTTGTCCCTCGGCAGCTCGAGGTCCACCCCCTTGAGGTTGTGCTCGCGTGCACCGCGGACCAAAAGCTTCTCTGCCACTCGTCCTCCTGTTTGGCTTTGTCCCTGAGCCGCGCCTGGGTGGCGCGGGCTCAGGATGAGTTCATTCCCACTGTACGACAAGTAGATATGCTCGAGTTCATGCATATGTCACAGGTCAGTGAGTTCGGACATCTTTCCAACCCCCGAGATGTCGAGATTATTTCCACGGATGCCACGATCGTGGCGCGCACCTCAGTTGGCGAGATGGACAACAACGTCTACCTCATCGCCAGCGGCGGCAATGCGCTGCTCATTGACGCGGCTGCGGACGCTGAGCACATCCTGGCCCTGGCGGATCAGCTGCGGGTGACCATCACCGACGTCCTCACCACCCACCAGCATGGCGACCACGTGCAGGCGCTGGAGGAGGTTCTGGCGGCAACGGGGGCGCGTCACCACGCACCACGCAAGGAGGCCACCAACCTGCCAGCCCCGGCCGATGAGGTCTACGGCAACGACGAAGGAACCCCGGAGCTGCTGCGTTTGAAGGGTAACTGCTCGGAGTTGAAGATGACTGCGGTGGAGCTGCGGGGCCACACCCCGGGCGGCATCGCCGTGCACGTGGAACTGCCGGAAGACGCCCCACGCATGTTCGTCGGGGATAGCGTGTTCCCAGGCGGGGTCGGCAAAACGAACTCCCCGGAGGAGTTCCAGCAGCTGCTCTCGGACGTCACGCAGCGGGTGTTCAGCCTGCCCGACGGCACGCGGCTGCACCCCGGCCACGGCGACAGCACCACCGTCGGCGACGAGGCCCCGCACGTCGAGGAGTGGGCCGAGCGGGGCTGGTAATCCCGCGAAACGCGCAGCTGGCGCCCGGCCACTCGCGTAGACTTGATCCCCTAACGCTGGATAAAACTCCAGCTATCTTGCTACCCACACCGAAGGAGTCTTCATGCTTCGCAAGATCGCCCGTCCCCTGATGGCTTCGGCATTCATCGCCGATGGTGTCCAGATGGTGAAAAGCCCGCAGAATCACGCGAAGAACGCCGAGGTTGTGACCGGCACCCTGCGCAAGGTTCTGCCACCGCAGGCTGCTGGCCTGCTACCACGTGACGCGGAAACCAACGTGCGCATCGCGGGTGGCACCAAGATCGCCGCCGCTGCCCTGCTGGCCCGCGGTAAGGCGCCGCGCCTGGCCGCCGCAGCGCTCGCAGCCGCACACCTGCCTGCGATCCTGACCCGCCACGACATCAAGAACGTCGCCGGCAAGGGCGGCCAGAACACCCAGCTGACCACCCTCCTGGCGGACGTCGGCCTGCTGGGTGGCCTGTTGATCGCCGCCGAGGACACTGCCGGCAAGCCGGGCCTGGCATGGCGCGCGCAGCAGGCGCTGCCGGGCAAGTCCCAGCAGCAGGAGATGCTCGCCACCGCGCAGGACTACGCCAGCGACTTCTCCGAGAAGGCCCGCGAGCTGGCTTCTGAGGCCTCGGACAGCATCTCCTCTGCAGCGAGCGCTGTGAGCGACTACGTCGACGAGCACTCCGACGAGTGGCGCGACACCGCCTACCAGGTGCGCGACCAGGCGAGCGCGTATGCTGAGACCTTTGCTGAGGAGCTGCAGGACAGCACGAAGGGCCTGTCCAAGAAGGCAAAGAAGGCCAAGAAGAAGGCGAAGAAGCTCAAGTAAGCCCGTTGCACCGGAGGTAGATTGACCAGCCCCGCATCTCGCGGCACCACGAATAATGCCGACCGCTCGCTCGCAGAGGCCATCGCGAGCGAGCAGGACCATCTCGATGACCTGCTGGCTGAGGTGGACGCCACGACCGCCACGCTGAAGAAGCGACTGGCCAGTGTCCGAGCCACAGCAGATATCGATGACCCGCAGGGGCTGATGCGCCGCGACCGCGAGATCCAGGACATCTCGCAGCGACTGGATAACCTGTCCATCGCGGAGATCGGACTGATGTTCGGCCGCATCGACGTGGCCGATGAGGAGCCAGAGAATCCGGTGCCCGGCTCCCCCGATCTGGACCGCCGCTATATCGGGCGGCTGGGGCTGCACACCCGCGACGACGAGATGCGTACCCTCCTGATGGACTGGCGCGCACCGATGGCCCGCCCCTTCTACCTCGCCACCACCCTGCACCCAGATGGGGTGCACCTGCGCCGCCACATCAAGACTCGCGGGCGGAAGGTGACCCACGTCGCCGATGAGCGGCTCACCACCCGCGGCGAGGACCAGACGTCCTTAACTGAAAAGACGACGTCCGCGGCGGGAGGGGTGGCTCAGGAGGCCGCGCTGTTGGACGCGGTGAACGCGGCCCGCAGCACGCGGATGGGCGACATCGTGGAGACCATCGCCGCGGAGCAGGACGCCATCATCCGCAGCGAGCACCGCTCCGTCACCGTCGTCCAGGGTGCGCCGGGGACCGGGAAGACCGCGGTCGCGCTGCACCGCGCGGCCTACCTGCTGTACACGTGGCGCGAGCAGCTCGCGAAGACGGGCGTGCTCATCGTCGGCCCGAATGCGCGCTTCCTGGACTACATCTCGCAGGTGCTGCCCTCCCTGGGTGAGACCGGCGTGGTGCTGGCGACCCCGGGCACGCTCCTGCCGGGGGTGAAGACGCGGCCCGAACCGAGCCTGCTGGCCCGTGAGGTCAAGGGCAGCGCGGAGATGCTTCATATCCTGAAGCTGGCGGTGCAGTCCTGGCAGCAGGTGCCGGAGCAGCCGCGCGATTTCATGGTAGATGGCGTGGCCGTGGAGTTGAGCCCGAAGATGGTCCGCGCCGCCCGCACCCGGGCGCGACGTAGCCGCAAGCCCCACAACCAGGCCCGGCCACTGTTCGTGGATCATGCGATCAGTTCCCTGGCGGATGCGTTGGCGCAGACGATCGGGCGCGACCCCCTCGGCGGGGAGAACTTGCTGACCGCGGAAGACCGCACCAGCCTGCGCGATGACCTGCGCGAGGAGCCCGCGGTGGTGGCAGCGTTGGACGAGTTCTGGCCGGAACTCACGCCGGAGCAGGTGCTGGCCGACCTGTACGAGCATGCCGAGGAGATCGCCTCGGAGTACGACGAGGACACGATCCGCGGGCTGCAGGCCACCCCGCCGGTGGAGCTGGACGGTGGCCAGATCCTGTGGACTGCCGCAGATGCGCCGCTGCTCGACGAACTGGCGGACATGCTGGGCATCATCGACGACGAGGCGGCCGAGAAGGCGGAGCGTGAGGAGTGGCTGGCGAAGATCGCGGAGGCCCAGGACGCGCTGGACATCCTCACGGGCTCGGCGACCCAGGACTTGGACGATGGCTTCGCCCCGGAGATCCTCATGGCCTATGACGTCATCGACGCCGAGCAGCTAGCGGGTCGCCAGCGAGTACGCGACGCGCGCAGCACGGCGCAGCGTGCCGCCCAGGACCTGCGCTGGGCCTTCGGCCACGTCATCGTGGACGAAGCCCAGGAGCTTTCGGAGATGGACTGGCGGATGATCTTCCGCCGCTCCCCCAACCGGTGGATGACCGTGGTTGGTGATCCGGCACAGACGGGCAACCCGGCTGGCGTGGCCTCCTGGGGCGAGACCCTGGCTCCTTATGTGTCGGATCGCTGGGAGCTGAAGGAGCTCAGCGTGAACTACCGCACGCCGCAGGACATCGCGGACGTGGCCAATCAGTTGCTCCCCGAGATCGCCGCGGATCAGGAGCCCGCGATCGCGCTGCGCGGCACCGGCACGGGTGTGGCTTATGCGGCGCGGGCGGAGCTGGCGGGCGCGCTGCCCGAGATCGCGCGGCGGGCCGGCGAGGGCCTGGTGGGGATCATCACCAGCGATGCGGACCTGGACTGGGCACGCGGGAAGGTGACTGCGGCCTTGGGCGATGCGCTGGGCTCTGACCTGGTCGGCATCGACGCGGAGGTGCTGGTGGTCAGCACCGCCGAGGCGAAGGGCCTGGAGTTCGACGAGGTCGTGCTCGTCGAGCCCGCCGCGATCGTCGACGCCTCCCCACAGGGGCTGCAGGACCTCTACGTGGCAATCACCCGTGCGACCCAGGGTTTGAGCGTGTTCGCGGACCAGCCACTGCCCTGGGATCAGGGTTAAGCGCGCAGGTCAGGTTCTTTTTAGCGCGGCGGCATGACCAAGTGATCAACAAATTCTTAAAAAGCTCTTAGCTGGCTATAATCTCATTCAATCCACTCACCCGCTCCTCTCACCGGAGCCAGCACTTTAAGGAATGAGCATGAAGCGCAAGCTCGCCGTCGCCACCGCCACGGTCCTCTCCCTCGCCTTCCCCACCGCCATCGCCAACGCGGCTCCGGACCCAACCACCGGGGTGGAACTCGGTGTAAGCCAGAGCCAGTTCTCGGCGCTCCAGGCCCAGTTCAACCCAAGCCTCGCACGCACGGAGGGTCTCCGAGCCGTCCGTCAGCTCCGCGAGGAGATGTGGGACCTGAACCCTTACCTCAGCGTCAACGGATCCACTGGAACGAAGCTTCGCGATGTTGTGCGGGCCAAGGGTTGGAGCAAGACTGACTACATCAGCAACGTCTCGATTGATAGCGACCTCACGTGGATGGCTATTCAGCGCGCTTCCGAACAGGTCCACCGTTTCGAGCCCGCACACACTCGCCCCAACGGCGGGAACATCTGGGACGCCACGCGAAACGGTCGTCGTTCTAACGGCGAAATCCTCATGACCGGGACCGGTGTCACTCTCTCTGACGCGATCGTCAAGTACTGGGGCCATGGAGAACTTCGAGCACTCAATGCAAGCAAGGGCGAGGCGAATGCTCAGAGCGGCCACCTGCACACGCTCATTAATCCGGAAAACACATACTACGGATTTGGTCGAGTCAGTGGTCGTAAGAACGGTCAGGGCTCTGTCGACACCGTCATCGCGGGGCTCTCGGGCGTTGCACCAGCGAAGGCCCTCGCGAATGAGTCCAACACCCCGAACAAGACCTACAACACCTGGCTTTATAATGCTGCCGGTGACCGAAGGGATGTCACGGGAGTTAAGGACAACGCTCCGGGCCAATTCCCTTCTGGCATCACCAACCCAGGCGGCACCTCTGGGTCCAGTGGCGACATCGGCATGATCATCAGCATCATCCTGGGCACCATCTCGATCCTGGGCAGCATCTGGATGGCGATCCAGCAGTTCCTGCCCCGCTAAGTCGGCAGCCTCTGCGCAAGCCTGAACCCCGCGGAAAATTTTCCGCGGGGTTCTTCGCTACCTTGCCCCTAGCGTCCGCGCGCTGGCGGCGAGTCCGATGCGAGCGCTGGCACGGCGCGTCTAAGGATCCGGTTGCGCGCCTAGCCGACGGTGTGGACGATCATCACGTCGCAGTCGGATTGGCGTGCCACATCGGCCGGCACGGAACCCAGCAGGCGACCAGTCAGGGAGTTAATCCCCCGGTTACCCACCACGAGCAGGTCGGCTTTCTCCTCGGTCACAACGGCCATGAGCGCGTCCACCGGGGCGCCCTCCCGCAGTACAGCGCGCACCTTCTCGGCCCCCTCCTCGCGGGCGACCTCCATCGCGGAGCCCAGCACCTCCTCAGCGTGCCCGTCCCCCACGACCGGCGAAGACTCATCCCGGCGCGAGGCCTGGGCGTCAGCCTCCTTGGCGAAGTACGCCGACGCGAGCACCAGCTCCGAGCTAAAAGCCGCTGCGATTCCCGCCGCACGCCGGACGGCGAGGTGGGAGGATTTGGAGCCATCAGTGCCAACGACGATCTTTGAGAACATGCTCTTCATTCTATAGGCCAGCTTCCTTCATGCCCCGAAGTTCCTTATTCAGGTCCGCAATTTCATCACGCAGCCGGCCGGCCAGCTCGAATTTCAGCTCTCGTGCGGCTTCCTTCATCTGCGCGGTGAGGTCTTCGATGAGCTTTTCCAGCTGTGGGCGGGCCATGTCGCCACGGTCTTCCGCTCTGCCGAAGGTGGCCATGTCCCCTTCCACGCCGGTCGATGTGGACCCAGCGACCTCGCTGCCCGGCTCGCCGTAGCCTTCGGAGAATTCCTCGACCTGGTCCAGGATGTCGGCGATCTTCTTGCGCAGTGGCTGGGGGTCGATGCCGTGTTCCTCGTTATAGGCGATCTGCTTCGCCCGGCGCCGCTCTGTCTCGTCGATCGCGTTGCTCATCGACTCGGTGACGTTATCGGCGTACATGATGACCTCACCAGAGACGTTTCGAGCGGCACGGCCGATCGTCTGGATCAGTGAGCGGGTGGAGCGCAGGAAGCCTTCCTTATCCGCATCCAGGATCGCGACCAGGGAGACCTCCGGCAGGTCGAGGCCCTCGCGCAGCAGGTTGATGCCCACCAGCACGTCGAACTCCCCGAGGCGTAGCTGCCGCAGCAGCTCCACGCGCTTGAGGGTATCGATATCCGAGTGCATGTAGCGCACCCGCACGCCGTGTTCCAGCAGGTAGTCGGTGAGGTCCTCGGCCATGCGCTTGGTGAGGGTGGTGACGAGCACGCGCTCGTCCTTGTCCGTGCGCTTGCGGATCTCCTCGATGAGGTCATCGATCTGCCCCTCTGTGGGGCGCACCTCCACCTTCGGGTCCACCAGGCCGGTTGGGCGAATCACCTGCTCCACGAACTCGCCCTGGGCCGCGGCGATCTCGTAATCCCCCGGGGTGGCGGACATGTACACGCACTGGCCCTTGCGGTCGTCGAATTCTTCCCAGGTCAGCGGCCGGTTGTCCAGCGCGCTGGGCAGGCGGAATCCGTGCTCGACCAGGTTGCGCTTGCGGGACATGTCGCCCTCGAACATGCCGCCGATTTGCGGCACCGTCACGTGGGACTCGTCGATGATCGTGAGGAAGTCCTCCGGGAAGTAGTCGATCAGCGTCGCCGGGGCACTGCCGGCGGGTCGGCCGTCGATGTGCCGGGAGTAGTTCTCGATGCCGCTAGTGAAGCCCACCTGCTGGATCATTTCGAGGTCGTATTCCGTGCGCATCCGCAGCCGCTGCGCCTCCAGCAGCTTGCCGCGGTTCTCCAGGTCCTCCAGGCGCTCCGCCAGCTCCTCCCGGATGGCCTGCATCGCCTTTTCCATCCGCTCCGGCCCAGCGACGTAGTGGGTGGCCGGGAAGATGCGCAGTTCATCCACTTCGCGGATCACGTCGCCGGTCAGCGGGTGGATGTAGTAGAGCGCGTCGACGTCGTCCCCGAAGAACTCGACGCGGACGGCGAGCTCCTCGTAGGCCGGGATGATGTCCACCGTGTCGCCCTTCACGCGGAAGGCACCGCGGGTGAAGGAGACGTCATTGCGGTCGTACTGGATGTCGACGAGCAGGCGGAGGAACTGGTCGCGGTCGACCTCCTCGTCCACCCGCAGGACGACGGAGCGGTCCAGGTAGGACTGCGGGGTGCCCAGGCCGTAGATGCAAGATACGGAGCTGACGACGACCACGTCACGGCGGGACAGCAGCGCGGAGGTCGCGGAGTGGCGCAGGCGCTCGACGTCGTCGTTGATCGAGGAGTCCTTCTCGATATAGGTATCGGTCTGCGCGATATAGGCCTCGGGTTGGTAGTAGTCGTAGTAGGACACGAAGTACTCCACCGCATTATTCGGCAGCAGGGAGCGCAGCTCGTTGGCCAGCTGCGCGGCGAGGGTCTTGTTCGGCGCCATGACCAGGGTGGGGCGCTGCTGTTGCTCGATCAGCCAGGCTGCGGTCGCCGACTTACCCGTACCGGTCGCGCCCATGAGGACGACGTCGCGTTCGCCGCGGTTCAGCCGCTCGTCGAGTTCCGCGATGGCGGCTGGCTGGTCGCCCGCGGGTTCGTACTCGCTGATGACCTCGAATTCGGCATCGCTGCGCTCGACCTCCCCCACGGGGCGGAATTCGGAGTAGGACAGCTCGGGACGCTCTGCTGCAAAAGCCATGTGTCTATCCTAGGCAGCCCGCACGGTGGGCAGCCACCGGGCTGAGGTGTGGCTGGGCGGCCGGCTGGCAGGCACTGCGATGGCTGGGGCAGGGTCGCGGTACGCGCCCGGGGGTTACTGCCGGCCGAGCCGCTGGATTATTTCTCGCCGAGCTGTGGCGCGACGACCTGCTCCCAGAAGGTGTCGACCTGCTGGAGGAGCTGATCCCGGGTGCCGGAGTTATCCACCACGGAGTCCGCCGCAGCGAGGCGCTCCTCGCGGCTGATCTGTGCCGCGATGCGGCGGCGGGCGTCGTCCTCGTCCAGGCCACGGGAGTTGACCAGACGGTCGATGCGGATCTCGTCCGCCGCGTCGACGACGAGCACGTGGTCCATCTTCTTATACTCGCCGTTTTCGATGAGCAGCGGCATGTCGTAGACGAGCACCGGCACGGCCTCAGTGCGGGCCTGGGCGAAGCGCTCGAGGGTGCGTTCCCGGATGCGGGGGTGGGTGATGGAGTTCAGCTTCTCGGTGGCCTCCGGGGTGGCGAAGGCCTGCCGGGCGAGCTCGGCACGGTTGAGGGTGCCGTCCGCGTTGAGTACCCCGTCAAAGGCCTCAGCCAGCTCCGCGAGGGCTGGTTCGCCGGGTTCGACGATCTCGCGGGCGATCTTATCGGCGTCGACAATCCGGGCACCGAGGGTCTTCAGCCGACTGGCGACGGTCGTTTTCCCGGATCCGATGCCACCGGTGAGTCCGATGAGAAACATTGCGTCAATCCTAAGAGCTCAGCAGCAGACGATTAGCCGACTGCAGGCACTGTGCCCACGAGACAGTCACGTTGGTGTAGTCCACGCGCAGCTGATTTGCCGTATAAAAATCACCGTCGGTCACTGCCTGCTGCCACTGGCCAGCAATCTCGTCCGATTGGGCCTTGAGCTTCTTGCAGTTCTTCGGGTTGAGCATCAACGATCCGCCCGAACCCGCAGTGGGGCGTTCGATGTCTGGGAGTGGCTGGGCTTCCTCAGCCTTTGCCGGCGCTGCCCCGCCGCCGACACCTGCCGAGAGAGCGAGAGCTGCGGCCAGCGCAACGGTGGCGCGTTTCCGAAAAAGATTCATGCTCCTAAAGCTACATCACTTGAAGATCCCCGTTGTGATTGAATTAACACCATGACTGTTCTCTCCGGGCATCGCAGCCCTTCCCCTTTCGCCCGCCGTGGGACCAGGGGGATTCCTTCAGCTGTGGCTCCGGCACGGACGGCTGGCATTCAAATGCGATCTTCGAGTCAGACGACCGCGATCCGTCCAACGGCATTCACATCACCCGACCGGCCAACGGGGACCGTTCGGACGAGTTCCTCCCCCGTTCGCTGAAGATCGACGGCGTGGAGGATTTAAGGTCTTCGAGCTGTCGGTGATGTACCACCCGGAACAGGATGCCTGGCTCGCACTCTACGAGGCGCCGCAGGGCGTGGTGATTCGGAAGGCCGCCTCTCCGGAGGGGCCGTGGAGCGCGCCGAGGACGCTGGTCTCTCGCGCTCAGATCGGCGACCTCTACGGCGCGTTCATGTTCCCCCACCCGGTCGATGAGAACCTCTACTGGGTGGCCACGACGTGGAAGGACTACAACCCGGTCGTGTACAAGACCGACCTGGGTCGCGTGTTCCAGTAGAAGCACCTGTTATCGCTCATAGTCTGAGCACGCCAAAGGCGCCCCGCGGGCGAGGAGAACCCTCGCCCCGGGGCGCCTTCTCTTTCGCTATCGGCGCAGCTGGCTTAGCGCTCGACGATGGCGACGATGCCCTGGCCACCTGCTGCACAGATGGAGACCAGTGCGCGGCCGCCGCCGTTTTCCTCGAGCAGCTTCGCGGTGGTGGCGATGATGCGGCCACCGGTTGCGGCGAATGGGTGGCCAGCGGCCAGCGAGGAGCCCTTGACGTTGAGCTTGGAGCGGTCGATCGCACCCAGCGGCTTGTCCAGGCCCAAGCGCTCGCGACAGTACTCCTCGGACTCCCAAGCCTTCAGGGTGGCCAGGGTCTGGGAGGCGAAGGCCTCGTGGATCTCGTAGAAGTCGAAGTCCTGGAGGGTCAGGCCATTACGCTCCAGCATGCGCGGGACGGCGTAGGTCGGGCTCATCAGCAGGCCGTCCGGAGTCTTGCCATCGTGGCCGTGCAGGAAGTCCACGGACGCGACCTCGGAGTCCACCAGGTAGGCGCGGACCGGGAGGTTGCGCTCCTTGGCCCACTCCTCGGAGGAGAGCAGGACGGCGGACGCGCCGTCGGTCAGCGGGGTGGAGTTACCGGCGGTCATGGTGGCGGTGGTGCCGTGCTGTGCCGCGTCGCGCTTGCCGAAGACCGGCTTGAGCTTGGCCAGCTTCTCCGGGGTGGAGTCCGGGCGCAGGTTGGTGTCGCGCTGCACGCCGAGGTACGGGGTGATGAGGTCCTCGAAGAAGCCCTCGTCATAAGCCTTGGCCAGGTTCTGGTGGGAGGTCGCGGCGAACTCGTCCTGCTCCTCGCGGGTGATGTTCATCTCGCGGGCGGTGATCGCAGCGTGGTCACCCATGGACAGGCCGGTGCGCGGCTCGCCGTTGCTCGGCTGATCCGGTGCCAGCTGGGCCGGGCGGATGGAGCCGACCAGCTTCAGGCGCTGCTGGGTGGTCTTGGCCTGGGTCAGCTTGATGAGGGTCTTGCGCAGCTGGTCGCCTACCGCCAGCGGGGCATCGGAGGTGGTGTCCACGCCGGAGCCGATGCCGGACTCGATGCGGCCCGCACGGATGGCGTCGCCGACGGCGACGATGGCGGCCAGGCCGGTTCCACAGGCCATCTGCATGTCCATGGCCGGGGTGCTGTTGGCCAGGGAGGAGCCCAGTACAACCTCGCGAACCATGTTGAAGTCGCGGGAGTGCTTCAGAACCGCACCACCGGTGACCAGGCCGAGCTCTTCGTCCTGGAGGCCGTAGCGGGCGACGAGGCCCTCGATAGCCGCGGTGAGCATGTCCTGGTTAGATGCGTCCGCGTACTCCTTGTTGGAGCGGGCGAAAGGAATGCGGTTGCCGCCGAGGATGGCGACCTTCTTCTGGTTACCGTTCGTCATGATGGTTTTCACTCCGTCTCTAGAATGTGCACCAAAGTTGTGCGTCTCCCAACCGACTATAGAGACGTGCTGGGGCCTGGGTTAGAAAACGAAAATATAAAAATAATTTCACTAGATTTCACCCTCAGTGTGACCCCCGACACCGTAGAGTTGAAGTCACGTTCTTAAAAATCTTCTCCGGTCAGCGCGCTGTGCCCGCTAGCCCGCGCCTCGTCAGAAGGGCGCACCCAGCGCGCAGCAAGTTAACGTGACGTGAAGACCGGAAAGCGACAACCCGAAGGAGAATAAGTGTCTAAGACTTCCTCCCAGCACTCCGACCGTTACGGCGAGTTCATCGAGTCCCCGTTCGGCAACTTCCTGGCTGACAAGGTCGGCCTGCCGAAGCCTGAGAAGCTGCGCCGCTACAAGGCCGGCGAGCCAGCACTGCCGGGCCTCGTGCTCGTCGGCGGCCAGGGCCGCCTGATCGACCCGGTCACCTCCCTGCTGGATGCGGACTACGACCTGACCCGCGACTCCGGTGACAGCAAGTACGCCGCCTTCGTCTTCGACGCGACCGGCATCACCAAGCCAGAGGAGCTCCACCAGCTCTTCGACTTCTTCAACCCGGTGATGCGCAAGCTCGCCCCGAACGGCCGCATCGTCGTGCTCGGCACCACCCCGGAGCTGGCCGAGTCCACCGACGAGGCCATCGCCCAGCGCGGCCTCGAGGGCTTCAGCCGCTCCGTCGCCAAGGAGCTGCGCCGCGGCGCGACCGCCCAGCTGGTCTACGTCAGCCCGAAGCTCTCCGGCGACTTCACCGGCCTGGAGTCCACCCTGCGCTTCCTGCTCTCCGGCAAGTCCGCCTACGTCGACGCCCAGGTCATCCGCGTCGACGACACCGCAGCCACCGCACCGGCTAACTGGGATCAGCCTTCCGAGGGCAAGGTCGCCGTCGTCACCGGTGCTGCCCGCGGCATCGGCGCCACGATCGCCGAGGTCCTGGCCCGCGACGGCGCGAAGGTCATCTGCGTGGACGTCCCGCAGGCCGGCGACGGCCTGGCTGAGACCGCCAACCGCGTCAAGGGCACCTCCCTGCCGCTGGACGTCACCGCCCCGGACGCTGCCGACAAGCTCAAGGAGCACGCCGAGGCTCGCTTCGGCCAGGGCATCGACATCATCGTCCACAACGCCGGTATCACCCGCGACAAGCTGCTCGCCAACATGGACGACGCACGCTGGAACGCCGTCATGGCCGTGAACCTCATCGCCCCGGTCCGCATCACCGAGGGCCTGATCGCCAACGGTGGCCTCAACGACAACGGCCGCGTCATCGGCGTGTCCTCCATCGCGGGCATCGCCGGTAACCGTGGCCAGACCAACTACGGCACCACCAAGGCCTCCGTCATCGGCCTGGTCAACACCTTCAGCGAGAAGCTGGCGGACAAGAACATCACCGTCAACGCCGTGGCACCGGGCTTCATCGAAACCCAGATGACCGCCGCCATCCCGTTCGCGACCCGCGAGGCCGGCCGTCGCATGAACTCCCTCCAGCAGGGCGGCCAGACCATTGACGTTGCAGAGACCATCGCCTACTTCGCGGCACCGGCTTCCAACGCCGTGACCGGCAACGTGGTTCGCGTCTGTGGCCAGTCCCTGCTGGGCGCGTAAAACCCCTGCCCCGCTGACATCTTTTCAACTTCTTAAAGGAGGTTCCTGTGGCTGAGGTTTCCTACAAGGAACTGCCCAAGATTCCGGCTCTCATGGACGAGTACCGGAACGCAGTCAAGGACATTCTGCCGGTCGTCGGGTCCACGCGCTCCGCGAAGGACAACCCGAAGACCGCCTTCGAGGTCCGCGGCGTGAAGATCGACGTTCCGCACCTCGCGGCGTACTGCAGCGCGACGGATCTGCGGCTGACCAACGAGCTGCCGCTGACCTACCCGTACGTGCTCTCCTTCCCCATCGTGATGAAGGTCCTCACGGCTCCGGACTTCCCGTTCGGCGCTGTGGGCGCGGTGCACCTGAATAACGTCATCGAGCAGAAGCGCGCGCTGACGGTCGACGACGTGCTGGACATCAAGGTCCACGCCGAAAACCTGCGCGAGCACAACAAGGGTCTGCTCATCGACCTGGTCACCGAGATCACCTCGGGCGGCGAGATTGTGTGGCGCCAGGTCTCCGGCTTCCTGGCCAAGGGTGCGAAGCTATCGAGCTCCTCCCCGCTGGCAGGTGGCGAGAAGACCGATGGCGTGATCCTGCCGATCACCGAGCTGGCGGATCCGCGCCCGACCGCGAACGTGCGGGTCACCCCGTCCCAGATCAAGGACTACGCGGAGGCTTCGGGAGATAAGAACCCGATCCACGTCTCCGGCGTGGGTGCGAAGGCCTTCGGCTTCCCGGCGGTCATCGCGCACGGCATGTGGTCCGCCGCTCGCCTGCTGGCCACGCTGGAGGGAGAGATCCCGTCCGCGGCGCGCTACACGGTGCAGTTCGCTAAGCCGGTGACCCTGCCGGCCAATGTCGCGGTCTTTACCGAGAAGGCTGCCAACGGCGACTGGGACGTCCAGCTGCGCAAGGCATCCAAGCTGGACACGGTCCACGCAGCGGCGAAGATCGAGCAGCTCTAAGCCACTCGCTGTAACACTCCCCCTTTCGGCCGGTTCGCCTTCTCCGCGGGCCGGCCGAAAACTTTCCTTGGGAACAGCGACAATATGCCTAACCTACGCCGCGGTCGTTCACTAGGTGTGCAAAAACACGGACGGGTCCACGCCCCGCGGTGGGGCGGGGACTAACATGAGCATCATGGAGCAGGTACAGCAGGCCTTCTACGAGCAGATCACGATCGAGCCCGCCCGCATCCCCATCGTCATCCTTGCGGCGCTGGCGATCTATCTCTTCTTCCTGATCCTCGTGCGCCTCTTCGGCGTGCGCATCATGACGAAGATGAATGCCTTCGACGCGGTCGTCCTGGTCATGTTCGGCGCGGTATCGGGCCGTGTGGTCATCGGACACCCACCGACCCTTGCCGCGGGTGCGATCGGGTTGTTCACCCTCATGCTGTTGGAGGCGATCTTCGGTGCGGCGAGGAAGTCCACTGCCGTGAGCCGCGTCTTCGACGAGGATCCCCAGGCCGTCTTCGCGCACGGCCAGTACCTGGATCGGCAGCTGCGCCGCACCCATGTCTCCCGCGACGATCTGCGGATGGTCATGCGCCGCGCCGGAGTGGCAAGTCCGGCCGACGTCCAACTCATCATTCTGGAGCCCACCGGCGAGATGACCGTCTACAAAGCCGGCATCGTGATCGACCCGGAGATGCTGCGCGGGGTCGTGGGGCTCCCCTCAGGGTTTACGCAGCACGATCGCGAAAATCACTAGGACGATACCGGCCAGCTCCGTGAGGCTGATCCACTGCTTCAGCGCCACCGCACCCACCAGGGGCGCCACGGTCAGCAGTACGCGGGAAGAGCCCTGGTGAGAAAGCGATCCGAACATACCGTTGATCCTATCCAACCGCCTTCAAACACGAAGAAGGGCCCGCACCGTATGGTGCGGGCCCTGCTTTCAGCGCTCTAGCGTCGTTGTTTCAACTCCGCCAGAGCTGGTTGGTGCGATTTACTCGCCGCCGGCCAGCTTCTCGCGCAAAGCAGCCAGCTGCTCGTCGGAAGCCAGGGTGCCAGCGTCCTCGGCCGGAGCCTCGGCAGCCTTGGTTTCGGCGCCGGACTCGGAGGAGTAGCCGCCCTCGCCGTTGGCAGCAGCCTCTGCAGCTGCGGCGCGGTGGCGCTCGATCTGAGCTGCGTGCAGACGGTGGCGACGCTCGGACTCAGCGTAGCGAGCCTCCCAAGCCTCACGCTGCTCGTCGAAGCCCTCGAGCCACTCGTTGGTCTCCGGGTCGAAGCCCTCCGGGAAGATGTAGTTGCCCTGCTCGTCGTAGGAGTCGGCCATGCCGTACTTGGACGGGTCGAACTCCTCGGTGAAGTCCTCGTCAGCCTGCTTCAGGGACAGGGAGATACGACGACGCTCGAGGTCGATGTCGATGACCTTGACCATGACCTCTTCGCCAACGTTGACGATCTGGTCCGGGACCTCGACGTGGCGCTCAGCCAGCTCGGAGATGTGAACCAGGCCCTCGATGCCTTCCTCGACGCGGACGAATGCGCCGAACGGAACCAGCTTGGTGACCTTGCCCGGAACGATCTGGCCGATCGCGTGGGTGCGGGCGAAGACGCGCCATGGGTCTTCCTGCGTTGCCTTCAGGGACAGGGAGACGCGCTCGCGGTCCAGGTCGACGTCCAGAACCTCGACGGTGACCTCGTCGCCGACGGTGACGACCTCAGACGGGTGGTCGATGTGCTTCCAGGACAGCTCGGAAACATGGACCAGGCCGTCAACGCCGCCGAGGTCAACGAATGCACCGAAGTTGACGATGGAGGACACGACGCCCTTGCGGACCTGGCCCTTCTGCAGCTGGTGCAGGAACTCGGAGCGGACCGCGGACTGGGTCTCCTCCAGGTATGCACGGCGGGACAGCACGACGTTGTTGCGGTGCTTGTCCAGCTCGATGATCTTGGCCTCGATCTCCTGGCCGATGTACGGCTGCAGGTCGCGGACGCGGCGCATCTCGACGAGGGAAGCCGGCAGGAAGCCACGCAGACCGATGTCCAGGATCAGGCCGCCCTTGACGACCTCGATGACGGTACCGGTGACCGGCTCGTCGTTCTCCTTGAGCTGCTCGATGGCGCCCCAAGCGCGCTCGTACTGGGCACGCTTCTTGGACAGGATCAGGCGCCCCTCCTTGTCCTCCTTGGTGAGGACCAGAGCGTCGATCTCGTCGCCAACCTCGACAACCTCATTCGGGTCGACGTCGTGCTTGATGGACAGCTCACGGGACGGGATTACGCCCTCGGTCTTGTAGCCGATGTCCAGCAGGACCTCGTCGTGATCGACCTTGACGATGGTGCCCTCGACGATATCGCCATCATTGAAGTACTTGATGGTCTCATCGACGGCGGCGAGGAAATCCTCAGCGGAGCCAATGTCGTTGATGGCTACCTGAGGGACGTTGTTGGTTGGCATATGGAAGTGTTCTCCGAAACGGAAATCAAATAGAAATGGACAGGGTCAAACTGCGCCTTTCGACGCGTAACGTACTGAAGGTTACACGAGAGGCTTTAGCTGCACAAACACCTGTTTTGCAAATTCCTCGGTCGTGGCAGGACGACGCGCCCCTTGCGCCTCACTCGCCACAGCAGGCTCATCAGTCACAGGCGTTGCGGTCTCGGGGTCTGCTGCGGCAGCCTCGCGGAGCAGATCAGCAGTCGGTGCCTTGATTACTGCCTCGCGTACCGCGCCTTCCAGAAGCTCCGCAGCTTGCGGATAACCCAAGGAGTCGAGCATCTGCGCGGCGGAGTTCATGATGCCCGCCGGGTTGGCGATGCCCTGCCCCGCGATATCCGGGGCGGAACCGTGCGCCGCCTGTGCCATGACCTGCGACTCGCTGGCGTTGATACTGCCCGCAATCCCCAGCGAACCACCCAGCCCACCGGCCAGGTCGCTCAAGATATCGCCGAACATGTTCTCGGCCACGATCGTTGCATAGCGCTCCGGGCGGGTCACCAGCTCCGCGCACAGGGCGTCGATATGAACGGGCTGAACCTCGACCCCGAACTCTTCCACGCAAGCCTTCGCCTCGGCGACGTAGCGCCCCGAGGTCTCGGTCAGCACGTTGGACTTGTGCGCCACCGTGAGCACCCCGTCGCGGGCGGCGGCGATGGCGGCGGCGCGACGGACGATGCGGCGGATCTTAGTCTGGGTGAAAACGCCGATCGCGAGGGAGACTTCACCGTTGACCGTGACATCGCCGCTGCCCACCAGCATGTTGCGGTCGGCGTACATGCCCTCGGTGTTCTCCCGGACGATCACCACATCCAGATCCGGGTGCACCGCCCCTGGCACGCCACGCACCGGGCGAATATTCGCCCACAGGTCCGCCTGCTTGCGCAGATGAGCAGAAGGATTGAGCTGGCCCGCCACGCTCGGCGGATAAGACACATTGTCATGGGGACCCAAGATCCAGCCGTCCAAGCCAGTGATGGTCTCCCACGTCTCTTCCGGCACGACTCTTCCGGTGGCGTCGATCGCCTCGCGGCCCAGCAGCAGCGGCACGAACTCCGGTACCGCCTCCCCACTGACCTGTAGCGCGAGCTCCACCGCCTGCACCGTAGGTGCAACGATCTCCGGGCCGATGCCCTCGCCCTGCCATACTCCGAGACGACAAGTTTCTGTGTTTGCCATGCCCTCCACCCTAGGGCTCGCAGACCGGCCGAGCACAGGGTGTTCACATTATTTTTGCCTGCTGCCCGAACCTGACGTCCTGAAATAAACCCAGCGTGCCTGGTGTCTTTTGCAAGGATTCGGCCGTAAAGTACCTCGGGTGACTGATTACTCTTCGCACTCCGCAGCATCGGAGCAAGCCCCGGCCGACACGGCCGACAGCTCCAGCGGCGTGAGCTTTGACAAGACCAAACCCTCCGCGCTCACGATCATCCTCAACGCGATTCGCGGCGGCCTGATTGGCCTGGCCGAGCTCGTGCCAGGTGTGTCCGGCGGCACGATCGCGCTGGTGACCGGCGTGTACGAGCGCGTGCTCTATAACGCCAACGTCTTCCTCGACGGGGTCAAGGCCTTGCCGAAGGACCGGGCAAAGGCGGGCCAGCGTTTCCGCGACGTGGACTGGTGGCTGCTGATCCCGATGCTCATCGGCATGGGACTGATCGTGGTCCTCACGGCGGGGCCAATGAAGGACTTCGTCACCAACCAGCCAGTCGCAGCGCGTGCACTGTTCCTCGGCATGGTGATGGTCTCTATCGCCGTGCCACTGCTGATGATCGACTGGAAGAGCTCTTCGGCGAGCTGGGCGAAGGTGCTGCCGATGATGGGCATCTTCGCGGTGCTGACGTTCTGGGCCACCGGGTTCACCAGCAGCACGCAGCGTGAACCACACCTGATCATCGTGTTCCTCGCTGCAGCGGTCGCGATCTGTGCGCTGGTGCTGCCCGGCGTGTCAGGCTCCTTCTTCCTGCTGGCCGTCGGCCTTTACGAGGCCACACTCGGCGCGGTGGACGAGCGTAACTTCACCTACCTGGGTGTGTTCGCCCTCGGCGCGCTGACGGGCATCGTGCTCTTCGTCCGCCTGCTGGAGAAGATGCTCAACGAGCACCGCACCGTCACGCTGGCTGCGATGGCCGGTCTGCTGTTGGGAAGCCTGCGCGCGCTGTGGCCGTGGCAGGACGACGCCGCTGGTCTGCTCGCCCCGGGCGAGAATGTCGGTGGTGCCATTGTTCTGTTCGTGCTGGGGGCAGCGATCGTAGCTGCGATGGTTATCGCGGAACGGCGCTTCGGGGGCGACAAAACCGAAGCCACCGCAACGTCCTAGAAGGCGTCTGTAACAAGGCGAGAAACCCCACGGTGAATGATTGAACTGATCACCGTGGGGTTTCGCATTGCTGTGGGGGTAGCGCCACACGCACGGGGTGGCGCCACACGCACGTCGCGGCGGCGCTGTGGCGGCGATGCTACAACGCTGGGGCGAAGGCTAGTGCCCGGCGAGATCCCAGTTCTCGCCGTGGCCTGCGGAGACATCCAGGGGGACCCGCAGGCTGGCTGCCGAATCCATGTTCTCCTCCAACAGCTGCTGGATCTGCTCGAGCTCACCGGGCGCGATCTCCAGCACGAGCTCATCATGGACCTGCAGCAGCACCCGGGACTTCAGATTCGCATTGCGCAGCGCGCGATCCACCCGCAGCATCGCAAGCTTGATGATGTCCGCAGCCGTACCCTGAATCGGCGCATTGAGGGCGGCACGCTCGGCATTCTCCCGAGCCACCCGGTTCGAGCTGGCCAGCTCAGGCAGGTAGCGGCGGCGACCGTAGAGCGTCTCTGTGTAACCGGTTTCCTTCGCCGCCTCGACGACCTTATCCAGGTAGCGCTTCACGCCACCGAAACGGTCGAAGTAGTTCTCCATGATCCCCTTGGCCTCGCCCGGGCTGATGCCCAGCTGCTGGCTGAGACCGAAGGCGGAGAGGCCGTAAACCAGGCCATAGCTGAGAGCCTTGACGCGACGACGCAGCTCCGGGGTGACCTCGTCCACGGGGACGTCGAAAACTCGGGAACCGACGTAGTTGTGCAGGTCCTCCCCTGCCCGGTAGGCCTCGATCAGGCCTGCGTCCTCGGAAAGGTGCGCCATGACACGCATCTCAATCTGCGAGTAGTCGGCGGTCAGCAGGGTCTCGTAGCCCTCTCCGACGCGGAACGCGGAACGGATCTTGCGGCCCGCTTCCGTGCGCACGGGGATGTTCTGCAGGTTCGGTTCCGAGGACGATAGTCGGCCGGTCGCCGCTCCCTTCTGGTTGAAGGTAGTGCGGATGCGGCCGTCGCCGTCGATGGCGTTGATGAGACCGTCGATGGTGCTCTTCATCTTCTGGTACTCACGGTGCGCCATGAGGTGGTTGAGGAAGGGGTGTTCGGTCTGCTGCTGCAGCTTCTCCAGCTCCGCGGCGGCCGTCGAGTACCCCGTCTTCGTCTTCTTGGTCTTCGGCAGGCCAAAGTCCTCGAAAAGTACCTTCTGCAGCTGCTTGGGGCTGGAGAGGTTGAGCTGATCGTCCTCGGCGAGTTCGCGGGCGGCGCTGACCTCGTCGGCGATCTGGGCTTCGTATTCGGCGGCGAGCTCCTCGAGGGCGGCCTTATCCACCGCGATGCCGTGGGCCTCCATCTCCGCCAGGATGTGGGTCAGGGGCACCTCCATGGAGAAGTAGAGCTCGGCCTGGCCGGCGTCCGTGAGCTCCTGGTTCATGATCCCGACCAGCTCGCGGACGGCCTGGGCACGCTCCAGGCTGCCCGAGTTTTCGGGCAGGTCGCGGCCCGCGTGGCGCTGCAGCACGTCTCCCAGCGACCAGCTGCGCAGGTCCGGGCGGACGAGGTAGGCGGCCACGGAGGTGTCATGTTCCACCCCGTCGAGGGCGAAGCCTTGCTGCCGCAGTGCGTGGAAGCTCTGCTTGGAATCGTGGAACCACTTCGGCGCGCCACGGTCGGCAAGCCAGGTGCGCAGAACCTGCTCGTCCTTCGCATCCAGGGCGGCAAGGTCAAGCTTTAGGCCTTTATTTTCGGCGCTGAGCAGGCCGAGTGTCTCACCGTCAATGTCGACGGCGAGAGCCTCGGCGACCGCGTCACGGCCCTCCTGGTAGGCGGCGTTCTTCTTCAGCCAGTTGGCGAGTTTGCCGGGGGTCAGATCTTCCTCGGTGATGGGGATGCTCGCGGTGTCCTCGAATTCCACCCCGAGGGTGCGGAAAGTGCGGTTGCGCAGCGTGTTGCCGAACTGCAGCTTCTCGAAGATCGCCAGCGCGTCGTTCGGGTCGATCTCCGCCGGCTTCAGCGTGTCCAAGCTGTCCACCATGTCCAGGTCCCGGACCATCTCTGTGATCTTCCGGGCCAGCTGGACGTCGGCGACATAGGCGCGCAGGTTCTCGCCCACCTTGCCGCGTATGTCGTCCATGTTGTCGATGACGCCGTCCAGGGAACCGTACTTCTGGATCCACTTCTGGGCGGTCTTCGGTCCCACACCCGGCACGCCCGGCATGTTGTCCGAGGTATCGCCGCGAAGTGCCGCGAGATCCGGGTACTGCTTCGGGGTCACGCCGTACTTCTCTTCCACGGCCTCCGGGGTGAAGCGGTGGAGCTCGGAGACCCCGCGCAGGGTGTAGAGGACGGTGACGTCGTCCTCGACAAGCTGCAGGGAGTCGCGGTCACCGGTGCAGATGAGGGTGTTCATGCCCGCGTCATGGCCCTGGGTGGCTAGCGAGGCGATGATGTCGTCCGCCTCGTAGCTCTCCTTATCCAGGGTGGTGATGCCGAGCGCCTTCAAGGTCTCGCGGATCAGCTCGATCTGGCCCTTGAACTCCGGCGGTGTGGACGGGCGCTGCGCCTTGTACTCGGGGAACTCCGCCTCCCGGAAGGTCGGGCCCGAAAGGTCAAAGGCGGCGGCGATGTGGGTGGGCTTTTCCTGTTCCACCAGCCCCAGGAACATCCCCAGGAATCCGTAGACGGCGTTGGTGTGCTGCCCGCCGGTCGTCGAGAAGTTCGCCGCCGGGAGGGCGTAGAACGCCCGGAAGGCAAGCGAATGCCCGTCGAGGAGGAGCAGGGTTTCTTCAGATTTACCACCGGTTGTCATGCCCGCCATCCTACTGAACCGCACCCCGCCCGCTGTTTTGTGCCCACCTGGGCGCTGCCGTATGCTTTGACCTATTGCGCCCCCGTAGCCCAATTGGCAGAGGCAACGGATTCAAAACCCGTCCAGTGTGAGTTCGAGTCTCACCGGGGGCACGTTTTAACCCCGCTGCGACCAGCATGAGCGCCAGGTCACAGCGGGGTTCTTCTTTTTCCGCCACTTCCGCCGGGCAAGGCCAGGGTGGTTAGCGGAGCATCTTCAGAATCAAATATCCGACACCTGCACTCACCCCGATGCAGCCGCCAACCGAAAGATCCGCCCAGACCCCAACCCCGAGGCCGACGAGCCCCATCGCAACCCCAACCAGTGGCGCGGCGATGAGGAGGGTTCGAGTATTGGAGCACACTCCCACCAAGCCGGCGGCGGGCGCCACGAGCAGAGCGATCGAAAGGATCGTCCCGACGGCAGGAATGAGCGCCACCAGGGTGGCCACGATAAGCGCACTGATGATCCCTTGCGCAGCCCTTCGATTGTGGGACACCCCGAATGCTTCAGGGTCGAAGGCGAAGAACACCAGCTTCCGCCAGCCACCCCACAGGATGAGCAGAGTGACTGCGAGCAGCCCGAGGGAAATTCCGATGTCCACCCAATCAACGTTGAGTACGCTACCAACCAGGAAGCTCTCGACCTTGACGGGCAGTGGTGCGAAAAACTTGTTGAGGAAATACCCCAGCGCGAATCCGGACGTCAGCACGATGCCGGCAGCGGCAGAGGGTGTTCCAAATTTCGAGAGTCCGAACAGGGCTCCGATGGGGATGCACATGAGTAATGCGCCGAGGAAAAGCAACGCCGAGATCCCCGCGAAGTTCAGACCGAGGGCAGCAGCCACGACCACTCCGAGGACTGCCCCGGGGAAGGTGGCGTGGGTGATGGCTTCGGCGAAGAAGACCTGCCTATTGAGCACAGCGAACACACCCACCAGCCCGGCGAGCATTCCGACGGCGATGACCTCGATGATGGGGAGCAGAAGAATATCAAGCATCGCGGCTCACCCCAGCCTTCAGCCACCGCACCCCAAGGGCCAAGAAGTAGAAGCCGACGGCGGTGAGCGCGACCACTGCCTGCGGGGACACCGGCCCCAGCGGGACGAGAGCGAGGCCGACGACCCCACTCATGCACCCGATGGCCACCGAGATCGGAACCATCGTGCGCACCCTCGTGGCCACTAACCGGGCTGCCGCACCGGGCACGATGAGATAGCCAACCACCAGGAGTACTCCGACCGCACTGGCTGAAGACACGACGATGGCTGCAACGGCGACGTTGATCGCGATGTCAATGACCCACAAGTTGATTCCGCTGGCGGCCGCCGCGACGCGGTCGAAGGCAACAAAGACTTGCCGCCGCCACGTCACCGCGATCACCACGAGCGCTACAGCGCACACCAGCAGCGCGCTGTTGAGTCGGGAATCCGTGACCTCGAGGAGCCGGCCGAACATCAGCGCCTCCAATTGCCCCGATTGGTCACCCTTCTTCAGGGAAAGCACCACCCCTAGGGAGAAGAAACTGGTGAGCACCACGGCCACCCCTGGTTCAGATAGCCGCGAGCGGGACACCACCGCCAGGAGCACAGCCACCACCAGGGCCAGCGCCGAGGCGGCCGGAATGATCATGTCGATCCCGCCGAACACCGCACCGGCGACGATGCCGGGGAAGATCGAATGCACCATCGCCTCAGCGTTGAACTCGAGGCTGCGCAAATTCACGATCACACCCACCAGGCCGGAGACCAGTCCTAATGCGAGCAGCAGCACCAGCGGGCGAAACATGAAGGGCGATATCCCCAGCGCGAGTGCCAGATCAACCCACATACAGCGGCACCACCTCGGCACTGGGCCCGAAGACCGACTGCTCAGCGACAATGAGCGTGTAGTCACAGGCCCGTTCTGCCAGGACGAGATCGTGGGTAGAGGCGATGATCGCGGTGCCCTCTTCTTTCAGCTCCTCTAGCAGGTCCAGCAGCATCTCTCGGTTCTGGGAGTCCAGTCCGTTGAATGGTTCATCGAGCAGAATGAGTTCGGTGCGCGCAACGACGGCTCGGGCAAGCAGAACCCGCTGCTGTTGCCCACCGGAGAGGCTGCCAAAGCGCACGTGCGCACGTTCCGCGAGTCCGACCTTTTCCAGGGCCTGGTAGACGCGCTTCTTCTTCCCTCCCAGCGGTTGGAAGGGGCGAAGTTCCCGAAGGACGCCCATCGCGACGACGTCGAAGGCGGTGACAGGGAAGCTACGATCCAGGTCGGCGACCTGGGGCACGTAGGACAGGCGGGTGGCGTTGACGTCCAACTTCCCACCGACAAGGCGTACCGCCCCCAGAATGCCGCGCAGCACGGTGGTCTTCCCGGAGCCGTTCGCCCCGATCAGCGCGAGCCCCTGACCAGCGTGGAGCCGGGCGTCGAGGTGCTGGACGACGGGCGGGCCACCGTAACTGAACGCGGCGTCCGAAAGCTCAACGATGGGCTGTCCGGAAGATGGAGTGGGCATTACTTCAGGCTCTCAGGAAGGTCGGCGAGCTTGCCATCCCAGGCCTCCACGAGGGTGGTGACGTTGTGAATGATCGAGGAAATGTAGGTCTCGCCAGCGGAGCCTGCGGGGCCCAGGGAGTCACCGTAGAGGGCATCGTCGCCGACGACCGCCTTCACGCCGGCTGCCTTGGCGATGGCTTCGATGGACTTCGAGTTATTGGAATTCTCCGCGAACAGGGCGGTAGCTCCGGACTTCCGCACGGTCTCAGCTGCCTTGCGAATGTGGTCGGCGGTGGCGTCCTGCTGGTCGCTGAAGTCGGAGAGCGCGGCGCCGATGAAGTCGATACCGTACTCCTTGGAGAGGTAGCCGAATGCATCGTGGCTGGTGAACAGGATCGGGTCCTTCACCGTCGCGAAGGACTCGCGTGTCCACTCGTCCAGGTCGTCGAGCTTATCCTGGTAGCTCTTCACACCCTCGGAGATCGCCTTCTTCATCGCTTCGTCGCCGCGCTCATCGGCAATCTTCTCCAGCGCGTAGCCGATGTTCGCCACCTGGACCTTCGCGTTCTTCGGGGAGGTCCAGACGTGCGGGTCGTAGGTGAACTCCGGCTCCTCGCCTGGTTCCTCCGGTGGGAATGGCCAGGGCGCGACGTCCACCTGCTCGATCCCGCGGTCGATCTTGTAGTCACCGTTGGCAGCGTCCTCGATCTGCTTCGGCTTTTCCTTCACGTCGGAAGCGGTGAGCACGCCGGTGGTGACCAGCATGTTGCCCTTGAAGCCGGAGGATTCGATCGCGTTGGAGAGGAAGTGCTCCAAGTCGACGCCGTTGACGAGCAGGAGTTCCGCTTCCGAGGTCGCCTTGAGCTGCTCGTGGGTCATCTCGAGCTCGTGAGCGCTCGCATTGGGCGCCAGCAGGCAGGTGAGATCAACCTCGGAGAGGTCCATCTGCTTGACGTAATCGCAAATCTGGGTGGTAGACGCGACGACCTTGATCTGGTCATCGCTGCCGGACGGCTCGCCTTCACTGCTGCAGGCCACCAGGCTGGCGCCAGCAAGAGCGAGCCCGATGCCTGCGGTTAGCGCACGCGCGAATGGGCGGCGGAGGCGCGCGGCTGGGCTTTCGGCGGAGGGTGTTGAAGCTGGGGACATGGGTATGAGTTCCTTCCCGACGAGGTTTTGGCTCCCTGTCATCAGGCAGCCACAATTAAGCAAGGCAACCCTAAGTCGATCGCAAAGAGTTAGTCAAACCCCCAGTATAATGGCACTGTTTTCCATTAATGCTATCTCCGCTGCTGCGCCCACTCCACCGTTCCGAACCCCAAGCGACGGACTCCGCCCTCGCAGGGGGTATCGCAGCTTCGCCCCTCCTACCGCTACATTTGCACGACCATCTTCCCGGTATTGCCGCCGGTGAACAGCTCCAGGAAAGCCCCAGGCATAGCCTCAATGCCATGACGGGTCGTGACGTCGTACCGAACCTCTCCGCTGGCGATCAGTGGCGCCATCCGCTCCCGGAACTCCCCTGCTACGTCGAGGTACTGCCCCAGCACAAAGCCACGCAGGGTGAGACACTTGCCGATCGCCAACGCAAGGTTTCGCGGCGCGGTCGGCGGCTGTGTGTCGTTGTATTGGGCAATCGCACCACACATCGCAACACGGCCGAAGGTATTCATGCGAGCAATGGCTGCCTCCAGGTGATCGCCGCCGACGTTATCGAAGTAGACGTCGATCCCCTCGGGCGCGGCCTGGCGCAGCTGCCCCGCGAGGTCGCCCTCCCGGTAGTTGATGGCCGCGTCGAAGCCGAGCTCCTTGAGTCGGGCAACCTTTTCCTCGCTGCCTGCCGATCCGATCACGCGGGAAGCGCCCAGGTGGCGGGCGAACTGCCCCACCGCAGACCCCACGGCACCGGCCGCACCGGAGACGAAAACCACGTCCCCTTCCTTGATCTCCGCGATGCGGGTCAGCCCCACGTAGGCGGTCAGTCCGGTGAGGCCAAGGATGCCGAGATAGGCCGCCGCTGGGGCGACATTCAGATCGACTGGCTTAGCCTGCCCCTCATCGACGATGGCGATATCCTGCCAGCCCAGCGGATGGGAAACGGTATCGCCGACCTGGAATTTCTCCGACCGGGATTCGCGAACCACACCCACTGCCCCGCCGGTCATCGGCTTGTTGAGATCGAAGGGCGGGATGTACGACTTGACGTCGTTCATCCGGCCGCGCATGTACGGATCGACCGTGTTGACGGTGTTCTCGACGAGGATCTGTCCCTCAGCTAGGTCTGGGAGCTCGACCTGCTCGAGGCGGAAGTTCTCCATCGTCGGGGTTCCTGTCGGTCGGGAAGCGAGAACCCATTGTTTCGCGGTAACCATGGCACGTTGTCCTCTCTGTTGATTTTCGTGACGCCCACGGTACTCGCCCGAGAGATTTCACCGCTGCCTCTAAAACCATCTCCTTTCGGTATTGCCCCCACACATAAACGAGCGCTAAGATTAGCCTTAGTAAAGATCACTTAGGGTTGACTAAGTCGCCAGGCCATCTCATGGATGATCAGCGACGAACAGCCCCCACGCTTCCCGAGCAGAACTGAGACCACCTACCCATGAAGCTCCTCCCCATCGCCAGAAAGCCCCGCGCAGCAGCATGCCAGGACAGCCCTTGCGGATCTGGCTCCTGCCTACGCGGCGACCAGGTACCCGCCGACACCTGCGCGCTCCTGCCCGAGTGCTGCCTACAGCGTGTCATCGCTCAGCAACCCGCGCTCGCTACTCGCTTACTCGAACTGGGATTCCGCCCGGGCACGAAAATCCGGGTGGGTGGCACGGTGGCTGGTGGTGCCCGCGTGGTCACCATCGGCAATGCCCACTACGCAGTGGATCATCACACCCTGCGCCAGCTGGACGTCGTCATCACTGCGGCATAAAGGATCGAAAAGAGAATGACGAAGGATCACAGCACCCCGGTGAGCTGCCACGGCGCCCCAGCAATGGCGGTAGCTGCTGCAGGTTCGCCGGTCATCACGCTAGTGGGCGCCCCCAACTCCGGTAAGTCCACCCTCTTCAACGCGCTGACCGGCGCGAAAGTGCAGACCGGAAACTGGCCCGGCACCTCCGTGGAGATCAGCCGGGGCCTCTGGCACATCGGTGACACCCCCATCGACCTGATCGACTTGCCCGGCGCGTACTCCCTGGACCCGCTGAGCCCGGACGAGGCCTTCACCCGTGAGATGTTGGTGGACTGCCCGGCCGATGAACGCCCCGACGTGGTCGTCGTCCTGATCGACGCGACTGCTCCGGCGCGTGGGCTGAACCTGGCTTTTCAGGTTGCTGAGCACCCATACCGTGTGGTGCTGGCGGTGACCAAACAGGATGTCGCCGCTGACCAGGGCATTCACATTGACCTTGAGTCACTGGCTAAAGCGGTGGGGATGCCGGTGGTTGCTGTGAATGGGCGCCGGCGGGAGAATCTCGGCGGCCTGCGGGATGCCGTCACGCGAGCACTAGCGACTGAGCCCGCGGTGGTGCGTCCGGATACCGACCTGGAGCGCCGTTTCGCGGATCTGGATGCGGCGGAGAAAGCTGCGGTGCAGCGTGCGGAGGTAGGGCCGAGCATCAGTGAGCGGATCGACCGGGTGGCTTTGCACCCTGTGCTGGGCCCCGTTCTGTTCCTTGCTGTGATGTGGGCAGTCTTCATGATCACCACAAAGGTGGCCGCACCGCTGCAGGACGGCCTGGAGGGCTTCATTATGGGCCCGGTCTCCGATGCCGCCCGGTCCGGATTGGAAGCCGTCGGCGCGGCTCACTGGTTGGTCACCGGCCTGCTGGTTGATGGGCTGATCGGCGGGGTGGGCATGGTGCTGACCTTCGCCCCGCTGATGGCGCTGATGTTTCTGTGCCTGGCCGTACTGGAGGACTCCGGCTATATGGCTCGTGCCGCGGTGGTGACTGACCGGGTGATGCGGGCGATCGGGCTGCCGGGCAAGGCCTTCATCCCGATCGTGGTGGGTTATGGCTGTAATGTGCCGGCAATCTCCGCCACTCGTGTGCTGGGGGATGTGCGCCACCGGATCTTGACGTGTCTATTGATTCCCTTCACGTCCTGCTCTGCGCGCTTGGTTGTTTTCATGATGCTGGCTCAGGTCTTCTTCCCGGCTCACGCGGGCTCAGCCGTGTTCGCAATGTATGTTCTTTCCATTTTGTTGGTCATTGTGTGCGGTCTTGCGCTACGGCACACGCTGTGGCGGTCAATGCCCTCGGAGGCGCTGGTAATTGACCTTCCGACGTATCAGCTGCCCACCTTCCGCCTTTCTCTATCGGTGATGTGGACCCGGTTGAAGGGATTCCTGCAGACCGCGGGGGGCATCATCGTCGCGACGGTGGTTGTCATTTGGCTGCTGATGTCCATCCCAGTAAGTGGCCAGCCATTCACCGAGGAGGGGCCGACCCCGCAGGATTCCGCATATGGGCTGGTCTCCGAGGCCATGGCCCCCGTGTTCGCCCCAGCCGGATTTGGTTCCTGGTCGCTGACGGGCCCGCTGGTAACGGGCTTCGTGGCCAAAGAGGCGCTGATCTCCACGTGGGCGCAGACCTACGCGGTGGAGGACGTCACCGACGCTGATCCGGAGACGCAGGCGGATTCTCCGCTGGCGCGCAACATCCGTGCGGACTTCGATGAGGCCTCGGGTGGGCACGGGCTGGCTGCGGTCTGGGCCTATATGGTGTTCCTCCTGGCCTATACCCCGTGCGTGGCGACGATCGCTGCCCAACGCCGCGAGATCGGCTGGAAATGGACGCTGCTCGGTTTCGGGCTTCAGCTGGCGGTCGCGTGGTTGCTGGCCGTAGGAACCTTCCAAGTGTTGAAGGTGTTCCTATGACGCCGATGACGCCACAAGCCAAGGTCGCAGAGGCTATCACCCGCGGGGTGACCCGGCCGGTGGACATCGCGCTGGAAACGGATCTGGGGCAGGGCACCGTTGAGGTGATCATGACGCACATGGAACGCAGTGCGCAGCTAGTGTGGGAGCCCATTGGGGGATGCCCGAGCACCGGCTGCGACCGCTGCCCGCAATCCAGGGTCTGTTCGGGGGCGTCGGGGAACCGCGGGCCAGTGTTGCTCAAGCTGAGCTCTCCCCCGCGGTACGACTAGCCTCCGAAGGTCTGCATCGCTCCGCGAAGCATCACAACGCCTGCCCCCAGTGTCGCCATGATCAACGAGAGCTTGTGGGCGCGTTCGAGCGAAATGTAGCGGGAAAGTTTCGAGCCCGTGGCGATGCCGACCACCAGGGCTACGAGGCACAGCGGCCAGAGCACGACGGGTGCTGTGGCGAAGATCGACTGCTCAGCACCCAGTTCCTTAAACAGCAGCGAGAGAGCCCCGGAAACGAAGAACAGCGGCTGCAGCGTGGCGGCGACGGTGCGAGTCGGCCACCGTGAGACCTGGGCGTAGACCGTGATCGCAGGCCCGGCGATACCCGCCAAGGTGTTCATGAAACCGCCGGCCACCCCAGCTGCGACGGCGTATTGAGGCCCATCAACCCGCGCCCTTTCCGGCAGCCGGGAGGTCACCAACAGGGCGAGGAGCACCAGGGCACCGACGACCATCTGGAGCGGCCCCAGTGGCGTGTTGTGCACCACCCAGGTGCCGGGCAACGCCCCGAGCGCCATCACGGGTCCGATGAGCCAGAATTTCCGCCAATCGATGTTCTCCCACACGGAGGCGGATTGCATGACGGCGTTGACGGTTGCGACCACGTTGATGACGAGCACTCCCGCCACGGGGCCTACGACCAACGCCACAACGGGCGCGCCGAGTAGCCCCAGCCCCATCCCGGAGATCCGCTGCATCATCGCGCCGACGAAGATCGCCGCGAGGATGCACACGAAAGCCACGATGGTCAGTTCCATGTGTAGGCAGTCTACTGCCAGCTAGGACGTCGCCACCTCAGCGCCTGGGGCCCCTGTATCCAGCGTCTGAGTGCCCGGCGTCCCTGTATCCGGCGTCTGACTGCCCGGCGCGGTGGCCTTCTCCCCTTCGGGATCGTTGGGCGAGTCCTCACTGTCCCGGCGCACATGCGTCATGACGACCGGCCACCAGAGTACGACCGCGGCCAGCACCAGCAGCACCATGCCCCACAGCACATAACCCATGGCGAAGGGCCCGGGCCAGCGCACCTGATGCCACAGCCCCATCGCCGGGGCGATATGGCGGGTGATGAAAGGTACCGCGCACACCCCCACTGTCAGAATCGCCAGCAGCGTCCCCCACCACCGGGGCACCCATGTGATCACCTGGTCGGCCACGCAGAGCAGCACCGGGATCACCCAGACCCAGTGGTGCATCCAGGAAAACGGCGAGACCATCACCAACGCGACACCAGCAAAACCCAGCTCGGCGGTGCGGTGATCCTGCCGGTGCGCCTGCCACAGCACGGCGACGGTCACGCCGAGGATGAGGACACAGCCCAGCGCCCAGAAGAGCTTGCTCTCCGTGTGGAAGGTGCGCTCCAGCACCACTCCCAGAGACTGGGCGCCGGGGTTGATCGCCTCACCGACCCGTGAGGAGTCGAGCATCTTCTCGGCCCAGTACGTGCCGGCGTCCTTGACGAAGAGAAAACCGATGCCCACCGTCACGAAGAATGCGGCGACCGAGCGGGCGAGCGCCCACCACTGGCGCCGGACGATAAACACCAGCCAGAAGAACGCGGGCACGAGCTTGATTCCCGCCGCGATCCCCGTCGCAATCCCGATATCGCTGCGCCACCGATTGGCCGGGGACCGCAGCACGTCCGCTGCCACCAATGCCATGAGCAGCAGGTTGATCTGGCCGAAGAAGAAGCCCTCCCGGATCGGGACGAGCGCGAAACTCGCGATACCGAGCAGGGTCGCAAATCCCACTGTCGCCCCGCTCACGCGGTAGCCACGCTCGGCAATGATCGCCACGAGAATGATGAGCAACAGCAGGAAGGCACCGAACTGCCACAACACTGCCCCCACCACTGCGGGGACGTGCGAGAATGCGCTAAACAACCACGCCGAGAACGGCGGATAGGTAAAAGGCAGCTTGCCTACCAACCCGCCGGCGTAGACGTCCTGACCCTGCTGCACCAGCGCACCACCGCGGCGGTAGACGATGAAGTCGATGGGAACGCGGAACAGGGAGGCCTTCGAGCTGAGCATCTGCTGGCTGAGCTCGGCACGAGCCACGACGAAAATCGCGGCGATGACGGCGAGGTAGGCCCACGGCTTACCGGGTAAGCGCTTGGACTGGTGTTGCACGGGCTGGGCCGTGGGCTGCGGAGTCATGACAATTCAGGGAAAAGCTTTCGGGGGTCTTTGAGGATAACGTTGCGGCCCGCGGTGCGCAGGCCCTGGAAGCCCTGGACGACCATGCGTCGGCCAATGTCATTAACCGAAGCGACCTCGGAGAGATCGAACACCACCCGGTCGGCGAGTTTTTCTTCTTGAAGAATAGTACGCCACGCGTTCTCCGCAGCCGCAAAATCAATGATTCCTTGGAGTTCGATAGTGGTGGTGCGACCATCCGGCCCGTCCTCGCGGGTGATGATGTCGCGCACCGCCGTATCTCCGCGCTGGCGCAGGCCCATCAGGTGCAGGCTCATGTCTTCCGAGAGACGGTGGAAAGTTTTTACACCGCGCACCGAGTTTCCCGTCTTATCCAATCGCGGCGAGAACGTGGCCAGCCCCATCACTCCGGGCAGCGTGCCCATGATGCCACCGGAGACACCGGACTTCGCGGGGATGCCGACCACGGACATCCACCGGCCCGCGAGGTTGTACATCCCGGCAGAAGACATCACCGCCTGCACCTGTCGGGAGACCAGCGAGGAGACCACGCGCTTGCCCGTCAGCGGCTGGATTCCCCCGCTCGCCAACGTCGCGGCCATCACCGCCAGATCCCGCACCGTGACCTTGACGGAGCACTGCTGGGTATAGCTCTCCACCGCGTCGTGGGCCATGTCCTCGATGATTCCGTGGCTGCGGAGCATGTGGGCGATGGAAAGGTTGCGGTCCGCGACCTCCAGCTCGGAGTCGCAGACGACGTAGTCGATCTCCAGGTCCCGGCCCGCCAGCTCGCTCAGGAACTGCCGGATCACCTCGGTGCGCTCCTCGACAGTGGAGTCCTCGCCGTTGATGAGCTGGTTGACCGCGATGGCGCCCGCGTTGATCATCGGGTTCATTGGCCGGTTGCTGCCCGGGTCGAGGCTGAGCTCGTTGAAGGCCTCACCCGAAGGCTCCATGCCCACTGTGGCGCGCACCTTCTTCAGCCCCCGCTCCTGGATCGCCGCGGCATAGACGAAGGGCTTGGACGCGGACTGGATCGTGAACTCCAGCTCGTCGTCCCCCTCGTTGAGACCCGCGCTATAGACGGCGCCGTCGGTGGTGGCCAGCGCGACCGCGAACGGCTCCGGGTCGGCGGTCGCCAGCTCCGGGATGTAGTCCGCGACCTCGCCACCGTCGGAGTCCTTCAGGTCCTCCAGGATTTCCTGCAGGTACCCATGCACCATGTGGCGTTTCATAGTCTTGCTCCTTCGCGGGTCAATAATTCGATCTTGCGCTCCAGGCCACCACCGAAACCTGTGAGGGACCCGTCGGCCCCCACCACGCGGTGGCACGGCACGAGAATGCTGATGGGATTGCGGCCCACGGCCTGGCCCACCGGCCGTGCCGCCTTCGGCCGACCAATGCTACGCGCTACCTCCTGATAGCTGCGCGTCTGCCCCACCGGAATGCGCCGCAGTTCCTGCCACACAGCCTGCTGCATCGCGGTACCAGACGGAGCCAGCGGCAGGTCCCGGGCCTCGTCCAGGGCCGCAACGTCGCCGTCGAAGAAGCGGGCCAGAATGCTCGCAGCACTCCCAAGAACCGCATCGGACGCAGCAGGGACCTTCCTGACCTCGGTGAGATCCGGAATCCTGTCAGGCTGATCGAACCAACAACCGATCAGATTCTCCCCATCCGCGATGAGCCATAGCCTGCCCACCGGGGACCCCAGGACAGCGTAACGGCGCCGCGGAGCAACCCCGCCGAAAGAAAAGTTGGCGTCCATAGCATCCGATATTAAGGCCCAGCTGGTCATCCGTTAATATTGCCCGCATGAACAATCACCCGAAACACCGGTCTGCTGTGGCGGCGATCCTCGCCACGGCAGCCCTCGTCCTCACCGGGTGCGTGACGAATGAAGAGCTCGGCAATCCCGATGGCTGGGAGGAGATCCTGCCCCCGGCCAAACCGGAGCTGGTCGGCATGGTCCCCCAGAAGTTCCAGGACAAGGGCACCCTGTCGGTAGGCGCGAACACCCCGTACGCCCCCAATGAGTTCAAGGACTCGCAGGGCAAGATCATCGGATTCGAGATGGATCTGGTCCGGGCGGCTGGTTCGAAGCTGGGTCTCGACGTGGTTCCGCGCCAGATGGACTTCAACCTCATTCTGCCCGCAGTCTCCGCCGGCACCATCGACGTCGGCGCGTCGGCCTTCACCGACACCGAGGAACGCCAGAAGAGCTACGACTTCGTGGACTTTTTCAGCGCCGGTATCGCCTGGGCAACCCAGCCAGGCCGGGAAAAGAGCATTGACCCGAGCGATGCGTGTGGCTTGACCGTCGCGGTACAGAAGGGCACCTACTCGGATACGGACGAGGTCGAGGAGAAGAGCCAGGCCTGCGTCGAGGATGGAAAGCCAGCGATCGACAAGCTGGTCTACCCCACCGCGGACGCCGCCGCGACCGCCACGATCCTCAAGCGTGCCGATGCCTATAGCTCGGATTCCTCCGTCATCGCCTACGCGATCCAGCGCTCGGAGGACAAGCTCGTCCAGATCGGCGACGCCTTCGACACCGCCCCATTTGGCTGGGCCTTCCCGAAGGGTTCCGAGCTGGGCCACGCCTTCGCCGCGGCCCTGCAGGACATGATGGACGATGGCACCTATGAGAAGATCCTCGAGCCCTGGGGGCTGGAGGAAGGCGCCCTGGACGAGGTGACCTTCAACCTGAAGCCACTGCCCCAGGCCCGCCAGCGACACAACCAGCTGCCCGCCGCCACCGGCAATCGCAAGCGCCGGGGCACCAACCGCACGATGAACAGGAGGCGCCGTGAGCACCGCTAACAACAGCTCCCGGACAACCGTGATTTCCGACGAGCCACGCCGCCGGCCGTCGTCCAATAAGGCAGTCCCGCTGCGCCACCCCGGCCGCTGGATCACCGCCGCCGTGCTCGTGATCCTGCTGGCGTGGTTCGTCATCAGCGCAGCGGGTAACGAAGCCTATGGCTGGGACACCTACCGGCAGTACATCTTCGACACGCGCATCGCCGTCGCCGCAGGCCACACCCTCCTGCTGACGGTACTGGCCATGATCCTCGGCGTGGTGCTGGGCTCCATCATCGCCGTGCTGCGCATGTCCCCCAACGGCGTGCTGCGCGGCGTGTCCTGGCTGTTCCTGTGGGTCTTCCGCGGCACCCCGGTCTACGTGCAGCTGATGTTCTGGGGCCTGCTGGGCTCGATCTACCAGGTGGTCAACATCGGCATCGCGGAAATCGACATGCAGGACTTCCTGTCCAACATGTTCTGGCTCGCCGTCATCGGCCTGGGCCTCAACGAGGCCGCCTACATGGCCGAGATCGTCCGCGCGGGCATCCAGGCCGTCCCAGAGGGCCAGTCCGAGGCCTCCAAGGCACTCGGCATGACCTGGTGGCAGAACATGCGACGCACCGTGCTGCCCCAGGCGATGCGCATCATCATCCCGCCGACCGGCAACGAGCTGATCAGCATGCTGAAGACGACCTCCCTGGTCATCGTGGTGCCGTACTCCGGCGAGCTCTTCGGCAAGGCGACGGACATTTCCAACAGCATCTTCCAGCCGGTCCCGCTGCTGCTCGTGGCGGCCAGCTGGTACCTGGTGATCACCAGCGTGCTGATGGTGGGCCAGCACTACCTGGAGCGCTACTTCTCGCGCGGGTCCTCCCGCCAGCTGACTTCCCGCCAGCTCGCCGCCTTCACCGATGCGGAAGGCGTGCCGCCGCGCAATATTTCCATCAAGGACGACGACAGCGTTACGGAGAATAATCGATGAACGTCCCCATGATTGCTTTCCGCGATGTGTGGAAGAACTACGGCCGCCTCGACGTGCTCAAGGGCATCGACCTTGAGATCCCGAAGGGGTCGGTGACCTGCCTGATCGGGCCATCCGGTTCCGGTAAGTCCACCCTGCTGCGTTGCGTCAACCACCTGGAGAAGGTCACCGCTGGCCGGATCGAGGTCGATGGCGAGCTCATCGGCTACCAGGAAAAAAACGGCACCCTGTACGAGATCTCGGAAGCAGCGGCAGCCAAGCAGCGCCGCGGCATCGGGATGGTCTTCCAACACTTCAACCTCTTCCCCCACCGCACGGTGCTCGAGAACATCATCGAGGCTCCGGTGCTGGTCAACGGCGAGGACAAGGAAACCGCCACCGGTTACGCCATGACCCTGTTGGAGCAGGTCGGGCTGGCCAACAAGCGGGACGCGTACCCGGTGCAGCTCTCCGGTGGTCAGCAGCAGCGCGTGGCCATCGCGCGCGCCCTGGCGATGCGCCCGAAGTTGATGCTCTTCGACGAGCCAACCTCCGCCCTGGACCCGGAGCTCGTCGGCGAGGTGCTGGGCGTCATGCGCTCCCTGGCTGACGACGGGATGACGATGCTGGTCGTCACCCACGAGATGGGTTTTGCTCGCGAGGTCGCCGACGAGGTGGCCTTCATGGACGGCGGCGTCATCGTGGAGAAGGGCCCTGCTGAGGACCTCATCAACAATCCCCAGCACCCCCGCACTCAGGAGTTCCTCTCCAGCCTGCTTTAGGCGCGAGAGGCGTCGCTAGGCACGAGCGCTCATTCGCTTTCGGGGTGTGCTCCCCGCGGGTGAGCGCTCTAGCCTTCTTGGGCGACGGGGGTGAGCGCTCCAAACATGGTTTTCTACAGCCTGGCCGCTACGGGGCGACCTCGAGGTGCCACGGCACCCGCGGGGTGCCCGGGTCGTCCTTCACCTCGCGCAGCAGCGGCTCGGCGGGCTCGTCCTCAATCACGGTGAGCAGGTGTGCGAACTGCATCGCCAGCCCGGAAATCGACCCGCCCTCGTAGTTCGCGACGGCGACGTCCAGGGTGGCCCCGGAGGTCGGGTCGTCCTCCGAGGTCTCCCCGAAGAGCTCCACCCAGGTGGTCTCCAGCTCGGGGTCGGGGGTCAGGCCGGTCTTCACCGCCAGTTCCGCGTCGAGGCGGGGCCCGAAAGAGTCGATGAGGGTGCGGAAATCCTGCTCGATCTCGTCGCGCTGGGCAGCGGTGGACAAGATCCTAAAACTAATCTTTGGCATGCCCCCAAGTATGGCAGCTTTGCTGATTGATTAGCTAGGATCGGCAGGTGTGATTGCTAATTCAGGACGCATCCCGGCCCCGGTTCCCCCGCTGACGACGCTCCCCGACGGGACGATCAAGCAGGTCAATCCTTTCTCCGGCACCGAGGTGTGGACTGTCCCCGGCCGTGGTCACCGCCCCATGGAGCCCTATCAGCTGGCCAAGGAGCCCATCGCTGACCGCGACCGGGCCAGCGACTTCGGCATCGCCCGCAAGCTCGACACTCCCCCGGAAAAGGCCCGCATGGTCCGGGACATCAACGGCGAGGTCCGCATCGACCGCGGCGTCGTCGCCAGCAAGCTGGAGGACAGCGAACCGCTCTTCCGTCGCGTGGCGAACCTCTACGAGATCCTCACCTACGACTACTGGGCGCTGAACTACGGCTACCGCATGAACCCCGCCGCGGCGAAGCACATGACCGACTACCTCAGAGAGGAAGCCGGGTGCGAGCACGTCGAGAACATCCTGCGCGTCAAACTCGCCGCGGCAGGCACCCCGAAGGCGGAGATCGACGAGCTGTTCACCGAGGAGCGCCGCTACCAAACGCTCCACGAGATGGGTGCGGCACTCTTCGCCGGCGGCCACGACGTCGTCATCGCGCGCGACCACTACGTCCCCGGGGCGACAACGACGGACCAGCTGGCGTCCTCCGGCGAGATGAGCTGGGAGGACCACCGCCTGTTCATCGAGTTCACCGTCGACGGGATGGACCAGCTCTACCGCGCGAACCGCTACGTCCGCTACGTCGCGGCCTTCCAGAACTGGCTGGAACCTTCGGGTGCGACGATGGAGCACCTGCACAAGCAGCTCGTGGCTATTGACGAGCACGGGCTGCAGAACGACTGGGAGATCTCCCTGGTCCGCAACAACCCGAATATGTACAACGAGTGGGCCGTGGACTACGCCGCCCGCCACAACCTCGTCTTCGCCGAAAACGAGCACGCCATCGCCTTCGCCGGCTTCGGGCACCGCTGGCCGACCCTGGAGGTCTTCTCCAAGTCCGCCACCACCGAGCCGTGGCTGATGACGCCCGAGGAGCGCGCCGGTGTCGCCGACCTGGTGCACGCCTGCCACATCGCCAGTGGCCCCTCGATCCCGTGCAACGAGGAGTGGTTGCACCGGCCGATGGACGTGGACGTGCCGATGCCGTGGCGCATCGTCATTAAGTGGCGTGTCTCCACCCTCGCCGGCTTCGAGGGCGGCACGAAGATCTACATCAACACCATCACCCCGCAGGAGCTTTGCGAGCTGGTGCTTCACCGCCTGGAAGCCGCGCAGGCCGCGGGGCGCCTGGCGCCGGGAATTAAGCTCGGCGAGGACATCGAGCACGCCCCCAACAAGCTGAAGTACAACCCGGCGATCCGCTAGCAGCGGGCAGCACCGCTACCTCGCAGGTGTCGCACCGCAGTCACGCACGGCTGAAGGCTGAACGCTGAAGAAAGGAAGTTTTCGCATGTCTGCATCCGACTCCACCTCCCCCGCCCAGGCCGCACCAGAGGCGGTCGCGGAGCTGATCAACTCCCTGGGCTCCGGCCCCGGGAGTGACCTCGGGTGGACCCAGGAGTTCTACGAGTGGATGCACGCCCACCCCGAGCTCTCCCTCCAGGAGGAGCACACGGCACACGCGATCGCGGAGAAGCTCGCCGACTTCGACTGCGAGGTGACCACCGGCATCGGCGGCCACGGTATCGTCGCCATCTTCCGCAACGGTGAGGGACCAACCGCGCTGATGCGCGCCGACTTCGACGCCCTGCCCGTACGCGAGACCACCGGGCTGCCCTATGCCTCCACCGTGGACGGTGTGATGCACGCCTGCGGGCACGACGTCCACACCTCCTCCCTGCTGGGGCTCTGCGCCGTCATGGACGCCCACCGCGAGGCGTGGTCGGGCACCTTCATCGCCCTGTTCCAGCCCGCCGAGGAGGTCACCCAGGGCGCGAACAACATGATCAAGGACGGGCTTGCCGAGGTGATCCCCCGCCCCGATGTCTGTTTCGGCCAGCACGTGGTCGCAGGCCCGCAGGGGACGGTCTACACCGCCGCAGGCCCCGTGCTCGCGGCGTGCGACACCATCACCGTGACGATCCCCGGCCTATCCGCGCACGCCTCCTCCCCACACCTGGGCCTGGACCCCAGCTACGTCGCGGCGATGATCGTCGTGCGCCTGCAGGGCATCGTGGGCCGCGAGGTGGACCCGAACGACTTCGCGGTGATCTCCGTGGGCTCCCTGATCGCAGGTCACACGAATAACACCATCCCCAGCGAGGCGAAGCTGGTGCTGAACTGCCGCTTCTACAACACCGAGGTGCGCGACCGCACCTACGAGGCCATCGAGCGGGTCATCCGCGGCGAGTGCCTGGCCTCCGGGGTCACCGGCGAGCCGACCATCGAGTACTCCGCCCGCGGCGAGCTGACCGATAACGATCCGGAGCTCTTCCGCACGGTCCGCCCGTACTTCGACGCGGTCTTCGGCGGCCAGTCGCAGGACTCCGAGCGGTGGACCGCCTCCGAGGATTTCTCCGAGATCCCCCGCCACTTCGGCTGCCCGTACCTGTTCTGGACGGTCGGTGTGACCCCCACCGAACAGTGGGACGCAGCCACCCCGGCGCCGGGGAACCACGCCAGCGACTTCGCCCCGGCGAAGGGCTCCGTGCACACCGGTATCAAGGCCGCCGCCGCAGCGGTGCTGGGCTACCTGGGGGTCTAGCCCGCCTGGGATTGCCCCCTGCGGCGCCCGCACCGCAGTATTCGCTCCACCTGCTTTGCCCCACCCGCGATAAGCACAGCGAAAGGGGCCGGGTCTCGCGTCACCAGCGAGCAGCCCGGCCCCTTTTTCACGCCTGCGCGCTTTGACCTAGCGGCGGCGCTCCTGACCCAGCATGTGCACCTGGATCATGTTCGTGTTGCCTGGGATCCCCGGTGGGGAGCCCGCGGTGACCACGACGAGGTCGTCGTAGTTGTAGTTCTTCTTGCTGAGCAGGGACTCGTCCACCACGCGCATCATGTCATCGGTGGAATCGACGTCATTGGTGAGCAGCGTCTCAGTACCCCAGGTCAGCGACAGCTGATTGCGCACGTCCTGCGAAGGCGTGAACACCAGCAGCGGCAGGTAGCTGCGCAGGCGTGCCACGCGCTTGGCGGTATCCCCAGAGGAGGTGAAGGCCACCAGGGCGCGCGCGTTGAGGCGCTCACCGATATCCTTCGCCGCATAGGAGATCACGCCGCGGCGGGTACGCGGGCGGTGCGTCAGCGGTGGGGCCTCGCCGTCGTCCTCGGCGGCAACGACGATGCGGGACATCGTCTCCACCGTCGCGATCGGGTGCTTCCCCACGGAGGTCTCTCCGGACAGCATGACGGCGTCCGCACCGTCCAGCACGGCGTTGGCTACGTCGGAGGCCTCCGCGCGGGTCGGGCGGGAGTTCTCGATCATGGAGTCCAGCATCTGGGTCGCCACGATCACCGGCTTGGCGTTCTCGCGGGCGATCTGGATGGCGCGCTTCTGCACCAGCGGGACGTCCTCCAGCGGCACCTCCACGCCCAGGTCACCGCGGGCAACCATGATCGCATCGAAGGCCAGGATGATCGGCTCCAGCGCGTCGACGGCCTCCGGCTTCTCCAGCTTCGCGATGACCGGCACGCGGCGGCCGACCTCGTCCATGATCTCGTGGACGAGCTCAACGTCCGCCGGGGAGCGCACGAAGGACAGCGCGATGAAGTCCACGCCCATCTTCAGGGCGAAGCGAAGGTCCTCGCGGTCCTTCTCGCTGAGCGCCGGGACGGAGATGTTCATCCCCGGCAGGGACACGCCCTTGTTGTTGGAGACCGGGCCGCCCTCGACGACCTCGCAAACCACGTCGTCGTCCTCGACAGCCTTGCAAATCAGCGCGACCTTGCCGTCGTCGACGAGCAGGCGGTCGCCCGGCTGGGCGTCCCGGGCAAGGCCCTTGTACGTGGTGGAGACGCGGTCGTGGGTGCCTTCGATGTCCTCCACGGTGATGCGGACGGTCTCGCCGGTCGCCCAGTAGGTCTTATCCTCGGCGAAGCGGCCGAGGCGGATCTTCGGTCCCTGCAGGTCGGCCAGGATGCCGACCGGCTTGCCGGTCTCCGCCGAGGCGTCGCGGACCCACTGGTAATTCTGCTGATGATCAGCGTGTTCCCCGTGGGAAAAGTTCAGGCGCGCGACATTCATGCCCGCGTCGATCAGCCCGCGAATCGAATCCTTATCGGCCACAGCTGGGCCGAGCGTACACACGATTTTTGTTCTTCTGCTCACAGCTCCCCAGAATAGCCAGGAGCAACCGACCCCCGCTACATAAGGGGTAATTGGGGCGTGTTTTTACTCCGACTCGGCAGAAAGTTCGGCGTTGCCGCGGACGTACTCGGGAGTTTCCCGACGTCGGTTCCGGGTCGCCCAGAACAAGATGGCAGCCGACACAAACGCCACGGCAGAGACCACCACGTTGATGCGGACGTCCCCGAAGACCGTCGTCGCCGGATCGGTGCGCAGCATCTCGATGAAGAAGCGACCCAGGGTGTAGCCAGCCACGTAGAGCATGAACACCCTGCCGCCACCCAGCCGGCGGGTGCGGTCGATGTAGACCAGCAGGCAGACGATGAGGATGTTCCACACCATCTCGTAGAGGAAGGTGGGCTGGACGGTGGCGATGACCTCCCCGGTGGAACGCCCCGTGACGGGCGCGAGGTACCCGGATTCGTCGACGCGGCGGTAGATCTCCAGGGCCAGCGGGCCGTCAGCGGGACCGCCGTAGAGCTCCTGGTTGAACCAGTTGCCCAACCGGCCGATGGCTTGTGCCAGCAGGATGGTGGGCGCGATGGCGTCCGCGAATGGCATCAGTGGGAGACGTTTGAACTTAAACAGCAGCGCCACGGCCACCCCACCCAGGATCACCGCGCCCCAGATGCCGAGGCCACCGTTGGTGATCTTCAGCGCATCGACGGGGTTCTTCCCCGGCCCGAAATACTTATCGTGGTCGGTGATGACGTGATAAATCCGCCCGCCGATGATGCCCGCGGGTACGGCGACGAGCAGCGCGTCGACCACGACTTCCGGGTCACCGCCACGATCGGCGTAGCGCTTCCGCGACCAGAAGTACGCCACGACGATGCCCGTGAGGATGCACAGGGCGTAGGCACGCAGCGGGAAGCTGCCCAGGTACCACACGCCCTGCGGGGGCGAAGGAATCGCGGCGAGCAGCATGGTGTCCGTCGCACCCATCATGCGTGGCTACTCCCCTACGCCTTGGCGCGCACGCCGGCGGCCAGGTCTGCTGCGACCTCCATCAGGGTGCCCTGCTCCGTGGCGTTGATGAGGGCTGAGCCCACGATCACGCCGTCGGCGAAGGCTGCGATCTGCGCGGCCTGCTTGCCGTCGCGAACGCCCAGCCCGACGGCCACCGGCAGGTCGGTGACCTTGCGGCAGCGCTCCACGAGCTCCTGGGCCCCCTTGTCGACCTCGTCCTGGGCGCCGGTGACACCCATGTGGGAAGCCGCGTAGATGAAGCCGCCACCGGCGTTCGCGGTCATCTCCAACCGCTCCATCGTGGTCGACTGGGCCGCCAGGTAGACCGGATCCAGGTCGTGCTCATCGCAGGCGGCCTTCCAGCGGCCAGCCATCTCCGGAAGCAGGTCCGGGATGATGCTGCCCAGGCCACCGGCCTCAGCGAACTCGGCGGCGAAGCGCTCCGGGCCGTACTGCAGCACCGGGTTCCAGTAGGTCATGACCACGCAGTTCGCGCCGGCTTCGGTGGCCCGGCGAACGACCTCGATGGTGTCCTTGACCTTGAAGCCATTCTCCAGGGCGATATCCGCGGCGTGCTGGATCGTCGGGCCATCCATCATCGGGTCCGTGAACGGGATGCCCACCTCGATGAGATCCGCGTGCTTGGACAGCTCGATGATGTTCTCGACGGACTCCTCCACCGTCGGGAAACCTGCCGGGTAGTAGGCGACGAACGCCGCCCGTCCCTCGGACTTGGCGTCCTTAAAAATCTGCGACAGACGGCTCATTTAGTTTCCCTCCTTCGCGAACCACTTCGCGGCGGTCGCGACGTCCTTATCGCCGCGGCCGGAGACGTTGACGATGATCAACGGGTTATCCTCGCGCTCGGCGTACTTGATAGCAGCGGCCACACCGTGGGCGGACTCGATGGCCGGCAGGATGCCCTCCAAGCGGGTCAGCAGGCGGAAGGCCTCCATGGCCTCAGCATCGGTGATGGCGAAGTATTCCGCGCGCCCCTCGGCGTGCAGTGCGGAGTGCTCAGGGCCCACACCCGGGTAATCGAGCCCGGCGGAGATGGAGTGCGACGGGATGATCTGGCCGTCCTCGTCCTCCATCAGGTCGGAGTAGGAGCCCTGGAACACGCCCTGGCGACCCATGTTGATGGGTGCTGCGTGACGGCCGGTGTCCATGCCGTCGCCCGCGGCCTCGGCGCCGATCAGCGCGACGGACTCGTCCTCGATGAACGGGTGGAACAGACCGATGGCGTTCGAGCCACCGCCCACGCAGGCCACCACGGCGTCTGGGAGGCGACCAGCGCCCTGAAGGATCTGCTGTCGGGCCTCGGTGCCGATGATGCGCTGCAGGTCGCGCACCATCTGCGGGAATGGGTGGGGGCCGGCGGCGGTGCCGAAGCAGTAGTAGGTATCGTCCGCATTGGCCACCCAGTAGCGCATGGCCTCGTTAATCGCGTCCTTTAGCGTGGCGGAGCCGATCTCGACCTCCTCGACCTCCGCTCCCAGCAACTTCATCCGGGCGACATTCATCGCCTGGCGCTGGGCGTCCACTGCACCCATGTAGATGCGACATTCCAGGCCGAGCAGGGCACACGCGGTGGCGGTTGCGACGCCGTGCTGGCCAGCACCTGTCTCAGCGATCACGCGGGTCTTGCCCATGCGCTTGGCCAGCAGGGCCTGGCCGAGCACGTTGTTGATCTTGTGGGACCCCGTGTGGTTGAGGTCCTCACGCTTGAGCCACACCTGGGCACCCACGTGCTTAGAGAAACGCTCCGCGTAGTACAGCGGAGACGGTCGGCCCGAGTAGTTGCGGTGCAGATCGTCGAGCGTATCCAGGTACTGCGGATCGGTCTTCGCCTTGCCCCAGGCGTCGGTGATCTCGTCGATCACGGCCATGAGGGCCTCTGGGATATAACGGCCACCGAAGTCGCCCCACTGCCCGAGGTTATCGGGTTCGTGGTGGGTCGCGGTGCCGATGACTTCACCGGCAGTGGGCAGTGCTTGTGCTGGGCTTTTCTTGGTATTACTCACGAGTTCCAACTTACCTGGCTGGCGTTATGCGTCTTGCTTGGAGCCGGTCGGGCACGCCGGGTGCTGGCCTGCCACCACGAGGGCCTTGGCGGCCGCACCCGGGTCGTCGGCGGTCACGAGTCCCTCGCCCACGAGGACGGCGTTCGCGCCGTGGCGGGCGTACTCGATCAGGTCGTACTTATCCCGCACACCGGATTCCGCGATCTTCACGATGTGATCCGGGATCAGCGGGGCGATGCGACCGAAGACGGACATATCGACCTCGAGGGTCTTGAGGTTACGGGCGTTGACGCCAATGACCTTGGCGCCGGCAGCGACCGCACGCTCGACCTCGTCCTCCGTGTGGACCTCGACGAGGGCGGTCATCCCCAGCGACTCAGCGCACTCCAGGAGCCCGGTCAGCCGCTCCTGCTCGAGGGCTGCAACGATGAGGAGGATCACGTCCGCGCCGTGGGCCCGTGCCTCGTAGATCTGGTACGGGTTGACGATGAAGTCCTTGCGCAGCAGCGGGATATCCACGTTTGCGCGCACAGCGTCGAAGTCGGCCAGGGAGCCGTTGAAGCGGCGCTCCTCGGTCAGGCAGCTGATGACGGCGGCACCGTTCTTGGCATAGGCCTTGGCCAGCACCTCCGGCTCTGGGATCGCGGCCAGCGCTCCCTTCGAGGGGCTGGAGCGCTTGACCTCAGCGATAACGCTCACATCCGGACCGGAGAGAGCAGCCAGCGCGTCGAGCGCGGGCGGGGCGTCCAGTGCACGGGCCTTGATCTCCGCCAGCGGCACCTCCGCTTCACGGCGAGCCTGGTCCTCGAGAACTCCGGCGATGATCTCATCCAACACTGTTGCCATGTCGGCCTAACCTTTCACGATCGCTGTGTCGATGGTCACAACATTATCTACGCGTCGCGCTGGCACGAAATCCTGCCACCCCGGGTGGTACCGGCTACGTCCGTTCGTCGTCCGTGGGGTCCACTCCCGCATCCAGGGCGTCCCACAGCACCCGGCCGGAATCCGGGTTTTCCGTCAGGTCTTGCTTGGCTCCCTCGCGCCGACGTTCCGGGGTCTCATAGCGGCTATAGCCACTGTCCGAGCCCCCGGGCTTCATCGCGAGGATCACCCCACCACACACACCGAGAATCGCGACGATGACGGTGAGCAGGACGGGCAGGTTGTGCACCTCCGCGGACACCACCTGAGCCCAGGCGGAGATCTGCTCGGGGTTGCTGGAATTCTGCGTAGCCACGCCAGAGCGCAGCAGCTGCTGGGCTCGGTAGAGATCCGGCTCCGCACCCACGAGCTGCACGGCCCGGAAGCTCGCGCCAGCGGACAGCAGTGCGATGAGCACTCCGATGATACGGCGCACCACCGGTGGGACCGCCATCGTCGCGATCAACGCGGCCATCATCGCCAGGGCCAGCGGCGTGCCAGCCGGATCCCACACTGCACCCACGAGCTCGTGGGTGGATTCGCCGGACTTGTCGTCGAAGACCTCCGCGGTCAGCCAGTTCATGCGGCCGAAACCCCACACGCCGGCCGCTGCCAGGATCACCAGCAGTTGGGCCAGCCCACGAATGCGCTTCTCAGTCTTCGTCATGCCCTTCTTACCTTTTCGTCAACGTCGTTGGCCGGTCGCAACCTAGAGCTTGCGCAGCGTCTCCGCTGCTGCCACGGCGCGCAGCACGGCCGCGGCCTTGTGCTGGCACTCGCGGTCCTCCGCCGCCGGGTCGGAATCCGCAACGATACCCGCACCGGCCTGCACGTACACGGTGCCGTCCTTGTAGAGCCCGGAGCGGATCGCGATCGCCTGGTCGGTGTTGCCGGAAAAATCGAAGTAGCCGACCGTGCCGCCGTAGATACCGCGGCGGGTGTCCTCGAGGCGGTCGATGATGCCCATCGCGGATGGCTTCGGGGAGCCAGAGAGCGTGCCCGCCGGGAAGGTCGCGGCCGCAGCGTCCACGGCCGTCTTACCCTCCGCGAGCTCGCCCGTCACGCCGGAAACCAGGTGCATGATGGCGCTGTAGCGCTCGATGTGGCGGAAGTCGTGTACCGCCACCGAGCCAGGCTTCGAGATCTTGCCAACGTCGTTGCGGCCGAGGTCCACGAGCATCAAGTGCTCGGAGTTCTCCTTCTCATCGGCCAGCAGCTCCCGCTCGTTGGCCAGGTCCTCCTCCGGGGTGGCCCCGCGGGGCCGGGAACCGGCGATCGGGTGGGTGCTGATGTGCCCATCTTGCACGCGGACAAGGGACTCCGGCGAGGAGCCGACGATCCGGAACGCGGTCTGCGTGAAGTCCTCGTTCGGGATGTTCATCAGGAACATGTACGGGCTCGGGTTAGTGCGCCGCAACATCCGGTAGATGTCCAGGGCGGGCACGTCCGTATCAATCTCGAATCGCTGGCTCAGCACGATCTGGAACGCGTCCCCTGCCCGGATGTGCTCCTGGCACTGCAACACGCGCTCCCGGTACACCTCAGAAGCCTGCTGGCGACGGACCTGCGGCTCGGCTGTGGCGTCGTAAGTGTGAACCCCGCCCGCGGTCGCGCCGGAGAGCTTGCCGAGCATGTCCTCGATGCGGGCCACGGCGTCGTCGTAGGCGGCGTCCACGCGCTCCGGTGAGTTATTCCAGTTCACGGCATTGGCGATGAGCCAGATGCTGCCCTCGTGGTGGTCCACGACCGCCAGGGTGTCGACGAGCATCTGCACCAGGTCGGGGACGTCCAGGTCGTCCTCGCAGGTATCCGGTAGCTGCTCGATGTAGCGCACCATGTCGTAGCCCAGGTAGCCGACTAGGCCACTAGTCAGTGGCGGTAGGCCCGGCATCGGGGCAGTGTGCAGGGCCTCGAGAGTGGCGCTGATCGCAGCGAGCGGATCCTCGGCGGCGGGCAGGTCCTCGGGGGCCTGGCCGATCCAGCGGGCGTCCTTGCCCTTGGCAACCAGGGCGGCGCGCGCCCCGGTGCCGATGATGGACCAGCGGCTCCAGGACTTGCCACTCGGGGCGGATTCGAAGAGGAACGTGCCCGGCCGATCCTCCGCGAGGACGCGATAAGTGTTCAGGGTGGACAGCCCATCGGCCAGCACCTTGTACACCACCGGAACCACGCGGTGTTCCGCCGCCAGGGCGCGGAATTCCTCGCGGGTCGTCATCTGCTGGAAATTCCCCTGCGCTGTAGCCATGTTCTAGAGCAACCTATCCGAATCGAAGCAGGTGGTGGTTCCGGTGTGGCACGCCGCACCGGTCTGATTGACCTTCAGCAGCACCGTGTCGCCATCGCAGTCCAGCCGTGCCTCCACGACTTCCTGCGTGTGCCCGCTGGTCTCCCCCTTGACCCACAGCTGCTGCCGGGACCGGGACCAGTAGGTGCCCTTGCGGGTGGCCAGGGTCAGAGCCAGGGCCTCGTCGTTCATCCAGGCCTGCATCAGGACGTCCCCGGTGGTCGCGTCCTGGACGACGGCGGCGACGAGCCCGTCAGCGTTGCGCTTCAGCCGCCCGGCGATGGCGGGGTCGAGGGCTGCAGAACTCAACGGCGCACCTCGTAATCCTCCGCGAGAGCGTCCTTTACTTCGCGAATGCTGACCTCGCCGAAGTGGAAGATACTGGCCGCCAGGACCGCGTTCGCACCGGCCGCAACGGCTGGCGGGAAGTGGCTGGCTGCACCCGCGCCACCGGAGGCGATGACGGGGATGGAGACGACCTCGCGCACCGCGGCAAGCATCTCGGTATCGAAGCCATCCTTGGTGCCATCGGCGTCCATGGAGTTGAGCAGGATCTCCCCCACGCCCAGTTCCTCGCCCTTCTTGGCCCAGGCCACGGCGTCCAGGCCGGCGGACTTGGTGCCGCCGTGCGTGGTGACCTCGTAGCCGGAGGGCTGGTCATCGCAGCGGCGGGCGTCCACGGAGAGCACGACGCACTGGGCGCCGAAGCGGGTGGACAGCTCGCGGAGCAGCTCCGGGTTCGCCACCGCAGAGGAGTTCACGGAAACCTTATCTGCGCCCGCCCGCAGCAGGGCGTCGGCGTCCTCGACGGAACGAACCCCGCCGCCGACGGTGAGCGGGATGAAGATCTGATCCGCGGTGCGGCGGACGACGTCCAGCATCGTGCCGCGGCCCTCCTTGGACGCGGAGACGTCCAAGAAGGTCAGCTCGTCGGCGCCCTCTTCGTCGTAGCGCTTCGCGAGCTCCACCGGGTCGCCGGCGTCGCGCAGGTTCTTAAAGTTCACGCCCTTGACGACGCGGCCGTTCGCCACGTCCAGGCATGGAATGACGCGCACACTGACGCTCATTGAATTCCACCTCGGTCCATGATCTCCTGCGCGGTGCGCGCAGCGGTGCCGATCGGCACGTTTTGAATGTGTTCCAGCAGGGTGGCATGCACGTCCGGCTCCCCTGCCACCAGGCCGGAGACGCCTGGCCGCCACGGGTTGCCCGCGAAGTCGGTCGCCACCCCACCGTTGGCCTCCACGGCCAGGATGCCTGCCGCGTTATCCCACAGGTTCGGACTGAATGTCACCGTGCCGCCGAACACACCGGCGGCGGTGAAGGCCAGGTCGATGCCCACCGAGCCGGTGACGCGCATTCGCGGATAGGACTTGCCGATTTCGTTGAGCATGTCCTGGCGGTAGGAAATCGGCAGGTTGCCGCGGCGCTGGGACAGGATCGAGCCGAAGCTGATCTGTGTCACGCCCGCGTCCGAGGGTGGCATCGGCCGGGCGGGGTTGCCGTCCACGAACAGGCCGTGGCCCTTGTGCGCGGTGATGCGGCGACCCAGCAACGGCATTTCGGTCACCGACAGCAGGGTCTCACCCTGGTGGATCAGGGACACGAGGATGCAGCAGAACGGGTTGCCCACCGCGTAGTTCGCGGTGCCGTCGATCGGATCAACGACCCAGAAGGTCTCCGGCTCCTCGTCGATGAGTTCCCGACGACGCCGACGCGGGCCGTCGAGGGCGTCCGCGCTCTTGTCACCGGGATTGTATTCCGGCACTTCGCCCGGCAGCTCGCCCGGCATGACGGTCCCATACTCCTCGCCGTGAACCGGGAATCCGGTGTACTGGCTCAGCAGATTGCGCAGCTGGCGTTCCACCTTGAGGTCCGCCTCGGTGGCGAAGTCGCCGGGGCTCTTGATGACCTCGGGGTCCGCACCGACGGCGGCCGTGAAGGTGGCCTCCGCTTCGTCGACCGCGGCCTCGGCGATGGCCAGCAGCGCGCGGGTGTCGAGAGATTCTGTCATCAGTCCTCCTGCCCGCGGGCGACCCGCAGCGCCTCCTCGAGCATGAACTTGCCTGCGTACAGGGCCTTACCAACGATGGCCGAGTCCACGCCCTCGTCGACGACGGCGGCGAGTGCTCGGATGTCGTCCAGGCTGGAGATACCGCCCGACGCGACGACCGGCGCGGACGTTGCCGCCGATACCTCGCGCAGCAGTTCGACGTTCGGGCCGTTCAGCATGCCGTCACGGGAGACGTCGGTGACGACGAGGCGGGAGACCCCCTCGGCGTCGAGGCGCTCGAGGACCTCCCACAGGTTGCCGCCGTCGCTGGTCCAGCCGCGGCCGCGCAGGCGCCACTCGCCGTCGACCTCGCGGGTGTCCAGGCCGATGGCGACCTTGTCCCCGTGGTCCTGGATGATCTTCTTGCACCACTCCGGGTTCTCCAGCGCGGCGGTGCCGATGTTCACGCGCTCGCAGCCAGTGGACAGAGCGCGCTCGAGGGAGGCATCGTCGCGGATGCCGCCGGAGAGCTCGACCTTCAGGTCCATTGCCTGGGTGACCTCGCGGATGATCTCGAAGTTGCTTCCCCGGCCGAAGGCGGCATCGAGGTCGACGAGGTGAATCCACTCGGCCCCGGCGTTCTGCCAGGCCATGGCGGCCTCGATCGGCGCGCCGTAGCTGGTCTCCGTGCCGGCCTCGCCCTGGACGAGGCGGACGGCCTGGCCCTCGGAGACGTCGACGGCGGGAAGGAGAGTCAAAGCGGTGGTGTTGTTGTGGGACATGTTTTTCACTTTCTCGCCACGGGGTGGATTTAGCTATTAAAGGATCAGTGTAGCCCCGGCCTGCCGGTGCAGTGCCGGGACCGTGCAACTAGAGGGTCTTGACCCAGTTGCGCAGCAGATGCGCGCCCGCGTCCCCGGACTTCTCCGGATGGAACTGGGTGGCCCACAGCGGGCCGTTTTCTACGGCTGCGACGAAGCGGCAGTCCTCGTGCTGGGCCCAGTGGACCAGGGGCGCGCGGGTCCGGCCGTCGGTGTGCAGCTCCCACTCCTGGACCCCGTAGGAGTGGACGAAGTAGAAGCGCTCGTCGGCTGGGAGGCCGTCGAACATCTGGCTGCCCGCAGGGTCGACGTCCACGGTGTTCCAGCCCATGTGCGGCAGGATCTTGGCGTCGAGGCGGCGGACGGTGCCGGGCCACTCCCCCGCCCCCTCGATCTCCGAGCTGCCATGGGCGCCGTCGGCGAACTCGACCCCGTGCTCGAAGAGGATCTGCATGCCCACGCAGATGCCGAGGACCGGGCGGCCACCGGCGAGCCGCTCCCCGATGAGTCGGGCCCCCTGAACCTTGCGCAGGCCCGTCATGCAGCTGGCGAACGCCCCCACGCCGGGCACGAGGAGGCCATCGGCGTTCAGCACGGTCTTCGGGTCGTTGGTAACGGTGACCTCAGCTCCGGCCCGCTCGATGGCGCGCTGCGCGGAGCGGATATTGCCACTGCCGTAGTCCAACAGTGCGACACTAGGCCGCCGCCCACCGGTGGCCGTCGGGGCACCCTCTTCAGCGAGGGCGGCTGTGCTGGAATTCGCTTCTGTGGACTGTGTTTCCATAGCCCGCATTGTACCCGGGCGCCTACCGGCGACGAACGCGCACCCGGTTGGTCACGCGGCGCAGACGGGTACGGACGTTTCCGGTGTCCACGACGCGGTGCCGGCCCATGAAGCGGTCCAGGATGACCAGCCCCAGGCCGACGAGGATGACGATGCCCGCACCGATAAAGGCGCCCTGGAAGGCGAAGCTGGAGGCCACGATGCCCAGCAGGATCGAGCCGACACCGGTGCCGGAGTCGAAGGACATGTTCCACAGGGCGGAAGCCTCGGCGGAGCGGTCGCGCGGCAGGCGGTAGAAGAGCAGCAGCAGCGCTTCAGACTGCGCCAAGCCAAAACCGGCGCCGAAGATCGCGGCGGTCAGCAGGGCGCAGGCCACCAGCAGCCGGCCGGTGGGTTCCATATTGATGGTCAGGGCTGCTCCCAGCACACCGGCGAGGGCGAAGATCAGCGAGGCAACGGCCAGGGTGCCGGGCTCGCCCTTGCGGTCGGACCACCAGCCGGAGAACGCACGCGCGATCGTCTGCGCCGCGCCCATCACCGCCAGGGTGAGGCCGGCGACCGTGGCGGCGATGGCGGGATCGATCTTGGCGGCGGCGGGCGCCAGGAAGTTACTGAACGCTGCAAACCCCACGGCGGCGACACCGATGAGCAGCCCGGGCACGGTCGCCAGCTTCCAGGTGGCAACCATCTGGGTGGCGGGCTTTTCAACCTCGGTGGTTTCGTGGGTGGCCTCGGTGACCTCCTTGGATTCCACCGGGAGCCCCAGCGCGGCGGCCGCGCCGACCACGGCGTAGACGGCGGCCAGGACGTAGACCGCGGAGCCGTAGTTGTCATAAACCCACATGCCCAGCGGGAAGCCGATGAGCTGGCCGCTTCCCACGAAGACCCCGAAGACACCGCTGGACCGGCCCAGCAGGTGCAGCGGCACGAGGTCGGCGATCAGCGCGGCTTCCGTCACCGTGACGGCACCGAAGCCGATGCCGCGGATGATAGCCACGGCGATCACGGCCGCATTGGACAACGAGCCGATGTGCAGCAGCGCGGGAAGGCCGAGCAATAAGCCGGCCGTGGCCATGACGGGGAAATAGCCTACTTTCCGCAGGATCCTTGGGGTGAAGTACTGGGTCGCCACGGTGGCCCCCATGAAGATGCCGGTACTAGCACCGGCCATCGTCTCGGATCCCCCAGCTTCAATGATGGCCAGCGGGATCACCGGCAGGAGGATCGCCCACCCGCCGAAGGCACAGAACACCGAGATCAACGTGGCTTTGAGCCCCGGGGCCTGCCACACGGATTCGATCTTGGCGAGCTCTGCCGCCGGGAGTGCCTTCGGGCGAATAGGCAAGGTCATCCTTCCTTCCTCCGTACGTGGTGCGCACGGGGTTGAAAATCTGCTGGTCTCTATCGGCGACGGGTCTCTCACCCGCCCAGGCCGCACGGCTGGGGCGCGTGCGGCCTAAATCCTACAAGGCACCCTTGGTCGACGGGATGCCGGTGACGCGCTCGTCGCGCTCCACGGCGGCACGCAGTGCGCGGGCCACGGCCTTGTACTCCGCCTCGGTGATGTGGTGCGGATCGCGGCCATAGAGGCAACGCACGTGCAGGGCGATCCGGGCGTTCAGGGCCAAGGTTTCGAAGAAGTGCTGGTTGATCACGGTGGCATAGTGGCCGCCGATGACCGTGTGCACCATGGCATCTGGCTCACCGGTGCCAACGTAGTACGGGCGACCCGAGACGTCGACGGCCGCATGAGCCAGGCACTCGTCCATCGGGATGAACGCATCACCGAAGCGGCGGATGCCGGCCTTGTTCCCGAGCGCCTCGCCCAGTGCCTGGCCCAGAACGATGCCAGTGTCCTCGACGGTGTGGTGGGCGTCGATCTCGACGTCGCCGACTGCCTTGACCTCAAGGTCGAAGGAGCCGTGGGCACCGAGTGCGGTGAGCATGTGGTCGAAGAAGGGCAGTCCGGTGGAAATGTCGGTCTTACCGCTGCCGTCCAGGTTGATGCTCACCGAGATGTCGGACTCGCTGGTCTTCCGCTGGGCGCGTCCGATCCGGCCCTCGAAGGTGTTGCTCATAGTTAGTTCTTTCCTTTCACTGCTGCCGCTGCGGCCAAGAAGGCGTCGTTTTCTTCCGGCAGGCCGACCGTCACGCGCAGCCAGCCGGGGATGCCGACGTCGCGGATGAGGACGTCCTGGTCCAAGAACGCCTCCCACGTGCGGTGACTGTCCTGCAGCCCACCGAAGAAGATGAAATTGGAGTGCGAGTCGACGACCTCATAGCCGAGTTCCTTCAGCTCGGCGGCAACCCGGTCGCGCTGCTCGCTGAGGGTGGCGACGGTGGCCAACGTATCCTCCCGGTGGCGCAGCGCCACGCGCGCGGCGGCCTGGCTCAGCGTCGAGAGGTGGTATGGCAGGCGCACCAGCATGACCGCCTCGATGAACGCCGGGTCGGCCACGAAGTAGCCCAGGCGACCACCGGCAAAGTCGAAGGCCTTGCTCATCGTGCGGGAGACCACGAGCTTGGCCGGGTAGTCCGCCAGCAACGTGCAAGCGCTGGGTTCGTCGGAGAACTCGGCGTAGGCCTCGTCGATGATGACGACCCCCGGTGCGGCGTCGAGGATGCGGCGGATGTCCGCCAGCGGGGTGATCCCACCGGTCGGGTTATTCGGCGTCGTGACGAAAACGATGTTCGGCTGGTGCTCCTCAATGGCCGCCACAGCCTTGTCGACGTCGATCGCGAAGCCCTGGGCGGGGTCGCGGTCAATGGCGATGAACTCGGTCTGGGTGCCTGCCGCGAGGATCGGGTGCATGGAGTAGCTGGGTACGAAACCCAGCACGCTGCGGCCGGGCCCACCGAAGACCTGGAGGAGCTGCTGCAGGATCTCGTTGGAACCGTTGGCCGCCCACAGATTGTCCTTGGTAACCGCCACGCCCGTCTGGGCGGTGATGTACTCGGCCAGGTCTTCGCGCAGCTCGACGGCATCGCGTTCCGGGTAACGGTTCAGCCCAGTACCGAGCGCGCGAACCTCGGCGACGAGGTCCTCAACGATGGCCTCGCTCGGCGGGTAGGGGTTTTCGTTCGTGTTCAGCTGGTTCTTGACGGTCAGCTGGGGCGCGCCATAGGCAGACTTGCCCTGGAATTCTTCACGGATCGGGAGATTAACCACGGTTGGTCCAATCTGGGTTGGTGCGGGCCTTGATTGCTTCCCCGTGGGCGGGGAGGCGCTCGGCGTCCGCGAGGGCGATCACGGTCTCCGAGACGTCCTGCAGGGCCTGCTCACTGTAGTTCACGACGTGCACGGACTTGAGGAAGGTGTGGGTGGACAGGCCCGAGGAGTGCCGGGCGCTGCCGCTGGTCGGCAGGACGTGGTTGCTGCCCGCGGCGTAGTCGCCCAGCGGCACCGGGCTGTACGGCCCGATGAAGATCGCACCGGCGTTGATGATCTTCTTCGCGGTGCCGGTGTCGTCCTTCGTGTGGATCTCCAGGTGCTCGGCGGCGTAGGCGTTGGCCACGCGGATCGCCTCTTCTTCATCGCCGACGAGCACGATGCCGCTCTGCTGGCCCTGCAGGGCCTCGGCGACGCGCTCGGAGTTGTGGGTCACCTGGTAACGCTCGGCGATCTCGCGGTCGACCGCGTCGGCGAGCTGTTCGGAGTTTGTGATCAGCACGGAAGCCGCCATCGGGTCGTGCTCGGCCTGGCTGATCAGGTCATAAGCTACCTGCACCGGGTCGGCGGACTCGTCGGCCAGGACCGCGATCTCAGTGGGACCTGCCTCCGCGTCGATACCGACGACGGAGCGGCACAGTCGCTTGGCGGCGGTGACGAAGATATTGCCCGGACCGGTGATCATGTCCACCGGCTCCAGATCCTCGTCGCCGTAGGCCAGCAGCGCGATGGCCTGCGCGCCGCCCACGGCCCAGACCTCGTCCACGCCCAGCAGCTTGCAGGCCGCGAGGATCGTCGGGTGCGGCCAGCCGCCATTATCCGCCTGCGGCGGGGAGGCCACCACGAGGCTGCCGACGCCGGCGGCCTGCGCGGGAACTGCGTTCATGCTCACGCTGGATGGGTACACGGCCTTGCCACCCGGGACGTACAGGCCCACCCGCTCCACCGGGATCCATCGCTCGGAGACCATGCCGCCTTCGGCGATCTCGACGTCCTGGTCCTCCGGCCGCTGTGCCTCGTGGAAGGCCCGCACCCGGCGGATCGCCTCCTTGAGCGCGTCCAGCACCCTCGGCTCCAGGGTGTCAAGGCTCTGATCGATGACCTCGGCCGGCACCCGGAGGCTCGCCGGGACGCAGCCATCGAACTGCTGGGAGTACTTATTCGCCGCCGCCACGCCGCGGGCCTTGACGTCCTCAACGACGGGCGAGACGGTCGGCAGCACCGCATCAATATCCGTGCCGCCGCGGGGCAGCGCCCGCCGAAGCTGCGCGGTGGTGGGTGTGGTGCCTCGAAGATCAATGCGCTGGAGCATGCCAGATCCTCTCCCTTAAAGGGGCTAAAAATGGTGGGTTGCTAGGGTGATCCTTATTCTAATCAAGCCAGGTTTTCCGGAGGTTCATGGGGCATGCCACTGACTTTGAACGCATTGTTGGCCGATAGCGCCCACGATGTCGCTCAGGGGCGCACGGCCTGGCGGCAGATGAGCGAATTCGCCCGCTTCCACTGGCTCGCCACCGCCGAGGACGTCAGCCCCGAGCTCGTCGGCGAGTTCTACTTCCTGCGGGCCGGGGCCGCAGATGTGATGGGGATGACCGACGAGGCCATCGCCGCGCTCAGCGAGCTCAACACCTGGGCGGACAGTCGCGGGGACGATGCGCTCACGCTCGTCGGCAAGGCTCACCTGGCCTTCCACGCGCTCAACCAGGATGAGCCCTCTGTGTACCCGCTCGGCGAACCCGAGGACCGGCTGCGCGCTCTGCTCGAGGACTTCCATGCCTGGCGCCCCACCCCGGATTCCCCCACTGTCGGCGAGGAACCGACCATTCGCGGTGAGAGCATCGACCGCCCCGATGCGGTGAAGCTCGCCACCGCCGCCACGACCGCATATTCGGTGGCCGTGAATGTCAGCGAGCAGCTGGCAGAGGTCTTCGCTGGGCTGGTGCGCCGCTTCGGCACCGCCTACCCCACCGAGGCAGACCGATTGCTCTGGTACGCCCAGCGGCACTGGTTCTCCGGCCGCAAACAGCAGGCCTATGCCCTGGCCAGCGAGGTGCTGAGCAGCTCAGACACCACCTCGGTCTCCCGCTTCGACGCCCACGACATGCTGGGGCACTTCGCCCTGCTGGAAGGCGACGAGGCAGGCGTGGCTGAGCACTGGGCACGCTGCGTGGAGCTGGCTCGCATCATGGATGCCCCGGTCATCGCGATGCGTCACGCGGAGCTCACCGCCCGCGTGTACTTCTCCCAGGACCGCGCGGGAGAGGCCTGGCAGCTCTCACACGACATGGTCACCTGGGTCGACGGCGTCCCCGTCGGCCCCATCCTGCTGGATTTGCAGGAGGTCATCGCCCAGTCCGCCTTCGAAAACAACCTCTTCGAGGAGGCCTGGGACACCGCGAGGTCGGTGATCCACTGGTCGGAGATGACCCCCAATGACCAGCGCACCGCCTCCTGCTACGCGATCGCCACCTTCGCGGGCCTGCGCCTGGGGCTAGCCGAAGAGGTCTTCGACCTGCAGCACCGCCGGGCGGAGTTGTTGAAGGCATCCGGCCGGCTGCTGGATGCCGCCGAGGTCTTCCAGACCCTGGCCTACCTCGACGAGGACGCCGCGACCGCGTATCTCCGCCGCTCCTGGGAGCTCATCGAGGCCAGCCAAGAGGAGGGCAAGGAGTGGCACGTCGCCGAGTGGCTGCTCACGATGGCCCAGTTCGCCGAGGGCGGGGCGGCCGTGGACTTCGCGCGCCGGGCGACCAGCGCCTTCGAGCAGTTGGGGCACCCGGTCAAGGAGGCCTTCGCGCTGCTAGCGGAGGCTCGCGCCCAGCTGGCGATGGGGGAAACTGACCTGGCGCGGCAGGCCTACGCCCAGGCAAACGTGGCCATGCCCGCGGAGTTCGCGCGCCCCGCAGAGCTCGACGCGGTATTCACGCAGGTCAAAGAGGAGCTCGGCGACTAACTCTGGGCCGAAGCCGCACTATCGCTGAAGGTCTCGCTGTCGCTCATCACGGACGCGCACCAGTAGAAGACCAGGGCGATGGTCATCGGCAGCAGCAGCGCGGTCAGCGAAATATCGGCGCTGGCCAAGTGGAGAACGTCCCCCGGGGCGGGGTGCCCCTCGGGCAGGGTATTCATCCAGCTGGTGATCCGCGCCCCAATCGCGAAGGCCCACCAGGTGCCGGAGAACACCACGAGCGTGGTCCACATCATCATGGCCGGTCCGCGCGGTTTGGTGAGGAAAGACCACCCGGCGACGGCGAAGGCCAGCAGGCCGGTGACGATGACGAAGCACGCAAAGCCCACGAAGCTGGCATCTTCGGTGCCGGGCACGGGGTCGAGTGCACCGTTGGCGGTCACCTCGACGTCAACGGTCGGGTGCCACAGCCCCCACAGCACACCGACAACGCCGTAGGCCAGCATCGCGAAGAGGAATACCGCGGAGACCGGCTGCGCCTTGCGTGCGATGCTAGCTAGCCGCAAAACTTCCAGCGCCCGTCTTCCTTGACCAGGTCAATCGGCGCTGGCTGGGACTGCCCCTGTGCGCTGGCGGTGGTCTCGACGCGCGCGGTGTTGCCGTTGACCTGCACGCTGTTGATGTTATCGATGCGCGGGATCAGGTTCAGGCCGGTCCCGGCGAGGTTGTTCGCTGCCTCGTCGAAGGCGCCGTCGCCAACCTCGTTGCGGACGCGCTGGCAGGCGTTGTCACGGCGGTAGTTCATGTAGGCGTGCGGGTTGTTGACGTGGGCGTTCATGCCCATGACGAGGTCGCGGATCTCCTTCTCGTCATTCGCCGCGTTGCCCTGGGCCGGCGCGCCACCCGGCGCCTTGGGCTGCTCCTTCGCCTGCTCCTGCTGGGCCTGCTTGGCGGCCTCTGCCTTCTTGGCCTCAGCCCGCTTCTTCTCGGCTTCCGCCTTCTTCTTTTCGGCGGCCTTCTTTTCCTCAGCCTTCTTTTCTTCGGCCTTCTTCTTGTCCTTGTCCTCGGACTTCTTCGCGTCGGCCTGCGAGGTGGTGGTCGAGGTGGACTTCTCATCCTTCGACGCTTCCTCTTCCTTCGAGCAAGCGGACAGGGCGAGCCCTGCTGCCAGGCACACCGCGAGGGCGCGCCGTCCAGAGCTGGAAACTGCTGAGATCTTCATAGCTTTAGAAGCCTAGTCGCTCGCGTGTCCTGTGCCTAGCTCCATCGGGTAGCGTCGAAGCCATGACGGACTCCTCGATCACCATCACCAGCGACGGCATTCAGGTCCACCGTTCGCTGCTCGCCCGCTCCCTCTCCCCCGATCTCGCCATCGCACCGGAGCAATTGCTGGGTTGGCGCATCTCGGCGCCGACGGCCAGCTCGCCGGGGTGGTTGCACTTCCTGCTTGCTGGGGCCAGCACCAACGGCTTCATCCGCAGCTTCGATGAGGCACGCCTGAACCCGGCCACCGTACACTTCTTCCCCGGCGAGGCGGAGATGCTGACCGAGATCGACGAGCAACTTTCCCGCCTACAGGCCGGTTTCGACGTCGACGTCGCGACCATCGATGCCGCAGAGTGGTCGGCCTCCTTCGAGTCGGACGCCCCAGCGGCGGGCAGCTCCGCAGCACCAGCGGCCGCGCCGACGTCGTCGTCGACAAAGAAGACACCGAAGAAGAGCGGCAACCGGCGCGCCCCCTGGGACCGGGTGGCCACGCCGGACAAGGTGCCGGAGCAGAACACGGAAGCGGACGTGGACGGGCCCGTGTTCGGCGAGACGGTCGTCATCACCGGGGACGTGGAGCCCTACTCCAAGGGCGAGGTCTGGGACATGCTGGCCGATGCCGGCGCCATCGTGGCGAAGAACGTGACGAAGAAGACCACGCTGCTGATCGTCGGCGAGTGGGCGACGGTGACCAGCAAGGAGAAGCGCGCCCGGGAACTGCAGGAACAGGGCCAGGAGCTGGCGATCTGGACCTTCGAGGAACTGCTTCAGAAGCTGGGAGTGCAGGGCTAGCGCCCCGGCGCGGTGGGTGGCTCCCCAAGAATTTTTTGGGTTTTCCGCCGTTTCCGGGAACCAAATGGGCTCCCGCGTTGTCTAACACTGTCATGACGAGCACAGTGACAACGCGTAGAACCAGGACGACGATCGCCCCGGCCGCGGAGGTGGCCACTCAGTGCACGGCCGAGCCGAGGAGCCCTGCGGGTCGCAGCCTGCCCGGGGTGGCTCGGCTGACCCGCCTGCCGGAGGCCTGCTATAGCCGCCCGGTGCGGGTGCCCGTGGGGTCCGGCTTCACCGCAGAGCTGCCGGAGTTCTCGGAGAAGGATTATCACACGCTTCTGCAGCTGTGGGGTGAGACTGCAGACAGCATCAGCGAGGTGGTTGGCGAAGCCGGCGAGGCCTACCGTGTCCACCGCCTCGATTCCCGGGATTATGGCTGGGTGGAGCTCACCGGTTCCGCGGGCGCTCCACCGCCGACCGCGATGCTGACCCACCCGAGGCTGGCTCAGGGGCTTACGGAGCGGATGGAAAGGGTCTTGGACGGGGTGGCGGCGTTCTACGTCGCCGGCGAGCGCGTGCAGGTCTGCCCGCTGCCGTTGGCTATCGAGCGCCAGGACTGGCACGGCCCCTTCGACCTGCGCACTGGCTTCTGCGTGACTTTCGACTTCCTCTAGAAACCGCTCTCCCGCCCCTTCACGCGGTGGCTTAGAATCTGGGCATGGGAAACTCCACCTCGCCAACCGCCAGCACCATCACCCAGGCGCTGAAGGACTACGACACCTGGCTCGACCAGCACCCAGCCGCCGAGCGCGAAACGAAAGAGCTCGTCGCCGCCGCGCTCGACGACGCGGGCATCAGCTTCGACCAGGTCTCGGTGAGGTTGAAGGACCGTTCCAGCTTCGTCGCGAAGCTGAAGAACCCCAACTACCCGGAGTATCAGGACTTCGCGAGCGCCCACGACATCGTCGGCATCCGGGTGACCACCTTCCACTCCGGCGAGATCGAGCAGCTGCTTGCGGCGGTGAGCACCATTTTCGCCATCGACACCGTGGTCGATAAGGCTGCCGAGACCGCTAAGAGCGGGCGCTTCGGCTACGCCTCCCACCACGTGATCGGCTACTCAGAGCAACTCGGCCGGCGGGTGGAGGTGCAGCTGCGCACCGTGCTGCAGCACGCGTGGGCCGAGTTCGAGCACGATATGCGCTATAAGAACCCGGAGATGTCCGGCAACCCGGAGGTGGACCGGGCTTTCACGCTCGCCGCCGGGCTCATCGAGCTCGCCGACGAGCAGTTCGACAAGATCGCCCGCATCGTCGATGCCCGCACTCAGGAGCAGGACGCCACCGAGCTCGACACCCGCTCGCTGCCGGGCCTGCTCACCCGCCTGCTTGGCAGCTCCTACCCCACCTCGCGGGCGGATTATTACGGCTGGGCGATCGCGATGCTGGCCGCCCACGGCATCACCACCGTCGCGGAGCTCAAGGAGCTGCTGGACCCGGATCGGATCGCCGCGCTCAACGAGGCGATGGCTTATCCCTTCGAGCCCGGGCAGGTGCGCCTCATCGACGATCTGCTGTTGTTCACCTACGGCCGGGACCATATCCGCCGGACCGTGCACATCGGGGAGAATATCGAGACCCGGCCGGGGCGCCTCGGCAACCGCTGGCAGCAGCTCGGCCAGCAGGTCTACTCCCCCGCTGCGCGCGACTGAACGCGCTGATACCGTCCAGTTCTCGACCCCAGGCTGCTGCGTCCAGCTGTGGTCGCCCAGCTGAATTCAGCGGCGCCGCTGGTTGCGCATGAACTTATCCAGCTCGCGGCGCTCCTTCTTAGTTGGGCGCCCGGCCCCGGGGTCACGCCGCGGCATGGAGGCGATGATCTCCTTGGGCGGCGGTGGCGGCGAGTGATCGATATAGGCCTTCTGCGCCACCGGCGCCCCCACCCGCTTGTGCAACAGCTCCGCGACCTCAACGATGCGTTCCCGGTGGTTGACCCAGACCCGCACCTGGTCCCCCACGGCCACGTGCTGGGCGGGTTTGACCGATTCGCCGTTGATTTTCACATGCCCGGCGCGACATGCGGCCGCGGCCTGCGCTCGGGTCTTGGTGAGCCGGACGGCCCAGACCCAGGCGTCGACGCGGACCATGGTTTACCAGTTGTCCTTCTGATTGATGATCTTGTTGATCTGCCAGCCGTTGTAGCCGGCGACGATCAGGGAGATCACCAGGACGGTGATGATGAAGCCCATGCCGGCGCCGGTGAGGGCGCCCAGGACGATGAGTCCGCCGCCGACGCCAGCGGTGATCTGGATGGCCTTGGAGTGCTTGCGCACGGCGGCCTTGCGCTGGGTGATCGGGTTGTCTCCGTAGGGGCTGAGGGTCATGGTGCTTCTTCCTCTATCGCGTTCTTGGTGTTGTGGCCCGGGTGCTCATCGGGTCGCCGGGGTGCCTGGGAAAATTTTTAGCTTCCGGTGGGTAAATCTACCCAACGTTGGCCCGCGCGGGTGGGTTCCACGCGGCCTTGGGTCCAGCTGGCGAGGTGCGTGGCTAGCGCGTCGTCCCCGGCGATGAGGAAGCCCACCTTGGCGGCGTAGTCGGTCTCCAGGATCTGGTAGCCGGCGTTACGGATCTCGGACTCCACGCGCCCGGCCTCGTCGTGGTTAAGCTCCACGCGGTAGAGCTCCAGCTGGGTGCGCGTGACCCAGGTGACCTCATCGAGCGCGGCCTTGGTGGCGTCGTGGTAGGCGCGGACCAGACCACCGGTGCCGAGCAGCACGCCGCCGAAGTAGCGGACGACCACGGCGGTGATGTCCAACGCCCCGCTGCCGCGCAGCACCTCGAGCATGGGCTGCCCGGCGGTGCCGGCGGGCTCGCCGTCGTCGCTGGAGCGCTCGATGGGCTGCGCGCCGTCCTGATGGACGAGGTAGGCGCTGCAGTGATGGCGAGCGTCCGGGTAGCGGTCCCGGACCTCGTCGATGAAGGCGCGGGCTGAAGCCTCCGTGGGGGTTTGCCGCACTAGTCCGATGAAGGTGGAGCGCTTGATCTCGAGCTCCGCCTGCCACTCTTTTGCCGTCGGGCGGCGGTAGGGCTCGAGGCGGGTGAACTCTTCTGCGCCCTCCGCCTCGGGGGCCTGCTTCTTCTTGCTCACTGGGTGTTGTTTTCCTGCTCGTGGTTTTTCTGGGCCGGGGCTACCTGGGTTTTAGGCGAAGATGCCCTCCCAGGTGCTGGCCTTCAGGTCGCCCATCAGCGCCGGGGACTTGGTCACCCGCATCTCTGGGCCGAGGAGGAACTGCACCTCCTGCTCACCGTCGATGAGGGTGAGGTAGACGTCCGAGTCGCCCTTGTTGTTGCTCAGCACCTGCTTGAGTCGCTGCATGTTCTCCGGGGTGGCCTGGTCGACGCGGATGTTCAGCCGCAGCGGAACGCCGGTGCCAGCACCGATGGAGAGCTCGGCGGACTTCAGGTCCTCGCAGAAGATGCTCATGCGGTCGTCGCGGTAGCGGATCTTCGCCTTCGCGAGGACGATGTTGTCCTCCACGATCTGCGGGGCGACCATCTGGTAGGTCTTCGCGAAGACGAGCAGTTCCACCTGTGCGCCGTGCTGGTCCTCCAGGGTGGCGATGACCCAGGGCGCACCGTTGCGGTCCACGCGCCGCTCGACGCTGGAGATGATGCCGCCGATCTTAACGTCCTTGTTATTCGGCAGCTCGCCGGAGAGCACGGTGGGCAGCGGGGTGTCGATCTGGGCGTCCAGGGCGTCCTCGAAGCCGTCCAAGGGGTGGCCGGACACGTACAGGCCCAGCATGTCGCGCTCCAGGGCGAGCTCGTGCTTGCGCTCCCACTCCTGGTCCGGGACCTCGACCTTGAAGACGTCCCCGGCCTCCTCGGCACCCAGGCCGGCGAAGAGGTCGAACTGTCCCTTGGCGGCGGCCTTCTTCGTCGCGACGACGGCGTCAACGGCATCCTCGTGGACAAGGACGAGGCCCTTGCGCGGGTGCCCGAGGGAGTCGAAGGCACCGGCCTTGATCAGGGATTCGGTGACGCGCTTGGAGGCGGCGACGGCGTCGATCTTGTCCAGGTAGTCGGAGAAGTCCTTGAAGTCGCCCTTCTCTTCGCGGCTGGCGATGATGGACTCGACGACGTCCTCGCCGACGTTGCGGACCGCGCCCAGGCCGAAGCGGATGTCCTCGCCGACGGACTGGAAGGTGAAGGCGGACTCGTTGACGTCCGGCGAGAGCACCTTGATGCCCAGGTGGCGGCAGTCGGCGAGGTAGATCGCGGACTTGTCCTTCTGGTTGGACACCGAGGTCAGCAGGGCGGCCATGTACTCGGCGGTGTAGTTGGCCTTGAGGTAGGCCGTCCAGAAGGAGACCAGGCCGTAGCCCGCGGCGTGGGACTTATTGAACGCGTAGTCCGCGAACGGCAGGATCGTGTTCCATAGCGTGTCGATGGCGTCCTTGGAGTAGCCATTGTCGATCATGCCGCCGGAGAAGGTCTCGTACTCCTGGTCCAGCACCTCACGCTTCTTCTTACCCATGGCCTTGCGGAAACCATCTGCCTGGCCAGCGGTGTAGTTCGCGACCTTCTGCGAGATCCTCATGATCTGCTCCTGGTACACGATGAGGCCGTAGGTCTCCTCCAGGATCTCCTGGAGTGGTTCCTCCAGCTCCGGGTGGATCGGGGTGATGGGCTTGCGCCCGTTCTTGCGGTCCGCGTACTCCCAGTGCGCCTTCACGCCCATCGGGCCCGGGCGGTAGAGCGCGAGTGCGGCGACGATGTCGTTGAAGCCGGTAGGCTGCATGCGCTTCAGCAGCTCCTGCATGCCGCCGGAGTCCAGCTGGAACACGCCCAGGGTGTCGCCGCGGGCGAGCAGCTCGTAGGTGGACTTGTCCTCGGTGGCCAGGCCCTCGAGGTCGAAGTCCTCGCCCCGGTTCTTCTTGATGTTGTCGATCGCATCACCGATGACGGTGAGGTTGCGCAGCCCCAGGAAGTCCATCTTCAGCAGGCCGATGGCCTCACAGGCCGGGTACGGCCAGCCGGTGATCAGCGCGCCGTCCTGCTTGCGCTTCCACATCGGGATGCAGTCCAGCAGTGGCACGCTGGACATAATCACGGCACACGCGTGCACACCCGCCTGGCGCACCACGCCCTCCAGGCCGAGGGCGTCCTCGTAGATCTTGTTGACTTGCGGGTCGGTGTCGATGAGCTGGCGGACTTCGGCGGCCTCCGCGTAGCGCGGGTGCTCCGGGTCCTTGATGCCCTTGAGCTCGATGTCCTTGGCCATGATTGCCGGCGGCAGGGCCTTGGTGATCCGGTCGGCCATCTGGAAGCCGGCCTGGCCGTACCAGGCTCGGGCGGAGTCCTTAATCGCCTGCTTGGTCTTCACCGTGCCGAAGGTGATGACCTGGGCGATCTTGTCCTCGCCCCAGCGGTCGGAGGCGTAGCGGATCATCTCGCCGCGGCGGCGGTCGTCGAAGTCGATATCGATATCGGGTGCGGACGGGCGCTCCGGGTTGAGGAAGCGCTCGAAGAGCAGCCCGTGCTCGATGGGGTCGATGTTCGTGATCGTCAGCGCGTATGCCACCAGGGCGCCGGCGGCGGAGCCACGGCCGGGGCCGACGCGGATGCCCACGGAGCGGGCGTACTTGATCAGCTCGGCGACGATGAGGAAGTAGGAGGGGTATCCCTTCATGTCGATGACGCTGATCTCGTATTCAGCGCGGTCAATGTATTCCTGTGGCACCGGGCCGCCGTTGAATCGCTCCTCCAGGCCCCGCATGACCTCGTGGGTCAGCCAAGACGTCGGCGTGTGCCCCTCCGGCACCTCGGCGACCGGCATGCGGTCGTAGGGGTGCTCTTCCCAGATCTCGCCGTAGTCCTGGACGCGCTCGGCGATCCACAGGGTGTTATCGCAGCCATCCGGGACGACGTGGTCCCACTGGTTACGGATGTCCTCCGCGGTACGGATGTAGTAGGAGGAACCGCTGAAGGCGAAGCGCTTACCGCCCTCGTCGATGGTGGGCTCGTCCATGGTGGAGCCGGTCTGCACGCACAGCATGACCTCGTGGGCGGCGGCCTGGTTCTCCAGCACGTAGTGGCAGTCGTTGGTCACCAGCGGCGGCAGGTCCAGCTTGCGGCCGATCTCCATGAGCTCGTCGCGGACGCGCTTCTCGATCTCCAGCCCGTGGTCCATGAGCTCGAGGAAGAAGTTGTCCTTGCCGTAGATGTCCTGCCACATGGCCGCTGCCTCGAGGGCCTCGTTGAACTGGCCGAGGCGCAGGCGGGTCTGCACGTCGCCGGAGGGGCAGCCGGTGGTCGCGATGACGCCCTCGGCGTGCTCGGCGATGAGCTCGGCGTCCATGCGCGGCCACTTGCCCAGCTGACCCTCGTAGGAGGCCATCGAGGAAAGATAGAAGAGGTTGCGCAGGCCGGTGGCGTTTTCGGCGAGCATGGTCTGGTGCAGGTACGCGCCGGAGGCGGAGACGTCGTCCTTCTTCTGCTCCGGGCTACCCCAGCGCACGCGGTTCATGTTGAAGCGGGAGTCGGGGGCCATGTAGGCCTCGATGCCGATGATCGGCTTGATCCCGGCCGCCGTCATGGTGCGGTAGAAGGCATCCGCGCCGAACATGTTGCCGTGGTCGGTCATGCCCACCGCGGGCATTCCCTGGCGGGCGACCTCCTCGGCGAGCATGTCTACCTTCGCCATGCCGTCGAGCATGGAGTATTCCGTGTGATTATGCAGGTGGACGAAAGACGAGCGGCTCATAACTGGCTATCCTATCGTTTTCCGGACACTGCGAAACTCGGGCACTAAGCTTTTGCTCCGTGAAGTATTTGACCAGGTCTGCAGTTGCCCATTTGGATGCCCCGTTCGCCGTCATGGATCTCGACGCCGCGCTCGCGAACGCCCGCGATATGGTTCGGCGCGCGAATGGCACCCCGATCCGGCTTGCCAGCAAGTCGGTGCGTATCCGTGAGATGCTGCGCCGCGTGCTGGAGCTGCCGGGCTACGCCGGGGTGTTGGGCTTCCACCTTTCCGAGGCCATCTGGTTGGTCGAGACCGGGGTCACCGACGACGTCCTGGTGGCTTACCCCACCACCCACCGCGAGGCGCTGCGCACGCTCGCCGCGTCCCCGACGCTCCGGGAGTCCATCACCGTGATGGTGGACTCCCCTGCCCACCTGGATTTCATCGACGACGCGGTTGCTGGGCAAAAGGCTTCCGGCGCCGAGCGCGGGGAGATTCGGGTGTGCATCGACGTCGACGCCAGCCTGGCCATGGGGCCGGTGCACCTGGGGGCGTTGCGCTCCCCGGTCCACTCCGTGGAGCAGGTCCGTCGCCTGGCGGAGGTCATTGTTGCCCGGCCGGGTTTCCGCCTGGTGGGTCTCATGGCTTACGAGGGGCAGATCGCTGGAACCACGGATAGCTCTCCGGCGGTCTCGGTGATGAAGGGCATCTCCACCCGCGAGCTGGCTACCCGGCGCGGGAAAATCGTGCGGGCGGTGGAGCAGCTGCTGGCGAGCGCGGGACAGCCGCCACTGGAGTTCGTCAATGGCGGGGGCACCGGGTCGATCGAGACCACCTCGGCGGAAACGGTGATCACGGAGATCGGCGCGGGCTCGGGTGTTCTCGCTCCGGGTCTGTTCGACCGCTATAAGAGCTTCCAGCCGGAGCCCGCGCAGTGGTTCGTGGTACCGGTGGTGCGCCGCCCCGCCCCGGATGTGGTGACGGTGGCCGGTGGTGGCCGGGTGGCCTCTGGGCCACCGGGGGCGGACCGGCTGCCGACCGTGGACTACCCCGCGGGGCTGCGCATGGCGCCGCTGGAGGGTCCGGGCGAAGTGCAGACCCCGCTGAAGGGGCCTGCGGCCAAGAGCCTGCAGCTGGGCGATCACGTGTGGTTCCGCCACGCGAAGGCCGGCGAGCAGGCGGAGTGGTTCGACGAGGTAGTCGTCGTATCAGGAGGAGAAATCGTGGACCGGTGGCCGACCTACCGGGGCGAGGGTCAGGCCTTCGTTTAGCCTTCCTCCGTGGCCGGGGTATCCGTGCCGAGCTTCTCCAGGGAGGCGTTACGCCGGGTAGCGCGGGTCTGGATGACCATGTCGATGATGAAGATCACCACGGCTACCCAGATGATGGAGAAGCCCACCCAACGCATCGGCTCGATATGCTCCTTGGTGACGAACACGGCCCAAAGCATCTGCATGACCGGGGTGAGGTACTGGATCATGCCCAGCGAAGTCAGGGACATCTCCTGGGCGGCGCGGGCGAAGGCCAGCAGCGGCAGAGCGGTGACCACACCCGCAACCATCAGCAGAGCCGTGTGTCCGCCGCCCTCGGTGGTGAAGGTCGATTCCGGCCCCAGCCACAGCAGGTAGATCACGGCGATGGGGGCAAGCACCATCGTCTCGGCAGCCAGCGACTGCAGCGGCTCCAGCCGCATCCGCTTCTTCGCCAGACCGTAGAAACCGAAGCTCAAGGCCAGGCCCAGGGAAATGATCGGCGGCTGGCCCAGCGCGATGGTGAGGATCACCACCGCCACCGCGGCGATGGCCACCGAGAGCTTCTGCATCGGGCGCAGGCTTTCGCGCAGCAGGAGCACGCCGAGCACGACGGAGACCAGCGGGTTGATGAAGTAGCCCAGCGCGGCGTCCGCCACGTGTCCGCTGTTGACCGCGTAGATATAGAGTCCCCAGTTCACGGAGATCAGCAGCGAAGCCACCGCGACCCGGATCCACTCGCGGGGCGTGATCTCGCGCAGCAGCTTGATGCGGCGCAGCGCCAGCAGGAGCAGCAGCACGAAGACCAGGGTCCAGATGAAGCGGTGCGCCAGGATCTCCACCGGTGCGGCCGGTTCCAGCAGTGGGAAGAACGCGGGGAAGAATCCCCACATGATGTATGCGGCAAAACCCCACAGCATGGGCTATTCCTCCTCGTGCGTCACGGCGCGGATGCCCATACGACCATAGGCTGCGTCCACCGGGGCCGGTTCAACGGCCATGACTTTCGGGTTCTTCGCGATCGCCTTGAGCTCGGCGGGCGCGGCGTAGACAAGGGCGCCGTTGATCGCGACGTCCTCCCCCTCCAGTCCTTCGGTGGCGATGGTGAAGACGTCCTCGCGGCGCAGCCCGGCGGCCGGTTCCGGGATCGGGCGCTGTACCACCGGGCCGATCAGCAGCGTGGACACGCGCACCCGGGCCGCGTGCGGGATGTCGAAGACCTTGGCGAAGTCCTTTGGCGCCATCGCCGTGGTGGGCGAGACCAGCGCCCAGCGGGGCTCGTTCCCCTCGGCCTCGTCAAGGAGCTGGCGGGAGTGCTCCTCGTACGCCTGGTCGGACATGTAGAACGGCCCCAGCTGGTCGCCGTTGATGTGCATCGGCTTGCTGGTGCGGTCCGACTGGGCCATGACCATGATCCCCACGAGCAGGGCGACGGCGCAGATCCCGCCGAGCCACGCCACCCACGCGGGTCGGCGGGTATCCTCCCAGTCCAGTTCCCGCTGGCGGGCGCGGTTGGGCTTGACCACCTGCGGAGACCTAGATTCCATCGTTGGCCTCCCGCAGCCTATCCAGGGCCTGCTGGAGGTCCGCTGGGTACGGGCTGTCGATCTGCATCATCCGGCCCGTGGGGTGCTCGAAGCGCAGGGAGACTGCGTGCAGCCACTGGCGGATCAGCCCCAGCTTCTCGGCCAGCTCCGGGTCGGAGCCATACATGGGGTCGCCGCACAGCGGGTGGTGCAGGGAGGAGAAGTGCACGCGGATCTGGTGGGTCCGGCCGGTCTCCAGGTTCACCCGCAGCAGGCTGGCCTGGCGGTGGGCCTCGAGGGTGTCGTAGTGCGTCACCGCGTGCTTGCCATCGTCGCGCACGGCGAAGCGCCAACCCGCCGAGGGGTGGCGCGCGATCGGGGCATCGATGGTCCCGGAGGTCGGGTCGGGGTGGCCCTGCACCAGCGCGTGGTAGATCTTCTCCACCTCGCGGTTGCGGAAGGCGCGCTTCAAGTGGGTATAGGCCCGCTCGCTCGCGGCGACGATCATCACCCCGGAGGTGCCCACGTCGAGCCGCTGGACGATACCCTTGCGCTCCGGGGGCCCGGAGGTAGAGATACGGAAGCCCGCGGCCGCCAGGCCTGCAGTCACAGTGGGGCCCTCCCAGCCCAAGGTCGGGTGTGCGGCGACACCGACGGGCTTATTCACGGCGATGACGTCGTCGTCGGAATAGAGAATGTCCATGCCCGCGACGAGCTGGGGTGGCTCGGCAGCCAGGTCGCGTTCAGGGGCGGGAAGGGTGACGTCCAACCACTGGCCGGAAACAAGCCGGTCGGACTTGCCCAGCGCCTTGCCCTCGGAGGTGATGTCCCCCGCGGCCGCGAGGTCGGCCACCACCGTCCGGGACAGGCCCAGCAGCTTGGACAGGCCTGCGTCGACACGCATCCCCGCCAGGCCGTCCGGCACGGGCATCATCCGCTGCTCACGTTCGGTCATTCCTGCGCCTTCCTTTCTGCTCGGGGCTCAACGATGAAAACGATGGCGAGGTAGAGGACTACCCCGACGGTGATGGCGATATCCGCCACGTTGAAGATCGCGAAGTTCCAGAAGCTGAAAAAGTCCACGACGTGGCCGTGCATACCGCCCGGCTCCCGGAAAATGCGGTCGATCAGGTTGCCGGCCGCCCCTCCCCCGATCAGCCCAATGGTCAGGGCACCAAGCCCGGTGCGGGCTCGAAAGGCGAGGAATACCGCCACACCCACCGCGATGAGCTGGACGAATGCCAGCACGATGGTGGCGTCCGTACCCATCGAAAATGCCGCCCCCGGGTTGCGGACCAACAAGAAACGGAACCAATCCCCCAGCACCGGCACGGCTTCGCGCGGCGGCAGGGTGGCCACGGCCAGCCACTTGCTCAGCTGGTCGATGATCACCACAACCGCCAGGGTCGCCAGGGCCACGGCGGTCACGGTTCCTCGGTTACTCTGCTGCTTCACTCCAGCAAGTCTAGCTTGAGCTGCAAACTGCTACGGTTATGACCGTGTTTACTCCCTCACGCACCCGCTCCCACCGCACCGGCCGGCGCGCGATCGCCGCTTTGATGTGTTCCCTCGGACTCCTCGGCACGGCCGCGTGCACTGCTGATTCGTCGAGCCCAGAGGCCGTCGAGGCGCCGGTCGAGGGCGTGCGCGTGCAGCTGCTTGAGCCCGGCAACAGCCCCCGCGCAACCCTCGCCTACCGCATCGGCGAGGAGGAGGCTTCCCAGGAGCTGACCTATTCGGCGACCCAGGGGCTGGAGCAGAAAACCGCCCACGGCGAGGGCGAGGACGTCCCCTACGGCGATGTCACGATGGACCTGCCACTGAACGCCACGGCGAGCGAGGAGGGCGAGGAGATCGCCACGACCGTCGTGGTGGGGCGCCCGGACGGGACGAACGCGGAGCTGAACGAGGACATGGCCTCCGCCGAGGGTTTCGAGATGCACCAGACGATGGAGCCCAGCGGCCGGGTGAAGACCCGCTCCTTCGGCGCCCCCGAAGGCGCCACGGACGGGGCTCGGGCCAGCGTGGAGCAGGCTCTGACGCAGATGACGGACCTGCCGATCGTCTTCCCCGAGGAGGAAGTGGGCCCGGGCGCGAAGTGGACAGTCAGCGGGCGCGTGGACGAGGGGGTCTCCCTGCGCCAGGAGCTGACGTACACGCTCGTGGAGCGGGACGGCGACAAGGTCGTCCTCGACGTCGCGGCCAAGCGCCGACCGGCGGTCGCGAGCCTGGCGGATACGGATCTGAAGGTGCTGGAGGCGGATTCGACCTCCGAGGGGCGGATCACCGTTGATCTGTCCCGTCCGCTGCCCGCCGAGGGCAAGGTCAGCGTGGAAACGACCGTCACTTACGGCAAGGACGACGCCCCGCTGCGCGTGTTGCAGACCATCACGTCGCGCAGCGAATGGAAGTAGGCGGCTTGCGCCCTAGCGCGCAAGCCCCGGGGGCTTCGAGTCCCCTTTAGAGTTCCTTACACATCGGCGGGACCTGCTCCGGCAGGACCGTCTCGACGAGGGTGCATGCCCAGCGGGTGTCCAGCTTCCACTTGCCATCCTCGTGGACGAACTCCACACCGCTGATGACCTGCGGGTCCCTCTCCGGGGCCTGCAGCTTGATGGTGGCCTCGGCCATGTCCGGCAGCACGCCCGGCAGCACCGGGTCCACGACCTCGAGCTTCGCCTGGGCCTCGCTCTGGCTGCGGGTCAGTGCCTCGAAGATCTCCGGTGCCTGGTCACCGTCGACGACGGAGTTGACCTTCTCCTCGGCTGGAACGCGCGGGTCGACCGCCTTGAGGAGGACCTCCTGCAGTTCCTGCGGGGTCGGCAGCTTCTCCTCCGGCGCGGTCGAGGACGGTGCGCTGCTGGCGGTGGTCTGCTCGGTGGTGGCGGCGGTATCCGCATCCTCCGAACCGCAGGCGGTCAGCGTGAGGCCGGCGACGGCAGCGGTTGCCACGGCCACGGACTTCCAGATCTTCACGGTCAACATTCTCCTTCGACGCGGGGGTGTCAAAGCCTTGATCCTACTCGCCCGGGCGGCCAAAGCCCGCCTCCGCGGACAGTGGTGTGCGGCGGATCTCACTCCCCGGTGGAGTCAGTTGGCCCTTCCCCACCGAGCGCCAGCTGCTCACCGTCATCGTCCGCATCCGTGCCCCAGGCCAGGCTGTCCAGCGGGTCCGCGGGCTGGAGCTGCGGGTCGTCGGTGTCGAAGGTCGCGATGCGGCCGGGTCCGGTTTCGCGGGTCTCGAAACGCACGGTCACCACGCCCACCCCACTTCCCTGCACCCAGCCGTGGCCATAATCCGGATGCCAGACGTCCTGGGTCTGTTGCCAGCGGCTTTCTTTCCGCTCCGCTGCTCCCCCGGGATGTGACTCGCCAGCAGCCTCGGCCCCCGCGGGGACCTCACCCCGGCCGGCCACGGTAGTGGCGCTCTGGGTGACGCTCTGGTGTGGCACCGCGGGGTGGCTGAGCTCCGGGAAGAGCATCTCCTGCCGGTCGTGGCTGAGCCCGGAGAATCCCACGCCCACCAAGCGCACCGCGCCGGAATCCTCCGGCCGGGGCAGCACCGCGCGGGCGGCGCGCAGCAACTGCTCGAAGTCATCAGTGGGTGCGGGCAGCGTGGTCGATCGGGTGTGCAGCGCGAAGTCGCTGGTACGGATCTTCACGGTGATGGTGCGCGCCGCCCGGCCGTCCTTGCGCAGCCGCCGATAGGCCTGCCGGGCGGAGAGCTCCATGATGTTCAGCACGTCCCGGTAGGTCCGCGCGTCCACCGGCAGGGTCTGTTCGGCGCTGATCTGCTTCGCCTCCGCGCGTGGGGCCACGGGCCGGGGGTCGTCGCCGCCGGCCATGACCTGAACCTCCAGGCCGACCTTGCCGAGCAGCGACTTCACGTCGGTGGGGTCCATGTCCACGAACTGCTGGATCGTGTACACGCCTACGTCGGCGAGCTTGGCCTGAGCGACCCGGCCAATCCCCCACAGGTCGCCCACTGGGCGCGGGCCGAAGGTGGCCATCCGGTCCTCCACCACGAAGATCCCGTGGGGCTTGGCGAGGTCACTGGCCATCTTCGCGTCCAGCTTGGTGCTCGCCATGCCGATGGAGCAGGGCAGCTCCGTGGCCTCCTCCACCGCGCGCTGGAGGTCCTCGGCCCACCGCCGGGCGGCCGCGGCATCCGCCAATCCCTGGGGCTCGGCGAAGCCCTCGTCCACGGAGAGCTGCTCGACCACGCCCGCGCGCTCGGCGATGACCTGGAAGATTCGCCGGGAAATGGTTTTATACAGCACCGACCGGGGCTGGACCACGATCGCCCGGTTGCGGCACAGCCGGATCGCCTGGTGCATCGGCATGGCTGAGCGCGCGCCGTACACGCGCGCCTCGTAGCTCGCCCCGGCCACGACCCCGCGCCCGGACATCCCGCCCACGAGGACGGGCCGGTCGCGCAGGGTCGGCCGGGTGAGCTGCTCCACGGACGCATAGAACGCGTCCATGTCGATGTGGGCGACCCAGCGCATGGCGGCTTAGCGAGCCACCTTTGCCACCTCGGCGGTCACGCCGTCCACGATCTCGTGGCCCAGCTTCTCACCGGTGAGTACCTCGTGCTCCACCGCGAGGACCTCTTCAGCGATGTGTCCGATGTGCTGGTCTGCCCAGTCCTTCTTCTCCGCCGGCACCGCCAGGCGCAGGCGGATGCGGTCGGAGACCTCGAAGCCCTCGTTCTTGCGGGCGTCCTGCAGGCCGCGGATGACGTCCGCCGCCCAGCCTTCGGCCTCCAGCTCCGGGGTGACGGTCGTGTCGAGGACCACCAGGCCGTCGAGCCCACCCGGGCCCGCGACGCGCGCGGTGGAGTCCGGGTTCTCCGCAACCAGGCGCTCGGTATACAGCTCCGGGGTCAGGACGATGTCTCCGTCGACGATCACGTTCTCGCCTTCGCGGACGTAGTTACCGGCCTTGACGTTCTTGATGGCACGCTGGACGTCGCGGCCGAGCGTCGGACCAGCGACCTTCGCGTTGACGACGACCTCGAAGCTGCCCGCGGAGTCGACGTCATCCGTCAACTCCACGTCCTTGACGTTGACCTCATCGCGGATGGTGGCGGCGAATTCCGCGAGCCGTGCGGACTCCGGCAGCGCGACCGTGAGCTTCGGCAGCGGCAGACGGTTGCGCAGCTTATTGGACTTGCGCACCGAGCTGGCCGAGGAGCAGACCGCACGGGTGGCGTCCATCGCGTCGACGAGCTCCGCGTCGGCCGGGAAGTCCTCGGCCTTCGGGTAGTCCGCCAGGTGGACGGAGCGCTCGCCGGTCAGCCCGCGCCAGATGACCTCGGAGATGTACGGCAGCAGCGGCGCGGTCACGCGGGTGGCCACCTCGAGCACCGTGTACAGGGTGTCGAAGGCTTCCGGGTGGGCCTCCTGGCCGGCCCAGAAGCGGTCACGGGAGCGGCGCACGTACCAGTTGGTGAGGATGTCGGCGTACTGGCGCACCTCGTCGCAGGCGTCCGCGATGCGGGTATCGGCCAGGGCCTTGTCCACATTGGCCACCAGGTCGTGGGTCTTGGCGAGGATGTAGCGGTCCAGCACGTTATCGGAATCCACGGACCAGCGCGCCTCCTCGGAGGCGTAGAGCTGCAGGAAGCTGTACGCATTCCAAATCGGCAGCAGCGCCTGGCGCACGCCCTCGCGGATGCCCTGCTCGGTGACGATCAGGTTGCCGCCACGCAGGATCGGGCTGGACATCAGGAACCAGCGCATCGCGTCGGAGCCGTCGCGGTCGAAGACCTCGTTGACGTCCGGGTAGTTGCCCTTGGACTTGGACATTTTCAGCCCGTCGGAGCCCAGGACGATGCCGTGGGCGACGACCTTCTTGAAGGCCGGTCGGTCGAATAGCGCGGTGGAGAGCACGTGCTGGACGTAGAACCAGCCGCGGGACTGGCCGGAGTACTCGACGATGAAGTCCGCCGGCTGCTCCTCCTCGAAGGCCGCCACGTTCTCAAACGGGTAGTGGTACTGGGCGAAAGGCATGGAGCCGGACTCGAACCAGCAGTCGAGGACGTCCGGGACGCGGCGCATCATGGACTTACCGGTCGGGTCATCCGGGTTCGGGCGGACCAGCTCGTCGATGTCCGGGCGGTGCAGGGACTTCGGGCGGACGCCGAAGTCGGCCTCCAGCTCAGCGAGGGAGCCGTAGACGTCCACGCGCGGGTACTGCGGGTCATCAGAGACCCAGGCTGGGACCGGGGAACCCCAGTAGCGGGTGCGGGAGATGTTCCAGTCGCGGGCACCCTCCAGCCACTTGCCGAACTGGCCGTCGCGAATGTGCTCCGGGATCCACTCGATCTCCTGGTTGAGCTCCACCATGCGGTCGCGGATCTCGAGCACGTTCACGAACCAGCCGGGCAGGGCCATGTAGATCAGCGGCTCGCCGGAGCGCCAAGAGTGCGGGTAGGAGTGGACGATCGTCTGGTCGCGCACGACGCGCTGCTTGGCCTTCAGGTCGCGGATGATGTCGCGGTTGGCGTCGAAGACAAGCTTGCCCTGGTACTCGGGCACCAGGGAGGTGAACTTGCCGTCGGCGTCCACCGGGATGACCAGGTCGATGCCGTAGCCCTTACAGACCTCCATATCGTCCTCACCGAAGGCCGGAGCCTGGTGGACGACACCGGTGCCGTCCTCGGTGGAGACGTAATCCGCGACGAGCACCATGAAGGCGTTTTCCTGATCAGCGAAGTGATCGAAGACCGGGGTGTACTCCAGGCCCTCGAGCTCAGCACCGGTGAAGGTGGCCAGCACCTCTGGCTCCTTGCCCAGCTCCTTGGCGTAGGCACCCAGCAGTGCACTAGCCAGCAGCAGCTTCGCGCCGACGAAGCCCTCCACACCGTCCTCGCCGACCTTCACCAGGGAGTACTCGATCTCCGGGCCGACGGCCAGGGCGAGGTTGGACGGCAGCGTCCACGGGGTCGTCGTCCAGGCGATGGCCGCGGCGTCGTGCAGCTCGGGGTGCGCTTCCCAGGTCTTGGTGGCCGGGTAGCCCTCACGTGCGCCGGTAAACGGCATGGTCACGGTGACGGTCGGGTCCTGGCGGTCGCGGTAGGAGTCGTCGAGGCGGGTCTCCTGGTTGGACAGCGGGGTGTGCTCGGCCCAGGAGTACGGCAACACGCGGAAGCCCTGGTAGATCAGGCCCTTGTCGTAGAGCTCCTTGAAGGCCCACATGACGGACTCCATGTAGTCCTGGTCCATGGTCTTGTAGCCGTTTTCGAAGTCCACCCAGCGGGCCTGACGGGTGACGTAGTTCTCCCACTCATCGGCGTAGTGCATGACGGACTTGGCGCAGTACTCGTTGAAGCGGTCCAGCCCCATGGACTCGATCTCGCCCTTGTCCTTGATGCCCAGTTGCTTCTCCGCCTCCAGCTCGGCGGGCAGGCCGTGGCAGTCCCAGCCGAAGACGCGCGGGACGTGGTAGCCGGCCATGGTGCGGTAGCGCGGGACGATGTCCTTGACGTAACCGGTGAGCAGGTGGCCGTAGTGTGGCAGGCCGTTAGCGAACGGCGGGCCGTCGTTGAAGACGTACTCCTCGTTGTCCTTGCGGTTATCGAGGCTGGCCTGGAAGGTATTGTCCTTCTTCCAGTACTTCAGTACCTCTTCTTCCATGGCCGGGAAGTTGCTGCCTCCGCCGCTCATGTCGACGCGGGGGTAGACGCCGCCAGCTGGTGTAGCCATAAGAAAATCCTCGTCTCTGGTGCTTAAAGTGAAATTTCTTTCAAGCACAGGGACGAGGATTCGCGGTACCACCCTGCTTGAAGCCTGCCGTGGGCGCCACCCGCCCGTTGGAAAGGCTTCCTCTTATCTTGCGTTGTTCTACGGGACGCGACTCCGCTCGGTTCTACTGGGCTTCCCTGGTGGGGGCTGTTCTTCCGAGGCGCTCGCCGGTGATGGCCGGGTCCTAGCGTTGGGTTGGCTCGGTGTGGCTGCCAACCCTAGGGGTAAAGCTATGTAGTTATTTTTTGCTCTTACGGTGCTGGATGGCCTCCGCGATGGAGAGCAGGACTCCGATGGCTGCGATGATCACGCAGATCCAGGCCCAGGTGACTGAGCCTAAATAGAGCGCCACCAGGAGCGCTGCAAATCCGAGGACCGCGAGGCCCAATGAGGCCACGAGCATGATCGCTAGTTGCGCTCGCCTTCGCCCTCGACGGCCTTCGGCGCTGCGGTGCCGCGGCTGTTGAGGTCCTCAAGCTGGGACTCGAGGAAGGTCTTCAGGCGGGTGCGGTACTCGCGCTCGTAGGTGCGCAGCTCCTCGATGCGGGCCTCGAGAGCGGTCTGCTGCTTCTTGACCGTGGTCATGATCTCGGTGTGCTTGCGCTCGGCGTCCTGCTGCAGGGCGTTGGCCTTCTCCTGTGCCTGGCGCACGGTGGCCTCTGCCTGAGCGTTGGCGTCGGAGACCAGGGTCTCGGACTTCTGCTTCGCGTCAGAGAGCTGGGTCTCGGACTTCTGCTTCGCGTCAGCCAGCATCTTCTCGGAGCGGGTCTTCGCGTCGGAGAGCTGCTCCTCGGAGCGCTTCTGGGAATCCGCCAGCTGGTTCTTCGCGGTGGAGTCCGCGTTATCCAGGGTCTTCTTCGCCTCGGCGCGGGCCTCATCCAGCATGGCGCTGGACTCGGTCTTCGCGTCGTTGGTGAGGCGGTCGGCCATCTCCTGCGCCAGGGACAGCACGCGAGCGGCCTGCATGTGAGTGTCCTCGGTGGCAGCGCCCTTGGCGGCTGCACCACCGGCGACACCGGAAGCCTGCGGGGCGGCCTTGCCAGCCTGGGACTTCGCGGCCTCGGCATCCTGCTGAGCCTTCTTGGCCTTCTCCTCAGCCTCCTGAGCACGGCGCTCAGCGGCCTCAGCGCGCTGCTCCGCCTCCTTCAGCTTGGACTGCAGGCCAGAGACCTCGGCAGCACCCTTGGACTGGGTGTTCTGCGCCTCGCGGCGAGCCTCCTCGCGGACCTCGGCCTCAACCTCGGAGCGGATCTGCTTGCGCAGCGCCTCCTCGTCGACCTTGCTGTCCGCTGCGGCAGCGGTCGGCTGGCCACCGTCGCCCACCTGGCTGCGAAGTTCAGCGTTCTCGTCCTGGAGCTCGGCGAGGGTGTCCTCAACGAGGTCGAGGAACTGATCGACCTCGTCCTCGTTGTAGCCACGCTTACCAATCGGGGGCTTACTGAACGCAACATTGTGAACGTCAGCTGGTGTGAGCGCCATCAATACTTCCCTTCGCTCTCGGTTATTTTCGGCAATGCCTGTCTGCAGGATGGTTTTATTCTTCAGAAAGACTGTAGTCCACCATACCAGCGCGAAAAGGCTTTGTTCCCATCAAGAGCTGGTTTTCTTCACCAGTTCTGAAAAACCTTCGCCCTGGCCGGGCTCCCGGGATTCCTCGCTAGAGGAGGGAGTACAGAATCATCGTGAGAATCTGCAGACCAAAGAACAGCACCAAGACAGAAACGTCGAGGGCAACCCCGCCCATATTCAGCGGCGGGATGAGCTTACGCAGCCCCTTGACCGGCGGATCGGTGATCGCGAAGATCGGCTCGGCAAGCATGATGAACCAGCGCTGCGGGCGCCAATTCTGGGAGAAGGACTGCACCATCTCCACGATGATCCGCACGATGAGGAGCAGCGTGAAAAGGCGGACGAGCAGGATGAGTGCTCCGATGAGGTTGACCACTCGGGATCAGCCCTCCGTCAGCTGATCCAGCTGGGACTGCTCGAGCTCAATGCCGTGCGGGATCAGCACGAAGTTACGAACCCCACCCAGCTTCTTCAGCTCGGCGTCCAGGCCCAGGCTCAGGCCTGCGGCGAAGTCCAGCACGCGGGTTGCGGCGGACTTCTCCATCCCACCCAGGTTGAAGACGACGACGTCGCCGGTCTTCAGCGCCTCGGAGATCTCGCGCGCCTGGTTGTACTCGTTCAGCGCCAGGCGGATAACCATCGGATTCTTCTGCGCCGGGGCAGCCTCACGCTCGGTAGCACCGTAGCGGGAACGTGCCGGGGCCGCGTGCTCCCGGTCGGAGCTGTAGCCGTGAGAGGAGCCAGCCTCGGAGCGTCGCTCGCTGGAGCGGTAGGAACCGTAGTGATCGGAGTCGTAGCGTCCGGCCGAACGGTCCTCACGCTCGTGGCGCTCGGTGCGCTCGGGGCGCTCTTCGAAGTTATCCCGGTAGTAAGGGTCCTCGTAGCTTTCTACGCCCCCGAGCCCGAAGAACTCCTTGAACTTATCGCCAAAGCCCTCAGCCATGCTTGGGTTTCCTTTCGCTTGCTGCAATCACTGTTTATTGGGGTATTCGTTGTTCGTTAACGTACTGGTCGCGGGCCCATGATGTCCGTACCGACACGCACCAACGTGGAGCCCTCGCCGATAGCGATCTCCAGGTCGTGGCTCATGCCCGCGGAGTACACCGGCGCGCCCAGAACGCGGTCGCTGATGCCGTCCAGCAGCGCGCGGCCGCGGGCGAAGACCTCGGCCGGGTCACTGCCCAAAGGAGGGACGGTCATGAGGCCGCGCAGCTCGAGGTGTTCCGATCCCGCAACCAGGTCCGCGAGCTGGTCGATCTGGTCCTCCGGGGCACCGCCGCGCTGGGGGTCACCGTCGGCGCTGAACTGCACCAGTACCGGCAGCTTCTCCGCCCGGTCGCCGCGCTCCAGCGCCAGACCGACGCCGCGTTCGAGGGCGGTGATGAGTCGCTCCGAGTCCGCGGTGTGGACGGCGGCTGCCCACCGAGCCACGGAGTTGGCCTTGTTGGTCTGGATCTGACCCACCATGTGGATCTCGACGCTTCCCGCCAGGTCAGCGGCCTTGCGCTTGGCTTCCTGTTCGCGGTTTTCCCCGACCGCGTGGATGCCGCCGGCGCGCAGGAGCTCGATGTCTTCTACCGGGTGAAACTTCGTGATCGGCAGGAGGTCTGCTCCCCCGGCCACGGCGATGCGGTGTCGCACGGCTCGGAGGTTCTCCGCCAGCTGCTCTGCCCGCTGGGCGCGGGCCTTATCTCCATCTGGGCTTGTCATGATGGCATCCAGATTACGCCAGCTTGGCGACCGGTGGTTCCCTCGCGGCGGTAGCTGAACAGGCTCTCGGAGGCAATGGTGCAACGCGGGTCGATGTCCACCGCGCCCACGCCGAGGCTTTCGAGCTGGCGGGCGATGCCCGCCCGGATGTCGAGCCCGGTGGTCCCCTGCTTCGTACGGGTTTTCGCCCCAGGCAGGCGGGACTCCACGTCCGCCGCCATGTCGGCCGGAACCTCGTAGTTTTCGCCGCTGGCCGCAGCCCCCATCACCGCATGGATCGCGGCGGGGTTGGCGCCAAGCTCCACCATGCGCTCCACGGCCCGGGCAACGATGCCGTTGCGGGCCCCGATCCGCCCGGCGTGGACCGCGGCGATGACGCGGGCGTCCTGATCGGCGAGCAGGAGGGGGACGCAGTCGGCAGTCAGGACGACCAGCGGGACGTCCCGCAGCGTCGTGACGAGAGCGTCGGAGGCCGACACGGGCCCCGACCCCACCATGTCCGCGGTGACCTCCGTGACCGTCGGGGTGTGCAGCTGCTCCATGAACATGAAGCGCTCCGCGTCGAGCCCCAGGATCTCGGCGAGTCGTCCGCGGTTGGCGGCGACCGCCGCCGGGTCGTCCCCGACGTGATCTCCCAGGTTAAAGCTGCCGTAGGGAGCCTCGGAGACGCCACCGTCCCGGGTGGTAAACACCATCCGGACGGGGCGCTCGGTCGGGTGTGCCGTAGCCATCGCTGTTAGAGGAAGGACGGGAGGTCGAGGTCGTCGCCCTCGTCCGGGCCGTCGGTGCGCTCGTGGCGCGGGCGAGCCGGCTCGTCAGAGGTGAACAGGCCACCGCCGCGTGCGGGGTTCTGGCCCGCGCGGCCCTCGCGGGCGGCGAAGGAGCTCTGGCGCTCCTGGCGCGGCTCGCTTGCTGGGGTCGCTGGCTGGGCCGGTGCGGCCTCCTGCAGTGGCTCAGCCTCGACGCGCGGGGCCTCGGAGTCACCGAAGATGCTAGCGCCGCGGTTCTCGGCAGCGTGGGCAGCCCCGCCGCGCTGGGCGCTGGAGGATGCCGACGGGGAGTCGTCGAAGCCGGTGGCGATGACGGTGACGCGAACCTCGTCGCCGAGCTGGTCGTCGATGATGGTGCCGAAGATGATGTTGGCGTCCTCGTCGGCCATGGTCTGGACCAGGGATGCGGCCTCGGAGACCTCCATCAGGCCCAGGTCGGAGCCACCCGCGAAGGAGAGCAGCACGCCCTTGGCGCCCTGCATGGTGTTTTCCAGCAGCGGGGAGTTGATCGCGGCCTCGGTGGCCTTGACGGCGCGCTGCTCACCGCGGGAGGTGCCGATGCCCATCAGGGCGGAGCCGGCGTCGGTCATGACGGAGCGGACGTCCGCGAAGTCCACGTTGATCACGCCCGGGGTGGTGATCAGCTTGGTGATGCCCTCGACACCGGACAGCAGCACCTCGTCTGCCTTGCGGAAGGCGTCCATCATGGACAGCTGCTCGTCGGAGAGCTTCAGCAGGGAGTCGTTCGGGATGACGATGAGGGTGTCGCAGACGTCGCGGAGCTCCTCGATACCCGCCAGGGCCTGCTTGGTGCGGCGCGGCCCCTCGAAGGTGAACGGGCGGGTGACGACACCGACGGTCAGGGCGTTCTGCTTCTTCGCGATGTTTGCGACGACCGGGGCGGCACCGGTGCCGGTGCCACCGCCCTCACCGGCGGTGACGAAGACCATGTCCGCACCAGCGAGGATCTCCTCGATCTGGTCCTTGTGGTCCTCGGCGGACTTGCGGCCGACATCCGGGTTGGCGCCGGCGCCAAGACCACGGGTTTCCTCGCGGCCGATGTCGAGCTTCACGTCAGCATCGGTGAGCATGAGAGCCTGCGCGTCGGTGTTGATCGCGATGAACTCCACGCCCTGCAGCTTCTCGTCGATCATGCGGTTGACGGCGTTGACTCCGCCGCCGCCGACACCAACCACCTTGATTTCTGCGAGGTGGTTTCCAGGAGTTGTCATAAAGTTTTCCGCCTTCCTTGTGCGCGAGCCTTCGGGGAAAGGTCCGCGCTAATGTGTGGAGCCTTTTCGTTGCCTTCCATCTTGACCCGTGGGGCCAAGGATTTGGCGCACATTTCGGGAGCGTGTCGTATCTTTAAAGTTCTACTTTAAGGTTCCGACCTGCGATTATCGGCACATGAGTCACACTAGTCACACGCGCTTCAGTAGCGCCGCGCCAACCCCAACGCGGCGGAAAAATCCCACTTAATCCCGGGCTGTCGGCATGGCGGGATTGGACACGTTCCACGTGGGCTGCTCGCGCTGCAGCACCACGCGCACCGCCTCGGCCTTCTCCGTCAGCTGCTCGGCTGCACCGAAGTACACGACCTTGCGGGGCTTGGCCTCCCCCTTAGGGGCGGGCAGCTCGAAGGTCATCTCGACCGCCTCAGCGTTCGGGACCGCGACCTCCACCAGTTGCTTGCGGTTCTCCGGCTGCAGCGCATTCACCGCCGCCGCACCGGCAGCCAGTGCCCGGGTGTCGCCGTCCTTGACCTTGGTAAACGGCACCGCACCCTCCGGGGCCGGGCCCTTGAGGAAGACCTTGCCGTCCCGGTCGATCAGGGATGTCTCCCCACCCTCGTCGAGCACGCCGACGGCCTCGTGTTCGGTGATTTGAATTGTCACGGTGCTCGGCCAGCTGCGCGAGACGGTTACCTTCTTCACCCACGGCGTCGGGGCGACGTTCCGGGCGACCTGCTCGGTATCCAGGCGCAGCATGTTGCTCTGCTGGCCCACCCCGCTCGCTTCGCTGACCTGCTGCACATCAGCGTTTGTGGCGCCCTGGACGTCGACGTTCTTGACGGTAAGAACCGGGAAGAAGAAGAGCACCGCCCACGCGACAACGACGGCCAGCACCGCCACAAACGCCCACCGGCGCCGCGCGTGCTTGCTTCGCCTGCGACGTTCCCGGGCCTGCGCTCCCGCGCTGCGGGGGCCGCGCCGAACGCGAGTGGTCTTTTCTTCCGCCATGGCCCCTACTCCCCCTGCGCTTCCCGGCCGCAGCGCAGGATCTCATCGGCGAGCATGGTGACCGTGCCAGCACCGATGGTGAGCACCACGTCCCCCGGCTTCGCGATGCCGATGACCTGCTCCGCAACAGCGGAGAAGTTTGGCTGGAAGTGCCAGTCGCAGGTCAGCTTCTCACCGATGATGCGGGAATCCACGCCCTCCACCGGCTGCTCACGCGCGCCGAAAATATCCAGCAGAACAACCTCGTCCGCCAGGGACAGGGCACGGGCGAATTCAGCGGCGAAGTTCATGGTGCGGCTGTACAGGTGGGGCTGGAATACCGCGATGATGCGTCCGGCGTCGGTCGCCTCGACCAGCTCCTTAGCGGCGGTGAGCACCGCGGTGACCTCGGTCGGGTGGTGCGCATAATCGTCGTAGACCCGCACGCCACCGGCCTCACCGTGGTACTCGAAACGGCGGCGCACCCCGTCGAAATCGGCCACACCAGCGATGACCTTCTCCAGGTCCGCGCCCAGGAGCGCACCGCCGGTGATCGCGGCGACCCCGTTGAGCGTCATGTGTGCCCCCGGGATGGCCACGCGGATGTCCTCACAGCGTTCCTCCTGGCCGGGCAGGGTGAACCGAACCTTCGCAGCCGTACCACGTGCGTCGGGGCGCATCTCCTCGATAATTGCGGCGGCCGGGATATCCGGGTGTTGGTCGACGGCCGCGCGGGTGCCGTAACCCAACACCGTGGGCGCCGAACCCGCGGCGCGAACCCGGGCTGCCAGCGCGGCAGCGCCCGGGTCGTCGAGGCAGCACACCAGGTAGCCACCCGGGGTGACCTTCGTGGCGAACTCATCAAAGATCGCCACATAGGCCTGTTCCGTGCCGTAGTAGTCGAGGTGATCCGGCTCGATGTTCGTGATCACCGCAACTTCCGGGCTATAGGAGAGGAACGAGCCATCGGATTCGTCGGCCTCGGCGATGAAGATCTCCCCGGTGCCGTGGTGGGCGTTCGTGCCCGCGCGATTCAACTGCCCGCCGATGGCAAACGAAGGATCGAGGCCGGCGGCCTGCACGCCCACCACCGCCATCGAGGTCGTGGAGGTCTTCCCGTGGGTGCCCGCCAGTAGGAACGCCCGGCGATCGGACATGAGGGCGGCGAGCACGTCGGAGCGGCGGACGACGGGGATCCCGGCCTCGCGGGCAGCGGTGAGCTCAGGATTATCCTGCGGAATCGCGGCGAAGGAGGTCACGACAACCGTCGGAAGTGCCGCGCCACCGGTGACGTTGGCGGCGTCGTGTCCGATAACGACCTCCGCCCCGGCTGCACGCAGCGCCAGAACACTGCGGGAATCCTTCATGTCGGAGCCGGTGACGCTGTAGCCCCGGGCGAGCAGGATTCGGGCGATGCCGGACATCCCGGCCCCGCCGATGCCCACCATGTGGGTGCGGCTCAGATCAATCTGTTCAGGCTGCGTGGTCATGGGATCCTCAATCTTCGTGGGAAGGGCTATTGCCTTGAAAGGGGTGTCGTAGTGGTCGCACCGGGAGAGGCCACCTGCTGGTGCTGTGGCCCGGCGTCCGGTTGAAGCGGGTCTGGGCGCCTAGCGGGCTGCTGAAAGCAGAGCTCGAGCAATCTCGTCCGCCGCATCGCGGTGACCGGCGGACTCGGCTGCCGCGCTGGCCTGGGCCAGCCGCTGCTCGTCGCCGAGCAGTGCGGTGACCTCCGAGGCGACGCGCGCGCCGTCGAGCTCGGCATCGGGGACAATCACCCCGCCACCGGCGTCGACAACAGGGCGGGCGTTGAGCTCCTGCTCCCCGTTGCCGTGCGGCAGCGGGACGTAGATGCCAGGCAGGCCGACGGCGGAGACCTCGGCGACGGTCATCGCACCCGCGCGGCACAGTACGGCGTCGGCTGCGGCGAGCGCGAGATCCATGCGGTCGATATACGGCACCGCCTGGTAGCGGGGTGCGGTGTCGAATTCGGGTGCGGTGATCTCGTTCTTCTTGCCGAAAGCGTGGAGGACGCCCACGCCCGCCTCGTGGAGGGCATCGGCGGCGTCAACAACCCCGCGGTTGATGCTGGCGGCACCCTGGGAACCACCGGTGACCAGGAGGACCGGTCCTTCGGGGTCAAGGCCAAAGAACTCGCGGGCCTCGGCGCGCAACGCTGCGCGGTCCAGGTTCAACACGGATTCCTTGACCGGGATGCCCACGATCTTCTCGTCCTTCAGGCCCGAGCCCGGCACGGCGGCCAGCGCAGTCCCACCGAGGCGAACGCCCAGCTTGTTAGACATGCCGGCACGGGCGTTGGCCTCGTGCACGAAGAACGGGATTCCCAGCGAGCGGGCGGCGAGATAGGCCGGAGCGGAGACGTAGCCACCAAAGCCGATGAGGACGTCCGCCTGGACGTCACGGAGGTGGGCCTTGGTCTCGTCGATGGCCTGCTTCAAACGCAGCGGCAGGGTGAATAGGTCCTTATTCACCTTCCGCGGGACCGGAACCGGCGGGATCATGCGCAGGTCAAAGCCGCGGTCAGGCACGATCGAGGCTTCCAATCCCTTGGGGCTACCCAGTGCGGTGATCCGGGCGTTCGGGGCCAGGCGCTTCACAGCCTCGGCGACCGCGAGCGCTGGCTCGATGTGGCCAGCGGTTCCGCCTCCTGCGACGACCACCGACGGCGCGGCATCGGTACGCCCGCCTGCTGGATGATCCTCCCGGTGTGTGCTGTGGCCCATGGGTTTCTACTTCCTCCTTGTCGAGTAGCGGTTCGCGCTACTGCGGCTTCGACGTTGCGGCAGTGGTTCCTGCCGGTGCCAGCTATTAGTGCCATCGTAATCCGGCACGCGATCGCGGTGCGGCAGCCGCTCCTGCGCGCGACGGTTCCGGTCACGTTCCCGGCGGACATCCTGCCCCGCGGTGCCCGCGGTGGACTCCCGGCGGGTCACCGGTCGACCGTAGCGCTGAGTCGTATTGCGACGCTCGATGCGGCGCTCCTCCCCCGCCCGGTACGGCAGCGGCTCCGGCAGCAGGAACATCCGGTCGAAGAGGCTACGACCCTCGTGCTGCATCGAGGAGATCGCCTTGGGCTCGTGGCGTGCGCAATTGGCGAGGAGGCCGAGCGAGCCCAGGGTGATGACCATGGAGGTACCACCCGCGGAGATCAGTGGCAGCTGGATACCCGTCATCGGCATCAGGCCCACGACGTAGGAGATGTTGTACAACGCCTGCACGACGATGCCCAGGGTCAGGGTTGCGGCGAGCATGGACAGGAACGGGTCTGCCTGCGCCAGGGCGGTGCGGATGCCGAACCAGCCGAGGAAGGCGAAGAGCGCGACCACGATGATGGCCCCCACCCAGCCGAGCTCCTCCCCGATGATTGCGAAGATGAAGTCATTCTTCGCCTCCGGCAGGTAGTACCACTTCGCGCGAGATTGCCCCAGCCCCGTGCCGGTCAGGGAGCCGTCCGAGAGGCTCAGCAGCCCCTGATAGGACTGGTAGGACGGCCCGCTGGTGCTGCCCTCCCGGAAGTTCAGGAACAGGGTGTCCTTCCACGTCGTGATGCGGTCGCTTCGGTAGGCCTGGGCGATGGTCGCGCCAGTGGCCAGCAGCGCGATGACACCGCCGACGAGGGCAATGAGACGGGCCGAGACGCCGGAGAAGAAGAACAAAGCCATCAACACGATGCCCACGGTGAGCATCATGCCGAGGTCCTTCTGCAGCAGAACCAGAAGCACCATGGCCGTGCCCACGGCCAGGAATCGACCTAGAGCGGGGCGGAATTCGTCGGTCTGGCGCGTCTTGGAGCTGATCTCCGCCGCACCCCACACAGCCAGCGCCACCTTGGACAGCTCGGAAGGCTGAATACCGAAGGAGCCGAAGCGGATCCACGAGTGGGAACCGATTTCCGCGCCAACACCAACCCCCGGGATGAACAGTGCTACCTGCAGGAACAGTGCGAGGCCGAGCAGCCACGGGGAGATGGCCTTGATGGTGTCCGGCCGGAGCCGCAGGGCAAGCCAGGCAACCACGAGGCCGAGGACGACGTACAGGGCCTGGTTGAGGAATACGGACCACACGGAGGTATCCGGGGTGCGCGCGGTGACCATCGAGGAGGACAGCACCATCGTCAAACCAATGGCGGTGAGCATCAGGGTGATGCTCAGGATCACCTTGTAGTTCAGCTGCGGGGCATCCAGCACCGCGCTGATCTTGGCTCCCACGCCCTTGGCGGTGGAGTTCTGCCCGCCACCGCTCTGCTTCGGTCGCGTTTGATCCGCGTGGCGGCGGGGGTACTCGGTGCGGGCGGGTTGGCGCCGGGCACGATCACGGCCTGAGCCGTGGTGTGAAGTCATAGTCATTGGTTCTCGCCCTCCCGTTCGCTGGTGCAAGCCTCGGCGCCTGTGCGCTGAGCGTAGGCGGCGAAGAGTTCGCCGCGCTGTGCCATGCCGGTGTACATGTCCAGAGACGCCGCCGCGGGCGCAAGGACAACACTGTCCCCTGGTGCAGCGAGGCTACGGGCGGCGGCCACCGCCTCGGCCATCGCTCCTTCCGGGTCGGTGTTCGAGACCTCCGTGACAGGCAGGTCTGGGAACTGCGCTGCCAGTTCGCGAATGATCTCCGCCCGGTCGCAGCCGAGGACGACCGCGCCTCGCAGCCCAGGTCCGACGGTGGCGATGAGGTCGTGAACCTCCGCGCCCTTGAGCTGGCCGCCGGCGACCCACACGATGTTCTCTAGCCCGCCGAGCGCGGCGATGGCTGCGTGCGGGTTCGTGGCCTTGGAGTTATCAATCCAGATCACCCCTTCTGCCAGGTGCACGGCTTGGCCACGGTGCGCCTGCACTTCGAAGCCGTGCAGCGCCTGCGAAATGGCTACTGGCGGCACGTCGAAGGCTCGCACGAGGGCGCAGGCCGCCACAGCATCGGCGATGCCCGCCGGCCCCGGTGGGGAAATCGCCTCCGCCGAGGCGATGGGGGTGACCTGCAGTTCACCGTTCTCGGCGGTGGCTACCTCGGTGATGACCGCCCCCGCCTCGGACTCCACCACCCCCACAACGAGCGGGAAATGTGCCTGGGCGAGCACCTCGGCAGGATCCTGCATGCTGCAGGCCACCACGTTGGGGACACCGTTGTCCGCAGCGAGCTCGCGGACGAGCTGCTCGTCCACTGCAACCACCGGGCGCGGTCCCCGAAGGGCGCGGAGCTTATCCCCGGCGTAGCCTGCCATGGAACCATGCCAATCCAGGTGATCTTCCGCGAGGTTGAGCACCACGCCGGTGTCCGGGGTGAAGCTGGGCGCCCAATGCAGCTGGAAACTGGAGACTTCGGCGACGAGGTAGTCCGCCCGCTCGTCGGCCACCAACGCGGCCCCCGGCGGGGTGCCGATGTTGCCGACGGACACGGCGGCCAGGCCCCCTGCCTGCAGCATCGCCGTGGTCATCGCGGTGGCGGTGGTCTTACCGTTCGTGCCGGTGATCGCAATCCAAGTGCGCGGGGTCCCGAAGGCCCCGGCCTGGTCCGCGAGCCAGGCGGCCTCGATGTCACCGATCACCGGCACGCCCGCGGCCTGGGCTGCGAGCAGCAGCTCAGAGTCCGGGCGCCACCCCGGCGAAGTGATCAGCAGTGCGGGCGCGGTCTCAGCCGAAGACACCGCGGCAATAGCCTCGGCGGTGTTGAGATCCGCAGCCTGGGCGCGGTCGTCGACAACCTTGAAGCGTCCACCGATGCCCTCGAGCATGGCGACGATGCCCTTGCCCGCCACGCCGGCGCCGGCGACGAAGACCGTCTGCGAGCGCATGATGTCAACAGCGGACTGGGGGTGAAGGATCGAATCGGTGGACATGATAGGCCCTCTTTCGCGGGTTTAGAAGCTCGTGGCGGTCAGCCACTCGCCGTAGAACAGGCCGAAGCCGGTCATCGCGGCCAGGGCTGCGAGCAGCCAGAAGCGGACGACGACGGTGGTCTCGGCCCAACCGCCGTTCTCAAAGTGGTGGTGGATCGGTGCCATGCGGAACACGCGCTTACCGGTCGTCTTGAAGTAGGTCACCTGGATGACCACGGAGACGGTCTCCAGCACGAAGATCGCGCCCACGATGATCATCAGCAGCTCGGTGTGGGAGGTAATCGACAGGCCGGCAACAAGACCGCCCAGGGCCAGCGAACCGGTGTCCCCCATGAAGATTTTCGCCGGGGCGGCGTTCCACCACAGGAAGCCAAGGCAGGCGCCCAAGCCGGCGGAGGCGAGCATCGCCAAGTCCAGCGGATCGCGCACGAAGTAGCACCCAGCCGCCGCCCCATCGGCGCAGGAGTTGCGGAACTGCCAGAAGGTGATGAGCACATACGCCCCCATCACGATGGCCGTCACGCCGGACGCCAGCCCGTCCAGGCCGTCCGTGAGGTTCACGGCATTCGACCAGGCGGAGATGACGATGTTGATGAAGATCAGGAACAGGATCATGCCGATGACGGCGCCGCCCACGGCGATGTTGAACGTCGGCATCTCCCGGACGAAGGAGAGGTACGTGGATCCCGGGGTGATGTCATTGGAATCCGGGAACTGCAGAATCAGCACGCCGAAGGCGATGGCGATCACCAGCTGGCAGATGAGCTTCGCCCGGGCGTTGAGCCCCAGGTTCCGCCCCTTGACCAGCTTGATGTAGTCATCGGCGAAGCCCACCCCGCCCAGGGCGAGGGTCAGGCCCAGCACCAGCCAGCCGGACACGCCGGGGCCGGAGCCGGTAAAGATCAGTCCGACCAGCACCGCGACAATATAGCCAAGGGTGATGCCCACGAGGATGGCGATGCCACCCATCGTGGGAGTGCCGCGCTTCTTCAGGTGGGACTTCGGCCCCTCCTCGCGGATCTCCTGTCCCAGGCCTTCGTCCGAGAACTTCCGGATGAGAACCGGGGTGAAAAGTACAGCCGCGAGGAACGCCACGGCGCCCGCGATGAAGATCTGCATCATGGGTTTTCCTTATGCTCCTTCGTCCGCCAAAAGCCCTTCGGCGACCGCCCAGAGACCATCAGAGTATGACGCCTTCACGAGCACAACATCCTTGGGTTTGACATGTTGATCCACAAAATTCACTGCCGCGTCGACATCCTCGACGCTGCGGGTATCCACACCGTGCTCCCGCGCCGCATCGGCGATGGCACGCTGATTGACCCCGGTGCCAACGATCACGGCGTGATCGATGCCCCGGGTGCCGAGGAACTTGCCTAGCTCGGTGTGCTCCTCGGCGGATTCCTCACCCAGCTCGCCCATCTGCCCCAGCACAGCCCAGCTACTGGCCTCCGGACGACCACCGGCCGTGTAGGCCAGGGCGTCGATGCCAGCGCGCATGGACTCCGGGTTGGCGTTGTAGGAATCGTTGATAATAGTCGCACCATCGCGCCGGGTTCGCACATCCATGCGGTTGGCGCTGGCGGCGACGTGGTTGCCCAGCACTCGGGCCACCGACGCCGGCAGCATGCCGGATTCGATCGCAACCGCAGCGGCGGCGAGCGCGTTGGAGACCTGGTGGGCACCGAACACGCCCAGGCGGATGTCCACCGGCTCACCGTACGGGTGGTGCAGGCGGAAGGACGCCCGGGCGACCTCGTCCAGGCGGATGTCGCTGGCCCAGTAGTCGGCCCGCTCCCCAGTCTTGGAACGCTCGTCAAGCGCGAAGGTGACGACCCGCGCGCGGGTGCGGTGCCGCATGGCGATCACCGCGTCGTCGTCTGCGTTGAGGATCGCGATCCCGCCATCCGCTGCGGCAGGGAGTGCTTCGACGAGCTCTCCCTTGGCCTGTGCGATCGCCTCCCGGGAGCCGAACTCGCCGAGGTGTGCGCTGCCAACGTTCAGCTCGACACCGATCTTCGGCGGGGTGACCGTGGTCAGGTGGGCAATGTGGCCCACACCGCGGGCGGACATCTCGGAGACCAGGAACTTCGTGTCTCGGTCCGCGCGCAGCGCGGTGTAGGGCAGGCCGATTTCGTTGTTGAAGCTGCCCGGCGGGGCGACGGTCTCTCCCAGGTCACCCAGCAGCGCGCCGATCAGGTCCTTCGTGGAGGTCTTCCCGGCCGAGCCGGTCACACCAACGACGACCATGCCCTCTTCGTCGGCAAGGACGTCGGTGTTGTGGCGCGCGAGCTTATCGACGGCGGCGAGCACCGCCGCCCCGTAGCCCTCCTCATCTGCGCCGAAGACCGCGGAATTATCGGTGCCCTCAGCCCGCTCGCTGGCCGGAGCCAGCAGCGCCGGGTAGTCGACGGGCCGGCCCACGATGGCCAATGCCGCGCCCTGCTCACCCGCGGCGGCCACGTAGTCGTGCCCGTCCACGGTGGCCCCGGGCAGCGCCATGAAGATGCTCCCCGGCGCTACCTTGCGCGAGTCGAACTCCACGGGCCCCGCCACGATAGTCTCCGCGGCGGCGCCGTCAATCAATTCGCCACCCGTGATGGCGGCAATTTCACCTGCTGAAAGCTCAATCATTGCTTCGTCGCCTCTCGTTAGTCGCGGATCTTCGTGTGTGCCTGCTGGTCAACGCCCGCCCGCTGCTCAAGCGCAGCGGCGAGCTCCTCGAGGTCGGAGAATGGGTGGATTTCCCCGCGGACCTCTTGGCCGGTCTCGTGTCCCTTGCCGGCCACCACGATCGCATCGCCTGGGCGAGCCCATGCGACCGCCGCGCGGATGGCGTCCGCGCGACCCGGGACGTCGTCATAAAAAACCTTCTCGCCGTTCGCCTCGCGCGCCTTGGCTGCCTTGCGCACCCCGTCCAGGATCATCGACCGAATCGGGGCGGGTTCCTCATCGCGCGGGTTGTCGTCGGTGACGAAGACGGCGTCGGCGATCTTCGCGGCCTCTTCGCCCATCATGGGACGCTTATCGTGGTCGCGGTTACCGCCGGCGCCCAGCACGATGCCGATGCGCCCCGTCGGGGACGGCAGGTAGTCGCTCAGGGTTCGGACAACGGCGGCGACGGCGCCCGGCTTGTGGGCGTAGTCCACGACCGCGAGGAAGGGCTGCCCGGCGTCCACGGCCTGCATGCGGCCCGGCACCTGCACATCCGCGATTGCCGCTGCTGCGGCCTGCGGGTCCTCCCCCAGTTGCGCCACGCAGCTGATCGCCAGCAGGCTGTTGGCCACGTTGAAAGAGCCGACCAGGCCGATGTCGTAGCTGAATTCCTCGCCCTCGGCGGCCACGGTGATCTCCTGGCGCCCGGCCGGGGTGACGTGAACGTCTGTGACCTGCCAATCCGCGCCGGACTGCTGCGTGGTGCTCACGGTGAGGGCCTGCTGACCGGAGTCCGCAATCATGCCGGCGAGGCGCTGGCCCCAGTCGTCATCGACGCAGACCACGGCGGCGGGCAGTTCCGTGCCCTCGGCCTGAGCCTGGAGGAACAGCTGAGCCTTCGTCTCGAAGTAGTCCTCCATCGTCGGGTGGAAATCCAGGTGGTCCTGGCTCAAGTTGGTGAAGCCGGCGATGTCGAAATCGATGCCGGTCACCCGCCCCAGCGCGAGCGCATGCGAACTGACCTCCATGACCACGTGGGTGACCCCGCGGTCGCGCATCTGCGCCAGCAGGGCCTGCATGGTCGGCGCCTCGGGGGTGGTGAGCTTCGTGGGGATCTGCTCGCCATTGATCCGGGTACCGGTGGTGCCGATGATGCCGACGCTGTGCTTGGCCATCAGGGCGCGCTCGATGAGGTACGTCGTGGTGGTCTTACCCGAGGTTCCGGTGATGCCGATGATGCGCAGGTCGCGGCTCGGATGGCCGTAGACGGCCGCGGCGACGGGCCCCATCCAGCACCGGACGTCGTCGACGACCAGCAGCGGGAGCTCTGCATCGGCGAGGATCTCCGCGCCCTCGGCGTCCGTGAGGACGGCAGCGGCCCCACTGTCGGCTGCGAAGGTCGCGCCGTGGACGCGGCTACCCGGAACGGCGCAGAACAGACCGCCGGGCTGGACGTCTGCGGAACCGATGGCGGCGGAGTCGACGGTGACGTCCTGATGGGTATCGGCGACCGTGCCGCCGGTCAGTGCCGCGAGTTCGCGGAGGGTTACCCCGCTGGTGTTGCGGTCGGAATTGTCAGTGGCCTGGTGGGTTGCCATGTTATCGAGCCTCCAGCATGAGCCGTGGTGCCTTCGGGGAAGGCGGAACGTTGTAGTGATCCATCAACCAGGATGCAATGTTGTGGAAGGTCGGCGCAGCCGAGCCCCCGCCGCCACCGCCTTCCTCGGTGCCGCGCTGCGGGTTGTCCAGCATGATCGCGACGACGAAACGGGGGTTATCCGCCGGGGCGATGCCGCCGAAGGTGATCCAGTAGTTGGAATTCGAGTACGCGCCGGTGTCCGGATCAATCTGCTGGGCGGTGCCGGTCTTGCCGGCGATCTGGTAGCCCTCGACTGCGGCCGCGGCACCGGTGCCGTTTTGCACACCGTTCGGGTCACCCTGGGTGACGGACTGGAACATCGCGCGGACGGTCTTCGCCGTCTCTGCGGACACGGCGCGCGTCTCGCCCTGGACTGGCTGCGGGACGTCCTCACCGTCCGAGTTGGTGATGGACTTGATCAAGCGCGGCTGGACGCGGACGCCGTCGTTGGCGATCGTCTGGTAGATGCTGGCCATCTGCAGCAGGTTCATTGACATGCCCTGCCCGATGGGGAGGTTGGCGAATGTGCCGCCCGACCACTGCGAGAGCTCGGGCATGTAGCCCGCGGCCTCGTGTGGCATGCCGACGTCTGCGGCCTGCCCCACACCGAACTTCCGGAAGTACTCGTACATCTTCTCCTGACCGACGCGCTCGGCGAGCATCAGGGTGCCGACGTTGGAGGACTTCCCGAACACGCCGGTGGTGGTGTACGGGGCCACGCCGTGCTCCCACGCGTCGCGGACGGTGACACCGGCCATCTCGATGGAGCCGGGCACCTTCAGCACCTCGTCCGGGGTGGTCTTCTTCTCCTCGATGGCGGCCGCGGCCGTCATGATCTTGGCGATGGAGCCCGGCTCGAAGGTTTCCGCGGTATTGCGGTCGCCGAAGGCCTTGTTGGCCCGCAGCTGCTTTTGCAGGTCACCGTTGGGATCGATCGTGTCGGAGCTGGCCATCGCGATGACCTCAGCGGACTTGGCGTCCAGCACGACGGCGGAAGCGGACTCGGCCTTGGAGTTATCCTTCGCCTGCTGCACCTGCTGCTGGATGAAGGCCTGCGCGTCGAGGTCGAGGGTGAGCTCGAAGTTATCGCCGTTGACCGGCGGGTGTTCGTCGCGGGCGGAGCCTGGGATAGTGAGGCCGCCAGCGATGTCCAGGGTCTTGGAGCCGTTGACACCCTGCAGTCGGCTGTCCTGGGAGAGCTCCAGGCCGAATTGGCCCTGGTTATCGGAGCTGATCTTGCCGATGATGTTCTGGGCCACCGCGCCGTTGGGGTACTGGCGGATGTCCTGGCGTTCCGCGGTGATCTCCGGGAACTTTTCGGTGACCTTCTGTGCCACGTCTGGGGCGACGTTGCGGACGAGGACGGTGTAGGTGACCTTCTCGTCGGTGAGTTTCTTGCGGAGGTCTTCCTTCTTCACCCGGCCTTCGGATGCCGGGATCATGTCGGGCAGTTCTTCGACGATCTGCTCGATGCGCTCGTCGGCTGGCGGGACCTCATCCGGGTTCGCCTTGTGGCGTTCGTCCATGTAGCCGCGCAGCTTATTCGGCAGCACCGACAGCGACTTGGCTTCCATCGTGTAGGCGAGGTTGCGGCCCTCGCGGTCGACGATGGCGCCGCGGTGGGCTGGTTCAGCAATGACGGCTGTGCGCTGCGCAGCGGCGTGTTCCGCGAGCGTTGGGCCCGCGATGAGCTGGACCCAGGTCAGGCGCAGGATGAGCGCGAGGACGACGATAACGATGGCAAACAGGGAGAGCCGCAGGCGCTTGTTATAGCGCTGCGGGCTGTTGTCGAGGAGCAGCAGCGCTCGCGTATTCCGCGAGCCGTCTGCCGGCCGACGGTTCCACTGCTGAGCCAACGGTGTGTGTCCTCCTCGATCTTTGTCTTCGCAGTTGCAAGATCGGCATGGTTCTTGGGTTGGAGACGCAGATCTTCACTGGCCGGGACGCGGCGGTGTCCCGGAAGTTTTAGCGCTTAGAATCTTAGGCGCTGTGCGGCCAGTTACGGTCGCGGCGCGGCGGGCGGAGCCGGATTCGCTTCGGCGGGTGCCGCCGGTGCGGGCTGTGCTGCTGGTGGCGCCGGCGGTGCCGGCTGCTCGCCGTTGGCCGGGGCCGGGGCCGGAGCTGGTGCGGGGGCTGGGGCGCCGTGGCCCTGGTTGGCATATGGCAGGTCCCCGGAGTTCATGTTGCCGGCTGCTTCCGCACCCGCCGGGCTAGAAGGCGCCAGCCCCGGGACGTTGCGGGTCTCCTCCGGGGAGGACGTTGCCTCGCGAGTTCGCTTATTCCCGGTGACGTCGACGACCCGGCGATCCTTGGAGTTATCCGCCTCGCGACGCTGGTCAACCTTGTCGCCCTTGGTCTCCAGAATGCCTGCCTGCCCCGGGGCAACCATGCCCAGCTCGGCGGCCTTCGCGGACAGGTTCTGCGCGGACTTCGCCTTTTCAACGTCTCGCTCCAGCGTGGTGATCTCGTTAGCCAGCGTCTTGGATTTGGCCTCTGCGTCCGTGATCTGGAAGGTCTTCTCCGTCGTCATGCCGGCGAGCAGCATGACGGCGGCGGTGCCGATGATGCACGCGGCAACGGCGAAGGCCACGAAGCGGAAGACCCGGGAGTTTTCCTGCTTGATGGGCTGCAGGCGGCGGCCGCGTTCCGAGACGCGCTGCTGCGAGCCGAGGCGGCCACGGTAGGCCGGAGCGCGGTGCAGGCTGCGACGGGGCTTGGCCGGCTGCCGCTTGAGCGAACGGGGTGCGCTGGTGCGCAGCTCTGCTCGCTCGACCTTGGTGGCAGTCCTGGGGTGCTCCTTCAGCATTCCGGGAGTGGTCATATCCTGTCCTTTGCCTGGTTCTTCGGGCTCGTTGTGGGCTTCGTGGTGCGGTGCGCGGTTGTTGTTGAGGTTTCTGTCGGGCTATTCGGTCCACTTACTGTGGCGACGCCAGCGGGTAGTGTGGCCCGTCTGTTCCGGAGGTGTGGGCGCCTATTCGCCGCGCTGCCCGGACCCTCACGGGGGCGGATCTGGAGTTTTCAGCGATCTCTTGCTCGCTGGCTTTCTCTGCCCCGCGAGTGAGGAGCTCGAACTCCGGTTCGGTGCCGGGCAGCTCGACTGGCAGCCCGGGCGGTGTTGTGGACTCGGTCATGCCCTTGAGCTGTTGTTTGACGATCTTGTCCTCGAGGGACTGGTAGCTCATGAAGACCCCGGCGCCGTCGACACGGAGCCAGCTGAAGGCTGCCGGGATGACGAGCTCGAGGCTTTCCAGCTCCGCGTTAACCTCGATCCGTAGTGCCTGGAAGGTTCGCTTGGCGGGGTGCCCGCCGGTCCGTCGTGCCGCGGCTGGGATGGTTGCGTAGAGCAGGTCCACGAGGCGCGCGGAGTTGTCGAAGGGCTGCTTCTCGCGCTCGCGGATGACAGCGGAGGCGATCTTGCCCGCGAACTTCTCATCGCCATAGCGCTTGAGGATGCGGGCAAGCTCGCCGTGCTCGTAGGTGTTGAGGATCTCCGCCGCAGTCAGCCGACTGCTGGGGTCCATGCGCATGTCCAGTGGGGCATCGACACGGTAGGCGAAACCGCGATCCTCCTGGTCCAGCTGCATGGAGGACACCCCGAGGTCGAACAGGAACCCGGAGATCCCCTGCTCACGGATGTCGACCGGGAAGTCAGGGGCCTCGGAGAAGTGCTCTAGTGCCTCACCGATGCCATCGAAGCGAGTCTGGTAGCTGAAGAATCGCTGACCGAAGCGCTCGAGGCGGGCGCGGGCCTCAGCAAGCGCGTTGGGATCGCGATCCAGCCCGATGACGATGGCATTGGGGTAGGCCTCAAGGAATGCTTCGGTGTGGCCTCCGGCCCCCAGGGTGCCGTCCACGATGATGGGCTGGGCTGGGGCGCTGTCTGCGGTCACACCGATGCCGACGAGTTCCACCATGCGCTGCCGCATGACGGGAACGTGGCCTGGGCTGCTCGGATCGTGGGGGGTGTTCGTTGCCACGGTCACGCTCCTCTGGGCTCGTCGGTGGGTTACTTGGGGTGGGCGCCTGCCTGTGGGTCGGGCGCCGTCAAACTGCTTGGGTTTTGTCTTGGGTTGATATGAACAGGGCCTTACCTGCGCGGGCGTGGGCTTGATGTTGGGGAAGTGCATCAAACGGTCACGTCTTCCGCTCAGGCAAGGGCCTGCACACATCACGGGCATCACCGGCGTGATCGTGGCCGGTCGATGTGGCATGGCGGGCTAGAGGAAATTCGCGAAGGCTTCGTCGTCGCCTGCGGCGAAATCTGCCTCGTGGGCTGCGCTGTACTCCTCCCAAGCCTGGGCATCCCAGATCTCGAGGAAGTCCACCGAGCCGATGACGACGCACTCCTTCTTCAGCCCCGCGTATTCGCGGTGCGCTGCGGAGACGGAGATGCGTCCCTGCGAGTCGAGATCCTGCTCATCCGCGCTTGCCGCGAGGTTTCGCACGAAAGCGCGAGCTTGCGGGTTGCTACGACTCGCGGCCGCAGCCTTGCGGGCCCGGAGGAGGAACTCCTCGCGGGGGTAGATCGCGAGGCTGTGGTCCTGCCCCTTAACGACCATCAGGCCGTCCTTGAGTTCCTCGCGGAACTTCGCAGGAAGGGTGAGTCGCCCTTTATCGTCGAGCTTCGGCGTGAAGGTGCCAAAGAACATGTCTTGTGACCCCTTTCGCCGTTTTCTCGTGCAGCCATGCCATGTTTTCGCTGTGAAGTTATCTGTGGCTCTTGCGGTGCGTCCGGTCTGGACCGGCGAGCTACCTACATTCAGGAAGCCCCCTCAATCACCAACATTCCCCACTTTACCCCACCTTGCGCCACCTTAACCACCCAGCTGGCGTGTTTAGGCGTGTTTTTTCTCAAGCCAGCGAAACAACCTGCAGGTTCACGACAGAGACCGGTGGGGAGCGCGAACTTTCCGCCACCGAAATCCGATCCACAAGGCCCAAAAATGGCGCCTTTCATGGTGGCTTTGACTCTAAATAACGCCAATTCGAGTCTCAGCGGGTCGAGAGTGGGTGAAAGTGGGGATTCGGAAGAAAGCACGAAAAAACCCTCGCCATGTGGCGAGGGCTCTCGGGCTGGGGCCCGCTACTTCACCGGCGGGACTTAGCGCTCGAAACGCTTGCGGAACTTATCCTCCATGCGGTCCCCCAAACCGCCATCCCCCTGCCGGACAGCTCCGCCAGCGGAAACCCGACGAGACTTCGCACTCTTCGCTGGCGCCGGGGAATCGCCGTTATTCAGCGCGATCATTCCGCCACCCAGCATGACCAGGAAGCCCGCAACGCCCAGGATCACGAACCACAGGGAGACCTGTGCCAGAGCGACACCGCCGACCAGCAGACAGATGCCGAGCATGATCAGCGAGATCGAACGGACATCGAAGCGCACCCCCGACGGCGCCGAGTCATCCCCGCCCTGAGCAAAGCGCGGATCCTCCGCGATCAAAGCCCGCTCGATCTCTGCGAGCATCTGCTTTTCTTGTTCCGAGAGAGCCATGACAGTCCTCGTTTCCCTCTACTGATCCTCCGCGTGGCCACAACAACGCAGCACGCGACCTGATAACCCACTGTAGCGCGCTTCAGATCTTCATTTACTCCGGCGGAAGATCGCGCCAACGCCGCAGTCTGCTGGAAGCCACCCCGCCGCAGCGAGGCTTCCCCATGTTTTAGTTACTACTCGATTCCCCACTCTAACCAATGAGCAGGATTAAATCAGCCCAAAGCCCTAGGCAGCCTGCAGGCCAAGGCCCAGCTCCATTCGCACACGCTCCAGGAGTTCGACAGAATCCGAGTACACCTCCTGAAACGAAGAATCCGCTACATCACGCTCGAGGCCAATATCTGCCCGCTCCGTCAGCCTGGCGTGTTGCTCGAAAGAGTCAGCCCAGCCGCCGAGGTCAGGTCGCACCGCCCGGAGACGCAGCCACGCCGAACCGGCCGGAAGCCTGCGACGAGCCGGCCGCTCGGCGTCGATAACAGCACCCGCAGCACGTAGCCCGGCGCGATAGGCGTAGACAACAGCCCGCGGCAGATCCCCCTGACCATAAGCCTCGTTCGCCAACACGAGTTGGGCTTCCGCGCGCATCAAAAATTCCGCTGGATTGGGACGCAGCGTCCCCCTTGTCTTCGACATCACAGCCATCGCCACTCCCACCTTTCGAGAACTTCCGTTTCGCAATTTGCACCCCTGACGTTAAAGCTCGGCGCAGACACCCCCGCCCACTATTCGAACACGTGTTCTAATCACGCTTTAGCATCTCCCGTTGCACACCCTCGCGCTTGATACGTGGGACGATATCCCTATGAGCCAACCCATCGCGCAACCCGACCAGGATCACCTCGTCTCCCTCGCACCCATCAGCCGCGCGGTCTTCCTGCGACGCCTCGATGAACTCGTTGCTTTGCACCTCAAGGCCATGGGGTATCCGCCGGAGGCATTTCGACAACGGCGCAGCCTGTGGCTCAGCAACGCCAACCACCCACACTTCACGAGCCTGGTAGCGCTCTTACACTCACCGGCAGAAGAACCGGATCCAGCCAACCCTGCGCAGAAGATCGTGGGTGTCTGCTTTGGCTTCCAAGGTAGCCGAGGAACGTGGTGGTACCAGCAGGTCAGCTACGGCCTGCTGGCTTCGGGCATGCCGCCGGAGGACGTCACCGAGACTCTGTCGAGCTACACCGAGATTTCGGAGATCCATGTTCTTCCGCGATTTCAGGGCTCCGGCATCGGAACCCGGCTATTAACGGAGGTCCTGGGCATCCTGCCCACCCGCGACGCAATGCTCTCCACCCCGGAGGTGCCCGGCGAGAATAATCACGCGTGGCACCTCTACCGCAGCTTGGGCTTCACCGATCTACTGCGGGAACACCGCTTCCCTGGCGATCCCCGCCCCTTCGGCATCCTTCGCAAGCGCCTGCACAACGCCCCAGGCGACCCCACCACGGTGAGGGAACCAGCGTCAGACGCGGACCGGGTGGCACGCTAGCCCCTGCGCGCCGGTCCGGGGCAGACTTGCCCAGCAGCTGCCCCACCCCACGGGGCGAACGCACCGGTAGGCGTCGCCGGTGAGCTAGCGAACCATGTCCTGGCCGTAACCCGGCCCCCATGCTGGCGCCATCCCCAGGTTGTGCAGCACGTCCTGGGTTGCCCGCACGTTATTCATAGTCATGAAGTGCAGGTTCGGCGCACCCTCAGCGATGAGACGCTCACTCATCTCGGTGGTGATGTCGATGCCGACCTCGCGGACCGCATCACGGTTGGCAACCTCATCGCCAGCTGCGGCCTTCTCCAGGCGCTCCAGGATCTTCACGGGAACCTCGCCACCCGCCAGTTCCATTTGGCGGCGCACGGAACGGATCGAAGTGATCGGCATGAGTCCCGGAATCACGGGCTTTGCCCCGTGGATCGGGTCGGCGGCGGCGAGCCTATCGCGCAGCCGGAGGTAGTTCTCCACGTCGAAGAACATCTGGGTAATCGAGTAGTCCGCCCCCAGCCGGAGCTTGTGCAGGGTCACCTGCGTGTCCTGCTCCAGGTCCTCGGCCCGGTAGTGCCCCTCTGGGAAGCTGGCGATACCGATATCGAAGTTTTCGCACTCCGGGGTGTTGCGGATCAGTTCGATGAGGTCGGAGGCATAGTTCAGCCCGCCGGGCGTGGGCTGCCATGTCCCGAGCGGGTCCCCCGGCGGGTCGCCGCGCAGCGCGAGCACGTTCGTCATGCCGCGGCGGGCGTAGTCCTGGAGCATGACGCGCAGCTCGTCGGCCGAGTGGTCCACCAGGGTGAGGTGCATGAGGGTGGTCAGTGGCTTGGCTGCCAGCTGTTGGGCGACCTCCATCGTGCGCTCCCGGGTGGAGCCACCGGCCCCGTAGGTGATGGATGCGAAGCTCACGCCGAGGTCGTGGAAGGCCTCCGCAGCGTTCCACAGCCGGGTTTGGGCGGCATCGTCGCGCGGGGGCATGAATTCAACGGAGAACGGGATCTTACCGGGGCTGTAGCCACGGATAGCTTCGCTCACTGGAACTTGGAGCGTGGGCTGTGGTGGTGTGCCCGGCAGCGGTGAGGTCTTCTCGTGGTGACCGTGGGGGTTGGATGCAGACATGAAGAAAATCATAGTAGACATCTCTGTCTAGGTCGCGTTCCGGGCTAACACTCGCGTGCCGTCGGGTTCCCCCACCCCCACTGACCTATCCGGCCCCCACCCCGGTTGCGCCTGTTCGCCGGTGTCTGCAGCGACCTTTAGACTATGAGGCACAAGATCGAACCTTCAAAGCAGGGCGCTTCGTGCGCTGCTCACTCAGCATCCACGCCCCGCCCTGCCCCACAGCCCCGAAAGGTGTGCTCCCTGTGACCACTCCGTCCTCCCCGCATGGCCTGTCGACGATCTCCCAGCCGCCGGTTGCGAACCAGCTGGCCGGTTGGGACCTGCGCTCACCGCTGAAGGACGTTCCGGCTGCTGTCGACCGTGCCCTGGACGCCTATTTCGACCACAGTGCGGCGGAGTTTTCCGCGATCGCGCCCGAGTTCAACGACGCCATGGCGGTGTTGCGGGGCTTCGTCATGGGCGGTGGCAAACGCGTCCGACCGACCTTCGCTTGGGCTGGTTTCCGCGCCGGCCTGGAAGGCGGCGGGGCCGATGGCAGCAGCATTCAGGACGTCGACCCGGCGACCGTGCTGCTGGCTCTCAGTGCTCTCGAGTTTGTTCAGGCGTGTGCGCTGATCCACGATGACATCATCGACGAGTCCGATACCCGCCGAGGCAACCCCACCACCCACCGAGTGTTTGAAAGCCAACACCGCGAGCGCGACTGGTTTGGATCCCCGGAACACTACGGCATCAGCCAGGCCATTCTGGCTGGTGACCTCGCGTTGAGCTGGGCGGATGATCTGCTCGCCACCGCGGGACTGAGCCCAGCGATTATCGAGCGGGTGCGGGGTCCTTGGCGTGCGATGCGTACTGAGGTGATCGCCGGCCAGCAGCTGGACATCGCGTTGGAGAACAACGGGAGCGAGTCGATCGCCGATGCCTTGCAGGTGATCAACTTCAAGACCGCCAGCTACACGGTCGCCCGTCCACTGCACATCGGCGCGGCCCTGGCAGGCGCTGATGAGCGCACGATCGAGCTGCTCCTGGAGTACGGGACACTGGTGGGGCAGGCTTTCCAGCTTCGGGACGACCAGCTGGGCGTCTTCGGCGACCCTGCCGTGACTGGCAAACCGAGCGGGGATGATCTGCGCACCGGGAAACGAACGGTGTTGGTGAATACCGCTTTCGCGGAGTGCAGCCCGGAGCAGCTGGCCCGACTGCGGGAAGATTTCGGTCCGCTTCCCGGCGCGGCGGAGCACACTGCGGAGCAGATCGACGGGATGCGCCAGATCATTCAAGGTTGCGGGGCGGCGCAGCAGATCGAGGACAAGATCAACGCCCTGTCCGAGCGGGCAATCTCGCTGGTAGAGGACTCCTGGCTGGAGGACAGCATCAGCGAGGAGCTCGTCGCCTTCGCACGCTTGCTGAGCGACCGGAGGTTCTAGGGCATGCCGATTTTTAGCGCGATCCCCTCCCCTCGCCAGGTACTCGCGGCCACGCGCCGGATGATGGTTCCGACCACCCGCCCAACGACCCGCGATCGGGTCCCCGGGGATGTCGAATCCGTGGTTGTCGTGGGTGCGGGGCTATCCGGTTTGGCGGCTGCGTGCCGGCTGCAGGCTGCTGGCAAGCAGGTGACGCTGGTTGAGGCGAATCCCGAGGTCGGGGGCCGCTGCCGTACGGAACAGCTGCGCAGCGACCACGGCGAATTCTACGCCGACACCGGGGCGACGGTGCTGACGATGCCGGATCTGGTGGATAACCTCCTGCTGCACCTGGGGGTGAGTGCCGAGGACGTTGGCTGGGGTTACCGCAAGTTGCGCCCGGCCTATCACGCGATGTTCGCCAGTGGCCGCGAGCTGGATGTCTACTCGGACGGCGACACCATGGAGCACGAGGTGCGCCGCTTCGCCGCCGGGAAGTACGGCGCCGACAGCGCGGATGTCGACCGGCTTGCCCGGGGATACCGCCAGCACCGCCAGTGGATCGGCGGGATCTTCGATGCTTCCTTCGAGTCCTTCATCGGCGCGGATTTCGATTCCCTCCTCGACGCCGTGGCGACCCCCGCCACCGCCAATGACATGGCGGATCTCGTGGAGCTCGGGGCGTTCGGCAGTCTGGGTAAGCGCGCCTCCCGCCACCTGGGGGACGAAGAGCTGGCCCGGGTGTTCAGCTTCCAGGCCCTCTACGCCGGCGTGGCCCCGGCGAAGGCCCGCGCGGTCTATGGGGTGATCTCCCACATGGACACGACCATGGGTGTGTTTTACCCGCGTTTCGGCATGGGGGACGTGCCTGAGGTCTTGACCAGGGCCTTCCGCCTAGCCGGCGGGGTGCTGCGCTGCAACACCCGGGTGGAGCGCATCATCCATGATGGTGCGCGTGCCACGGGGATCCGAACCGCTGACGGCGAGCAGCTGGCCGCGGATGCCGTCATCGTCACCGCGGATTTGCCCGTCGTGGAGGAACTACTGGACTCCCCGGCACGGCTGGCGGGACGGAAGCCGAATTGGTCCCCCTCCGCAGTCGTGGTGCACGGCAGTATCCCGGTGGACGTCACCGCGGCATGGCCTGGTGCAGACGCAGGCGGCTACAACCACAACATCAGCTTCGGCGAGGCGTGGAACGAAACCTTCGCCGAGCTCACCGCCTCGCGCGGTCGGGCGGGGCTGATGTCGGACCCATCGCTGCTACTGACCCGCCCGGCGGTCACGATCCCTGAGCGGCTGGTCCGCACCGAAGATGGTCTCACGGTCGAGCCGGTGAGCATCCTCGCCCCGGTGCCGAACCTGGACCGGGCGGGCCTGGATTGGGAGGCGATCGCCGAAAACTACGTCCAGGAATTGCTGGGGGTGCTGGAGGGTCGCGGCTTCACTGGTCTGCGGGATCACCTGTCGGTGGCCCGGATCGATACCCCTGTGTTCTGGCAGCAGCAGGGCCATGGCGGGGGCTCGCCGTTCGGGCTGGCCCACACCGTCGCACAGACCGGTCCTTTTAGGCCACGGAATTATCCGGTGGCGGGCCTGGGGAACGTGATTCTGGCTGGCTCCTCCACCACCCCGGGTGTGGGTGTGCCGACCACGCTGCTCTCTGGTTCTTTGGCAGCACGCAGAATTATTGGTGGAGGTTCCATCCGATGAGCACGCAGTTGCAGGAGTCGCAGGATAAGTCCGCGGCGACCAGCCGACCTTTCACTGAGCACCCCGTCGTTGCCCGCCCCACCGCGTGGTTGCGGGCCCACAGCATGAGCAGCGCGATCCGCATGGGGCTGATCGGCTCGGTGGTTCTCACGCTGTGTTCCTACACGGTGGGCGCTACCCGCGAACGCGGCGGCATCATGCAAGCCCTCGGCCTGGATTGGCTGACCTTCGGGCACATGGCGGGGATCTTCTCCGTCGTGCTGTGGGTGGGTATTGCGCTGCTGGTGCTCAGTTGGGCGATCGTCGGCGGGCTCGTGCTCCGGGGCGGGCGCTCCTTGCCACAGCGCGCGATCGCCGCGTGGGTCGGGCCGATGGTGCTGGCTGCACCGTTGATGAGCCGCGATATTTACTCCTATTTGATGCAGGGGGCGCTGGCGAAGGAGGGGCTGGATGCCTACCGGGTGGGTGCGGCGGCCAACCCGGGCCCGATGCTCTACGAGGTCTCTGCCGACTGGCGTAACACCACCACCCCCTACGGCCCCGGCCATCTGTGGCTGGGCAAGGGGGTCACCACGATCACCGGGGATAACGTCACCGCCGGGATCTTCGTATTCAAGTTTCTGACCCTTGTGGCCTTCGTGGCCCTGATCTGGGTGGTGCGCCGCCTGGCCGCCGAACTCGGCAGTGACCCCGACCTGGCGGTGTGGCTGGGCGTGGCCAATCCCCTGGTGATCGTGCATCTCATCGGCGGACTGCACACCGAGTCGATGATGATGGCGCTCGTGATGCTCGGCATTCTGGCGAGCCTGCGGCTGCGACCGGTCGCCGGGCTACTGCTGGGCAGCGTGCTGATCGCCGCTGGCGTGGCGTTGAAGGCCACCGCCGCGATCGCCTTGCCCTTCCTAATTTGGATCGCCGTCGCCCGCATCGCTGGGCCCGCGCCCCGTGGCTGGTTCAAGGAAACTGCCGCCCGTTTCGTCACCTTGCTGTGGACGGGGATCAGCTCCGTGGCGGTGGTCGTGGCCGTGATGTTCGCCATCACCTGGGCCTCGGGGCAGACCTGGGGCTGGATCGCGGAAATGTCCGGCAACTCGAAGGTGATCAACCCACTGGCCGCCCCCACGATGCTGGCCAGCACCCTGGAGCCCTTCATCTCCCGCATCAACGACGACATCGGGTTCAACGTCCTGATCGGCATCTTCCGGCCGATCTCGATGGTCATCATGCTGATCGGTCTGGTCGTGGTGTGGTGGCTCTTCCGTCACGACGTCCGCCGCGCCCTGCTGGGTGCGACCCTGGCCTACGCGGTGACCTGCGTGTTCAACTCGGTGGTGCTGCCCTGGTACTACGTCGCCCCGCTGGTGATCGTGGGCGTGTGCATCCGTGACCGCCGGGCGGTCTTCATCGTGGCCTGGCTGAGCGCAGTGCTGTGCTTCATGTTCGACGGTGGTGGCAACAACCGCCTCTACGTTCTGTGGTGGGTCATCGCCATCGGCGTGGTGATGTGGTTCGCGCTGCGCGCCACCCTGGGCTTCGCGCCCGGCATGCCGGAAGAGCAGGCCGAGCCGTGGCCGAAGGCCGCTAAATCAGAGCCATCGCCTGCGCCCGGCGGCGAACCTCGCGAGCCAAGTGCCCGTGCAGCGCATCAACCGGCCGACCAGGCAGGGAGTCGTCCTCGGTAAAGAGGTACTCCAGGATCTCCGTGGGCTGGTAGCCGCCGTCGAGAAGGAGGGCAACCACCCCGGGGAGGAAACGGGTGACCTGGCCGTCGTCGTCGAAGAAGCGGGCGGGGAGGTAGCGCACGCCGTCGATCTTGGTGTCGAGGATCTTTTTCTTCTGCACCAGATCCAGGATCTTGCTCTGCCCCACCCCCATGCGCTCGGCAGCTTCAGGGATGCTCAGCAGCACCTCGCCCGCGGGCAGGCCGCCCGCGGCCTCCTGCAACACGCCACTGGTCACGCGGCCGCGATCGGAGCGGCTTTTGGCTGCTGGGGTGGCTTCTAGGTGGGAAGACTGCGGATCCGGCTGTGTGGAGTTGCTCATGGCTGCCATTGTATTCGACTGTGACAGGCTAGAATCGTTGACACCTTCAAGGCACACTTGAGCCTTTAGGGCGCGGGCTGCGGCCCGGCCCGGCACGGTGTGAACCCGGCCCGCCCCTCCCCTGCATGCGGTGCCCTGCGCACGGCCCAATGGCCTTCGTAGCGTGCACAGATGGACAACGGGGAAGAGCGTAAGAAAAAAAATAAGCAAGGATTATCGGCAGTAAAAGTGATGGAACCGCAACCCGGCAGCTACCTCGACGACCGCTACCACCTGGGCGCCAAGATCGCCAAGGGCGGAATGTCGACGGTCTACCACGCCGTGGACACTCGCCTGGACCGTGAGGTCGCGGTGAAAATCATGAACCCGGAGCTCGCGACCGACCCGACGTTCCGCACCCGCTTCGAGCGGGAGGCCCGGGCTGTCGCAAAGCTCACGCACCCGGATCTGGTCAACGTCTTCGACCAGGGCGAGGATGGCCCGTTCGTCTTCCTCGTCATGGAGCTCGTGGACGGCGGTTCGCTACGGGAGCTGCTCCGGGAGCGTGGCCCGATGCCGCCGCACGCAGCGCTCTCGGTCATGGAGCCGGTGCTCACCGCCCTATCGGTTGCCCACACCACGGGCATGATCCACCGGGACGTTAAGCCGGATAACGTGCTGATCAGCGCCAATCACCAGGTCAAGCTCGCGGACTTCGGGCTGGTCCGCGCGGTTGCGACGGGCTCGGGTGAGGCGGCGCGCACCTCAGCCACCGGGCAGGTCATCGGCACCGTCGCTTACCTTTCCCCGGAACAGGTTCAGGGCCAGTCCCTGGGTGCGGCCTCCGATGTCTATTCCGCCGGGGTGCTGCTCTACGAGCTGCTGACCGGCGAGACCCCCTTCAGCGGTGGCAGCCCCGTCGAGACGGCGCTGAGCCGGCTCACCCAGGATGTCCCCGCCCCCTCCGAGATCATCGACGGCGTGCCGCCGGAGATCGACGACCTGGTGCTGCGGGCCTGCCAGCGGACTCCGGAGGATCGTTTCGCGGACGGTTCTGAGTTCCTCGCCGCGGTCCGCCAGACCGCTGCGGAACTCCAGCTTCCGGCATTCCGGGTGCCCGTCCCCGCGGATTCCGCCGTGCAGCACGCCCTGGCAGGCTCGAGTTTCACAGACCGCCTGGCCTGGGACGACGAGGCGATGTCCACCCGTGCGGTCACGCTCGACCCCGCAGCGGGTACCGATGAGGCCGGGAACACGGCGGAAACCCGCTACGCGGCTCCGGACCAGGCTCACGAGACGTCGGAGACCGCACTGGTCGACCCCTACGGGGATTACTCGCCCGCCGAAGCCGATCAGGGCTATGACCAGTGGGCAGACCCAGGCCATCAATGGGCTGAGCCCGGCGAGCAGTGGGCCGAGCCAGCCCAGCCCCAGGGGTATGGGCAGGCGCCGGGCTACGCGGAGCCGCAGTACTACCCCGCTGCTCCAGCGGGTTACCCAGCGCAGCAGTCCGCCGGCTACCCAGCGCCCGAACACCGCCCCGCGCCCCCACCGGCGCCGACAAAGAAGCTCAGCAACCGCTCCACGATCAAGGGTCTGCTGTGGACCGCGATCATCACCGCGCTGGTGATCGCGATCGGGCTCGGCGGCTGGTGGCTGACCTCCGGCCGCTACGGCCAGATCCCCTCGGTCGTCGGCCTCGACCGGGAAGCGGCGATCGTCAAGGTGGAGGACGCAGGCTTCGTCTCCCAGGTGGATGAGCAATTCTCCGACGACCACCCGGCGAAGAAAGTGATGGGGACCGATCCCCCTTTTGGTGAACGGGCGCCGAAGGGAAGCCAGGTTTCGGTGCTCGTCAGCCTCGGGGCGCCGACCGTCCCGATCCCTGGTGAAACGGATACGGCGGAGACCTATTCCGCCAAGCTGACGTCCCGCACCCTCGTCGCCGAGATCGGCGAGGAGGTCTACTCTGACGACGCAAAGAAGGGCACCGTCGCCGAGGTCTCCCCCTCTCCCGGCAGCGAGGTCCGCACCGGGTCCACGGTGACGATCCACGTCTCCCGCGGGCCAAAGCCGGTCCGGGTTCCAGGTGTGGCGGGTCAGAAGCTGGACCGGGCGAAGAAGACCCTGGAATCCGCCGGTCTGAAGGTGGGCAAGACGATCAAGGAGTTCGACCCCGACGCCGACCCGGGCACCGTCCTGCGCACCACGCCCTCGAAGGGCACGGAGGTGCCGAGCAAGTCCGAGGTCACCATCGTGGTCAACAATGCCACGGAGGTCCCGGACATCACGGGACTGAGCAAGTCTGAGGCCATCGCCGAGCTGCGCGATGCGGGTCTGGACCCGGTCGATGATGGCGAGGTTTTTGACGAGGACGTCTCCGGCGGCGACGTCGCCTCCCAGTCACCGGAAGCGGGCACGGTCGTCGACCCGTCCCGGGACACGCAGGTGAAGTTCAAGGTCTCCAACGCCGAGTCGGTCCCCTTCGTGTTGGGGATGCGGGCGGAGAAGGCCCGGGAGAAGCTGGAAGACGCGGGCTTCGAGGTCGAGATTTCGGGCTCGGAGGACGGCTTGGTGTGGAGCCAGTCGCCGAACACCGGTCGGAAGGCGCAGAAGGGCGACACGGTGCGGATTTCGACCTTCTAGGCTCCGCTGGGGCGCTCGGGTTAGCTCCACTGCGGTCTCCCCACCGCCCCCCGCCTGACACCCTGGATGGCTATCGCTGCCGTGCACCCTGCACAACCGGCTGGGCAACCGGCCCTCAATCAACCGACCCCACGCAACCGGCTGGGCACGCAATAACCCCGGGGAAGGAATAACTCCTTCCGCCGGGGTTGCGTTGCGCTGCGGGACCGGTGCGGTCCGGCGCTGGCTACAGCGGCAGCAGCCTAGTTGCGGAGCATCTCCGCGACGAGGAACGCCAGCTCCAGGGACTGCTGAGTGTTCATGCGCGGGTCGACGGTGGTGTCGTAGCGCTTCGGCAGGTCCACGTCGGTGATGGACTGGCCGCCGCCGACGACCTCGGTGACGTCGTCGCCGGTGAGCTCCACGTGCACACCACCCGGGTGGGAGCCAAGGGCGCGGTGGACCTCGAAGAAGCCCTGGACCTCGTCGATGATGCGGTCGAAGTCGCGGGTCTTGTAGCCATTGGAGCTGGTGTAGGTGTTGCCGTGCATTGGGTCGGTCTGCCAGATGACCTTGTGTCCGGTGGCCTCCACGGCCTCCACGATCGGCGGCAGGACGTCGCGGATCTTGTCGTAGCCCATGCGGGTGATCAGCGTCAGTCGGCCCGGATCGTTGTGCGGGTCGAGGCGGTGGACGTACTGGACGGCCTCCTCTGGGGTGGTCGTCGGCCCGATCTTCACTCCGACCGGGTTACCGATCAGGGAGGCGAAGTGGATGTGGGCGTCGTCCAGCCCGCGGGTGCGCTCGCCGATCCACACCTGGTGGGCGGAGAGGTTGTAGAGCACGTCCCTGCCCTCTTCGTCGTGGGCCAGGCGCAGCATGCCGCGCTCGTAGTCCAGGACGAGGGCCTCGTGGGAGGCGTAGATGTCCGCGGTGTGCAGGGTGGAGGAGGTCACGCCACAGGCGCTCATGAACTCCAGGCCGCGGTCGATCTCCTGGGCCAGGGCCTCGTAGCGGGCGCCCGCCGGGGAGTTGGCGACGAATTCGCGGTTCCACTCGTGCAGCTTGTACAGGTCCGCGGTGCCCGAGCCAGTCAGGGCGCGGATGAGGTTCATGGTCGCCGAGGAGTTCGCGTAGGCGCGCACCATGCGGGACGGGTCGTGGGCACGGGCTTCCTCGGTGGCTTCGTGACCGTTGACGAGGTCGCCGCGGTAGTTCAGCAGGCCGTTGGCGTCGCGGTCGGCGGAGCGTGGCTTCGCGTACTGGCCGGCGATGCGGGCCATCTTCACCACGGGGGTGGACGCCCCGTAGGTCAGGACGACAGCCATCTGCAGGAGGGTCTTGATGTTGCCGCGGATGTGCGGCTCGGTGTTGGACTCGAAGGTCTCGGCGCAGTCACCGCCCTGCAGCAGGAAGGCCTTGCCCAGGGCGACGTCCGCGAGCTGCTTGCGCAGGCGACGGATCTCCGGGGCGACGACGATCGGCGGGACGGACTCGAGAATCCTCCGGACACGATAAGCATGATCCTTGTCCCAGCTCGGCTGCTGCTTGGCATCACGAGCAAAAACCTGGTCGAACTCCGCTGCGATATCGTCCGGCAGCGGTGGGAGGTCGGGCATCTCATCGATGGGGAGGTCAATAGTCCAAGACATGCCTAAAACTATACCCGAAATTGGCCCTGGGCTGCGTGTTAAGTGCGCTTATTCAGCGCCGACATGCTCAGCCGGTATTTCACGGCGTTGAAACGGGCGTCCACCAACGCGTCGTGGGCCTTAGATGGGGCCTCCGGCAGTTGCGGTTTGCCCGCCATCTCCCACAGCTGGCGCAGCTCGCGGGTGAAGTGTGGAATCTCGCGGGGCAGCTTGGTCATATCCCCCCACAGCTGCGCGAGCGCCACGTGGTCGTATGCCCCCAGCCAGGCCCACAGTTCGGGCCAGTCGCGGCGGGTCGTGCCGGGCGGCAGGAGGAAGTCGTAGAGCTGGTCGCGCATCTGCGCGCGGCTCATCCAGGCCGCGTGGGAGCGTGGCGGCAGCAGCGGCAGGACGTTGCGCTTGACCCATGGGCCGGCCGCTGACGCATCGAATTCCGTGGAGATCGCGTAGAACTCGCGACCGTCCTCCGCGACAACACCGATGGAGATCAGGTCGATGGTGCGACCGTTTTCGATGAACTCGGTGTCATAAAAATAGCGCACTGCTACTGCTTTCTAGCTTCGCGTTTGGGTGGAGCTTGCGCACTGCTGGCGCGGCGTGGAGCGTTGTTCCGCCGTCGAGTGTAACCGGGTAGCGCCCGCCCGGGGCAAAGCCGGCGGATAAAGAATCCACTTGAGCACCGGCACCTTGCCGACGTTGTAGAACAGGGTCCCGGCGAACAGGCAAGCAGCGAAGCCGATGAGCATGAACGGATAAGTCTCGGTAAGGAACCCGAAGCGCTCCGGGTCACTATCGGCCAGGCCGCGGGCGCCGACGTCCATAAACAGCCACATCATCGCATGGTGACTGACGTAGATCGGCAGGGTGTTGGCTCCGACAAAGGTCAGGAAGCGGCTGACCAGCGGGGTGTTGCTCAGCCACACGGCCAGCACCACGCCGAACGGCACAGCGGTGAAGGTGCGGATGAGCGCCAGGAATGCGTTCTGGCTGGAAATGACGATATCCCAGCCTTCGAAGACCACCGCCTCCATGTAGCGGTACACGAACTCCCAGGCCACGAAGATTCCGAAGGTGCCGAGGATGACCGCCGCGTTGCCGGCCTTATTGGCCAGGGCAAAGAACCACGTGCGGAAGTGCAGGCCGGCAAAGAAGATCGGCATGTAGATGAAGGCCTGGCGGAAGCTCTGGGTCTGCACCCAGCCGGTCATCATGCCTGCACAGATGGGAACGAAAGAGAGCGCCAGGGCCACGACGGCGGGCTGGCGACGCAACAACCACGCGACGATGTTGTAAACCATCAGCGTGTAGAGGAACCACAGCCCGGGATCGCCGAACAGGATCGCCTGGATCAGGTGGGGCAGGTCGGCATTGCCCGCCATGTTGAGGCGGATCAGCGCCTGGAAGGGGGTGAAGACCAGATAGGGCACGAGCAGGAACCACAGGCGGCGATACCACAGGTCCCCCAGCGTGCGCTCCAGCACTCGGTGGGCGAAGAGCCCGGAGACCAGGAAGAACAGCGGCATGCGCAGCGGGTCGAGGAAGGAGGACAGCAGCCCCAGCGGCGTACTGGTGCCGTCCGGAACCGCCGTGACGACGTGCATCAGGCACACGCCGATGATCGACAGGCCCTTCGCGGTATCCGCCCACTCGACGCGGCTTGCCTTGCGGGGCGTCGAGGCCGGCGCCGACGCGCTGCTCGCCGCGGTCGCGTCCGCGGTCTGCTCACTGCTCGTCTTGATGTTTGCTCCTCTATGCCAATGGGGCTCTGCCCTGCCCCGGTGTGGATCCGTGGCCGGCAAGCCCCTTATCGAAGCGCGACTTCTTAACGTTTTTTAAGAGTACACCACGCCCTCGCCCGGAGCGGAACCCTCCGGGTAGCCCTGACCTGCAGCGAGGGAGTTTTTCACGTCCGCGGCGTAGAAATCCTTCACGTACTCCTGGCCGCTGAGCTTGGCGAGCTCTTCCATGACCCGGTCGGTCAGCGCACGAGCCTGCTGGTAGTCATCCCCAACGTCCTTGAACTCGGCGGGGTCGATCGGGTCGCCCACGATCACGCCGCAGCGGTAGGGCCGCGGGATCCAGGAGCCGATCGGGTTGACCTTATTCGTGTTGATCATCGCCACCGGATAGACCTTCACGCCGGACTCCAGCGCGATGCGAGCCATGCCGGTCTTGCCACGGTAGAGGCGACCGTCCGGCGAGCGGGTGCCCTCCGGGTACATGCCCAGCGCGTCCCCCTTCTCCAGCACCCGCAGCGCGGTCTGCAGGGCGGCCTCCTGGGACCCCTTGTCGGCGCGGTCGATCGGCACCTGCCCCACCGAGGAGAAGAACCAGCGCTGGATCGCGCCGACCAGGCCTGGGGTGGTGAAGTATTCCTTCTTCGCCAGGAAGGTCAGCTGGCGTTTGTTCACCAGCGGAAAGTAGAAGGAGTCCATCACGGCGAGGTGGTTGGAGGCGAAGATCACGGGCCCGTCCGCTGGGGGCTTATCCAGCCCGCGGGTGAATGGCCGGTTGTAGATCCACAGCCACGGCCCGATGAAGACGTGCTTCAACCACCAGTAAGTCCGGTTCCGCATTGGAAAAGTCTTGCCTTCCTAGAGTTCGCCTCGAGCTTTGAAGCCCCGATCGTGTTTGGCCGCACGCCACGAGGCCCGGGCTGCCCGGGGCTATAACTTCTTTAATCCAGCGCCTGCGCTGCGAGTAGAGCCACGCCAATCATACCGGCGTCCCCACCCAGTTCCGCGGGAACGACGCGGGCTAGGGGCCGGCGACCTTGGCCGACGATGTTTTTCGCCATTTCTGCCCGCGCAGTGTCCAGGAAGAGGTCAGCGTCGGCGCTCACTCCCCCGCCCAGGACGATGAGCTCTGGGTCCAGGATGTCCTGCACCATCGCCAGGCCACGGCCGAGCCACTCCCCGACGTCCCGGAGGATCTCAAGGCCCAGCTTGTCCCCGTCGCGAGCAGCCTTGACGATGTGCCGGCCGGAGATCTCCTCCGGTTGCCGGTGGAATCGGGTGAAGAGCACGGATTCCGGGTAGGCCCGCTCCGCGATGCGGTCATGGGCGGCCAGCTGCAGCGCGGAGCCGGAGCAGTAGCGCTCCAGGCAGCCTCGCTTGCCGCAGGGGCAGGCCCGGCCGCCGGGCACCACCGTGATGTGGCCGAACTCGGGCGCGGTGCCGAAGGAGCCCCGGTACAGCTCGCCGTTGTGCATGAGCGCGCCACCCACCCCGGTGCCGATGGCGAACAGCGCCCACGTGCTGACCCCCTGTGCCGCGCCACGGTGGTGTTCCCCGATGGCGGCGGCGTTGGCGTCGTGTTCCACGACGATGGGCAACTTGATGCGGTTTTCCAGTCGGGCGACGACGTCGACGTCCTCCCAGGGCAGGTGGGGCGCGAAACGGACGGTGCGCAGGTCCGGGGCCAGGAAACCCGCGATCGCGAGGCCCACCGCACCGATCTGCGGGTGTCGGGCGCGTAGCGTGTCGACGACGCGGACGATGGTGTCCTCCAGCGCCGGGGCTTCGGATGGTGTGGGGAGTTTTTCGAGGTCGACGATCGTGCCGTCGGCGTCGATGACTGCCGCGCGGAGGTTCGTGCCTCCGATGTCCATACCGATCGTCAGCTGTGGGTGTTCAGCTGGTGCTTCCTGGTTGTGCACCGGCAACCTTTCTCGATTCAGGCGTGGAAATACCGGTGCCCCGTAGCACCGGTATTCGCCGTGGTTCTCGCCCCTCGGTTGAGGTTGCGGCGATCGTGTCGCGCGACTGGCGAGTTGAGGTCTTTATAGAACTTACTTCTTATTGACCGGGGAATTCCAACTGTGGCGGGGTGGTGTGCGCCGCCGTGGCTGCTGGTCGCCCCGCAGGACGTACTCCAGTTGCTGGGCGAGAACGCGCCAGTCCCAGGCCTCCGCGACGCGCTCCTGCCCAGCTGCGGCCAGGTTTGCGGCGCGTTCCGGGTCGTTGAGTAGTGCGCTGAGGCAGGAGGCGACGGCGGCGGTGTCACGCCCGTTCACGATCTCGCCGGTGACTCCGTTGATGACGGTCTCGGGTGCTCCCCCACCATCGCCGGCCACGGTGGCCCTCCCTGCGGCTTGTGCTTCGAGGAAGACGATGCCCAGCCCTTCGACGGAGAGCCCACCGCCCTGGGTGCGCACCGGCAGGGCGAACACATCACCGAGGCTGTAGTAACCGGCGAGCTCCGCTGGCTGCACCGGCCCGGTGAAGGTCACATGCTGGGCGACGTGGAGTGCCTCGGCACGCCGCTGGAGCTTCGTTGCGTAATCGCCAGGGCCGACGATCACGAGGTGGGCATCCGGGACCTCCCGCAGGATCTGCGGCATCGCTGCCACGAGGGTGTCCTGCCCTTTCCTGGGAACGACCCGGCTGACCGCGACGATAACTTTCTTTTCCTCAACGCCAACGCGTCGGCGGAGGCGCTGCCGGACCTGCTCATCGGGGGTGAAACTTGCGGCATCCACGCCGCCGGGCATGGGTTCCCACGCCACATTGGGGCCGAAAACCCCGGCGATGCGCCCGCGCACGTAGCGGGAGACGAAGGTGAGAGTGTCCACGTGCCGGCCGATATAGCGGAGCACGGCACGGGTGCCGGGGAACATGGACCAGCCAACCTCGTGGCCGTGGGTGGAGGCTACGACCCGCGTTGCCCCGGCGGCCCGAGCGCTGGGAGCCATCGCAGCGAGTGGGGCTGCTGCACCGAACCACACGGTGTCGATGCGGTAGTCGCGGATGAGCTGCCGCATGCGGCGGGCGACCTGCGGGGTCGGCAGCATGATCTTCCGGGGCCACCGTACGACGTGGTAGTCGACAGCGGCGTCGAACTCGGCGGCCGCGTCGGCGTCCTGGGTAGAGGCGAAGACCACGATGTTCTCCGCGGGGATCCCGGCGTGGGCGACCAGCGCGTTGAGGTAGTCGCGAATATAGGTCTGGATGCCCCCGAGGGTCGGTGGGAAGTCGTTGGTGACGACGAGAACCCGCGGGGCTGGGACGCCGCTGTTCTTCTGCTCCGGCACGCCGGGTGGGACCTGCTAGTAGCGGACGGCGCCGACGATCGGCATGGAATCAACCGGAACAACCTGGACCGGGATGCCGTAGTCGGAGGCGTGAACGAGCTGGCCGTCGCCAATGTACATGCCCACGTGGGTCGCACCCGGGTAGTAAGCGACGATATCGCCCGGCTGGAGGTCGGAGGTGCTCACGCTCTGGCCGCCGGAGAGCTGGGCCTGGGAGGTGCGCGGGATGGACTTGCCGATCTGCTGATAAGCCCAGACCATCAGGCCGGAGCAGTCGAAGGCGTCCGGACCGGTGGCTCCCCAGCTGTACGGGGCGCCGAGCTTGCTCATCGCCGCGGCGACGGCGCCGGCGTAATTGCCCTTCGCCGCACCCTTGGCGGACTTCTTCAGCTTGCCGAGGAACTCGTCGACGTCGACGTCGATGGGGCCGTTGCGGTCGACCCAGCGGCGGCGGTCCTCCGGGGAGAAGCCATCGACGATGGTCTTGACCTCGGCCTTGAGCCGGTCCAGGTCCTCGGTGCGCTCGTTGAGCTTCTTCTCCTGGTAGCGCAGCTCGTTGAGTCGGTGGTCGGCCTGGGCCTTGGTGCGCAGCGCCTTGGAGCGGGCGGCGTGGGCGTCCTGCTGGTCCTGGGTGACGGCGTCCATGCGGGACTGCGCGTCGCGGGTCAGGGCGGTCAGGTATGCGGAGCGATCCATGGCCGCGGCCGGACCGGATGCGCCGGCGATCGCGGAGACCGGGTCCACGCTCGCGCCACGGTAGGCGGAGCGGGACATCTCGGAGACGGAGGCGCGGGAGGCGTCGACCTTCTTCTGCGTCTTGTCGAGCTGGGTCTTGGCGGCGCGGACGTCGCGGTTGGCCTTGTCCAGCGCCTCGTTCTGCTTGGCGATGCGCCCCTTGGTGGACTCCACGAGGTCGCTGGTGACCGCCGCGGTGCGGGAGATCTTTTCGAGGCGCTTGATCAGGCCGTCGACGTCCTTCGGCGCGGGGCTCTTGAGCAGACGGTCGACGTCAGCCTGGGTGGCGTCGAACTCGCTGAGCTTCTTCTTGCCCTTCTTCGTGTCCGCCTGGTTGGCTCCGTTGTCTCGGGTCGACGCGGCGGGGTCGGCCTGCGCGATTGGCGCGGTCGGCAGGATCGTCGCGGCGGTGAGTACAGCAGCGCAAACACTAGTCCCGAGGGTGAATTTCTGCTTAGACAAGATTTTTTCCAAACCTTTGCTTCGAAGAGCCACAGTGTGGGGGCGGATGTACGGGCCGTTCACGGGGTCGTCACGGCCACAAGCCGGGTTTTCAGGGGGATCGTGCAGCCGTGTTGGCTTGGGCTGACACCTGCTGCGGCGAACCGAAACCCAGCGGAACAACCAACTTGTGATTATGCCACAGTTGGCTCGCAATGAGTAGCCATTTCGGAGGGCTGAGCTGCAGCGCAGTAACGCCAGACCTCGTTAGCCACAGGAGTTAACTGAAGGAAACAAGAAACCCGCCGGAGGCCGCATTCTGGGCCACTCCGGCGGGCAATCTGGCGCTAGAAAGCTTAGAAGCGCACTGCGTTGTTGACCGGCATGTAGTTGAGGTCGTTGACCTGAACCGGGGTGCCGGAGTTTACGGCGTGGACGACCTTGCCCTTGCCGATGTAGATAGCAACGTGGGATGCGCCACCGTAGTAGGAGACGATGTCGCCCGGGCGCAGATCCTTGATGGCGACCGGCTTGCCGCCGCCAGCCTGAGACTGGGAGGTACGCGGGATGTTCTTGCCGACCTGCTTGTAGGCCCAGCTGGTCAGACCGGAGCAGTCGAAGGCGTTCGGGCCAGCGGCACCCCAGGCGTACGGGGCGCCGACCTTGCTCATAGCGTAGTCGGCGATCTTCTGGCCGATGCTGACGTGTGCCTTAGCAGGGGCAGCCTTCTTCGCGCCCTTGGTTGGAGCCTGAGCCTGCTTAATGAGGCCTGCGTTCACTGCCTGGCGGTGAGCGTTATCGATGTGCGGCTGCACCTGCTTGGCGATGTGGTCCGGCGCCTCGACGGAGAAGTCGGTGTCCGGGACGGTGATCGGCGCGGCGGTGGCGGTGGCCGGAGCCAGCGCTGCGAGGCCTGCGCCTGCTGCTGCGAATGCGACTGCGTTGCGGACGGTGTTGCCCTGCTTACGGTGCTTACCCATAGAAATTCTTGCCTTTCGCTACTCCCCTTGAGAGGAGTTCTTATTCGGTTTCTTTTCTCCGGATGTTTACCGGCGGGGCGGCTGCCCTCTGCTTTAAGATCACGGAAAGATTACGAAACGATCACAAGCCCTGTCCACTGAAACGGCCAAATTTTGTAAAAATTCTTCTGTTTCCATGCCAACCAAGGGCACCGACCTGGGAACTTCACCCCGCGAACACGCAAAAGTTACCAAACCGTAATAACCCCGCTACCTGCGTTCTTGCATTTGCTATACCGCTCGACTGCTGGCGCCAGCACCGCAGGCATAGCGGTGAAGTTCCAGCAATGTGATCTTGCTCACACCTCTTTATATTGGGTGCTTTTTGGCGCTGGAAACACGGTTTGGAGGGAAGAAAACCGGACATCGAACACCTGCTGCTCAGCCAAAGAACGGGCTTGTCCGGGAGCGCGCCTAGACTCCTTAGCTATGAGCACTCCCCCGGCTAATACTCAACCCGGCTGCAATCGTGATGATGGCTCGTCGGTGAACCCGCGCCCACGCCTTGAGGCTGCGTTGGCAGCAGCGTTGGAACGCTGTGCGGTGGTGGACCTGGAAACCACCGGGCTGGAGCCTGCCACGGATAGAATCATCGAGATCGCTGTCCTGACCGTAGAGCATGGAAGCATCGTGGGGAGGTTCCACTGCCTCCTCAACCCCGAGTGCAGCATTCCTGCGGAATCCAGCAACATCAACGGGCTTAGAGACGATGATGTCGCCAACTCACCCACTTTTGCCGAGGTCGCTCAGGATCTCCTACCCCAGGTATTGAATAGGACGCTCGTGGGGCACAACGTGAAGTTCGACGTCGGCTTCCTCGCGGCGGAATACGCTCGCCTGGGGCACGCGGATGCGGCACGGGCTTTGACGGAGCAGTGCCTCCCGCAAGCGTTCTGCACGGCAGCGACCGCGCGAGAGCTCATCCCCCGGGAGGCCGTGGGGCGTTATACGTTGGCGAACCTCGCGGCACACTGTGGGTTGGCCTCCTCCCCTACCCATCGGGCGCAGCAGGACGCGGCCACGACTTTCGATCTCACCCATCGGCTCTACACAATCGCACAAGAGCCCCCACAGCGTTAGTGGGCGCTCACCGCACCCCGCTCAACGCTTCCGCACGCGCAAATCCCTCAGGCAGGAACAGCGGGAAGCTTTAAATAGGGCATAGAGAAAGGGCGGGGCCCACGTTTTTAACGTGGGCCCC
>NZ_KV823577.1 GCF_001815985.1 Corynebacterium sp. HMSC27B11 | reverse complement strand
GTCCCAGGTTTTGTTCCGTTTGAGTAGATGGGAAAATCTGGAACATGCCGAAGAAATTTGACCAGGATGCCAAGGATCGGGTGGTCCGCCTTGTTGAGGACCGCATCCTGGCGGAGGGGATCTCCATGCAGGAAGCGTGCAAGATCGTGGCCCCGAAACTGGGTGTCTCATGGCATACTGCCCGGCAGTGGGCTCAGGCGGCCCGTCGCGAAGGCAGGGCAATTGATCCTTTACCTGAAGATCTCGTTGCAGAGGTGGCCAAGCTGCGTCGTGAGAATCAGGAGCTTCGCGACACTAACGAGTTATTGAAGGCCGCGTCAGCTTTTTTCGTGTCGGAACTCGACCCCAAACGTCGGAAATGATCCAGTTCATCGATGAACACCGGGATCGTTTCACAGTCGAGTTCATCTGTCAGACGTTGAAGAGCAATCGGCAAGGTGGCTTCATTTCCTCACGCGGATACCGTCAGTCAAAAGCCCGGGGATTAAGTGCCCGCAGCCTTCGTGACGCCGCACTGACAAGGCATATTGCCGAGGTCCATGAAGAAAACTACGCAGTCTATGGTATCCGCAAGATGTGGCATGCTCTACGCCGTGAAGGAATCGACATCGGCCGTGAGCAAACCGCTCGCCTGATGCGCCTTGCTGGAGTCAGTGGAAAAGGTAAAGGCCGGTTGCCTGTGACAACTCGCAGGTCCAAGGGCTCGGATAATCGCCCTGACTTGGTGGGCCGTGATTTTCGTGCCGCTGGACCGAATCGGTTATGGGTGGCTGACATTACCTACGTCCGTACCGGTAATGGGTTCGTCTACACCGCTTTTGTCACCGATGTGTACTCCCGCAAAATTGTCGGATGGGCATTATCAGATACGATGCGCACGGAAGCGTTGCCACTACAAGCACTCAACCAGGCGATTGTATGCGCAAAGGAAACAACGGGACTGATTCACCATTCAGACCACGGCTCGCAGTATGTGAGCATTGTCTACAATGAGCGCCTTGCTGAGCATGGAATCACTGCCTCTACTGGGACAGTCGGTGACTCCTACGACAATGCTTTGGCCGAGAACGTCAACGGTTCTTACAAAAATGAGCTCATTCATAGGCGGTCGTGGACTGACGTGGTTGATGTTGAGATCGCGACGTTTGAGTGGGTCTCGTGGTGGAACGAATCACGGCTTCACCAAAGTCTCGGCTACCGTACGCCGACAGAGGTAGAAGCAGAGTTTTGGACTGGCAATCCAAATCACGAGAAAATAGAAATCAAGGCAAATGCCTAGGAACAAAACCCGGAGCACTTCA
>NZ_KV823576.1 GCF_001815985.1 Corynebacterium sp. HMSC27B11 | reverse complement strand
TTCCTACTGCCCCAACTTTGCAACAGCACCCGAAATCCTACGCTAAGGCTTTGGCCAACGATATTCTCCGGTAAGATTGATGTGTTCCCAGGGGATAGGAGAAGTCGCTTGATATCTAGTATGACGTCTGTCGCACCTGCTTGATCGCGGCCGCGATAGCTAGATCGCGTTGCTCCTCTTCTCCATCCGCGTTCCAAGCTGCGGAAAGGCACCCATAAGCGTACGCCTGGTCGAGCAGGCGACGCGGATCGACGTCCAGCGCACGAGAGAATGCGTCCGCCATCTGTGCAATGCGTCTAGGATCGAGACAAAGGTCGTCTCTGTCAGCCGGATCGTAGAACATATTGGCGGCGCCAAAGCCCACTTCACCGACCAGACCGACGGGATCTATCACCAGCCAGCCGCGACTGGAGAACATGATGTTTTCATGATGCAGATCGCCATGTAGCCCACGCAGTTCCGAGGCATTGCTCATCATTTGATCGGCTATAATCGCCGCGTGGACGTAGTCAGTTTGACAACCTGCGTTTTGATCATCGCGCGCCCGCTGAAACAAAGCTGCAAAGCGATCCCGGATCGGGAGAAGGGCAGAAGGCAGGGGTTCCTCAGATGCGGCATACAGCTTCGCCATTAGTTCCGCTGCAATTTCGGTCGCCTGGTAGTCGCCGTGCTCGGCAACGATGTGAGAGAGCATTCGCTCCCCGGCATATTCGAGCAACATCAGATTGTTCTCACGACCGAGCAACCGGACTGCTCCCCTCCCATTGCGCCATACCAGATAGTCGGCCCCGCGCAGTTCATCAGCAATGTCTTCTATAGGTTTCAATCCCTTGACGATTGCAGGAGTCCCGTCTGGCAATGAAACTTTCCAAACGAGGCTGGAAAAGGTGTCCGCAATGAGAACAGGTTGCGAAACGTGCCAATGAGCAGGAAAAACAGGCGGCATGAACATCAACCCCAAGTCAGAGGGTCCAATCGCAGATAGAAGGCAAGGCGTTCGCGGTCGGGGGCTTCGATCCCCAATACATTGAATAGGACAGCGAAGGCGCGCTCTGCTTCATCTGGCGCTGCCCAGTTCTCTTCGGCGTTAGCAATCATGAGTGCCAAATCGGCATAGCGATCTGCTGTTCCGAGCCGCCCAAGGTCGATCAGACCCGTGCATTGAAGAGTTTTAGGGTCCACCATGAAGTTCGGCATGCAGGGATCACCATGGCAAACAACCATATCGGTGCGCTCTTGGTCGAGCCGCACCGGTAGCTCTCGTTCGACACGAGCCAAAAGATCGAGCTGCGGCGTACTCTTGTCCTCGTCCGGTAAGAAGTCGGGATTGACGGCATTGCGGGACACCACATCAACGGCGCGTCCGAACATTCGCGACAGCCTGCGCTCAAACGGACATTGATCAACCGATAGGCTGTGAACAGCGCCAAGTTGCTGCCCCATTGACGGCCACGCTTTGAGCAAATCCGCTCCAGACAGATCAGCCGCCGGTACTCCCGGAATTGCCGTTATCACCAAGCATGCACCCTCCTGTTCCTCCTGCCAGTTGATCACCTCGGGGCAAGCCACACCTCGACCTTTGAGCCAAATGAGGCGGTCACGCTCTCCAGCGAGCTCACCGCGGCGGGAAGCAGGTGCGATTTTCGCGAAGGCATGCCCGTCACCACGTCGAAAAACAAAATCACCAGATTCTCCGCCTCTGACAGGCAACCAGTCAGAATGCGATTCACCAAAAAAATATTAGTTCGATTCAATGGAGGTTCCTTCAGTTTTCTGATGAAGCGCGGAGGTGGCTCAACCTGCGAAAAGAAACGAGTTGCTACGTAAGTCCGAGAACATGCTTTCCATGGTCTCTGAGCTCGCCTTTGGGACCGACATATCGGTAGAGAGTGACGCGCTCGATGCCGAGTTCCTTGCAGAGATCGGAAACTGAAGTATCGCGCTGGGCCATGGCGGCTTGCGCGAGACGCACCTGAGCTTTGGTGAGCGCGAATTTTCGTCCGCCCTTGCGACCGCGCGCTCTCGCGGAGGCGAGACCCGCCATGGTGCGCTCTCGGATCAGATCCCGCTCGAACTCGGCCAAGGTGGCGAAGATTCCGAACACCATGCGACCGGACGCAGTCGTGGTGTCGATCTGAGCGGGCACTGTTGCAAAGTTAGCGATGAGGCAGCCTTTTGTCTTATTCAAAGGCCTTACATTTCAAAAACTCTGCTTACCAGGCGCATTTCGCCCAGGGGATCACCATAATAAAATGCTGAGGCCTGGCCTTTGCGTAGTGCACGCATCACCTCAATACCTTTGATGGTGGCGTAAGCCGTCTTCATGGATTTAAATCCCAGCGTGGCGCCGATTATCCGTTTCAGTTTGCCATGATCGCATTCAATCACGTTGTTCCGGTACTTAATCTGTCGGTGTTCAACGTCAGACGGGCACCGGCCTTCGCGTTTGAGCAGAGCAAGCGCGCGACCATAGGCGGGCGCTTTATCCGTGTTGATGAATCGCGGGATCTGCCACTTCTTCACGTTGTTGAGGATTTTACCCAGAAACCGGTATGCAGCTTTGCTGTTACGACGGGAGGAGAGATAAAAATCGACAGTGCGGCCCCGGCTGTCGACGGCCCGGTACAGATACGCCCAGCGGCCATTGACCTTCACGTAGGTTTCATCCATGTGCCA
>NZ_KV823575.1 GCF_001815985.1 Corynebacterium sp. HMSC27B11 | reverse complement strand
CCCCCACGACACGCCGGGCCAGACACACTTTTTGACCCTTAACCCTTCAGATCAGTGTTGCAACGACCACTAGAACTTAAGACGAGCCTAGGACACAAGAAAACCCCTAGTCCGAAGACTAGGGGTGAACCTTTGCCGTCGGGGCAACAGGATTTGAACCTGCGACCCCTCGCTCCCAAAGCGAGTGCGCTACCAAACTGCGCCATGCCCCGGCCACACTTTCGCGAACCTAAGCTCGCGTTGCGTGCGCTCTAACCATACGTTAGCCCTGAGGAAAGTCCAAACCGCTATGCGCAGTCTGGAATCCCCCGCTATAACCGCTGGTCAGAGTGGAGGGAACGACGGGAATCGAACCCGCGTCTTCAGCTTGGAAGGCTGAGGTATTAGCCACTATACGACGTTCCCAGAAAGCAATCTTCGCATCATGCCGGCCCGGCGTGAGCACGAAGCTTGCTGTGGATAGACACCCTACACGATAGCGCGGTCAACTACCCAACCGGCGCCACCGGGGTGAGCCGTGGAGTTTAGGCCTCCGGGAGAGCCGGAGCCTCACCGGTCTTCTCGTACTCGGCGAGGATGTCGATGCGACGCTGGTGGCGCTCCGCCTCGCTCCACTCCTGGGCGATGAAGGCGTCCACGATGGCCAGCGCCTCCTCCTCGGAGTGCATCCGGCCGCCCAGGCCGATGAGCTGGGCATTGTTGTGCTCGCGGGCGAGCTTCGCGGTCTCCACGGACCAGGCCAGCGCGCAGCGCGCGCCCGGCACCTTGTTCGCGGCGATCTGCTCGCCGTTGCCGGAACCGCCCAGGACGATGCCCAGGGAGCCCTCGTCGGCAACGACCCGGCGGGCTGCCTCGATGCAGAAAGCCGGGTAGTCGTCGTTCGCGTCGTAGGTGTGTGCACCGCAGTCAATCACCTCGTGGCCAGCGGCCTTGAGGTGGTCTGCGATGAGGTTTTTCATGTCAAAACCGGCGTGATCGGCACCAAGATAAATTCGCATGATCTTTAGCCTACCGCAGTCTCCGTGGCGCTCGGATCCTCCGTGCGGGTCCGCTTGAGCTCGAAGAAGTGCGGGTAGCTACCCAGGGTGACGGAGGCGTCGAAAAGCTCGCCTGCCTGCTCCCCCTTCGGCACGCGGGTCAGCACAGGGCCGAAGAAGCCGCGGCCATCGATGTCCACGATCGGGGTGCCGACCTCGTCGCCAACCAGGGAGATACCGTGCCGGTGGGTCTCCTTCAGTTCGTCGAGGAATGCGTTCTCGGCGTGGGGGCGCAGCCCGATGCGGTCGATGAAGCCCTCCGGCAGGTCGAGCTTCTCCACGACCTCGGCGATGAGGTCGTCGTAGCAACCGATGTAATCCCGCTCGCCGCGGTTCTCGTTGTGGATGGCCTCGCCCATCAGGGTGTAGTAATCGGCGATCTGATCCGGGTGCTTGGTGTAGATCGCGGCTGCAGCCAGCGCCGGTGCCCAAGCTGCCTCCATGCGGTCCATGTAGGCGGGGTCGAGGTCGCGGCCATCGTTGAGGACGGACAGGCTCATCGGGATGAAGTTCACCTTCACGTCGCGGACCTTCTCCACCTCCAGCAGCCAGCGGCTGGTCACCCAGGCGAAGGGGCAGGTGACGTCGAAGTACATGTTCAGCTCGTTCGTGGTGGCCACGGCGGGTTCCTTTCCTTTTCTTCTTCTGTTCTTCCCGCCACTGTATACATCTCGCCGGTCCCCACGTTTTTCTTAACGACGACGCCCTCGGGTGCAAGGAGCGGAAATCCGTGTCCGGGCCCGCGCGTAGGGTGGAGCGCATGACTTCAACGAATCTCACTCAGACCGAAGCTCAGGCCCGCGCCGAGCTGATCTCCGATGTCCACTACACCGTGGAGCTGGACCTTTCTGCCGGCGAGGATATGCAGCGCGAGCAGTTCCCAAGCCGCACCACGATCGACTTCCACTCTGGCGCTGGCTCCACCTTCGTGGATTTCCGGGCGCGCGAGGTGAACTCCGTCCACCTCGATGGGAAGGACATCACCGAGCAGGCCATCGGTACCGGCGACTACGACGCCACCGCGGGCATCGTCCTTGCTGATCTTGCCGAGGGCGAGCACCAGCTGGTGGTGGACGCGCTGGGCGATTATTCCGTCACGGGCGAGGGTCTGCACCGCTTCCAGGACCCTGCGGACGGCAATATTTACCTCTACTCCCAGTTCGAGACCGCCGACGCGAAGCGTGTCTTCGCCTGCTTCGACCAACCGGACATCAAGGCCACCTACTCGCTGAGCGTGCGTACCCCGCAGCCGTGGCGCGTCGTGACGAATAACGTGGTCGCCACCGAGGCCGAGGGCGACACGGTGCTCCACCGCGCGGAGGTGGACTACCTGCTGTCCACCTACCTGATCGCCTTCTGCGTTGGCCCGTGGCACGAAGTCACCGACGAGTGGCGCGGCGAGATCACCGCTCACCCGGAGACCTCCGACGATGCGCTGGTGGCAGCGCGCACCCGTGGCGAGATCCAGAACAGCGGTTCCCAGACCGTTCCGCTGGGCCTGTACTGCCGGCAGTCCCTGGCCGAGCACCTGGACGCTGAGGAGCTGTTCGCCGTCACGAAGCAGGGCTTCGACTACTACTCCGAGCACTTCGGCATCGCTTATCCCTTCTACAAGTACGACCAGGTGTTCTGCCCGGAGTACAACATGGGCGCGATGGAGAACGCAGGCGTGGTGACGATCCGCGACGAGTACGTCTTCCGATCTGCGGCCAGCCACTATGAGTACGAGCGCCGCGCGGACACGATCCTCCACGAGCTGGCGCACATGTGGTTCGGCGACCTGGTGACGATGACCTGGTGGGATGACCTGTGGCTCAACGAGTCCTTCGCCACCTGGTCCGCTGCCATGAGCCAGGCCAATGCCACCCGCTTCGACACCGCCTGGGTGACCTTCGGCAATAAAGAAAAGGCATGGGCCTACGCCCAGGACCAGCTCTCCACCACCCACCCGGTGTTCACCGATGCCTCCGATATCGTCACCGTGGACGCCAACTTCGACGGCATCACCTACGCCAAGGGCGCAAGCGTGCTCAAGCAGCTCGCCGCCTACGTGGGCCTGGAGGCCTTCTTCGCCGGGGTGCGCACCCACTTCGCGGCACACGCCTGGGAAAACGCCACCTTCGACGACCTGCTCTCCGCGCTGGAGCGCTCCAGCGGCCGGGACCTGTCGGACTGGGCGGATCAGTGGTTAAAGACCACCGGCATCAACACGCTCAAGGCCAGCTTCGATGTCGTCGATGGCGCCTACCGGAACTTCGCCGTCGAGCAGAGCGGGGCGGCCCCGGGGGCCGGCGAAACCCGTACCCACCGCATCGGCATCGGCATCTACCGCACCGACGACGACGGGCAGCTCAGCCGCATCACCCGCGTGGACGCCGACGTCGCTGGGCCGACCACCGCGATCCCGGAGCTAGATGGAACCCCGGCGGGCGAGCTCGTCATCGTCAACGACGACGACCTGAGCTACGCCTTCATCGAGCTGGACGCGGATTCCCTCAAGGTGGCGACCGAAAACATCACCGCGATCGCCGACCCGATGCCGCGCTCCCTGATCTGGTCCGCGGCCTGGAACATGACCCGAAATGCTCAGATGAAGGCCCGCGACTTCGTGGCACTCGTCGCGCGTGGTGCGGTCGCGGAGACCGAGATGGCGGTGCTGGAGCAGGTCCTCGCGCAGTCCCGCGTGGCGGTGAGCACCTACGCTGCCCCGCAGTGGCGCCAGCAGGGCTGGGAACTGCTGCGCGAGGCCTTCCTGCGCGGCATGAAGGAAACCACTGGCCAGGCGCAGCTGGCCTTCGCCCGCGCGTTTGCACACAGCGTCCACAGCGCCGAGTCCGCCCAGATCTTGCAGGAGCTGCTCGGCGGAGACGCGGCGAACTATGCGCCGGGGCTGGAGATCGACCAGGACCTGCGCTGGCAGTTCCTCATCGCCCTGGCGGCCAGCCAGGACGAAAGCGGGGAATCCGAAGAGCAGGTGGACGCGCGAATCGCCGAGGAGGAGACCCGCGATGCATCCTCCTCCGGTGCGATGCTAGCGCTGGAGGCACGCTCGGCCGTCCCGACCGCCGAGGTCAAGGCCGCAGTGTGGGAGGAGATCACGCAGCGTGGCCCGCAGCTCTCCAACCTCGCGCTGCGCCACCGCATGGCGGGGCTGACCCGGATCGGTCAGGGTGAGCTGCTGCAGCCCTTTGGCCCTAGCTACGTGGCCAATGCCGCCCGCATGTGGGAGGAGCTCAGCCCCGAGATGGCACTGCGCACCCTCTCCGGCATCTACCCGGCCTGGGACCTCAGCGAGGAGACGGACCGCCAGGTTGCGGAGCTGATCGAAGCCCCGGATACCCCGGCCGGATTGCGCCGCACCCTGCGGGAGGGCCGCGACCGAGTGGCTCGCGCCAAGACCGCCCAGGCTTTCGACGCCACCGAGTAGTGGCTTAAGACGTGGTGCCGGAGCCAGCTCGAGACTAGACGGCCCGCGGCTACAGCCGGGAAAACGCTAGTCTCGGGAGGAAAGAACCAGCCGCGGCGGGGGCTCCGGCCCCGTTCGCGTGCACCGATGGGTGGCCCGAATGGCAGGCACCCCAGAGAGGAAAAGTTGAGGAACAATGGGCACTTTTTATGATGCAGTTGGGGGCGAGGAAACCTTCCGCACCATCGTGTCCGAGTTTTATAAGCAGGTGAAGGACGACGACATCCTGGGCCCGATGTACCCAGCCGACGACATGGCGGGTGCTGAGGACCGGCTGCGCTGGTTCCTCGCGCAGTACTGGGGCGGGCCGGAGACCTTCAACGAGAAGCGCGGCCACCCCCGCCTGCGGATGCGCCACGCCCAGTTCCACATCGACGAGGCGGCTCGCGACCGCTGGCTGGAGCTCATGGCTAATGCCATGGAGACCGTGGACGAAGAGACCCTGCCGGCCGAGCACCGAGCCGCAATGTGGGATCACATGGAGCGAGTAGCGCAGATGCTGGTCAACGAGCCGACCATGCGCTCCGGCCGCTCCTGGGACGCCTAAGGCAGACGCGCCAGTCCCCCGGGGCGCGGCGCATAGAGGGTGCCGAAGACCCCGTCCAGCCGGATCCAGGATCCGGTGGCGGCCACCCGCACCACGTCGAGTTGGCGCCCTGGGTACTTCTCCTGCAGCGCGGCTGGCGGTGGGTTGATGACGCCCGTCGCCCCGGCCGTGGCGACCATCCGGCCGGTGATGTTCACCAGCTGGGGTGTTGCTCCCCCGGCCGGATCTCCGTTCGAGGTCGCCCCGGAAGAGCCCTGCCCAGCCTCGCTGGTGACCTCCACCAGCTCCTGGTCCAGCATCGAAGGGGCTAGCCCCGCGGGCCCGCCGCGCAGCTCGTGCTCCTCCTCCATCTCGCGGTAAACCTCCCGCAGAACCTCGGCGGGCACCCAATCCACCAGCTGGAAACCGCTGACGGGTGGCAGGGCGCCCAGCCACATCATGTCCACGCTGGTGCCCAGATCGAAGGTGGCGTCGGATTCACCTGGCCCGCCATCGGTGCCCGCGGAGCCCGCCCACTGCTGCAGCGCATCCTTCAGGGCGGCGGCCCGCACGACGGTCGAGTCGGCGTCGTCGTCCTGTCCGTCCAGCACCGCCCCGGGCAAGCGCTGGCTGAGAGCGCAACCAAGTGGGGTGGAGAAGAAAATGTCCAAGCCATCCGGCAATGGGCGCAGCCGAGCGAGCGCCTCGGGGTCCATGCTCAGCACCCGCTCCGCCACACTTGCGATTCGACGCGCCACGGAGCGCGGGGCCTTGTTCACCATTCGCAGCTGCACACTCATGGCCACCAGCCTAACCACACGCCTAAGGCTATGTGCCCTTGAGGTTCAGCACCTGGCGCAGCTCGTGGACGACCTCGACCAGGTCGCGGGCGTCCGCCATCACCTGATCGATGGGCTTATAGGCGTCCGGGATCTCGTCCACCCACGCCGCGCCCGGTCGGTAGACGATGCCGGACATCCGCTGGTCAAGATCCTCGGCGGTATAGCGCTTCTTCGCCGCCCGGCGCGAGAGCACCCGGCCGGCGCCGTGTGGGGCCGACCAGAAAGCCTGCGGGTTTCCCTTGCCGCGGGTGACGTAGGAGCGCGCACCCATGCTGCCGGGGATAAGGCCCGGGCGGCCAGCTTCCGCGTTGATCGCCCCCTTCCGGGTCAGCCACAGCGTGTTCCCGTCGATCTCCACGGGTTCGGTGTAGTTGTGGTGGGTGTTGATGCGCTCGACTTCCACCGCGCCATTTTCGGCGTTGCCCTGCCCCGTCGCGCCCTGCACCCCCATCGCGCGGGCCAACTGGTCAACGAAGCGGTCCATCATCTCCTCGCGGTTGGCCAGGGCGAAGGACTGCGCCCAGTGCAGCTCGGCGATGTACTGATCGAATTCCGGGGTGCCCTCCCGCAGGTAGGCGTGGTCGCGGTGCGGCAGCTCGATGCCCGCCTCGGCGCATTGCTGCTGGGCGATGCGGATGTGCTTCTGCGCGATCTTGTTCCCCACTCCGCGGGAGCCGGAGTGCAGGAAGCACCAGACCCGACCCAGTTCGTCGATGCACAGTTCAATGAAGTGATTGCCGCCGCCCAGGGAGCCGAGCTGCTCGCGCCACTTCGGGGAGTGGGACAGGTCCACCCCGTCGCGTTTGGCGTGCTCCTCCAGCTCCGCGATCCGGCGTGCGGTGTGGTCCAGCTGGATCTTCTTGTTGTAGTTGCCCGGCGAGAGCGGAATCGCGCGTTCCAGTTCATCGCGCAGGGCGACGAGGTCGAGGCCAGCGATGTCTGCTTCCGTGTACTTCGTGCGGGCGGCGATCATGCCGCAGCCGATATCCACGCCGACCGCTGCGGGGATGACCGCCCCTGCGGTGGGGATGACGGTGCCCACGGCGCTTCCCATGCCGAAGTGGGCATCCGGCATGAGTGCGACGTGCGGGGTGACGATGTCCAGCGTGGCCAGGTCGATGGCCTGCTGTTCGGTCCCCTCATCGAGGATGGATGCCCAGGACAGGACGCGGGGCGCGATCTTCTTCGGCATGGTCTTCCTTTCTTTTTCCTGTGAGCTGTGGTTCCCGCTCCTGGTGGGACGTCCGTTGCGGGCTGAGGTAGCTATCCGGTCACCTTCGGAAGGACGTACTCGGCGATCTCTTCGATCTGCTCGCCGGCTCGGCGCGTGGAGCCCAGCAGGTTGATGCTGACGTGGTTGATCCCGATCTCCCGTTGGGAGTTCAGCAGGGAGACCAGGGTATTTCGCCCGAGCCGGTAGCCGAAGGTTCCGCCCTGGGCTGGGGTGTCCGGATCCTCGTGCAGGTCGATCCACATCGCCTCCAGGAAGGGTTTGAAGGCACCTTCCCCGCACGCGTCGACGACGGCTGCGCGCCACTGCTCGACGTTCTTCTGTTGGATGGCGAGTCCCTTGTGGTACATGAACCAGCCGTCAGTGTGCTCGGCTTTCCACTCCAGGCTCTGCTGACAGGAGCCGGTGGCCAACACGGGCACGTGGTGGGCGGTGGGTTTGGGGAGCACTTCGGCGCCGCCGACTTTTCCTTCGGACCATCGGATTGGGCGCATGCTGGTGCGCAGTGCCTTGGTGTAGACGGCGAGGTGCTCGCGGAAGCGTTCGTCCCTGGCGCCCTGCTCTTGGTTGAATGCGGGGAACTCTTCCGGGCGGTCGCCGGTGGCGATACCCATGAGGAAACGCCCGCCACTCAAGCGGTCCAGGCTTGCCGCCCGCTTGGCCATCAACAGGGGGTGTTGGAAGGGGACGACGATCACTGCGGTCCCCAGCGCGATTGTCGAGGTCTGCGCGGCGATGTAACTCAGGTACATCCAGGGGTCGTAGACCTGCCCGTCGTCGCCGAAGGTCTCCACGCTCAGGGGGATGTCGCGTGCCCAGACAGCAGAAAAGCCGCCGTCCTCGGCGAGACGAATCCGGCGTAGCTGTTCGGCGAGGTCGGCGGCGGGATCTGCACTACTCCCCGATCCTGCTGGGTTGGCTACCTCCGTGGGGCGTTCGCTGTCGCGGCGCCCGATGGGCAGGGAGAGCCCCACCGACAGCCGGCCGGGAGCGAAGTTGCGCTGATAGCCAGGCAGCTCGGTGATGGGGGTATCGGAGATTGAACGCAACGGGGTCATACCGCCCACGCTAGTACAGCGCGAGCAGCAAAGCCCCTGCTTAGCGGGCTAAGCGCTTAGCGGGTCAGGCGGCGGTGCGTGACGCGGGACGGACGCGCCGCCTCCGGGCCGAGGCGCTCGACCTTGTTCTTCTCGTAGTCCTCGAAGTTGCCCTCGAACCAGTACCACTGGCCCTCAGCAACGTTGCCCTCCCAGGCGAGGATGTGGGTACAGGTGCGGTCCAGGAACCAGCGGTCGTGGGAAATCACGACGGCGCAGCCCGGGAACTTCTGCAGCGCGTTCTCCAGGGAGCCGAGGGTCTCGACGTCGAGGTCGTTGGTGGGCTCATCCAGCAGGATCAGGTTGCCGCCCTGCTTCAGCGTCAGCGCGAGGTTCAGGCGGTTGCGCTCACCACCGGAGAGCACCTTGGACGGCTTCTGCTGGTCCGCACCCTTGAAGCCGAATGCGGAGAGGTACGCGCGGGATGGCATCTCGTTCTGGCCGACGACGATGTAGTCCAGGCCGTCGGAGACGACCTCCCACACGGTCTTCTCCGGGTCGATGTTCTCACGGTTCTGGTCCACGTAGCTCAGCTGCACGGTGGAACCGACCTTGACCTCGCCGGAGTCCGGCTCCTCCAGACCAACGATGGTCTTGAACAGCGTCGTCTTACCCACACCGTTCGGACCGATAACGCCGACGATGCCGTTGCGCGGCAGAGTGAAGGAGAGATCCTTAATCAGGACGCGGTCGCCGAAGCCCTTGGTGAGGTTCTTGACCTCCACAACCTGGTTGCCCAGGCGCGGTGGGGTCGGGATCTGGATTTCCTCGAAGTCGAGCTTGCGGTACTGCTCGGCCTCCGCAGCCATCTCCTCGTAGCGCTCGAGGCGGGCCTTGTTCTTCGCCTGGCGGGCCTTGGCGCCGGAGCGGACCCAAGCCAGCTCTTCCTTCAGGCGCTTCTGCAGCTTGGCGTCCTTCTTACCCGCGACCTCGAGGCGCTTGGCCTTGGTCTCCAGGTAGGTGGAGTAGTTGCCCTCGTAGGGGTAGAGCTTGCCGCGGTCGACCTCACAGATCCAGCCTGCGACGTGGTCCAGGAAGTAGCGGTCGTGGGTCACGGCCAGGACGGCACCCTTGTAGTCGGCCAGGTGCTTCTCCAGCCACAGGACGGACTCCGCGTCCAGGTGGTTGGTCGGCTCGTCGAGCAGCAGCAGATCCGGCTCGGAGAGCAGCAGCTTCGCCAGGGCCACGCGGCGGCGCTCACCACCGGAGAGGTTGGTCACCGGCTCGTCGGACGGCGGGCAGCGCAGGGCCTCCATGGCCTGCTCGATCTTGGAGTCGACCTCCCAGGCATCGGCGGCGTCGAGCTCCTCCTGGAGCTTGCCCATCTCTTCCATGAGCTCGTCGGTGTAGTTGGTCGCCATCTCCTCGGCGATCTGCTCGAAGCGCTGCTTCTTTTCGAAGATGTCGCCCAGGCCCTCTTCGACGTTCTCGCGGACCGTCTTCTCCTCGTTCAGCGGCGGCTCCTGCTGCAGGATGCCCACGGTCGCGCCCGGGTCGTGGAAGGCCTCACCGTTGGAGGGCTGGTCCAGGCCCGCCATGATCTTCAGGATCGAGGACTTACCGGCGCCATTGGGTCCCACGACGCCGATCTTGGCGCCCGGGTAAAACATCATCGTGACGTCATCGAGGATGACCTTGTCGCCGTGCGTCTTGCGCACGTTCTTCATGGTGTAAATAAATTCGCCCACGGTGAACTACTTCAGCCTTTCCGTTGAAGAAAAAGTTCGATAAATCGCTGCCCCATAGTCTACGTGTTCGGCACCGATTTCAAGATTCCGCTGCCGCCCTCTCTGATTCAGCTCCTACTGCAAGACCAACGGCCGGGGCGCCCCCTTTCGCCCCGGCCGTTGTCTCCCCCGCTACCTGCGGATCCCCCGATTCCGCAGCCCCCAAGCACAAGTTGCTTTTAGAACGGTGGCGCCGCCGCGCCAACCAGCTCGCGCTCCTCGTTGCCGCTTCCCGAAGCCGCGTCTTCCGCCGACGAGTCATCGGCCTGCGACGTGGCCGCATCGGCGCCGTCCTGATCGGACTGCTGCTTATTGCCCACCGGCTCCTCGCGTGTGACCGTCACCCGGCGCAGGCCCATGTCCGCGCCGACATGGCTGGCCCGGATCCGCAACGCGGAGCGCTTCTCCCCGCTATCCTGCGCCGTCCACGTGGACTGGTAGAGCCGACCGACCACCACGACCGGCATGCCCTTGTAGCCATCACTCACCACATTCTGGGCCAGCCTCCCCCAGCACTGCACCGTGACGAAGGTGGGGCTGCCGTCCACCCACTGGCCGTTGCGGTCCTGGTAGCGGTGGTTAACCGCCATGCGGAACACGGCCATCGCTGCGTCCTCGGTGCGGTGCTTCATTTCCGGGTTGCTCACCATGTTTCCGGTGAGGTGAATCGTTGCCATCTGGCTGCTCATCGTGGACCACTCCTTCTTCGCGTGAATTGCTTGTCCCCCACCGGCAGTTAGCTCCCCCGCCGGTAGGTCCTTCTTTGAGCACCACGCCGCGGATTCTGCTGCGGCGCGTAGCCATTGGTTTACCGAATGCCCCAGCCAGCACACCTGATTCGCGGAGCCACGCTGTGGATAGCATTCCCGGCATGTGAGAATTCCACAGAACCACTCATGTGACTCTTGACGGCCCGCGCCCGCCGCGACATCCCCGCCGCCGTGCCCTGCAGGCCACAGTGAATAACAAAGCAAGGGACGCCACCAGGCGGGGCTGGTGACGTCCTCGAAAGAAACGGTGACGGGGCTAGTCGGCGTCCTCGGTGGAGGCGTCGTCGGACCTAGTACCGGAGTCCGGGGCCGGGCGCTGCGACCGCGGGGCCTGGCCATAAGCACCCGGGATGTTCGCGCCGTACTCCGGGGACGGCAGATCGGTGAACTTCTGCCCCTTGCGGCGGCGGACCTGTTTGCGGCGGCGCTGCTTCTCGGTGTGCAGCTGGCTCTGCACGGACTCGGTCTCGTAGTCGGCGGTGTAGTACTCCTTCTCGCCGAAGTCCCCGCCCTCGCCGGCCATGCTGGCCAACATCGCGTTATAGGCCTGCAGGTCCTGGCCACCAGTGCGGTCCTGGTGACGGTCGTAGCGCTTCGCCTCCCGGTCCTCGGAGCGGTACCACTGCACACCGTGGGCGATGGAGACGATCAGCAACGGCAGCTCGCCCAGGCCCCAGGCGATCGCGCCACCCACCCACTGGTCGTGGAGGATGTCCAACGCGAAGGGGAAGTCCAGCCGCTGGTAGAAGTCCGCATTCATCGGACTGCGCATCTGCATCAGGGCGATGCCGAACCAGGCGTGGAAAACCACGGAACCGAAGAGCACCAGCATCTTGTTGAACGCGGAGATGTGGCGCGGGGCGGCGTCCACACCGATGATCACCCAGAAGTAGATGTACCCGGAGATCAGGAAGTGCCCGATCATGAACAGGTGGCCGGAGTGGTTGCTGCCCATCCAGTCGAAGAGGGTGGACAGGTACAGCCAGTAGAAGCCCACGACGAACTGGATGCCCGCGACGATGGGGTGGGTCCAGAAGCGCGAAATCGGGTTGTTGATGAACACCACCAACCACTCGCGCGGCCCCGGCACCCCGTCGCGACCGGCAGCGGGAAGTGCTCGCAGGAAGAGGGTCATCGGGCCACCGAGCGCCCAACAGATCGGGACCAGCATGGCCAGGATCATGTGCTGCAGCATGTGCGGGGAGAACATCGCCATCGCGTACATGCCCAGCCCGGAGCTCGTGGCGTAGAGGAGGAAGACGTTGCCGGCAGTCCACCACAGCAGGCGGTTGAGTGGCCAATCCTGCCCCTTCTTGCGCAGCGTGAACCAGGCCCACATGTACAGGACTTGAAGGATGATCGCGCCCACGCCGTAGATCAAGTCCAGGCGGAACATGCCGAACATGTGCAGGTAGTTCGGCGGTTCGGTGATGCGGAAGCCCAGCAGGATGTCCATCGTGGTGATCTCGATCTGCTGCGGCAGCGGGGGCGGAATGCGGGACAGGGAGATGGCCACGCCGATAGCACCCGCCATGACCAGGACCTCGCCGATAGCCAGGCGGCTAAACGCCTTACGCGCCTCGGCGGTGGAGCCACCGCCCTCCCCCTCGGCGGCCTCCAGCTTCGGGATGACCGACTTGCGGTGCAGGTAACCACACACCAGCAGGACGATGCCGAGCACCGCCTTGGCGGTGATGACCAGGCCGTAGTCGGTGGTCAGCCACTCGGAGAAGCGCACGCGGATCGCAGCGTTCACCAGGCCGGAAAGAACCACCGCGACGAAAGCCCAGAAGGCCACGAAGCTATAGCGCTTCGTAATCAGCGCCAGGTGCGGGCCGCGGCGCTTCGCGTGCGCGACCAGGGCCATCAGACCACCAACCCACACAGCGGTGGCCATCACATGCCACAGCAGGGAGTTCACGCCAAAGTCATGGTTACCGCCCGAGGCAGAGTGCCCATCCAGCGCAAGGGGGATCATCGTGCACAGCGCCAGGGCCAGGAAGACCGGCTGCCAGATCCACTTGCGGGTCAGCAGGGAGAAGAACCAGGTCAGGCCAGCGATGATCGCCACTGCAAGGAAGGCCTTCGCCGTGGACACCTGCTGGATCGCCACACCCCACAGATCTGGCTTCAGGGTTTCCTTCAGCGGCGAGCCCGAAACATCGGACATGTACAACGGAATCAGGAACAGAGCGCACACGGCCCACAGGAACATTCCCCACTGGCCGGTACGGGCTGCGGCGTAGCCGTCGTAATCCAGGTAGCCGTCCTTGCGCGGCGGGGCGCCGAAGGCGCTCATCAGGAACCCGCCCACGCCCATGCAACCGATCAGGGTGGCGGCGGAACGCAGGAAGGGCAGGCCGAAGGTCGTCGCGGTACCCGGATCCGGCACGCCGAGGGCGGCGAGGGATTCGCCCAAGAACTCAACGCTGATGACGGCGCCGACGATGCCAGCCACGAGCGCGGCGGCAATGTAGACGAGGATCGGCGGGCCTAGTTTCTGTGCACCGCTCCCCGATTGGGCGGGGGCGGCGGCGTTCTTCACAGGCGCAGACATGTCTCACACAATACCCCCCGACCTGCTGATTACCATTTCCCCAGGCATCAACTAACCTATGGTGCGTGGCAGCACCCGGGGCCGGGAATACGCCTGCTACTTGCCTCCGTAGCTCAGTGGATTAGAGCAGTGGGTTTCTACCCCATGTGTCGCGGGTTCGAATCCTGCCGGGGGCGCTTTGTGCTTTGAAGGGTCGGCTACCTCGCTGGCAGCGGTCGCCTAGGATTGACGCAGCACGGTTCTTAACACTCGCCGCCCGCACACACTCGCGTGGCTTGCGGCGGTGAGCAAGAACCCCCGCGCAGGCTTGGCCCTGCGCACCCATCCGCCAACGTGAGGAGCCTTCTTGACCACCGAGCACAGCATCCCCCACCCCCGGGCTGGCACTTTCGCCCTCGTCACCGGCGCGTCCTCCGGCATTGGCGAGGCCCTGGCCCTCGAGCTGGGGCGTCGCGGCCACGACCTCATCCTCGTCGCCCGCTCCACCGGGCCGATGGAGGCCATCGCCGAGCAGCTGCCCGGCCGGGACGTCCGCATCCGCTCCGTCGATCTTTCCGACGCCGCCGCCCGCGCGGAGCTCATCGCCGAGGTCGAGGACCTGGATGTCAACGTCCTCATCAACTCCGCCGGCATCGCTACCTTCGGTGACTTCACCGACCTCGACTACGGCGGGGAACGCGCCCAGTTCGAGCTGAACGCCACCGCCCTGTTCGAGCTCACCGCCGCCGTCCTTCCTCGGATGTTGGCCCGCGGTGAGGGGGGCATCGTCAACGTCGGCTCCGCGGCCGGAAATATGGCGATCCCTGGCAACGCGACCTACGTGGGCACCAAGGCCATGGTCAACACCTACACCGAGGCCCTGCACTACGAGCTGAAGCCCAAGGGCATCAAGTGCACGCTGCTGGCGCCAGGCCCCGTGCGCGAGGAGGTCAAGGAGGAAGAGAAGAAGACCGGCGTGGATCGGGCTGTGCCGGACTTCGTCTGGACCACCTACGAGGACTGCGCCATCGAAACACTGGAGGCGCTGGCCGCGAACAAGCTGCGCGTCGTCCCTGGTCCGCTGTCGAAGGCGATGAACTTCCTGTCCACCTACGTCCCGCGCCGCGTGAGCGCGCCGATCATGGCGAAGCTCTACCGCAAGATGGCGGCCGAGGTCGCGGCGGAGGAAGCGGCGAAGAAGAAGCAGAACTAAAAGAAAGCAAGCACGAAGGAGCCCAAGGAGCACAGTGTCCACCCCCAATCAGGTAGCGAAGAACGACCGCATCGTCTGGGCAGACTGCGAGATGACGGGCCTGGATCCCGACCGCCACGTCCTGGTGGAGATTGCGGTGATCGTCACCGACGCCGAACTGCGACCCCTCGACGAGGGTATCGACCTGGTCATCCACGCAACCGAGGACGAGCTCGCCGAGATGGATGACTTCGTGCAGAACATGCACGCCCGCTCGGGGCTGACGGAGCAGATCCGCGAGTCCACGCTCTCCCTCGTGGAGGCGGAGCAGCAGGTGCTGGAGTACGTGCAGCGTTACGTGGAGGTCGAGCGGGCCGCACCACTGGCAGGCAACTCCATCGGCACGGATCGCCGCTTCATCGCGAAGTACATGCCGAAGCTGGACGAGTTCCTGCACTACCGCATGATCGACGTCTCCAGCATCAAGGAACTCGCGCGCCGCTGGTACCCCAAGGTGTACGCGGGCCAGCCGCAGAAGGGGCTTTCCCACCGCGCTCTGGCTGATATCCAGGAGTCGATCCAGGAGCTCGCGTTCTACCGGCACGCGATCATGGTCGACGCGCCCGGCCCGGATAAGGGGCAGATCCTCGCGGCGGCGGAGGCTGCGGTTGAGCCCTGGGCCTAGGCCAGGGAAATCGTTCGGTGCTCGCCCTCGTCGATTCCTCGCCGTCACTGCGCTCCTCGTCCAGGGGACGACGACGCCGCGTTCCACGGGGTCACTGTTGCGCGGTTGCGCGGCGGGATGTCGGCAGGTTCTGAGGCTTCCACGCTGGCGTTTTGGCGCTTTTCTGGTTCTGGCCTAATATAGTTCTCGCTGTCTTAGAGCAGTGATGGTGACTGTAGTTCAGCTGGTAGAGCACCAGGTTGTGATCCTGGGTGTCGCGGGTTCGAGTCCCGTCAGTCACCCCAGAGAAAGTCCCCGGCAGGATTCACCTGCCGGGGACTTTGCGTTGCTGCGAGACCTTCCGCAAACGAGCGCGAACCCTCCCCCTGCCCCCTAAGCATTCAACCCCTGCATTCGGGCCCCGCGGCATTATAGTTAGAGGTCATGAAGCTTATTCTCGCCGCTGGGGACTCCCTCCCCATGGAGGGCGATAACACGATTCCGCCGGCATATGACCTCTTGTGGGCAGGGCTGGCGGTCGCTTGGGTCGTATTGCTAGCAACTGCGCTGATCCTGTTGTTTAAGGATCAGAACACGCCCCGAGCCGCCCTGCTGTGGTTCCTCGCGATCCTGGTGTTTCCGTTTCTCGGCTCGGTGGCCTACCTGGTCACGCGGAACCGGAGGAACCGGCAACAGCGCCAGCAGGTTTAGGCGCGCGCCGCGTCGTAGCCAGCCTCGTCGATAGCGGCGATGATCTGCTCCTCGCTGACGGAGCCGTCGTTATCGAAAGTGGCGGTGCCCTTCTCAGCGGACACAGCGATGTCGCTGAGCCCACCCAGCGCGGAGAGCTCCTCGGTCACCGCGGCCTCGCAGTGCCCGCAGCTCATGCCCTCAACCTTGTAAACCTGTGCAGCCATGACTGCTCATCCCTTTCTCTTTTTCTTGCTTCGCTTTCCTTAGCGTGAGCGCAGGGAGCGCCCCCGCTGGAGCACCACCAGCCTACGCGGGGCTGCCCAGAAGATGCGGGCGATGGTCGGCTGCACCCGGTGGGCTAGAGTCAGATCCATCATGAAGCTCCCCCACCGTCCGCACCCCAGCCCCGCGGAGAAGTACGCCACCGTATCCCAGCGCGCGGCTGCTGAGGTCATTAGGGGATATTCCACCAGCTTTTCGATGGCCTCCTCCCTGCTGCGCGAGCCGGTGCGCACCCACGTGCGCAACCTCTACGCCATGGTGCGGGTGGCAGACGAGGTCGTCGACGGGGTCGCCGCCGGTGCCGGACTGAACGCCGAGGCCACCCGCGCCTGCCTCGATGCCTACGAGCAGGCGGTGTACCAGGCCTGCGACCGCGGCTTCAGCACGGACCTGGTGCTGCACGCCTTCGCCCGCACCGCCAACGAGTGCGGGCTCGAGGACGCCGACCTGCGGGACTTCTTCACCTCGATGCGCCAGGACACCCTCGTCGCGGTTCACGACGCCGCGAGCGTCGACTCTTATGTCCACGGTTCCGCCGAGGTCATTGGGCTGATGTGCAACGCCATCTTCGCTGCGGACTCCGCCGGTCGCGGGCGCCCGTGGTCCGCGCAGCGCCGCAGCCAGGCCAACGAGGGAGCGCTGGCCTTGGGGCGGGCTTTTCAGAAAGTGAATTTCCTCCGCGACATGGCCGAGGACACCCAGAAGCTGGGCCGGAGCTACGTCTCGGGCGAGGCGATGACCGACCAGCCTGCCAGCCCGGGCGATCCGTCTCACACGAACAACGCCACCAGTTCCACCCCACGCGAGACCCCCGCCCCCGCTCCCCTGACCGCGCAGCAGAAGGCCGACTATATCGCGGACATCCGCGCTGATCTCACGCTGGCGGAGAGCGCCATCGGCCTGCTACCGGCCACCGCGCGGGCAGGAGTTGCGGCCGCCCACGCGCTGTTCGCCGAGCTCACCGAGCTGCTGGATCAGGCTAGCGTCGAAGAAATCATGGCGGGCCGGATTCGGGTTTCCGCACCCCGCAAGGCCGCTGTCACCGCCCGGGCCGCGGCCCGGGCGTGGCGCGCCTAAGCCTCCGTTTTAGTACTGCGGGCCGTCGCCGGCGTTACCGGCCTTCCAGGTCTTCCAGTCGATGTTCCAGTCCCCCAGGCCGTCGTAGCCCGGCAGCGTGGGCCCCGTGGAGTTCTTCACGGTCACGATGTCCCCGCGCTTGAAGTTCTGGTACACCCAGTTCGCGTTCTCCATCGACAGGTTGATGCAGCCGTGCGAGGTGTTCTGGCTGCCCTGCGCCCACACCGACCATGGGGCTGCGTGGATGTAGATCCCGGAGTAGCTCATCTGGGTCGCATAGGACACGTCCGTGACGTACCCGCCCTCAGCCTCGGAGTAGCCGAAGGTATTGGAGTCCATCGTCAGCGCCTCGTACTGGTCGCCGATCTGGTAGACGCCGTTCGGGGTCGCCCACTGCGTGTTATCACGGCCGTTGGACGTCGGCATCGTCTTCAGCGTCTGACCGTTCTTCGTCACGGTCATCGTCTTCGCGGCGTCGTCAACGACGGCGCGGATGTCGTCCCCGATGGTGAACTTCGCCTTGCGGTTGTCTGCGGAGTACAGGCCGTCGCCGAGGTCCACGCCGCGCAGCTTCGCATCCACGGTGACGGTGGTTCCGGGCTTCCAGTAGTTCTCCGGGCGCCAGCGGACCTCAGTGTTGCTGATCCAGTAGAACGCTCCTTCCACCTTCGGCTCGGTCTTGATGCTGATCGCGTCCTGGACGGCCTTGCGATCTGTGGGGACGGCGTCGAGCTTCAGCGCGATGGACTGCCCCACACCCACCGTGGCCCCATCGAGCGGCGCGAGATAAGCGTTGGTCAGGACGTTGGGCTGAATCGTGGTGAAGGTCTGATTCAGGTCCGTCTCGCCGTTGGTCGCCGTGAGAGTGTAGGCCGAGCCGTATTCCATCCCGCCCGTGCTGCGCCACTCGGTCTTGTCCTTGTTGAGCTTGCCCTCGATGACATTGCCCGCACCATCGGTCAGGCTGATGTCGGACATTGCCTTATCGGAGGCCAACGTCACGGTCTCGGTGGGGTTCACGCCCTCGGCACCGTCCTTCACGGAGGCGGTGATTCCGACCTTCTTCTCCTGCGCTTCTTCCGTAGCCGGGGTGTCATCCTTCGTACGGTCGGTGTCAATCGTGCACGCACCGAGCGTGACAAGGCTGGCTGCTGCGACGGCGCCGACGATGGCGCGACGGGGGTTCAATACACGTCCGGCCTGGCGCTGACCGATTCGTGAAAGAAAGAACATCATGGGCTCCCTGGTAGGGCGCTGCCGGTTTCCAGCCTTCCCCAGTGGTGTCCGCTCACACGGTGGGCGGCATTGGAAACGATCGGCAGCAGTTCACGCGGGTTTTGCCACCGCGGTGGGTGGCGGGTCCGCTGGCAATTTCTAATACCCGGTTAGCTTAGCCGGTCAGGCAGACAAACCGGAGGTACAACGTGGGAAGTTTTAGAACACTGTTATAAAACCGTTGTTTCTGCGCCATGACCAGGCGATTTGCCAAGTTTCAAAAAGCCTAATATAGTTTCATCTCGTTGCCACGGAGAGCACATGCAAAGCAGTGTTCACCTCGCAGCGAGATGGGCCATTAGCTCAGTTGGTTAGAGCAACTGACTCTTAATCAGTGGGTCCGGGGTTCGAATCCCTGATGGCCCACCACTGATAATCCCCCGGCAGGTTTCCCTGCCGGGGGATTTCTTTATGTCTAGGGGGTTAAGGGTCAAAAGGGGACGCGGACATTTTGTTGGACA
>NZ_KV823574.1:43252-97816 GCF_001815985.1 Corynebacterium sp. HMSC27B11 | reverse complement strand
CGGGCCACGGATCCCCGTGGCCCGGCCGGTTTTTTGTACCCGCCCTACGGCCCGAAGTATCGGCCATCTCACAAATTTTTGCATTGCGTGCAATAGTGCACTGAGCGTAATCTTTTTTGGGTGACACAGCACCCAGATCCCGAGCCTAGGCCCGAGCACACCGGCCCGCCGACCGGAAGGCGTGAGCGAAACCGGCTCCACACCACGCTCACCATCGAGGACGTGGCCACCCGCCTCTTCCTCGAGCACGGCGTGGATCAAGTGACCGTGGAGCAGATTTGCGAAGGCGCGGATATTAGCCGCCGCAGCTTCTTCAACTACTTCGAATCCAAGGCCCAGCTGCTGAGCGGCCCGTCAGCCAGCGTCGTCACCCCGGCCCTACTCGCGGAGATCACTGAATTGTCCGCCGAGAAGGACTTCCCCTTCCCGGCGCAGGTGGTGGAGCTCGTCGGCAGGGCGCATATTGAGGTCCAGAAGCGGCGGCATGCCAGTTCGATCGACCCAGCGCTCTCCCGAGAGATCGCCCGGCGCCGTGCCGTGCTTCTTCGCACATCCCCCGAGCTGCTCTACGACCGCCATCGTTCGCTCCATGAGGCTAAGGAGCGCCTCAAGAAGGCCATTATCGCCAACCTGACCGAGCACCCCGCCAATCGAAGCTTGCGGGATCTACCGCTCGAACAAGAAGCGCATCTGCTGGTCAACATGGTGACCTCCACGGTGTGGTCCGCATTCGCCCTGGCGCACAGTTCCGATAGCGGCATCGCCGACGCCGGGGCCTTCACCGCCGCTACCCGCGCCCTCGGCACGCTCCATGCTGGTTTCGACCGGCTGAGCTTTGAGTGACCGAGCTTGCAGGCGGGGACGTCGTCCCCTCCCCAACCGACATAAACATCACAACAACGAACCCAACAGCAGGAAGAAAAGATGACAGATACCGCGTCCACCGCCCCCGGAAAGGACTACCGCAAACAAAATAACGTCCCGCTGGTTTTCGCCTCGCTGATGATCGGCATGCTCATGTCCTCGCTGGGGCAGATGATCTTCGCCACGGCACTGCCGACGCTGGTTGGCGAGCTGGGCGGGGCGGACAAGATGAGCTGGGTCATCACCGCGTTTTTGGTGACGATGACCATTGGCATGCCGATCTACGGCAAGCTCGGCGATCAGCTGGGACGTAAGCCGCTGTATCTGTTCGCGATTGCGGTCTTCCTGCTCGGCTCGGTGATCGGTGCGAATGCGCAGTCCATGGGGATGATGATCCTCGCCCGCGCGGTGCAGGGCGTGGGCGGTGGTGGCCTGATGGTGCTCTCCCAGGCGATCATCGCCGACGTGGTCCCGGCCCGCGAGCGCGGCAAGTACATGGGGCTCATGGGCGCGGTCTTTGGCCTATCGAGCGTGCTTGGGCCCCTGCTGGGTGGATTCTTTACCGACGGCCCAGGCTGGCGGTGGGCACTGTGGTTCAACGTGCCCCTGGCGGTCATCGCCTTCACTCTCTCGGCGTTCGCGCTGAAGTTGCCGCGGCGCGGGCAGCGCGCACCTTTCGACTGGTTCGGCTCGGTGCTGTTGGCCGCCGCAACGAGCACGCTGATCCTGGCGCTGACGTGGGGTGGCCGCGATTACGGCTGGACCGATCCGGTCATCCTGGGGCTGCTGGGCACCACCATCGTGGCCACCGCATTGTTCCTGGTGGTTGAGCCGCGGGTGGCGAACCCGGTGCTGCCGACGAAGCTCTTCGGGGTACGCAACTTCGCGCTGACCACGATCTCCAGCATCATCGTTGGCGTGGCGATGTTCGGTGCGATGGCTTATCTGCCGACGTATATCCAGATGATTCACGGCCTGTCCCCCACGGCTGCGGGGCTCATGATGATCCCGATGATGGCCGGGATGCTGATCTCCTCGACGGCGTCGGGGCGTTATATCTCGAGCACAGGCAAGTACAAGTACTTTCCCGTTGTGGGCCTGGGGATCGCGACGGTCGCGTTGGTGATGGTGGGGCGGCTGACCCCGGATTCCTCGATGAAGTATCTCGGGCTGTGCCTCGCGGTATTTGGCGTGGGGTTGGGCTTGACGGTGCCGATCCTGACGCTGGTGGTGCAGAACACCTTCCCCATCAAGATTGTGGGTACCGCGACGGCGGCGAATAATTTCTTCCGCCAGATCGGCGGTTCGGTGGGTGCCGCGGTGGTGGGCAGCTTGTTCAGCCACCGTGCCGGCGAGTTTATGTCGCAGCGGCTGCCGGAGGCGCTGGCTGCGATGGGACCTGCGGCGGCGCCGTACGCGGAGAAGTTCGCCCATGGCGGTCAACACAGTTTGACGCCGCATGCGGTGCACGAGCTGCCGGATCCGGTGCGGGATGCTGTGGTGGGCGCGTATAACGATGCGCTGGTGCCGGTGTTGGGGTGGTTGGCGCCGGCGATGCTGGTGGCGGGGTTGGTGCTGGTCTTTATTCGGCCCCAGCGGCTCAGCGAGACGCTAGACTAATACGGCGTCTCAGCTGGGCGCGACATCAGACACAGCGCCTCAGCGAGACGCTATCCTAGCGAGGCGTCTCAGCTGGGCAGGGGGATTATTCGCCGTTGCGGGCGGGGCCTTCCTCGAGGACGAGCTCGTAGACCTGGTTATCACGCCAGACGTCCTTCTTGGGCCCGTAGCTCATCTTCGCCATGGAGTGGAAGGTCCCAACGAGTTCGAATCCGCGGGAGACGTGCAGGCGCACGGAGCCTTCATTCTCCGGGAAGATGTGGGAGTGGATGGACCAGCGGCCGGCCTTGGTGGCCTCGGCGATGAGGGTGTCGAGCAGCTTGCCGCCTACGCCACGCCCCTTGGCGTCGCTGGACATGTAGATCGAGTCCTCGATCACGCCGTGGAAGACTTCGCGCTGGCTGGCTGGGGAGGCAGCGATCCAGCCGAGGATCTTGCCGGTGGCTTCGTCTTCAGCGACGAAGGTCAGTTCCAGCAGGCGCGCTGCCCGGAAGTCCTCCCATTCGGGGGCTTCGGCCTCGAAGGTGGCTTCGCCGGTGTTCATGCCTTCTTGCAGGATGGCGCGCACCTCCGGGTAGTCCTCTTCGCGGAGGTTGCGGATGATGATGCTGTCTTCTGCGCGCTTCGGGCTTTCGACGTCCTGGATCTTCGGCTCGGATCCGCCCGTCGTCTCTGGAGTGTTCTTACCCACGGTCGTCATGGCACAGATTCTGCCTTAGTGCCGGCGGCCTTTCCAATTTTTCTTGCCGCTTTTCTTGCGCGCCCCTGCGCGCCCGCGGGCTCGGCGTGGGGTGGTTGTCGACGACGTCGCGTTTTTTGGTGTGCGAGCGGCTCGTTTCTGTTCCGCGCCGCTGAGTTCCCCGCGGCTGCTTCCGGCCTTTCGGCCGCGGCAGATGCCGACGAATTCCTGTATTTCCTCGGCATCCCGCTCTTTCAGCCAAACGACGGCGACGACGGTCGTGCCGGGCAGCTCTGGACCGGGCGCGGTGCCCTTCTCCTCACCGCTTACCGCCGCGCTATCGACTGCGCCTGCGTCCGGATCTTCGTCTCGCGGTGCGGGGAGCAGGAGCTCGCGGTTGACCACTCCCCTGGTTCTTAGGGCCCGCAGGAGGGGGCGGGGTGCGACGGCGATTCCGACGTTGGCTGCGACAACGCCCAGCATTTCGCGGAGTTTGAGCAGGTCGTCGATGCCGTCGGCGGGTGTGGTGTACATGAACATCTCGTCGGAGAGTTCGGCCCACTTGACCCGGTCCATCACCTCGATCGGGTGCTCTTTGGGGGCGGCCACACCCATTTGTTCCTCATAGAGGGTCACAGTGTGGAATTTTTCCTTCTGTACGCCACCTTGACCGAGACGGACGATCGCAACGTCCGCTTCTCCGTTGTTGATGTATGTCAGCGGGTCGTCCGCGGCAGCGCCAGCGCTTCGCCATCCGGGGACGCGATCGTCGAAGCGAGCGAACCACTTGTCCGGGTTGATGCCGGGGCTGAAGACGACGCGGAGGTAGCGCGGGGCGAGCTGAGCCATGGGGCCATCCTATCGCGAGGTCCCTGGGGTACTTAAGGAATGTCAGGCCAGGTTGCCGGGAGGCGGGGTTAACGGGCACTTGGCTCTAGAATGGGTGACGGAAAAGTTGAGTATGCGCAGCGCCGCTACTGGCGGCGCGCGGACGAGAGAATTATCAGCTCGGCACACAATGGCTGAGCCTTCAGGAGTGGCAATGACAGATAAGAAGGTCTCCAAGGGGCCAAAGATGAAGCCAATGACGGCGGCGAAGAAGTTGGGAATCTACCTCCCGGCCGCCCCGGAGGATTTCCAGAACACCCCGCTGGCCCACGAGGAATTCGTGGAGCTGCAGCAGAACCCACCAGAGTGGCTGCAGCAGCTACGCCTCGAGGGTCCCCACCCACGCCCGGAGGTGGCGCGGAAGCTGGGCATTACGATCACTGCGCTGCGCAAGAATGATCTGGATAAGCCGCTGACCACCGCTGAGATCAAGGAGCTGCTGGAGAACCAGCCGGAGTGGCTGCGCGAGGCTCGGAAGTCGCTGGCGGAAAATCGCCCAGGCGGCAAGAACTAGGTCATCCGCGCTGGGGGGTTGACGATTTCACGGAAAGCTCAGGCGGGGCTTTAAGCACTGTGATGCTTAAAGCCCCGCCTGAGTTTTTGGCACCCGTGCGACGACACCGGGTGTACCCCTTTTGTTACCGCCGTGGGTGACTAGGCCACGGCAGCTTTTCAACCCATCGCTTCCATTCGCGCCGTGACAAGTTGCTCGGGCGAGGCGAGAAGAGGAGCCTTCCCGAGCGGCGCGGCAGAAAACGACTATCCACTACTGGCGCACCTCGTGAGATAATCCCCCGTGGGCGCTGATTTGAGGTTAGCATTACCTAAGTTCACACACAAGGGTTTAAAAAATATTTCTTCATAAATAGGTGACTGAGGCCACAAAGCGTTACTATGAACATAAGCATTAAGAGTTCTGGATCACAGTGCGAACTGTTCCGGCTCTTTCACCGAACATCCCCCGACTTCCGGAGAGGACAACATGAAGAACTACCTTCCGCGCACCCTGTTCAACGAAGAGCACGAGATGTTCCGCGAGGCCGTCCGCGGCTTCGTGGAGACCGAAATCCGCCCGAACGTCGAGCGCTGGCACGACCAGGGCTACGTCGACCGCGAGATGTTCAAGAAAGCCGGGGACATGGGCCTGCTGGGCATGGAGGTCGACGAGCAGTGGGGCGGCGGCGGAATGAACGACTACCGCTTCAACGCCGTGCTGACCGAGGAGCTCGCCAAGGCAGACTCCGGCTCCATCATCGTGGGCATCCAGACCATCAACGACCTGGTCATCCCATACCTGCAGCGCTTCGCCAACGACGAGCAGAAGGAGCGCTTCCTCAAGCCACTGTGCTCCGGTGAGAAGATCGCCGCAATCGCCATGACCGAGCCGGAGGCCGGCGCCGACCTGGCTGGCATCCGCACCCTGGCCCGCGACAACGGCGACGGCTCCTTCACCGTCAACGGTGCCAAGACCTTCATCTCCAACGGTGTCCAGGCGGACTTCACCATCATCGTCGCCATCACCGACCCGGAGAAGGGCCGCGCCGGCATCTCCCTGCTCATCGTTGAGGACGGCATGGAGGGCTACACCAAGACCGGCCCGCTGAAGAAGGTCGGCCTGAAGTCCCAGGACACCGCCGAGCTCTCCTTCGAGAACGTCCAGGTCCCAGCTGAGAACCTGCTGGGCGAGCGCGGTGCTGGCTTCGGCTACCTGCGTCACAACCTGGCTCAGGAGCGCCTGTCCATCGCCGTGGGCTCCGTCGCGACCTCCCGTCGCGCCTTCGACCTGGTGTACCAGCACTCCCAGGACCGCAAGACCTTCGGCAACCGTCTGGTCGACCACCAGGCCTACCGCTGGGAGCTGGCCAAGATGGTCCAGGGCCTGCAGGCTGCACAGTCCTTCGTCGATGCCTGCATCGAGGCCAAGGTCAAGGGCGAGCTGGACGAGACCACCGCTGCGATGGCGAAGTACCACACCACCGAGCTGCAGATCGAGGTCGTGAACCAGGCACTGCAGTTGCACGGTGGCTACGGCTTCATGATGGAGTACCCGATCGCTACCCACTACCTGGACTCCCGCGTCCAGCCGATCTACGGTGGCCCGAACGAGATCATGCTGGAGATCATCTCCCGCAAGCTGGCTAAGGGCGAGTAAGCCACTCCCCTTGCCCCTCGCCGGGCGGGCGCAGCCTGAGCCGCCCGCCTGGGTGAGTTAGACATGAAAGAACCCGATGGTTTCCACCATCGGGTTCTTTTAGCTTTACGTCGCGACTGCGGCTACTTCACCTCGACGCCGGCCTCACGCAGTTCGGCGAGGGTCGCTTCCTCCCCCGCCGCTGACACCGGCGCGCACAGGCGCGGGATGACAGTGACGCCGAAGCCCTCGGCCTTCGCATCCAGCGCGGTGGCGCGCACGCAGAAGTCGGTCGCGATGCCGACCACGGTCACCTGACCAATCCGGCGGGAGCGCAACCATTCTGCGAGCAGCACCTTCGGACGCTCCGCTTCGGCAGCAGCGCTGTTCGCTTCCGTGGTGGCAAGAGAGTCCGCGAGGTGGCCTTCAAAGCCCGAGTAGGCGGGCTCGTACTCACCCTTGTGGAACCACGCCTCGACCTGATCAGTCGCCAGCGCCGGGTGCGACTGCGCGCCGGTGGTCCCGGCAACGCAGTGCACCGGCCAGGTGTCCTGGTAGTCCGGTTCCGCGCCCTCCGGGGCGAAGTGCCCGGCCGGGTCGATGTGCCAATCCTTGGTGCCCACGATGACGTCGTAGCGGTGCAGGCCAGCAATGTGCTTGCTGATCGCCTCGGCGGCCTGCGCACCACGTTCGGTGGCCAGGCTGCCGTCAACGAAGTCATTCTGCACGTCGACGATGATCAGCGCGTGCCCCGCCCCAGCGGACTGGGACGCGGAGCGAGCCTGGCCGTCCTGCGGGTTCACAGCGGACTCCGCCATTGTTAGACCAGCTTCCAGTCTTCGAGGCCCTCGTACAGCGGGAAGTCCTCGGCGACCTTGGAAACGCGAGCGCGCAGCGCGTCGACGTCGGCGTTCTTACCCTGCGCCAGCGCGGTACCGATGACGTCCGCGACCTCGGTGAAGGCGGCGGTGTCCAGGCCGCGGGAAGCCAGGGCCGGGGTACCGATGCGCAGGCCGGAGGTGACCATCGGCGGGCGCGGGTCGAAAGGAACGGCATTGCGGTTAACGGTGATGCCAACCTCGTGCAGCAGATCCTCCGCCTGCTGGCCGTCCAGCTCGGAGTGGCGCAGGTCAGCCAGCACCAGGTGAACATCGGTGCCGCCGGTGAGCACCTCGACGCCAGCACCCTTGGTGTCAGCGGCAGACAGGCGCTCAGCCAGGATCTTCGCGCCCTCGAGGGTGCGGGCCTGGCGGTCGCGGAACTCGTCGGTCTGGGCAACCTTCATGGCCACGGCCTTCGCGGCAACGGCGTGCATCAGCGGACCACCCTGCTGACCCGGGAAGACTGCGGAGTTCAGCTTCTTCGCCCACTCCTGCTTCGCCAGGATCAGGCCGGAACGCGGACCACCCAGGGTCTTGTGCACGGTGGTGGACACGACGTCAGCGTGCGGGACCGGGGACGGGTGCAGGCCGGCAGCAACCAGACCTGCGAAGTGGGCCATGTCGACCCACAGCTTCGCGCCGACCTCGTCCGCGATGGAGCGGAAGGCAGCGAAGTCCTGGTGGCGCGGGTAAGCGGACCAGCCGGCGATGATGACGGTCGGCTTCTCCTTGAGCGCTTGCTCGCGGACCTTATCCATGTCGATGCGCATGGTCTCCGGGTCCACCTCGTAGGCGATGGCCTCGTAGAGCTTGCCGGAGAAGTTCAGGTGCATGCCGTGGGTCAGGTGACCACCGTGGGCTAGGGACAGGCCCAGGATCTTATCCCGCGGGCTAGCCAGTGCCATGAGGACCGCGGCGTTGGCCTGCGCACCAGCGTGCGGCTGCACGTTGGCGAACTCTGCGCCGAAGACCTGCTTCGCGCGGTCGCGGGCCAGATCCTCGATGACGTCGACGTGCTCGCAGCCGCCGTAGTAGCGGCGTCCCGGGTAGCCCTCGGCGTACTTATTGGTCAGGACGGAGCCCTGCGCCTGCAGCACTGCGCGCGGCACAAAGTTCTCACTCGCGATCATCTCGAGAGTGTTGCGCTGGCGGGCCAGCTCGCCGTCGATGGCGCGGGCGACATCCGGGTCGAGTTCAGCCAGCGGCACGTTGTGCTGGATGGTCTGTGGAGAATCGGACATAAGTTTCCGTCGGCCTTCCTTCAAAAAAGGTGTATACCTCCAAGAATGCAGACCGATCCTTGGGGGTAGAAGGTGTTGTTGCGTTGCGCCCCACATCTTAGCGTCTGCCCCGGACGCAGGTCACAGCGCACCTAGCACATTTGGGTTATCTCCCCCCACACAGGCACAATGAGGCCATGAATCGTACGCCCCAGCGCGCCTCCGCGGACGCGGCTGTATCGCCCTTCATCGAGCTCAAGAGGAGCCAGTGGCGCGAACTCCGCAAGTCCATGCCACAGGTCTTGAGCGAATCCGAGCTCGACCAGCTGCGCGGCATCGGCGACGAGATTGACCTGGACGAGGTCAGCGAGGTCTACCTGCCGCTCTCCCGCCTCATCAACCTGCGGGTCGAGGCACAGCGCAGCCTGAATCAGGCCACCGAGACCTTCATCGGCGAGCCGATGCCTCCCACCCCGTACATCATCGGTGTGTCCGGCTCTGTGGCCGTCGGAAAGTCCACCACCGCGCGTGTGCTCCAGGTGCTGCTGCAGCGCTGGGAGTCCAGCCCCCGGGTGGACCTGATCACCACAGATGGCTTCCTCTTCCCCACCGCCGAGCTGGAACGCCGCCGCCTGCTGCACCGCAAGGGCTTCCCCGAGTCCTATGACCAACAGGCGCTTCTGAACTTCGTGACCAAGGTGAAATCAGGCGCCCGCAACGTCAAGGCACCGGTTTACTCGCACGAGGCCTACGACCGGATCGCGGGCGAGTTCGAAGTCGTCGACCAGCCCGATATCCTCATCGTCGAGGGGCTCAACGTGCTGCAGACAGGCCCGACCCTCATGGTCAGCGACCTCTTCGACTTCTCCGTCTATGTCGACGCCCGGGTCGAGGACATCGAAGACTGGTACATTTCCCGCTTCCTGCGGCTGAAGAACACCGCCTTCAAGGATCCGGACGCGCACTTCCACCACCTCGCTGGGCTGAGCGATGCACAGGCCTCTCAGGTGGCCCGGGAGATCTGGCAGACGGTGAACCTGCCGAACCTCATGGAGAACATCCTGCCGACCCGGATCCGGGCCAGCCTGGTGATGCGCAAGGGCGCAGATCACCTCGTCGACCGGGTGCGGATGCGCAAGATCTAGCCTCGCTCCCCAGCTGGCACTACCCCCGGCCCGTCTGTGACGGGTCCGGGCTACCAGCACAACGCCGGTCTAGAGCCCGAAACGGCGGTGACGCTGGGAGTACTCCCGCAGCGCGCGGAGGAAGTCCACCCGCCGGAAGGCCGGCCAGTAGGTGTCCGTGAACCAAATCTCGGAGTAGGCGGACTGCCACAGCAGAAAGCCCGAGAGCCGCTGCTCCCCCGAGGTCCGAATCACCAGATCCGGGTCCGGCTGCCCCTTGGTGTACATGTGATTACCCAGGGAGTCGACGGTGATCTTCTCGGCGATCTCGTCCGCCGGCGTGCCATCCGCAGCGAGTTCCGCGACGGTGTCTCGTACCGCGTCGACGATTTCCTGACGCCCGCCGTAGCCGACGGCGACGTTGACGCACACGCCCGTGTTATTGGCGGTGAGCTGCTCGTTGTATTCCAGGCGTTCCCGAAGCTGCTGCGGCAGCAGCTCGAGGTGCCCCACGGAGCGCACGCGGAATCCGGCCTTCGCCCGCCCAAGCTCGTCGGCGACGTCCCCAATGATTTTGACCAGTAGCTCGAGTTCCTCCGGCTTACGCTTGAGGTTCTCTGTGCTGAGCAGGTAGACGGTCACCGAGGCGATGCCCATCTCGTCGCACCAATTGCACATCTCGGCGATCTTCCGGGCGCCCACGCGATGCCCATGGGAGACGTCGGTGAAGCCGTTCTCCCTAGCCCAGCGACGGTTACCGTCGGCCATGATTGCGATGTGAGCCGGGCGCGGCAAATCCCGTAGAGAGCGAGCCAGCCGCGCCTCGTAGGCGGGATAGAGCAGGCTGGCGAGCCTCTTCAGCGGCTCGGTTCGCCCGATCGCTGCCGCAAGCTTTGGTAGACGCACGATTGTAAATCCTCTCGCTTAGCGTGCAGGATTCTCGTCTTCGTCTTCTTCCTCGGCCTTCGCGCGCTCCGCGTCGATCGCGTCGGGCCCGGTGAGCTGCGTGCCAATCCCGGAGGCCGGCTCGAAACGAGCATCAGTCTGCGGCACCTCGGTGCGGGCGAACATCGCTCCGCCCTTCGCGTACTCCTCGTAGCCGCTCTCCTCCATGGCCTTGTTGAGTCGCTCCTCATCGAACACGTCGATGCCGTGCTGCTCGGCGAAGGCGCGGCGGCGTTCCAGGCGGCGCAGCCTGCGGTTCATTCCGAATCCGATGACGATGACCACGAAGAGCAGCCCCAGGATGACGAACAGCCCGACCGGCGAGGCCTTGCCGAATTCCTCGCCGCGCGGGCCCGTATTGGGGGTTGGGCCCTGGGCGATAACAGTGGTCGTGTACGCCGCCCCTGCGGTCACCAGATCCGCTGCTGGCAGAGCAGGGGTCGAAAGAGCTGCGAACATGTCATCCATTCCCTTCGGCGGCGGTCAAGCCGTGTGTGAGTACTTGGCTAAAAATTCTCTAGCGGAAATCCTACTGCTCGGGGCGCACCGGCACCTCTGGCGGCTGACTCTGGCTGAGTTCATCGGCGCTGCCCACCGGAGGCAGGCCCGCGGTGAGTTCTCTCTCTGGCAGTGTAGTGGCCACCCGGGTCTTCGCTAATTCGAACTCTTCCGTGGGCCACGTCTCGCGCTGCACGTCCACGTCCACACCGAAGAACGGCCCGTCCGGGTCGATCTGGGTGGCATGTGCGGTCAGCGCGGCGTCGCGGCGATCGAACCAATCGGCAGCGTTCACGCGGGTCGTCACGCGGGGGTAGACGTCCTGCTTTGCACGCCAGAAAGCCAGCTGCGTCATGGTGTGCTGGTACTCGCGCAGGGTCATCGCGCCATTGGCCTGTCGCTGTGCCACCGCCTCGGCGAGCATGTTGAAGCGGGTCACCACGAAACCGTGCGTGTAGTACAGCTTCAGCGGAGCCCAGGCTTCACCCAAGTCGGGGCGATACTCGGGATCTCCTGCCAGTTCCCAGGCGCGCATGGATACCGCGTGCACCATCAGGTGATCCGGGTGCGGGTAGCCACCGTTTTCGTCATAGGTGATGATCACGTGCGGCTGGAACTCGCGGATCTGTGCAACCACCTCGGCGGCGACTTCGTCGACATCCTGCAGCGCAAAGCAGCCGTCCGGGAGGTCCTCCCGCTTGCCGGATTCCGGCAGCCCGGAGTCCAGGTAGCCCAGCCAGCGGTGCTCCACCCCCAGGATCTCTGCGGCGCGGGCCATTTCCTCCCGGCGCACGTCCACCAGGTTTTCGTGCACCTCGGGGCGGTCCATCCTCGGATTGAGGATGCTGCCTTCCTCGCCGCCCGTACAGGTCAGCACGCGGACTCGGTGGCCTTCGTCGATATAGCGAGCCATCGTCGCCGCGCCCTTGCTGGATTCATCATCCGGGTGGGCGTGAATCGCCAGCACGCGATAACCGCCCTGGGCGCCACTCGTCGTCGAATCAGTCATACTTCCATATTGTTCCACGCGCGATGAAGGGAAGTCACACGGCATCTCCCCACCGCGCCCCAACCGCAGGATCCGGCCGATCCTGGACGCGGAAATCTGCTTTTATGGGCGCATTGCCTAGAATGTAAAACACCATGACCTCTGATGCTTCCCCTTCGGTTCCCAACTCCCGCCCGGGTGATGCGCAGATGCCCGCGGACGATGCCCTGAAGGCCCGCTACGGCACTGAACGCAACCGCCCCTTCGCCGGCAAGGTGCTGGTCATCGCACTGGTCGTCCTCATCGCCGGCGCGATGGCTTACGCGGTCAACCAGTTCATGAACGCGTCCTCGGCGGACGTCACCGCGGTCGAGTCCGGCGGTTCCGTGGTGTCCGACAACCGCCTGAACATGCGCGTCGACGTCACCCGCGAGGATCCGTCGCAGCCGGCTTACTGCGTCGTCACCGCGATGGACTACGACAAGAATGAAGTCGGTCGCCGCGAGTTCTACGTCCCTGCCGGTGGGCCGAAGACTTCCCGCCACTCGGTGGATATCAACACCCGTGTTCCGGGCTACGCCGGGAAGATCTACGGCTGCTCCTCGGTCATCCCCTCCCACCTGAAGCAGTAGCCCACCGAGGAACGGGCAACCGACGACGCGTCGGCTGAAGTTTTCGCGCCTATTCGGTGCTAGAATACGCCCGGACAAGCGAGAACCGGCAGGCGTTGGCGAAACCGTGGGACATTTCCTGCAAAGCTATCGCCACCCAAGGCGCTACCGCCGGGGACAGTGCATGGACCGTGATTGCCCGGATTAGCTGAAAATTACTGACATAATTTCCAAGGAGGATGGCACAGATGGCAGACAATCAGACCACCTGGCTCACCCAAGAATCCTACGACCGACTCAACGCGGAACTGTTCGCCCTGAAGGAGAACCGCCCGGCCCTGGCCGCCGAGATCAATGAGCGCCGCGAGGAGGGTGACCTCAAGGAGAACGGTGGCTACCACGCAGCCCGCGAGCAGCAGGGCCAGGAGGAGGCCCGCATCGCCTACCTCGAGGAGCTGCTGGACAACGCCACCATCGGTGAGGCTCCGCAGGAGTCCGGCGTCGCGCTGGTCGGCACCGTCGTGCACGTCTACTACGACGACGATGAGGAGGACAAGGAGACCTTCCTGATCGGTACCCGCGGCCTGGAATCCTCCAACCCGGAGCTGGAGACCTACTCCACCGACGCCCCGCTGGGCGCCGCCCTGGTTGGTGCGAAGGTCGGCGAGACCCGCGAGTACGAGACCCCGACCGGCGACACGGTGCGCGTCACCCTCGTGGAGGCCGAGCCGTATAACCCAGATCTGGATATTCCGCGCGCGATGCAGAAGTAGTGCTGACGCGGCGCTGCCCCCACTGTGGCAGCGAGAAACCCTCGGCCCTGGGATTTCCAGGGCCGAGGGTTTCTTTATGTTTTGCCGGACCTACCGCCGGCAGCTGAGGCCTTAACGCTCCGGCTGTTCCGCCGAGTTCTCATCGACGGCAGGTGACGCGGAACTTACGGAATCAGTCGGCTCATCCGAGGTGCTGTCCTCCTGGTCCGCCCACCGCTTGGTCTCGTGGTCGTAGGCGATCTCTTCGCCCTCCTCATCCACGCGCTGGTACCAGTCGGTGACGTTTTCGGACGAGGAGTCGAAGTGGGCGCCCGCTCCCCTGCCCTCCGGCGCGGAGGCGACGGTGAACTCGAAGTCATCGCCGTGCTCCTCCAGACCCCGGACCACCGCATTTTCCACCGCGGTGCTGGCGTAGTCCTTACGGATCGCCGCCGGGTCGGTGCGCAGGTCCTTGAGGAAGGCCACGGTCATCACCAACAGAACGATCGAGAACGGCAGTGCGATGAGGATCGTGAGGTTCTGCAGCGCCGTCAGCGCGGTTTCCCCGCCGGCCAGCAGCATCACCGTGGCGATACCCATCATGCACGCACCCCAGAACACCACGACCAACTTGTTCGGCGCGGGGTTGCCCTGGGAGGACATGGTTCCCATCACCACGGACGCCGAGTCCGCGGACGTCACGAAGAAGATCGTAAGAACCGCGATCAGCAGGAACGGGGTGATCGTGTTCAGGGGCAGCTGGTCGAAGAGAGCGAAGAGAACCTGCTCGGAATTCGCGGAGCCGTCGAACATCTCTCGGCCTTCCCGGCTGAACGTGATGGAGGCGCCACCAAAGATGGTGAAGGCTAGGACCAGGATGGCGGTCGGTCCGGCGATCGTTGCCAGCGCGAACTCCCGGATGGTGCGGCCCCGGGAGATGCGGGCGATGAACATGCCGACGAATGGGGTCCAGGCGATCCACCAGGCCCAGTAGAAGGCCGTCCACGCGCCCTGGAACTCGAGGGTCTCCTGACCCCAGGACAGGGACTTGCCCATCATCGGCAGCAGCTGATCGATATAGGTCGCAACCCCGGATGGCACCAAGTTCAGCAGGAAGAGGCTCGGGCCGAAGATGAATACGAAGGCGACGAGCAGCAGCGTCAGCGTGATGTTGATATTCGACAGGTAGCGGATGCCACGGGCCACGCCAGACACGGCGCTGACGACGAAGGCAACGCCGAGCACGCCAATGATGGCGATAACCGCGTTGTTGGCCAGCGGGCCTGCCCCGGAGATGATCTCCACACCTTGGGCGATCTGCAGGGCGGATAGACCGAGGGTGGCGGCGGTGCCGAAGAGGGTGGCGACGATCGCCATCATGTCGATTACTCGACCCGCGATCCCCTCATTCGGCTGGGTTCCCAGCAGGGGCCGGAAGACGGAGCTCAGCAGAGAAGGGCGCCCACGGCGGTAGGTGGAATAGGCCAGTGCCCCGCCCACCAATGCATAGAGCCCCCAGATGGATAGCCCCCAGTGGAAGTGGGACTGGGCCAGCGCCTGGTGCAGGGCGGCGGGGGTTTCCGCGGCCACGGTTTCCGGCGGCGGCGAGAGGTAGTACGCCAGGGGCTCGGAGGGGCCGAAGAAGAACACGCCCACGCCGATGCCCGCGCCGAACATCATCGCGATCCACGAGTATCGGGAGAACTCTGGCTCCTCGTCGTCCCGGCCCAACGGGATCTGGCCGTACCGGGAGAATGCCAAGTAGAGCATGACGATGATGCCCAAGCTCATCACGAGGTTGAGCAGCCACGCGGCGTTATTCATCGCCCAGTCGTAGGCGGCCGCCGAGGCCGTGGACACCGATTCTGGGGAGGCGATACCCCAGGCGATGAAGGCCACGATGAAGGCAGCTGTAACAAAGAAGACGACGCGGTCCAGCGCGAAGTTCTTGTTCTGATCCTCGACGCTTAAGCCCGGGACTAGCCCGGGGTGCAGGTCGTGCGGATACAAGCCGACTTGGGAACTTTTACCGGCCTTGAGTAGTTCGGCCGCGGGCTGGGGCTTGCTGGGACGGGGTTTTCCGCCGAGACTCATCGGCGCTCCTTGCTAGCTGGGTCAGTGCTTAGGCGCCCAGCTGTTTTACTTTCGTTGACCTGATCACGCTATCAAGGTCTGAAGACACGCGAGCGCGGCTCCACGAAACCGGCACCGTCCATGCCCATGAGAAAAGCCCTTGGGTTTCCCCCAAGGGCGAGTGTTCTCGGGCCGGTTCGTATCGCGCGCCCCGGCCGAGCGCGGCTGCCGCTAGTCCCTATTGATGTAGGACAGCAGGCGCAGGATCTCGGTGTACAGCCAGACCAGGGTCACGGCCAGGCCGAGGGCCACGCCCCAGGCCATCTTGGACGGCGCACCGGCGCGGACGAGGCGGTCGGCGGCGTCGAAGTCCTGCAGGAAGCTCAGCGCAGCGAGGCCGATGCACAGCAGGGAGAAGATCCAGGACAGCGGGGAGCCGTCGCGCAGCGGACCAGCACCGCCGGTGAACAGGCCAATGATCATGCTGCCCAGCGCCAGAACCAGCACACCGATCAGCGCGGCGACCATGAACTTCGTGAACTTCGGGGTCACGCGGATCGCACCCGTCTTGTAGACGAAGAGCATGCCGGCGAACACACCGATGGTTCCCAGGATCGCCTGGCTGATCATGGCGCCAGCGTTGGTGTCACCCACCGCCATGCCGGTGAGCATGTAGCTAAAGCCACCGACGAACAGGCCCTCGAAGCCTGCGTAGAGCAGGGTGACCACTGGGGAGCCGTACTTCTTCGCAAAGGCGGAGACCAGCACGGTGATGAGGCCACCGATGGCGCCGACCACGGTGAGGATCGAGCCCGTTGCCGGGTTCGCGCCGAAGATGAAGTAGTTCGCCGCAGCCAGCACGACGATGACGGCCAGCGTGATGCCGGTCTTCGCCACCACGTCGTCCACGGTAATCGGGCGGTCGGCAGAGCCGGCCTGGCCGTAATTCGCGGCATCCTGCAGCCCGTCCTGGTAGGTCGCCGTGGCAGCGGCACCACGGGCGCTGGTGGCGAACTGGCCGTAGCCGTCGCCCTGCTGGCCGTAGCCCGGCTGCCCATAGCCCTGCGGCTGCTGGCCCTGGCGGTTCTGGCCGGTCAGTTCGGCCATGAATGGATTAGATTTCTGCACCTGAAAGCCTCAACTTTCGATTTCTTCGTCAAAACTTGTTCTTGCCGCCATGTGCACACCCAACTGGTGCGTCTACACGACCCGATCGGAGACCGGGACACATGCCACGCGCGATTTCCCAGCACTGCCGGGGCGCGCCACGAAGCTGGTAGGCGGTTAAAAGTTCCTACTTCACAATGTACCAACGCATGTGACGGACTTTTAGTTCCCAACGCTGCGGATTTTCTTTCTCAACCCACCTCATAGATTCCTCGGCAAAGGTATATTTCCACCCATGACTGCTTTGCGATTCCCCAAGCGACTGTCCCTCGACGCACTCCCCGCAGACTTCCAGGAGGCGCTGCGCGGGCTGTCCGCGAACAAACTGCCCGCCGATGGTTCCAAGCCCGAGAAGACGATCGACGTCGAGGTCTCCTTCACCGCGGAGCACCTCGGTTGGGTCGGTTCCGGCGATGAGGAGGACGTCCACCGGGCCGTCGACGCCGCCCGTCAAGCGCAGCGCTCCTGGGCTCACGTTCCCTTCTCGGAGCGCAAGGCCATCCTCCTGCGTTTCCACGACGCCGTCCTGAAGAACCGCGAGCTGCTGATGGACATGGTGCAGCTGGAGACCGGTAAGAACCGCGCCTCCGCATTCGACGAGGTCATGGACGTGGCGAATAACTCCCGCTACTACGCCAATAATGCGGAGAAGATCCTGAGCCCGAAGCGCCGCCGCTCCGCGGTTCCGGTGCTCGCCAAGTCCCGCCAGCACTTCCAGCCCGTGGGCGTGGTCGGCCAGATTTCCCCATGGAACTACCCGCTGACCCTGGGCATCTCCGACGCCCTGCCTGCACTCATCGCGGGCAATGCGGTGGTCGCGAAGCCGGACTCCGCGACCCCGTTTACCTCCCTGCTGGTATTCGGCCTGCTCTTCGAGGCCGGCCTGCCACGCGACCTCGTCCAGCTGGTCACCGGCTCCGGCCGGGTCGTGGGCAGCGAGATCGCCAATACGTGTGACTTCCTGATGTTCACCGGGTCTACCGCCACCGGCAAGATCCTCGGGGCCACCGCGGGCTCCCGCCTGATCGGTTTCTCCGCGGAGCTGGGTGGCAAGAACCCGCTGATCGTCGCGGCGGACGCGAAGATGGATTACACGGTCCGCGGCGTCGTGGATGCCTGCTACTCCAACTCTGGCCAGCTGTGCGTCTCCATCGAGCGGGTGTACGTCGAGCGACCGGTGTACGAGGAGTTCAGCGCCAAGTTCGCCGACGCCGTGCGCGCCATGACCCTCGGCCCCGGCTTCGACTGGGAGGTGGCGATGGGTTCGCTGGCCTCCCAACAGCAGCTGGATACGGTCACCAGCTACGTGGACGACGCGGTGGCCAAGGGTGCCCGCGTTCTCGCCGGCGGCAAGGCTCGCCCGGACCTGGGCCCCTACTTCTACGAGCCCACGGTTCTCGCGGATGTCCCCGCCGACGCGAAGCTGCGCACCGAGGAGGTCTTCGGTCCGGTCGTCTTCGTCGAGGTTGTCGACGACTTGGTGGCTGCGGTCAACGCCGCCAACGACACCGTCTACGGACTCAACGCCTCCGTCTTCGCCAGCCCCGAGACGGGGCACCGCATCGCCCCACAGATCCGGGCCGGTTCCGTCTCCATCAACGACGGCTACACCGCCGCATGGTCGGCCATCGACAACACCAGTGGCGGCATGAAGGACTCTGGCATGGGTGGCCGCCACGGCGCGGCCGGGCTGCTGAAGTACACCGATAGCCAGAACATCACCGAGCAGCGGTGGATGTCCATGCGCGGTCCTGAGAGCCTGGGGGCCAAGGCCTACGCGCGCATCATGAGCACCGCACTGCTGGCAGGCAAGAAGCTGCGCATGCTGCCCTAAGTACGCCGCACACGCGCGCCAGCCCTCCCCGACGGATTCTTCGCCGGGGAGGGCTTCTTGCTGGAACGCTGGCTCCGCGAAGAGGCGCTCGCGGCGTACTCAGCGGCGGTGCCGCGCCCTTATTTCACGACCGGTCGCACGCTCACGGTCTCCAGGCAGGCCTCAGGCCCCATCTCGGCGGCCAGCCGCACCGCGGCGGCGATGTCTTCGGCGCGGACGTAGACACCCGGGTCGTAGCTATCGTTGCCCGCCTGGGCTTGCAGCTCGCGCTGCATATCCGAATCGACCTTCCCGGGGTGCACGGAGCTGACCCGAACCCTCCCCCGCTCCTCCTCGCGCAGGGCATCCATGATCGCCTTGAGAGCGAACTTCGAGGCCGCATAGGGCCCATAGCCAGGGCCGGAGTTGTGCCCCGCCCCGGAGTTGATGGCGATCACCATGCCTCGCGCCTCACGCAGCGCCGGGAGCAGCAACCGCGTCAGCTCGGCCACGGCGATGACGTTGACGTCGAGCACCTCCCGCCACATCTGAAGCGGTGCCTCGGCGATGGGAGCATGCCCCGTCACGCCCGCGGAGTGCACCAGCAGGTCGAGACGCTGCGGGGCGACGTCGGAAGAAAAAACCTCCGCCAACGCCGCCGGATCGGACAGGTCCACAGCGACCACCTGGGCGTCCGGAAAATCCTCCCGCAGGCTGTGCGCGGATGCCTCCGAGGAGCAGCACAGGATGAGCCGGTGATCGCGGGCAAGGTCATTCGCGATCGCCCGGCCAATGCCGCGGGACGCACCCGTGATCAGCGCAAGCGGCCGATTGCCGCTGTTGCCGGAGGTGGAATGGTCCTGATTCAAAGCTGCGTTATCCATGCTCACCATGCTAGTGAGCACCCTGCGAGCAGCACCATCCCCGTCGAGCTGAGCAAAGCCTCCGAAGCCGCTAAACTTGGGGTTATGAGCTTTGGAATGAACAACGCTCTCGGGCTGCGCGCGCCCAAGGGCAACATCGACCTCAAGTCATTCAACCCTCGCGAAACCCCGGGGGTGAGGGGCAAAGGCGAGAAGTTCGAGAAGCGGGTCAACAAGGCCTATAAGAAGATCGCCGAGGAACTGCGCGCCGAGCAGGCCAAGCTCTACGCAAACGGTGCCAGCGACGAGCAGGTCGGCAGCATCCTCATCATCCTGCAGGGCGTGGACGCCTCCGGTAAGAGCGGTGCCACCAACGCGATCCTGCAGGCCGTGTCCCCGCAGGGCGTGAACGTCGCCACCTTCGCAGAACCGGTCGAGTCGATCGACGATACCGACAACCGCGACTTCCTGTCCCGCATCCGCCACGAGCTGCCGGGCAACGGCGAGATCGCGATCTTCGACCGCTCCTACTACGAAGACGTCCTGGTCTCCCGCGTGGAGGGGCTCAGCGACGTCGAGGAAATCGACCGCCGCTACGACGCCATCCGTCGCTTCGAGAAGAAGCTCGAGGCCGACGGCACCCGTGTCATCAAGGTTCTCCTACACATTTCCCCGCAGTTCCAGACCAAGAGCTTCCTCTCCCGCCTCCGCAACCCGGCGCAGCGCTGGCGCTACTCCCCCAGCGACCTCGGCGTGCAGAAGAAGTGGGATGAATACCAAGAGGCTTATGCCCGTGCCATTGAGAAGACGAACGATGTCGCCCCGTGGTACATCGTGCCTAGTGATAAGCAGGACTACGCCCGCCTGGTCGTGCGCTACCTGCTGCTCAACGAGCTGCGAAACATGAAGCTGGAGTGGCCAGAGGTCGACTTCAACCTCGAGAAGCAGCTGAAGAAGGTCGAGAAGGCCGCCGTCAAGGCCGAGGAGAAGGCTGCCAAGGAAGACGAGAAGGCAGCGAAGAACAGCTAGGCGGAAGAACAGCTAGGCGGCGGTGCTCAGCCACCGGCTGCAATAGCGAACGCTACTAGCGAAGCCAGGCGGGAGAAACGCTCTCCGGCCTGGCTTTTTCGTACCCCCAGTCGGGTTCGAACCGACACTGGGCGGATTTTAAGTCCGCTGCCTCTGCCAATTGGGCTATGGGGGCATAAGGTCCGCGCGCGCTAGCGCGCGCGGATTCTAAGCGCCGTTTCGGCGCATAACTTTTGCCAACATACCATCGAGGATGTCTTTCTCACTGATCGTGATCTCCTCGACTCCCAGGGCCAGGAAGCGGCTGGCGACCGCGTCGATGACCACCGCGCCACCTCCGACGACGTCCGCGCGGCCGGGGTGCATGGGACCGCACTCGAGTCGCTGGTCGACGGTCTTATCCCGCAAGTCGATGGCGGTATCCCGGAACGTGCGCAGCGGCAGGCGACTCAAGTGGATCTTCTCCGGCTGGTAGCTATCCAGCCGCTGGGTGATCGCGCTGAGGGTGGTCATGGTCCCGGCCACACCCACCAGGCGTGTCACGCCGGTGAGGTCGACGTTCTCCTCCACCTCGCGGAGCTGCGCGGCGACGAAGTCCTCGGCCGCTGCGATTTCCTCCGCGGTCGGCGGATTGCTGTGCAGGTAGCGCTCGGTGAGCCGCACGCAGCCCATATTCGCGGAGTAGGCCTCGACAGTACCGGTGTCCGCGACGGCGCCGTCGGCGTCGACGTCATGGACGACGAACTCGGTGGAGCCGCCACCCAAGTCGACGACGCAGATGCGCTCCGGGGTTCCGGACGGCAGGTCAGCGACGGCTCCGGCGAAGCTCAGCTCCGCCTCCTGCTCGCCGCTGATGACCTCAGCCTGGCGGCCGTCGACGATACGCCCCAGGTGGCGGGCGGTGATGGCGAAGAACTCATCGCGGTTCTTCGCATCGCGGGTCGCGCTCGTCGCCCCCATCATCACGTCCTCGACGTTGTGATCCACCATGCGCTGGGCGTAGGTGGCCAGGGCGTCGTCGACACGCTGGAGGGCCTCTGGTGCGAAACCGCCCGTGGCGTCCACACCCTGGCCGAGCCGGACGATGATGTTATCGCGGTTGAGCTCCGTCAGCGTCCCGTCGGCCGCCCGCTCGGAGATGAGCAGGCGGATGGAGTTCGTGCCGCAGTCGATCGCGGCGAAGCGACGTGGGGCGTCGGCCTGGGCCATGTGTCTAGCTCCTCTGGTCTCGTTCGCGCTCGGGCAGGAACATGCCGGTGTTCTCCGCGCCCTCCACGGTGGTGGCTTGGACCAGGGAGATCCCCAGCTCCTCGGAGGTCGGCCAATCGGCCGGGATCGCGGTGCCGGACAGGCTCGGGTCGTGCTCCACGGCCAGCGCCACGGTCTCGGTCCCCAGCCGGAGGCGCTCCGGCCCCTCGGCCAGCGCGTAGGCCATGAGGACGTGCAGGCACTTCACCCGATCGGGCATGCCCCCGCCCGAGAACTCAGTGCCGAGGTCCTCCATCGCGTTGCGCGTGGCCAGGTAGTGCTCGTGGGCAGCCTGGTAGTCCCGCTGCAGCTCCTCGTCCTCACCGAGGCGTTCCTGCATTGTCTTCATGACGCCGGCGACCTCCAGGCGGCTGGCCTCTGCGGTCAGTCGGGGGTCGGTGAGGTAGTACAGCGTCGGGAACGGGGTGCCGTCCGGCAGCCTGGGGTGGGTCTTCACGACGGCTGGCTGGCCGTCCGGGGTTCGGTAGCTGACCTCCACCGCACCGCGTGGCTCTCGGCCGAGCTGGGCGGCCATGATGTCCAGGTCTTCACGACTGACCGTCATTCATTCTCCTCTTGAAAAAGCCCGCGGGCTTGGGTTCTTCCAAGCTCTTCCGCGGGGCGTGCCGACTCCGGCGATTATGGCTGATCTTCGGGCAGAATCGGAAGTTTCATATCGCCGCTTGGCTGTTCGCCACCCTCGGGGTTGCCGCCGGTGTCCTGGTCCTCGCCCTGCCCGGCGGGAGCGCTACCGGCATCGCCCGGAGCTTCCTCCCCAGGTTCGACGGCCACGGAGTCCCACAGCTTCTTAAACCACGGGCTGTTCTCGTACTCCTGCTCCGACGGGCTCTTCCCCGCCCCAGGGGCGTCCTCCCCCGCCGCGCCGGTGATCTTCGGCGAGATGATGCGGTAGGCGGACTCGCCGGGCTCGATCACGCCGAGGCGGATGCGCGCCTGCTCCTTGAGGTAGTCCTCATTCTCGAAGCGGTTGAGCTCCGCCTGGAGCTCCGCCTTGTGGCGTTCCTGCTCCTCGATGGTGCTCTGCAGCTGGGCCAGCTCCGTGCGCTGCTCGTAGTAGTTGCGCAGCGGGGTGGCTAGGGACAGGGCCATCAGACCGACCACCAGGATCACGACGATCGCGGCAACGGGGCTCATTCGGGACGGCAGGGCGACGAAGCGGCGTGCCACGCGCTTGGGTGCCTGCCGCATCCGACGGCGACGGGCCTGATTGCGCTCCATGGAGCGCGCCTGTGGCAGGCGCTGGCCCGCTGAATCCGCGCTCGCCCCACCGCGCTGGTCACTGCCAGCGGGGCGGGGCGAGTTATCGCGGGAGGGGTGGGTCATAACGGGCTATTCTAGTCCGCTCGCCCTAGTTCTTGAAGCGGGGAAAAGCGGAGCGACCCGCGTAGACTGCTGCGCTCTCCAGGTAGCGCTCGATGCGGAGCAGCTGGTTGTACTTCGCAACGCGCTCGGAGCGGGCCGGGGCACCGGTCTTGATCTGGCCGCAGTTCAGGGCGACGGCCAGGTCGGCGATGGTGGTGTCCTCGGTCTCGCCGGAGCGGTGGGACATCATGGTGCGGTAACCGTTGCGGTGTGCCAGCTCCACGGCGTCGAAGGTCTCGGAGAGGGTACCGATCTGGTTCACCTTGACCAGCAGAGCGTTGGCCGCGCCGCGGTCGATGCCCTCCTGCAGTCGGGACGGGTTGGTGACGAACAGGTCGTCGCCCACGATCTGGATCTTGTCGCCGAGCTTCTCGGTGAGGGTGACGTAGCCCTCCCAGTCGTCCTCGTCCAGCGGGTCCTCGATGGAGACGATCGGGTACTGCTCGACCAAGTCGGCGTAGACCTCAACCATCTCGGCGGAGCTGTGCTTGCCGCCCTCGAAGTTGTACACGCCGTCTTCGTAGAACTCGGAGGAGGCGACGTCCAGGGCCAGGGCGACGTCCGCGCCCAGGGTGTAGCCGGCCTTCTCGATGGCCTCGACGATGAGGTCCAGGGCTGCCTTGGTGGACTCGACGGATGGGGCGAAGCCGCCCTCGTCACCCAGGCCGGTGGACAGGCCCTTGGCCTTAATGACGGCCTTGAGGCTGTGGTAGACCTCGGCGCCGACCTGCAGTGCCTCGGCGAAGGTCTCCGCGCCGATCGGGGCGATCATGAACTCCTGGACGTCCACGCCGGAGTCCGCGTGCGCGCCACCGTTGAGGATGTTCATCATCGGCACCGGCAGGACGTGGCCGTTCGGGCCACCGACGTAGCGGAAGAGCTCCAGGCCAGCGGAGTCAGCGGCGGCGTGGGCGACGGCCATGGACACGCCGAGCAGGGCGTTGGCGCCCAGACGGGACTTGTTCTCGGTGCCGTCGAGCTCCAGCAGGGTCTGGTCGATAAGGCGCTGGTCGTCAGCCTCCAGGCCAGCCAGGGCGTCGTCGATCTCGGTGTTGACGAACTCGACAGCCTTGGCAACACCCTTGCCCAGGTAGCGATCGCCGCCGTCGCGCAGCTCGTGCGCCTCGTGGACACCGGTGGACGCGCCCGAAGGCACGGCGGCACGGCCCATCGAACCGTCGTCGAGGATGACCTCGACCTCGACGGTGGGGTTACCGCGGGAGTCCATGATCTCCAGCGCGCTGACGTTAAGGATTCCGGCCATCTGTGTCTGCCTCCTAGGCACATTCGACGTTGCTTTGACCACTGGCGTGGACGGGCTGGGCCGGGCGCCATCGCACCGGCCCCGAGCCCGAAAGCCAGGAACTATTCTAGCCACCTCTATTTTGCCATGCGCCCACCATTCGACCTCCGATCGACCCACACGCCTCGCCCCCGAGCCAAGTTCTGCCACAATGGGGCCATGAATCAGATCGTTGATGCTGTAAATAAAGTGTCCCCCACCACCGAGAAGGTCATGAACGACTCGGTCACCTTCTCCCCTCGCCGCTGGAAGTCCGGCTGGCCGTTCCACCTGCGCCATGTCCCACCCTTCCGGGACGACGCCACCGCCTCCATTACGCGCGCGGAAGTGTTTAGCTTCGCGGCGGACGCCGTTGGTTCCGGCTACGACCGGGATCGGGTCATCGACTTCATCGGTGCTGCCTTCGCTTACGGGGCGGGCCAGTCCCAGGCGGTGCTGCCGTTGCAGCAGTTCCTGCGCAACAAGGCCAAGGCCGCCAGCCTGCTCAAGACGATCCCGACCCTGGAGTCCAAGGAGCCAGCAGCACAGTACGAGGCGCTGACGAAGATCGGCCTGCCGGAGAAGTTCGCCTCCTATATCGCCTACTTCCTTGCCGGTCCGCAGGCTGCAGGTGAGGATAAGCCGCTGGTGATCTGCTCCAACCGCGCGAAGATCGCGGGCCTGGAGAAGGATTCCGACTGGTCCGCCGCGGACTACGGCACCTACCTCGCCACGGTGCACGAGGCTCGCGACAGCGTCGACCCGGAGCTGCCCCTCGACGCCGTCGAGTGGGCTATGCGCGAATCGGTGCGCTAAACCGCACCCTTGGGGCCAGTCCGTTACAGCGCGCTACATGATGCTGGCGGACTGGCCCAGTGCGTAATTCGCCGCGGCGTCGCGCACATCGCGGACGTACTGATCCGACTGGTTATAGGAGCGGATCGCCTGCGTCCACCCCTCCGGGGTGCTCAAGTCGCGGCCGAAGTCACAGAGCAGGCGGGCAGCCGCGGCGGCCGCGTCGTCGATGTTCTGCGGATCCGCCACCCCGTCGCCGTTGGCGTCCACGCCGTAGTGCTTCCAGGTCTCGGGGATGAACTGCATCGGCCCCATGGCTCGGTCGAATTCCTTATCTCCGTCGAGCTTGCCGCCGTCCGTGTCCTCGATGCGGGCGAACTTCTCCCCATTGAGCTGGGGACCGAAGATCTTCGGATCCGCGGTTCCCTGATCATTGAGCTTCGTGCCGCGCAGGGTCCAGCCGGCGTAGGAGCCGTGCTTGGTTTCCACGAAGCCCAGGCCAGCAAGGGTATTCCAGCGCAGCCCGCACTCCGGGCGGGTCTGGCGGGCGATGTTCTCCGCATTCCCGTAGGCGATCAGGGCCTGGTAGGGAATGTTCGTCTCCGACACCTGACCACGAGCCCAACGGGCCAGCTGGTTGGCTGTGCGTCCCGGCTGATGGATATCAATATTCGGCGCAGGAGCTGCCGCGGCGGGCGGTACGTCGTCCGGAATGGGAAGGCGATTGGCCTTGATCGGCGAGTTTCCGGTGAAGGCGGCCACCAGAAAACCCACCAGGGCGATGATGCTCAGCAGGGCGACCACGACGACGCCGCAGCCCATCACAGCGCACCCGGAGCGGCGACGGCGTGGGATCGAGGCCGCGGGCTCGTAGCGGTTGTGATTCACAGGACTTCCTTCCCGCTGGCGCGCTGAGTAGCGCCCTTGCGGCGTGGTTTGGGCATAGGCAAAGAATGATACCGGTGGCGGTGGGCTACGCGGGACGGATGCACCGAACCGCGGATAACTGCGCGGCGGGCAGGGACACCACCGAACCGGATCGCGTACCGGACACGATACTGAATTCGGCGAGCGCTTCGAAAGGCCGGGGGTCGACGCGAATGTGAACCCCGGGGGTCACGCCGCTGCTTTCCAGGTGACGGAGCAGGTCAGGGTCGGAGTCGGAGACCCGCTCCACGCACAGCACGTCGCCGACGGCCGCCTCGGTAAGGGGAAAGGACTCGGTTTCGGGGAGCTGACCCGCCGCGTTCGGGATCGGGTCGCCGTGCGGGTCCCGGTCCGGGTAACCCATCAGCTCGTCGATGCGGGCGAGGAACTTCTCGCTGACGGCGTGCTCGAGCTCCTCGGCCTCATCATGAACCTCGTCGAGGGAATAGCCCAGCTCGCGGCAGAGATAGGTTTCGATCAGCCGGTGGCGGCGCACCATCTGAATCGCGAGCTCATGACCCAAGTCCGTCAGGGTGATGGGTGCGTAGGGGCGGTGATTGACCAGCCCCTGGGCCGCCAGCCGCTTCACGGCCTCGGAGGCGGTGGAGTTCTGCTGGCCGACCTTGGCAGCGAGCTGGGTCAGCCCCACTCCGGTGCCGCTCCACTCCTGGACGTCGAAGATCGCTTTGAGGTAGTCCTGCGAGCGGAAAGGAAGATCGGAAAGGCGCACGGCGAAAGCTCTAGCGTCCCATCCGGTCGAGCTGCTGGCGGAAGTTCTGAACCGCCTTGAGCAGGCGATCCTCCGCCCCACCTGGCTCGTCGAGCTCGAGGCCAACCATCGGGTAGCGGATATCGGTCGGAATGTCCGCGTCCCGCAGGCCACGCTCGCGAGCCTCGCGGATAATCTCATCGGCCGCAGACAGCGCGGAAGTGTGGCGCGGCTGGGCTGCCTGAACTGGCTGCGCGGCTGCAGAAGGCTGCCCTGCCTGCTGCTGCTTCGGTTGGGTGGCCTGCGCACCCTGTACTGGCTGAGCCGCCGGGCTGGCCTGCTTCGCCGAAGCCCCCTGGCCAGCGTTGCCGGCCGACGCGGTGGCCTGCGCGCCCAGCGGGCCACGCTGCGATTGATCAGCCTGCTGCTCAGCGGCCTGCTGCTTCAGCTCGGCCTTCCGGTCCAAGTAATCGCGGAAGGCTGGGCCGTGCGCCTCACGCTTGCGCTGCTCCTGGGCCTGCTTACCGGCACGCCACAGCTCGTTTTGCTCCTGAATACCCACCGCGCGCTCGACCTCCTCGAAGAGGTACGGTGCGCGGTCGCGCAGCTTCGAAACGAACGCGCCGGCCACGTGCCCGATGTCGAAAGCGCCCCGGCGGTTCGCGATCTCCGCGTGGAAGAGGACCTGCAGCAGCACGTCCGAAAGCTCCTCGCAGAGGTCCTGCTCGGCCCACTCCGGGACCTCGCCATCACCATCGGCCTGGTCTTCGGAGCCCACGGCGGCGAGAACATCCCGCAGCTCGATGGTGCTCGCCAGCTCCTCGGTCTCCTCCCGCAGGAAAGGCACCAGGTCTGCGTGGGTCATGGACTGCTCCCACTTGCCCTGGCGCAGTGCGCGAGCCATCAGCGCAACAGCATCCTCGATCTCGTCCATGACGGACTCGGGCACCTCGGTGCGCGCGGTGCGGCGACTCCCCGCCACGGCGGCCGTGTGCTCGTCGGCGGAAAGAACCTCGCCCTCGACGAAGCCCTCGCCGCTATAGGCAGCCGAGGCCGCGGCGTCGGCGGCGTAGTCCGCATCCCCCTGCTGGGAACTCGGCTGGTGATACAGGTGCGCGGACTGCTGATAAGCATCATCCACGGCATCGGCGTACTGCTGATAAGACTCCAGTGCTTCCGCCGGGTCCTGCTCCCCCATTCCAGACATCGCCTGACCGATGGCCTCCGCAGAGGGTAGCGCGGGCGTGTGCGCCGCGGCGAGCTCGCCGGAATCCCGTGGCCCGATCTCCCGATCCGGAGCGAGGTGCACCAGGAGGCTCGGGGCGGCCAGCAGCTCGTCGCCCTCATCGATCCGCTCGACGACCAGGTCGTTTCGCAGATCGGTGGTGACGAGAACGTCGGACTCGTAGACCGTGTGGCCGCCGAGGTCGCCGATGACCCAGCGGATGCGGATCGGCACTTCCTCCGTATAGGAAACCTTGCCACTGAGCAGGGTCACGGCGTCGACGGGAATCATCGAGGGGAATCGAGGATCGAGGAGTACGACTGTCATGGGGCTAAAGTTTACTCTAGTGACTCGAAACTTTTCGCACCGAGGGCCTAACGCGTCGGGGCGCTACCTCCCCTGATGTCCCGTTCCGGGATCCCAGCCAGCTGGGTGAGCGCATTCGCGCACCACTGCGCCAGCGGCACATCCCGCAACGCGACCGCCCGCATCCCCGCGCCCTCCTTGGGCGCCGGAATAACCACAACCTTGGTGGTCGCCCGGTACGTCGCCCCCGGGAACAGGCGCTTCAACCGCACCTGGCCGGAGTCCTGCAGATCGATGGGGCTGAAGCTGATGCGAGATCCCGTCGCCACGACCTCCGAGACCCCCAGGTCGCGGCAGATCAAGCGCAGCCGGGACAACACGGCGAGGTTGGTCACCTGGGCCGGCGGCTCGCCGTAGCGGTCCCGGAACTCGGTGAGCACCTCCTCAATCTGCTCCTCATCCTGCGCCTCGGCGAGCTTGCGGTATGCCTCCAGGCGGAGTCGCTCGGAGGCCACGTAGGTCACCGGGATGTGCGCATCCACCGGCAGGTCAATGCGGATCTCCTTCTTCTCCTCCTCGCGCCCGTCTACCGGCTTGCCGTCGGCCATCGCGCGGAAGGCCTCCACCGCCTCACCGACGAGGCGGACATAGAGGTCGAAGCCCACTCCTGCGATGTGCCCGGACTGCTCGGCCCCAAGGACGTTGCCGGCGCCGCGCATCTCCAGGTCCTTCATCGCGACGGCCATGCCTGCGCCGAGCTCGTTGTTCTGTGCGATGGTGGACAGCCGGTCGTAGGAGGTCTCGGTGAGCACCTCACCCTTCGGGTAGAGGAAGTAGGCATAGGCCCGCTCCCGGGATCGGCCCACGCGCCCGCGCAGCTGGTGCAGCTGGGAGAGGCCCATGTGGTGGGCGTTCTCCACGATCAGGGTGTTGGCATTCGAGATGTCCAGGCCGGTCTCCACGATGGTGGTGCACACCAGGATGTCGAACTCCCGGTTCCAGAAGCCCTCCACGGTGGTTTCCAGCTGCTCCTCGCTCATCTGGCCGTGGGCGACCACCACGCGGGCCTCGGGCACGAGGGTGCGGATGTGCTCCGCCGCCTTCTCGATGGACTTCACCCGGTTGTGGATGTAGAACACCTGACCGTCGCGCAGCAGCTCGCGGCGGATCGCGGCAGCGACGTGCTTATCCTCCTGCGCACCGACGTAGGTAAGCACGGGGTGGCGGTCCTGCGGCGGGGTAAGGATGGTCGACATCTCGCGAATGCCTGCCATGGACATCTCCAGCGTGCGCGGGATCGGGGTAGCAGACATGGTCAGGACGTCCACGTGGGTGCGCAGGGACTTGATGTGCTCCTTGTGCTCCACGCCGAAGCGCTGCTCCTCGTCGACGATGATGAGGCCCAGGTTCTTCCAGGTCACTCCGGTCTGCAGCAGGCGGTGGGTGCCCACGACGATGTCGATGGTGCCGTCCGCCAGGCCCTTAAGGATCTCCTTGGATTCCGACGGAGTGGTGAATCGGCTCAGCTCCGCGATGCGGGTCGGGAAGTCCTGCATCCGCTCCCGGAAGGTCTTCATATGCTGCTGCGCGAGCAGCGTCGTCGGGACGAGGACGGCGACCTGTTTGCCCGACTGAACGGCCTTGAAGGCGGCGCGCACCGCGACCTCCGTCTTGCCGTAGCCCACGTCGCCCACGATGACGCGATCCATCGGCACCGGCTTTTCCATGTCGGACTTCACGGCCTCGATGGCGTTGAACTGGTCCTCGGTCTCCGTGAAGGGGAAGGCCTCCTCCATCTCCCGCTGCCACGGGCTGTCCGGGGCGAAGGCGTAGCCCGGCGCGGCTTGGCGCTGGGCGTAGAGCTGCACGAGCTCCCCGGCGATTTCCCGGACGGCCTTGCGGGCCTTGCGTTTGGTGTTCTTCCAGTCCGCCCCACCCATCTTGGACAGGGCGGGCTTCTCCCCGCCGACGTAGCGGGACAGCAGGTCGAGCTGGTCCATGGGGACGTAGAGCTGGTCGCCCGGACCACCCCGCTTGCTGGGTGCGTATTCGAGGACGAGGTACTCGCGGCGGGAGGCGTCCGCCCCCTTGCCGACGGTGCGCTCGGTCATCTTCACGAACTTGCCGATGCCGTGGGAATCGTGGACCACCAGGTCGCCGGGCTCCAGGGCCAGCGGATCGACGCGGTTGCGGCGCTTGGCTGGCTTGCGTTTGCCGGTCGCCGCCGCCTCCACGCGGTTGCCGGTGACGTCCGTTTCGGTGAGGAATAGCAGGCTGGGCTGCTCTCCCCCGGCCATTGGGAAGACGAGGCCATCGTGGGCGACCGCGTGGTAGATGCTGACCTTCTTCGGCGCCGGCTCTTGGTCCGGGGTTGCCTTGGACGCGGCCTGACGGCCGATGCCGCGCTGGCCGCGCAGGTCCACCCCCACGGCCTCGGCTGCGATGCCCGCCTCGTGGAAGCGGCGCAGCATGCGGGCAGCGACGGTGGGTGTTGGGGCAGCGAAGGCGACCCTGCCACCGGATTCCACGCGGGTGCGGATATCGGCCATCATCTTCTCGATGGCTTCCATCTCGCCGCGGGGCTGGGGCGCGGCGTCGTAGTCCAACAGGAGGGCGTCGCCGTCGAAGCCCTCATCGGAGTCCAGCATGCCGAGCGGGGACAGCGTCCACCACGGCCGCTCCAGGGCAGCCTGAGCGTGACGGGCCGCGGCGACGGACACGTAGGCCACGCCATCGGCGGGAGCGTCCGCCCCCATGGCCGCGGCCTCCCAGCCGGCCTCGAGGAACTGCTCGCCGGTCTCCTTCAGGTCTGCGGCGCGGCGCTCGACCGCGGCCGGAGCCAGCACAATGGTGTGCGTGCCATCGGGCAGGAATTCCGGCAGGAGCTTCAGCTCGCCATCGTGGAGGCTCGGGATGAGCGCCTCCATGCCGGGCACGGCAATTTTCTCGCTGATCTTGTGGTACACATCCGCTAGCTCCGCGTGGCTGGCGTGCTCCTTGGCCAGCTCCCCGGCGCGGGTAGCCACGGAGTCGGTGATGAGCAGCTCACGGGCTGGATAGACGGTCACCTCGTCGAGCTCAACACCTGGGATGGTGCGCTGATCGCCGACACTGAAGGGCCGGATGTCGGAGACCTCATCGCCCCAGAATTCCACGCGTACGGGCAGCTCCCCCGTGGCCGGGAAGACGTCGAGAATGCCGCCGCGCACCGCGAAGTGACCGCGCTTGGCGACCACGTCCACCGCGGAGTAGCCGCGCTCCACCAGCTCGTGCTGGATCTGTTCGAAGTCCACCTCCTGGTCGACGGCGAGGTGGACGGGGGTCACGGCGCCGAGGCTGTCCTGGATGGGCTGCACCAGCGTGCGCACTGGCGCGACAACCACCCGGATCCGGGTCTCGGACTCCCCCAGCGAGCCTGCGGTCTGCCGGTGCAGGCGGCGGAGCACCTTCATGCGCTGGGAGACGGTCTCCACGTTCGGGGAGATGCGCTCGTGCGGCAGGGTCTCCCAGGCGGGCATGAGCTCCACCTCGTCGCCCAGCATGGCCTTGAGCTGCTCGGTGAGGTCCTCGGCCTGCCGGGCGGTCGCGGTGATCACCAGCACTGGGGCGTGCTGGGCGATCGTACCGACGGCGAAGGGCCACACCGCGTCCGGGCCTTGGATCGCCAACTGCGCAGCACCGATGTGGGTGACCAGGCCCTTGAGCTTCGAGTCGCGCGCGGCGGCCCGAAGCACACCCGACAGCGCGGGGGCTGCATTCCCCCTATTCCCTGGTGCGGACGTATTTTGGCTTGCCGATGGGCGGACCGTGGTACTCATAGCGCCCCAGTGTAGCCGTGGGGGCAGACACCCCTACCCCGTGGCCTGCGGAGCCCCTGTGCCCTGGCGCTTCGGCGGTTTGCCACCCGTCGCGCGGCATGGGGTAGGGTGTTAAGCCGTTAGCGTCGTCCTGCGGGATCATCGACGGCTAGCGCATTCCCCCATGGTGTAATTGGCAACACTGCGGTTTTTGGTACCGTCATTCTAGGTTCGAGTCCTGGTGGGGGAGCATGACGAGCGAAGACCAACAAGCTCAAGCCCCTACTCACTCCGAGCAGGGGCTTTTTTCGACGCGCCTGTCCCACAAACTCATCGGCAAGCCACCGAAGTCCGATCTTCCGAATGTGGAACAGAACGGGCTGCGCTTCTCCACGGCCTTTGGTTTCCAAAACATCGGCGACCAGATCATGAGCGCGAAGACGACGCTGCCGTGGTTGCTGCAGATGCTGGCCGCGCCCGCCTGGATCGCGCCGCTGCTGGTGCCGATCCGCGAGTCCGGGTCGATGTTGCCGCAGGCGGGGCTTCGCCCGTGGATCCAGGCCCGCTCCCGCCGACTGCCGATCCTGCTGCTGGGCACGCTGGGCCAGGCGCTGGGCTGCATCATCGCGATGTGCGCTGCCCTGTTCACCTCCGGCACGGCAGCTGGCCTGCTGATCCTCTTCGGCCTCGCGCTGCTCGCCGCCGCCCGTTCGCTGGTCTCGCTGACGAGTAAGGACATCCAGGGCCGCACGATGCCGAAGGGTTACCGCGGCCGGGTCACTGGTTTCGCGACGACGCTCGCAGGTGCGGTGACCATCGTGGTGGGCCTGATCATCGCCGCCCTGCGCGACAATCTGAGCCCCGGCACTTTCGGCGTGCTTTTTGCGGCCGGAGCGGGCGCGTGGGTGGTGAGTTTCCTGCTCTTCAGAAAGATCCAGGAGCCGCCAGTGGACGAGGGGGATCTCGCTGAGCCGCCGCACTCCGTTACCGAGATGAATCGCGCCATCTGGGACGACGTATGGGGCCTGGTGCGCGACGACAAGCCCTTCCGAAACTTTGTGTTGGTCCGCTCCCTCATGCTGGCCTCCGCCCTCTCCCCCACCTTTCTTGTCACTCTGCAAGGACGGGCGGGCTCGAGCGTGACCGGCCTGGGCCTGTTCGTCGTGGCCGCAGGCCTGGCCTCGCTGGCCGCCGGCCGGGTGTCCGGCGCCTTGTCGGATAAATCTTCGAAGAACACCCTGTCGGGCGGCGCGCTTTTCGCCGTCGTTCTGCTGCTGATCACCATCGGCCTGGCCCTGGTCTGGGAGGACGCCCTGTATTGGTGGCTGCCCGTGGCCTTCTTCGGTATCTCGGTGGCGCACGCGGCGATCCGGGTCTCCCGGTCGACCTATGTGGTGGACATGGCTGAGGGCGATCAGCGCACCCGCTATGTCTCGGTCTCCAACACGCTGATGGGCATCATCCTGCTGCTCATCGGTGCGCTGACCGCGCTGTTGAGCCTCATGGGAACCCTCTGGGCACTCGGCGCTTTGGCCGCGGTCGGCGCGCTGGGCTCCCTGCTCGCGGCGAAGCTGCCTGAGGTTTCCGCCCGCCAGGGTTAGACCCCGCCTACTCGGGACGCGACACAGCCCGTGGCCCGCAAAGCTTTGTCCGGCACGGCAGTTATGCTGGTGTACGACCAAGACCGTCCACACCCGATTTTCAAGGAGGGGCTGCCGCCGTGTCGCGCACTCCGAACAGGAACCAAGCCACCGACCAGCCAACGGAGACCCAGACCACGGGAGCTGGTGGGACTTCTGCGGGCTCGGATCTGGCCGTCGTCATCCTCGCTGCGGGCGCCGGCACGCGCATGAAGTCGGCTACGCCGAAGACCCTGCACGCCATCGGCGGACGTACGCTGCTGGCCCACAGCCTTCACGCCGCGGCGGGAGCGCAGCCAAGCAACATGGTGGCCGTGATCGGGCACGGCCGGGAACAGGTCGGCCCGGCCTGCGAGCAGGTGGCCAAAGACCTGGGCCGTCAGATCCACCTGGCCGTCCAGGAGGAGCAGAACGGCACCGGGCACGCCGTGCAGTGCGCGATGAACGAACTGGCGGACTTCCACGGCACCGTCATCGTCACTAACGCCGACGTCCCGCTGCTGACGGGAGAGACGCTCACCGCGCTCTACCGTTCCCACACCGAGGTGCCGACCGCCGTGACGGTGCTCTCCGTCGAGCAGGCTAACCCCACCGGTTACGGCCGCATCGTGCGTTCCGACTACGGCGACGTCATGCAGATCGTCGAGGAAAAGGACGCCACCGAGGAACAGCGCGCGATCACCGAGGTCAACTCCGGTGTCTTCGCCTTCGACGCCGAGATCCTGCGCGATGCGCTGAGCCGCCTGAACACGAATAACGCGCAGGGCGAGCTCTACCTCACCGATGTTCTCTCCATCGCACGGGCCGACGGCCACCCGGTGCGCGCGCACACCGCCAACGATCCCGCGGAGCTCGCGGGCGTGAACGACCGAGTCCAGCTGGCCCGCGCCGGCGAGGAGCTCAACCGCCGCGTGCTGGAGCGCACGATGCGCGGCGGGGCGACGATCGTGGACCCGCACAGCACCCGCATCGACGTGGACGTCCAGGTTGGCCAGGACGTCACGATCCTGCCGGGTACCCAGCTGCTGGGTCACACCCGGATTGCGGATAACGCCACCCTGGGCCCGGATACGACCCTGCAGGACACCACCGTTGGCGAGGGCGCATCCGTGGTGCGCACTCACGCCCTGAGCTCCTCCATCGGCGCCCGCGCCACCGTTGGCCCGTTCACCTACCTGCGCCCGGGCACGGAACTCGGTGAGGAGGGCAAGCTGGGTGGCTTCGTCGAAACCAAGAACGCGACCATCGGGCGTGGCTCGAAGGTGCCGCACCTGACCTATGTGGGTGATGCCACCATCGGCGAGTACAGCAACATCGGGGCATCCAGCGTCTTCGTCAACTACGACGGGGTGAATAAGCACCACACCACGATCGGCTCGCACGTGCGCACCGGCTCGGACACGATGTTCATCGCGCCGGTCACCGTCGGCGATGGCGCCTATTCCGGGGCTGGCACGGTCATCAAGGAGGACGTCCCCGCCGGCGCTCTGGCCGTCTCCGGTGGTCAGCAGCGAAACATTGAGGGCTGGGTGGTCAAGCGCCGCCCCGGCACCCCGGCGGCGGAGGCCGCGCAACGCGCCGCTAGCGACGCTGCTACCCCGCAGCCCGAAGGTGAGACCCCGGAGCAGGGGCAGTAGACCTAGCCCTCGTTGGTTCTTTAAACCCAGGGCAATTATCATCAGTTCATGTAAAGCTGGTCACTGCGGCGAGCGGGTGGCGTCCTCAAAGATCCTGCGCAAGGGTCGACGGGCGGCAACGTACCAGCGAACACAAGAAAACAAATCCTCGGGAAGGCTGATCTGTGTCCACCACTCACTGGATCGACAACCAAAAGAACCTCATGCTGTTTTCGGGTCGTGCGCACCCGGAGCTGGGTGAGGCAGTAGCCCGCGAGCTTGGTGTCGAGCTGACTCCGACCACGGCGCGCAACTTCGCCAACGGCGAGATCTTCGTGCGCTTCGAGGAGTCCGTCCGTGGCTCCGACGCTTTCGTCCTGCAGTCCCACCCGCAGCCGCTGAATGACTGGCTGATGGAGCAGCTGCTGATGATCGACGCCCTGAAGCGTGGCTCGGCGAAGCGGATCACGGCGATCCTCCCGTTCTACCCTTACGCCCGCCAGGACAAGAAGCACCGCGGCCGCGAGCCAATCTCTGCTCGCCTGGTCGCTGACCTGTTCAAGGCCGCTGGCGCGGACCGCCTGGTCTCTGTGGATCTGCACACCGACCAGATCCAGGGCTTCTTCGATGGTCCGGTCGACCACATGCACGCGCTGCCGATCCTGACCAAGCACATCCAGGAGAACTACAACCTGGACAACATCGTGGTCGTCTCCCCGGATGCTGGCCGCGTGAAGGAGTCCGAGAAGTGGGCCAACCAGCTGGGCGGCGCCCCGCTGGCCTTCATCCACAAGACCCGCGACATCGACGTAGCCAATAAGGTCACCTCCAACCGCGTGGTCGGTGACGTCGAGGGCCGCACCTGTGTGCTGCTGGACGACATGATCGACACCGGCGGCACCATCGCCGGCGCTGTCCAGGTACTGAAGAACGCCGGCGCGGGCGACGTCATCATCGCGACCACCCACGGCGTGTTCTCCGGCCCGGCCCGCGAGCGCCTCAGCGAGTGCGGCGCCCGTGAGATCATCACCACCGACACCCTGCCGCAGAGCACCGAGGGCTGGGATAACCTCACGGTTCTCTCCGTGGCCCCGCTGGTGGCGAAGACGATCCACGAGATCTTCGAGAACGGCTCCGTGACCACTCTCTTCGAGTAGTCCCCCGCGCCTGCCTGCGCCCTACACCCCCGTTGCCGCCCGCCTGTGGGCGGAACCGGGGGTGTTTTGCTGTTGCAGGGCGGGTTTAGCAGGACCCCGAGCGACCTCTCAGCTAATCTTTAGCTTCGATCACGTTCCTTATGCCGGGCGGCCCCTGCCCCTCCCGGCATGCAGTGGAGGTTTCTATGCGCCGCTCCGCCATCCCCGCCGTCCTGGTCGCCGGTCTGCTCGCCCTGAGCAGTTGCTCCAGCCTCCAGTCCGATGACGACGCCTCCGGCCCGCCGACGGTCACGGTCACCACGACCAAGCCGGGCAAGGCCCCGAAGCCGACGGGAGGCAAGGGCTCAGAGGGGAAGAGCTCGAAAGGCAGCAGCGAAGGCGACGAAGACAGCAACGCGGAGCCGGGCGGACGCGGAGTGACGGACGTTCCGGCCTCCACATTCGACAACGGGGACAAAGGCGTGCGCATGTTCTTAGTCAAGAGCCTGGGCACCGTCTGCGTAGATAACAGCCGCAAGGAGCGCGGCGCGGAGGGCTACCAGCTGCTGTGTTCGAACATGCAGGAGCGCCTGCCGGGGCTGTACTCGGAACCCGCCAGCGGCTTGGGACCACAACCGCAAAACGAGTTTGGGCTCGCCACTGGCCCCACGGGTCCTGCGTGGACGTCTCGCGCTTCGCTCACCAGCCCGGGCGGTGGAAGCATGCAGCCTCCGAAGGAGTTGAAGCCCGGACAGCGGGTTACCCTTGGCGAGGTCACCTGCACGGCAGGCCGAAAGGACCTGGAGTGCGAGTCCAAGACTGGTCCGGATTTCAGGAGCACCAAGCCCCACCGCATACGTGTGACGGATAAAGAGATCTACGTCGATGACAGCGAGGTACCACTCGGCGGGACGTGCGCACCGGTGAAGGCCAAGGATGGCAAGAAGCTGGTTGCTCGGTTGACTCGTGGCGACAACGACTGCAAGACGATGCGCGCCACCCTGCAGGAATATGCGGATGGCGGGTATAGCAACCACGGCCCCGGCGAGGTGAGCACCGGTTATCGCTGCATGCTCGGAGCCACCGCGGAAGGCCAGAAGGGAGACGGCTCCTGCACTGAGAAGAACCGCGGGCAGTATTCGTCCTTCACCATCGAGTTCGTCTAATTCACGCCTGCGACGTCCCCGTCGCCAATCTTCCCACCCCGCCCGTCCCCACGTCACGCCACCGCCCCACCCGCATCAGGCGCCACACTGCAGCGCTGCGCCCGAAAAAGGGGTTTGCCCACGTGGGCTGCCACCTTGTAAGATGTCGGTTGATCTCGGCGAGGGCTGGCTCTTAAACAAGCTGGCCGTTATCGGCGCGATGAACTACCCGGCCATGCGGCTTCCTTGTATTCGAGGGGCTTCACGTGGGCGGGGTGGACACCCGCCGCGAGAAACCGCGGCTTTTTTTCTTTTCCGGTTAACGATCCCGGGCGAAGAGAAAAGCAGCGGCAACCGCAATATTTACACTTCAACTTCTTAACTCTAAGGAGCACTCATGGCTGAATTGACTCGTATCGAAGGCGTTCTGCGCACCGAGTTCGGTAAGGGCGCATCCCGTCGCCTGCGTCGCGACGGCCGGATCCCACTGGTTGTCTACGGCAACGAGCTGGACCCGGTCCACGTCCACGTCGACACCCTGGACCTGCACGCACTGGTCCGTAACGAGGGTGTCAACGCCGTGTTCGAGCTGAACATCGACGGCGAGGACAACCTGGTGATGGTCAAGGCCATCGACCAGAACGTCCTGACCCTGGACATCGACCACGCTGACCTGCTGAACGTCAAGCGCGGCGAGCGCGTCGAGGTCGAGGTTCCGGTCATCCACGAGGGCCTCCCGGCACCGGGCGCAATGGTTGTTCAGGACGTCGACGTCCTGCTGCTCGAGGTCGACGTCCTCGACATTCCGGAAGAGATCGTCCTGGACATCAACGGCCTGGAGATCGGCGAGCAGATCCTGGCGAAGGACGTCAAGATGCCGTCCAACGCTGTCCTGGTTTCCGACGCCGAGGAGCTCGTCATCAACATCGTCGAGCCGGAGGAGGAAGAGCTGCCTGAGGACGACGAGGCTGCTGCCGAGGGCGAAGAGGCCGCTGAGGGCGAAGAGGCCGAGGCACCGGCAGAGTCCGAGGACTAATCCCCTCCCCTGCACGCCGGCCGCTGAACGCGAGTTCATGGCCGGGGGTCGCAACGCTCACCCGCTGCGCCGGGCACGAGGTATGAACCATACCTCTGCCCCAGCGCGGCGGGTCTTTCTATGGAAGGATTCCAACTGTGTGTGGAAAGCTGAAGAACTCCTCCCCCAAGAAGTCCCCGAAGGCTGCTGGCAGCGCGGATGCCCCGTGGCTCGTCGTTGGGCTCGGTAACCCGGGCGCCCAGTACGAGACCACCAGGCACAACATCGGCTACCTGGCCGTCGATGAACTCCTGGACGACCTCACGCCCATGCCGGGCACGCTGAGCGCCCACAAGCGCACCAACTCGCTGATCTGCCAGACGAAGATCGATGGCCAGTCGGTGATCATCGCCCGGGCCCGCAGCTATATGAACCTCTCCGGCGGGGCGATCGGGGCTTTGGCGAAGTTCTTCAAGATCCCGGCCGATCACGTGATCGTGATCCACGACGAGTTGGATCTCGACCCGGCAGCGGTGCGCATCAAGGTCGGTGGCGGGGAGAACGGCCACAACGGGTTGAAGTCCACCACCCAGGCGCTGGGCACCCGGGACTACGTACGCATCCGGATGGGCATCGGTCGCCCGCCGGGGCGCATGGACCCGGCGAGCTTCGTGCTGAAGCCCTTCAGCAAGCAGGAGCTCGAGTGGCTGCCGCTATCCCTGGGGGATGCGGCAGACGCGGTACGCCTCATCGTGAGCCGTGGGGTGGCCATCGCCCAGAACGAGATCCACGGGCGCAGCCGCTAGCAGGCAACACAAAAGGGCCCGCGACCACTTATGGTCGCGGGCCCTTTGGCTCGCTTGTGGGGCCGCGCTACCCGGCCCCAGGAGCTGCCTTAGTTCAGGGCGTCCAGCGCGGTGCGGGCAGGCACGACGACGTGCTGCGCGCCGGCCAGCTGCTCGATGATGCGAACCACCTGGCAGGAGTAGCCGAACTCGTTGTCGTACCAGACATAGAGCACGAGGTTCTTGCCGGCAGCGATCGTCGCGCGGCCGTCGACGACACCGGCGTGGGTGGAGCCGACGAAGTCGGTGGAGACGACCTCCGGGGAGTCGATGTAGTCCACCTGCGGACGCAGCTCGGAGACGAGGGAGACGTCGCGCAGGTAGTTGTTGACCTCGTCCTTGGTGACTTCGCGGGACATGCTGAGGTTCAGCACTGCCATGGAGACGTCCGGGGTCGGGACGCGGATGGCGTTACCGGTCAGCTTGCCCTCGAACTCCGGCAGGGCCTTGGAGACGGCCTTGGCGGCGCCGGTTTCGGTGAGCACCATGTTCAGAGTGGCGGCACGGCCGCGGCGCTCGCCCTTGTGGAAGTTGTCGATGAGGTTCTGGTCGTTGGTGAAGGCGTGGACGGTCTCGACGTGGCCGTGGTCCACACCCCACTTGTCGTTGACGACCTTCAGCACCGGGGTGATGCCGTTGGTGGTGCAGGACGCGGCGGAGAGGATGCGGTCGTCCTCGGAGTCCAGGTCGACGTCGGTGTGGTTGATGCCGAAGACGAGGTTCTTGATGTCCCCCTTGCCCGGCGCGGTGAGCAGCGCGCGTGCAACGCCCTTGGCCTGCAGGTGCTGGCCCAGACCCTCGCGGTCGCGCCACACGCCAGTGTTGTCGACGACGATGGCGTTATCGATGCCGTACTGGGTGTAGTCGATCTCGGACGGCTTGTTGGCGTAGATGACCTGGATCGGGGTGCCGTTGGCCCAGATGACGTTGTTCTCCTCGTCGACCCAGATGGTGCCGTCGAAGCTGCCGTGGACGGAGTCGCGGCGCAGCAGGGAGGCACGCTTCTGCAGGTCGTCCTCGGAGTTCTTGCGGACGACGATGGCGCGCAGGCGCGGGCCGGCCTTCTCGGAGCTCTGGGCGAGCAGGATGCGGGCCAGGAGGCGGCCGATGCGGCCGAAGCCGTAGAGGACGACGTCGGTGGTCGGGGTGTCGCCGCGGGTGCCGATGACGTCGGCGAACTGCTCCTTGAGGAACTCGTCGATGGCGGCGGTGTCCTCGAAGTCGCCCCCCTTGTCCTCGAATGCGGTGGCCAGGGCGCCGAGGTCTGCCGCGACGGTGTTCAGGTCGAGCTCTGCGATGCGCTCGAGGATCGGCATGGTGTGCGCGATCGGCAGGTCGTTGTTGGTGATGCGACGTGCGAAGCGGTGCTGCTTCAGAATGTCGGTCTCCGCAACGTTGATGAGCTGGCGACCGAAGATGGACGTCACGACGTTCTTTTCGCGGCGGAGCTGCCCGAGCAGCGGGATCATCTTTTCCGCCAGGGCGACGCGCTCGTTCCAATCAGCTTGCTGCTTGTCGATGGACGCAGAAGCGGACATGAGACCTCCAAAAATTAAAGGGGTAAAGATTAACCACCCTAAACCCTAATTGTCTTGGGGTTGAAAGTGGGATTCCACCCCTAGTGTTGCCCCTTTTTTCTCTCGCTACCGCCCTCAGTCCGGACTGGGCAGCCCCGCCCTTCGGCGCGTTAGGAGCGTGGCTTTTCCGCCGCCTTCTGGCGCAGCTTCAGCAGCGTTAGCGCAGGCCAGAGGATATCTACGGCGAAAACAATGGCGGCGCACACCCAGCCCGCGGCCCGCAGGGAGCCCAGCTTTCCCGCGTAGTCCGCGAGCCCAGGGGCCGCCGGTGTGATCACGCCCACGTTCACCACGATGAGGGCGATGAGCGTCAGCAGTGCGATCCCCCGCTGCAGCCTCGCCATGCACGCAATGAGCTCCGGACCACGTCGCTGACCTGGTGCCGAGGGGTTGTAGAAGCTCAGCCAGTAGGAGGCAACGAAGGCCACCAGCGCCAGCAGCGCCGCGCAGAACGGGGTGCGGTAGACCTGCCAGAGTTCCCGCCCACTGTGCACGTCGGTGTTCCACCAGAGCACCACTCCGGTGGCGACGACCACGCCGTAAGCGAGGATAAACAACCAGCCCGCGGACTTCGGGTACACCAGCTGGTCGAAGGAGCGGGGCACGGTGCCGGGTTGCTGCTGATAGTGGGCGTATTGCTTGCGGGCGGATTCGGAGGCCGACGCCGTGTCCGTGAAGTCCGCGTTCTCGTCGCCGATCTCCCACCACCGAGACAGCCGGCGCTCCTGCCGGATAGCGCGGCGACCCTTGGCCCAGAACCACAATCCTGCGCAGATCTGAACCACGGGCAGCACCGCGCAGCCCCACAGCACCAGGCGGTGGGTCTCCTGCCCCAGCGCCACCAGCACCGCGATGGTAAACAGCAGCAGCACTCGCGTGTTGGCCTTCTTGAAGTCAGACTTCGCGGCCAAGACAACGGGATTGAGGCGCTTGATTCGGGGGATGCGCACCCCCAGCATCCTGTCCTCCGAGGAGAGCACCAGCATGGACCGCAGGGTTGCCCAGATCAGGATCATCAGCACGATCCCAAGCACAGCGGGCACGACCGTATCGATCGTGACGTATTGGGGGTCAGTGCTGGACATGGTGTGAAAGTTTAGCCGACCGGCCCCGCCCCCTGCCCAGCGGCTGGAGGGATTCGGGCTGGGGCTTGTGGGGCGCTACCCTGGGTACTCATGAACGCCCACGCTGCTGCTGAAGCCACCCGACGCCGTACCTTCGCCGTCATCGCCCACCCGGACGCCGGTAAGTCCACCCTCACCGAGGCGCTGGCGCTGCACGCCCACGTCATCCAGGAGGCCGGCGCGGTGCACGGCAAGGCTGGACGCAAGTCCACCGTCTCCGACTGGATGGAGATGGAGAAGGACCGCGGCATCTCGATCGGTTCCTCGGCACTGCAGTTCGACTACGCACCGGAGGGGCACGAGGGCGAGCCCTACGTCATCAACCTGGTGGATACTCCGGGCCACGCGGACTTCTCGGAGGACACCTACCGCGTGCTCTCCGCCGTGGACGCCGCGGTGATGCTCGTCGACGGCGGTAAGGGCCTGGAGCCGCAGACGTTGAAGCTGTTCCGGGTGTGTAAGGCCCGTGGGCTGCCCATCGTCACGGTGATTAACAAGTGGGACCGGGTGGGTCGAGACGCCTTGGACCTGGTGGAGGAGATCGTCAGCGAGATCGATCTGCAGCCCACTCCACTGTTCTGGCCTGTCGGTGAGGCCGGGGACTTCCGGGGACTCGCCCGCATCGACGAGGACGGCAACGCGGAGGAGTACATCCACTTCACCCGCACCGCCGGTGGTTCCACGATCGCCCCGGAGGAGCACTACACCCCGGATGAAGCCGCCGACCGCGAAGGGGATGTGTGGGAGACGGCCGTCGAGGAGGCCGAGCTGCTGGCCGCCGACGGAGCACTGCATGATCAGGAGCTCTTCCTGCAGTGCGTGACTTCCCCGGTGATCTTCGCCTCCGCGATGCTGAACTTCGGCGTGCACCAGATCCTGGACACCCTGTGCGCGCTGGCCCCCTCCCCCGCCGGCCGAGCATCCGACGAGAAGGCGCTGGCCGCCCAGTCCGGCGCCTCCGCCGCGGTGCAGGAGTTCCGCGATACCGGGGATGACTTCTCCGGCGTGGTGTTCAAGGTGCAGGCCGGCATGGACGCCCACCACCGCGACCGCCTGGCGTTCATGAGGATCATCTCCGGCGAGTTTGAGCGCGGTATGCAGGTCACCCACGCCCAGTCGGGCCGCAGCTTCTCTTCCAAGCACGCGCTGACGATGTTCGGCCGGACCCGCGAGACGGTGGAGACCGCCTATCCGGGCGACATCATCGGCCTGGTCAACGCAGGTGCGCTGGCACCGGGCGATACGATCTACACCGGCAAGAAGGTGCAGTTCCCGCCGATGCCGCAGTTCGCCCCGGAGCACTTCCAAACGCTGCGCGCGAAGTCCCTGGGCAAGTACAAGCAGTTCCGCAAGGCTCTGGAGCAGCTGGAGTCCGAGGGCGTTGTTCAGATCTTGCGCAACGACCTGCGCGGCGACGCCGCCCCGGTGATGGCCGCGGTCGGTCCGATGCAGTTCGAAGTGATGCAGGGGCGCATGGCCGCGGAGTACAACGTGGAGACCGTCACCGAGCCGGTGCCGTATTCGGTGGCCCGCCGCACCGACGAGGCCTCTGCCCCACAGCTGGGACGCCAGCGCGGCGTGGAGATCTTCACCCGCGGCGACGGCGAGCTCATTGCCCTGTTCGGCGATAAGTGGAAGCTGGCCTTCATCGAGAAGGAATTCCCGGACCTGACCCTGGAGACGCTGGTCGCAGACTAGCCACCCCTGGTTAGGCATGGGCGCCTCAGCAAGACTGCTGCCCAGCCGGAACCACGAACGGCCCCGCTGCAGGAAAGCAGCGGGGCCGTTGACGTCCTCAAAGAAAAATCTAGAGCAGCAGCGAGGCACCGAAGAGGATGAGAACAGCCGCGACCAGGTAGCCGGCGGCCTTGGCCATCGCGGCTTTGCGCTCCCGCATGGCTGCCATCGCCGAGCCGAATGCACCGTTCGGGTAAGCACGCACGAGGCCCACGAACACGGCGCTCACAGCGGGCAGGCTGAGCGCCAAGCTGGCGTAGAAAATCAGCCCCACGTAGCGCAAGACCGCGGAATAATCCCCGGCCGAAAGGTAGGCCAGGCCGGTAAAGAAGGGCGCCGAGGTCGCGGATTGGATCACACCGAGCAGGAAGCCCAGGCCGAAGGTCGCGGCGGACGGGGTTGTCAGCGGTCCCACCATCCGGTTGAGCAGCTGGGATTGCTCGGCCCCCGGCTTGCTCCGCAGCGTGAGCACGAGGGTGAGCACACCGATAGCGATGAGGACCAGCGCGAAGACCGGGGAGTCCAGCGCACGGGTCACCGCGTCGCCGAGCCCGTCGAAGGCCAGCATGGTCACCACGGAAAGAACAAGCACGCCGAGCCAGTCCCCGCCCACCACGAGCGTGGCGATACGCCGGTAGGGCGCGGCGGGCGGCAGCATCACGCCGAGGGCAACGATGACTCCGATGAGCAGCGCGTTGAGCGAATCAACCAGCGCGAAGGAAACGGCATGCAGCATGACGCCCTAGGCTACTCGCACTTCGCCCCCACTACCCCATCGGCGGGTTTTAGGACTTCTTGGAGTCCTTGCCCTTGGGCTCCTCATCGACCTCGAGCTTGGCGGCGTAATCCGGCACGTAGCGGAACTCTTCGCGCGGCGGGCGCTGGTAGTTGGATTCGGAGACCGGACGCTCCGGGATCTCCGGCAGCTCGCGCTCAATGTGGTGGTAAGGGATGGAATCCAGCAGGTGAGCAATGACGTTCACACGGGAGCGCTTCTTGTCCTCGCTCTCCACCGTGTACCACGGGGCCGATGGGATATCCGTGTGGACGAACATGGCGTCCTTGGCGCGGGAGTAGTCCTCCCAGCGGGTGATGGACTGCAGGTCCATCGGGGAGAGCTTCCAGCGGCGCAGCGGGTCCTCGAGGCGGGAGGTGAAGCGTGCGTACTGCTCCTCGTCGGAGACGGAGAACCAGTACTTGCGCAGGATGATGCCGTCCTCCACGAGCAGGCGCTCGAAGATCGGGGCCTGGTGCAGGAAACGGCGGTACTCATCGGTGGTGCAGAAGCCCATGACGCGCTCCACACCGGCGCGGTTGTACCAGGAGCGGTCGAAGATCACGATCTCGCCAGCGGTGGGCAGCTTTTCGACGTAGCGCTGGAAGTACCACTGGCCCTTCTCGCGTTCGGTCGGCGCCGGCAACGCCTCGACGCGGCAGGAGCGCGGGTTGAGGTACTGGGTAATGCGCTTGATAGCCGAGCCCTTACCGGCGGCGTCACGGCCTTCCATGACGATGACGACGCGGGCGCCGGTCTCGACGACCCACTGCTGCATCTCGACGAGCTCAGCCTGCAGGCGCTTGAGCTCCTTTTCATAAGCCTTCTTCTTCAGCTTCTTCGGGTGGGGATTGTGCGGGCCCTGAAAGGCGATGGCGTTGTTCATAGTTAATAGAATACTGGGAACACGCTGACAACGCGCAGCCGCAGGAGCCTGCGGGCCGTGATTTTGAACACCCTTTTTGCGACGCCTGCCGACCGGATAGCCGACCGTCGCACTCACCGCCCCGCCACCCCTCGACCCCCCCATCACAGAGGGGCAGCCGATGAATATTTGCCTATTCCATAGCACAGCTACATATTCAGCTATAATTGATGAACAGAATTTCACGTAGTTTTGTGCCAAATTGGGAATAATCCCCATTAAGTTTGCCCCGCACGTGAGGGCAAAGAGATAGTCATTTAGGTGGTTCGAGTTGAGCAAAACCCAGAACAACTCACGCACTCCCCTCGGCGGAGGCTCGGAGGACCAGCACCCGTTGGTCATCGAGGGAGCTGCGAAGAAGCTACGTACCCTGCGGGACCGGAAGAAGGCCGATACCCGTGATGCGCTCGCCCGCGCGGCGGCCGAGCTCATGCTTGAGGAGGGGTCCGACGGCGCCAGCATCCGGGCGATCACCCGGCGCGCCCGGGTCTCCTCCCGCACCTTCCATAACTACTTCCCCAACCGCGACGCGGCGTTCCTGTACTTCATCGAGACCTACGTCCGCCAGATCGCTGAGTGGATCGACCGGACCCAACCGGGGCTGACCCCGGTGCAGCTGCTGCGCCAGATCACCCACGAGATCATGACCTCGGGCGAGAACCCGCTGCCCGCGATCAACCTCGCGTCCTCCCTCGGTGAGCACATGACGGTGCAGATGGACCGCGAGGGCACGGGCGTGCTGCTCGAGATCTTCGGCAGCCTCACCCACGCGGTACACCGCTACTGCGATGGCGCGCTCAGCCTCGTGGAGATCCACCTGCTGATCAACTCGGTGACGGCGATGGTCAACGCGGCCACCGAGATCGCCAATAACCCTGGCTACGCCGGTGAAGAGGTGCTCGAGGACATCCTCGACACCGGCTTCGACCGCCTGGAGCGTGGTTTCGGCGCCAACTAAGCCGGGTTAAGACTCCAGCATCTCCCGCCACACGGCTGGGTCCACGTCGGCGGCAGCCGCGGGCTCGAAGTGGGGAGACTGATCCTTATCCACCAGCACTGCCCGGATACCCTCCGGGAAATTGGGCTCGCGCCGCAGGGCAGCTCCCACCGCAAACTCGTTGCGCAGCGCGGTGGCCAGATCCGTGTGGCGAGCGTGCCGCATGATCTCGGTGATCGCCACCAGGCTGGTCGGGTTGGCGTTCTTCACCGCCGCGCGAACATCTGCGAGGAACTTCTCCCCCGCCTCGTCCGGGGCGCTGGCTGCAGCGAGCGCCTGTTCGATCTCCAGCCAGGACTCCCCACCGAAGATTTCGCTGATCAGCTGCGCATTCGCGATGAGCGTAGATGGCTCACCCGCCACGCTGTCGGCGAGCGCCGTGGCCGGTTCCTGAGCATCCTCCCGCAGCGCGCGGGCCAGCCCCTTCGCCCCCACCGCATCGCCAAAGGCCTGCGGATCGGGCGCGAAGTGCGTTGCCAGCCCAGTGGCCAGCAGGTCGGCGCTATTCATCCGCCACCCGGTGGTTCCGAGGAACACGGCCAGCGCCCCGGCCTCCGGGAGCTGCTCCGCGTACCCCTCCGGGGGCGTGAGGTTGTTCAGGCGGTGGGTCATGCCGACGTCCGGAACGAAAGCGATGGCCGCCTCCGGCATCGCAGCCAGCACCTTGGGCCCGGCGACGCGGTGGGAGCCGTGAGCAGAGATCCCGAAGCCACCGCCCATCACCACGCCCTGCCAGACAGCGACGATAGGCTTCGGGTAGGTGGCCAGGCGACGATTCAGCCCGTACTCCTCCTCGAAGAACTCGTCACCGGACTGGTGGAAACCGGCGGCGTCGTCTTCAGCCACGGACCGGACGTCGCCCCCGGCACAGAACGCCCGCTCGCTGCTGGAACGGATGAGGATCTGCTCGACGGCGGCGTCGTCCAACCAACCGTCCACCGCCTCGCGGATCCCCGTGATCATCTCCTGATTGAGGGAGTTCAGCGCCTTCGGACGGTCGAGTTCGATGATTCCCGTCCGGCCTTCAACCACTGTGGAAATAAACTGCGTCACGATACCCACCCTTTATTGATCGTTTCTTCGCTAGATATACCTGTGGCGACGGGCCGGGGTGCCCGGCGCGCCGCCACAGAAATTGTTAGTCGACCTGGAACTCCGCCATGCGGTCCCACTCGGTCTTCCCCGGGATCAGCGTGTTGATGATCTGCGGGGTCTCCTTGAGGATCGTCGGGAAGAGCTCCGTGGCCTTCTTAAAGTGCTCGGAGTTCACGTGTGCCTCCGCAGCGTCGTCCTCGAAGGCCTCGATGAGGATGTACTCGCTCGGGTCGTCCGTGTTGCGGAACCAGTCGAACCACAGGCAACCCGGCTCCTTGCGGGTGGCCTCGGTGAACTCCGCGACGTGCTCGCGGAAGTTCTCGACGTGCTCGTCCAGGGGCTTGAATCGAACGTTAATGAGAATCATGCTCCCATGCTAGCCATGCAGCCGCGACCCTCGCCAGGTTTTTATTTTCCGCACCCGGCTAGGCGTTTTCGCGGCGCTCCGCGGCCTCCAGCCACTCCATCTCGAGCTCCTCGTGCTCATCCTTGGCCGCTTGCAGCGTCTCGTTGAGCTCGGCGAGTTTCTCGTGGTCCATGGCCTCGGCGGCCGCGGCCATCTCCTCCTCGAGCCCCGCGATCTTCTCGGCCAGCTTCGCCATCTTCCGCTCCGCGGCATTCATCTGCTTGCGCAGCTCGCGGTCCTCCTGCGCGCTCAGGCCGCTGGTTTCCTTCTTTTCTGTCTTCTCGACGTCGCCGCCCTGGACTCCCAGGTTCATGGAGTTTTCATCCGTGCCTAAAGCCTTGGCCTGCTCGGCGCGCAGCGTGAGGTACTGCTCGATCCCGCCGGGGAGGTTTGTCAGCTCCCCGTCGCCGAAGAGCGCCCAGGTGGAGTCGCAGAGCCTTTCGATGAGGTAGCGGTCGTGGGAGATGACCACGAGGGTGCCGGCCCAGTTGTCCAGCAGCGTCTCCAGTTCCTGGAGGGTGTCGATGTCCAGGTCGTTGGTGGGCTCGTCGAGCAGCAGCACGTTGGGTTCGCTCATGAGCACGCGGGTCAGCTGCAGGCGGCGGCGCTCGCCACCCGAGAGGTCCTTGACCGGGGTGCGCTGCCGCTTCGGGCTGAAGCCCAGCCGCTCGGCCAGCTGGGAGGCGGAGATCTCCTTGTCCCCGATCGTCACGTAGCTGGCCACGTCCGTGACGGTGTCCAGCAGTCGGCGCTCCGGGTCCAGGTCGTCGAGCTCCTGGCGGAGCCAACCGATGCGCACGGTCTTGCCCTCGATGCGCTTGCCTGAGTCCAGCGGGTAGTCGCCTGCCAGGGTGCGCAGCAGGGTGGTCTTGCCGGAGCCGTTGACGCCCACCAGACCGATGCGCTCGCCGGGTCCCAGACGCCAGGTGAGGTGTTCGATGAGGCGCCGGCCGTCCGGCGTGCTGATGCTGGCGTCCTCCAGGTCGATGACCTTTTTGCCCTGGCGGCGGACGGCGAAGCTCATCAGCTCCACGCTATCGCGCAGCGGCGGGACGTCCGCGATGATGGCCTCGGCGGCCTCGATGCGGTAGCGCGGCTTGGAGGTGCGGGCGGGTGCCCCGCGGCGCAGCCAGGCGAGCTCACGGCGGGCGAGGTTCTGGCGGCGCTGCTCGGCGGCGTTGGCCTGGCGGGTGCGCTCGGCGCGGGCGAATGTCCAGTCGTTGTAGCCGCCCTCGTAGACGTCCACCTTCCCGTCGTGGACCTCCCAGGTGTAGGTGGCAACGGTGTCGAGGAACCAACGGTCGTGGGTAACGACGAGCAGCGCGGTGTTGCGGGACAGAATATGCTCGGCCAGCCACTGCACGCCCTCGACGTCGAGGTGGTTAGTAGGCTCGTCGAGGATGAGCAGGTCGAGGTCCTGGACGAGTGCGGCGGCCAAGCCGGTGCGGCGGCGCTCGCCACCGGAGAGCTGGGAAACCGGGGTGTCGAGCCCGAGCTCCACGATGCCCAGGCCATGCAGCACGCGGCGTACCTTCGGCTGGGAGGCCCACTCGTAGGTCTCCATGCCCAGCGGGTCGAGGACAGCCTGCCCGACCGTGAGTTCCTTCTTCTCCGGGTCGGTGAGGCATTCCCGGAGGACGTCCTGGGTGACCATCGCCAGGCGGAGATCGTTGTTATGGGACACCCGCCCCGCGTCGGCAGGCACTTGCTTGGAAATCACCTTCAGGAGGGTGGACTTGCCGCCACCGTTGAGGCCCACGACGCCGATGCGGTCGCCCTCGTTGACTCCGAGGCTGACCTTGTCCAGCAGGGTTTTCAGGCCATAGGACTTCTCGACGTTTTCCAGGTTGATGAGGTTCACCACGGTGGGTTTTCGCTCTCCTTTAATTTCTGTTGTGCTGTTTTTCTTGTGTTTTCCAGGCTAGCTGCGGACCACGCGCGCCCCCGGCGCGGGCGAACTAGTCACGACCGTGGCGCTGGCCTTGCCCGCCACGGATACGGCGGTGGCGACCTCCACGGCGCTGGCCTCGTCTTCGCACAGCATGGCGATGGATGGCCCGGAGCCGGAGACGATGGCAGCGAGCGCGCCGGCCTCCTTGGCCACCGCCAGCGTTTGCCGCAGGCTCGGCAGTAGGCTGATCGCGGGCGCCTGCAGGTCGTTGACCAGCAGCGGAGCGAGCTGGTGCGGGTCGCCGGTCACCAGCGCGCGCATCAACTCCTCGGTGCCTTGGGCGCGGACGTCCGGCCGGTTGCCGGTGCGCGCGGCCTCCCGCTGACGGTCCAGCTGCGCGAAGACCTCCGGGGTGGACAGCCCGCGCTTATCGGTGGCAATCGCCCAGTGGTAGGGCCCCTGGGACATGATGCTGATCAGCTCGTCCCCGCGGGCGGTCCCGAGCGCGGTGCCGCCGAGCACGCAGAAGGGCACGTCGGCGCCCAGGGTGCCGGCGAGCTGCAGCAGCTCCGCCTGGCTGGGCGCCACGGCCTTGCGCGGGGTGGGATATGGCAGGGGCTGGCGGCCGAAGTAAAACTCCACGGCGGCGACGAGGGCGGCTGCGGCGTCCGCGGAGCCACCGGCCATCCCGCCGGCCACGGGCACATTCTTATCGATGTGGATGCTCACCGACGGCGCGCGGGTCGCCGGGTCGGCCGCGGGGTCTTCCAGCAGGCCTGCGCGCTCGCACCACAGGTCGCGGATGAGCTCGACGGCCCGCCAGGCGAGGTTGCTGGGGTCGCGCGGCACGAGGTGGGCATCCGGTCCCGCGACCGTGAGCTCGGGTTCCTCTCCGCGCGGAACCGCGGTGAGGGTCACGGTCTCCTTAAGGCTCACGGACTGGAAGATGGTTTCCAGCTCGTGGTAGCCGTCCGGCCGGACGTCGCCGACTGCCAGGTGAAGGTTGATCTTGCCGTGCGCGGTGGCGGCCACGCTGATGCGGGGCGTGCCTTGCTGCTCGTCACCGGTTCGCTGAGTGCTCACTGCCCCTCCTTGCTTACGAGGCTGGCGAGGGCAAGCGCCACGAATTCCTCGGCGCCGAGTTTCTCCCCGCGCTGCTTCGGGTCGATGCCCGCTGCACGCAGAACTTCCTCGGCCTGCTGGCCGCCGCCGAAGTGTCCGGAGAGGGCGGCGCGCAGGGTCTTGCGCCGCTGCAGGAAGGCCGCGTCGGCCACGGCGAAAGTCTCTCGGCGCACGGCTTCCTCTGCGAATCCCGAGGCCGCGACAGCCTCGGCCCACGGGGCGGCCGGCTTGTCCCCCACACCCCAGCGGTCGATGCGCACCAACCCGGAGTCCACCTTCGGGGCGGGCCAGAAGACGTTCTTGCCGATCGTCGCAGCGCGGAAGGTATCGCCGTAGTAGCGGGCCTTCACGCTGGGCACCCCGTAAATCTTGCTGCCCGGCTTGGCAGCCAGCCGGTCCGCGACCTCCAGCTGCACCATCACGAGCACCCTGCTGATCGTGGGGAACTGCTCCAGCAGGTGCAGCAGCACCGGGACGGAGACGTTATAGGGCAGGTTCGCCACCAGCGCGGTGGGTTCCGCCAGCCCCTGCTCGGTCCAGTCGCTGGCGGTGACCTGGAGGGCGTCGCGGAGGATGAGGTGGAGCTTGTCGGCGACCGGAGCGGCCTGCTCGGCGACGGTGCGCGGCAGACGTCCCGCCAGCAGCGGGTCAATCTCGACGGCGGTGACCTCCCCCACCGCGCCCAGCAGCGCCAACGTCAGGGACCCCAGCCCGGGGCCAACCTCGATCACGTGGTCGCCGGGGCCCACCTCGGCGGCGGACACGATCTTGCGGACCGTGTTGGGGTCGTGGACGAAGTTCTGGCCGAGCTTCTTGGTGGGGCTGACCCCCAGCTCCTCGGCGAGCTGGCGGATCTCCACCGGCCCGAGCAGCGATACTCCCCCGTCTAGCGCCGGGGCGTCCTGGGCACGCACGTCATCATTCACGCCTTCGAATATAAACGACCGGCAGCGTAGCGGGCGAAAATGCCGCGCCAACGCTGCCGGTCATACGGGAAAGGCGTGGGCCACGCGCTGTGTCTCCTCTGCGCGTGGCCCACGCCGGGTGGCTGTGAAGCCAGTGTGGCCGTAAGGGCCTGGAAAGGGCCGGGCTTTAGCGCAGGCCCATCTTCGCAGTGCAGGCAGGCCATGCGCCCCAGCCCTGAGCGGCCTGGACCTTCTCGGCCACAGCGATCTGCTGCTCGCGGGATGCCATGTGGGCGGCCGGAGCGTACTCGGTGCCACCGAAGCCAGCCCAGGTGGACGGGGTGAACTGCAGGCCACCGGAGAAGCCGTTGCCGGTGTTGATGCTCCAGTCGCCGCCGGCCTCACACTGTGCGAGCTCGTCCCACACGGAGCCATTCGCGACAGCCGGGGCATCCGGTCCAGCCGGCTTCTTCGGCTTGGTGCCCACCTTGACTACGGCCTCAACCGGGGCCTCGAGCTCCTCGCGCTCCAGAACCTTGCGGTCGGTGACCTTGCCGTTGTGGCGGGTGACCAGCAGCTTGACGCGCTCCTTGCCGTCCTTGCCCTCCTTGACGACCTTGCGCTCGCCCTCTGGCAGGTTGGCATCCTCGATCTCGCGCTCCGGTGCGCTCACGGCGCGCTCGAAGGTGTGATCCTTCTTGGAGACGCGGACGACGTCGATGTGCATGCCCTCGCGCAGCGGAGTGTCTGCGGACGGGGTGACGATGTCGTCCTTGCCCAGCGGGGTGCCGCGCAGCTCGAAGATGTCGGCGACGGTGCGGGCCGGCAGCTTCATGCGGCCCTGCTTGCCGCCGTCGTTGAGGGTGAAGTACTTGGACGTGGTGACGTCCAGATCCATGCCCTCAGCCGGGATCTTGGTGTTCATGCCGGCGGAGAGGGAACCGGTGGCGATCTCGTCATACTTGCCGACCTGGCGCAGCATCTCCTCGACGGTGACGGAGGTGGTGTCGACGTTCTCGCGCTTACCGTCGATGATCAGAGCGACCTGCTTGGCAGAGCGCACCTTGATGGTGTCGTTGTTGGAGACGGACTCGGACGGTGCCGGGCTGACGAGGTCCTTGGGGTTGACCTCGACGCCGTTCTTCTCCAGGATGTCGCCGACGTTGCCGGTGACGGAGCTGGCCTCGATGATTTCGCCGTTGACGTCCAGCGTGATGTTCTTGTGCGCCGCCGCGGCGACGCCACCGCCAACAACCAGGGTCGCCAGCATGCCGCCGGTGGCTAGGCGCAGTGGCGTGGAGTTGGTGTTGTTGATGCGGTGCAGGCTGGACTTCTTCTTAGGAGACACTCGAAACCTCTCGATTTTCTTGTGATCGCTTCACCCCAGCGGGGCTGAACTTTTATCACAATACGATAACGATGAAGTTAAAGCCAGAAGAATCCAGAGACGTGGGCAAAATCACCCCAGGTCGGGGAATGCGCACTGTAACAGCAATAACAGACCGTCACACGCGCAACGGCAGCACGCTTGCGCACCAGGACCGTAGGCGCCGGGCGCGCCTGCGGTTCCCTGGGCCGCGTAGGAAGATAACGGGGCTTGGCTCGTCCTTAACCAGGGAGGCCGAAGACGCGGTTGGCATTCGACCACGCCAGTTCCGCGAACTCGGCCGGCGACTGGCCGCGCGCCTCCGCGAGCACCCGGGCTGTGTATCCCACGAACCCGGGCTCGTTGCGCGCCCCACGGAAGGGCTCGGGAGTCATATAGGGAGCGTCCGTCTCCACGAGGATCTGCTCGGCCGGAGCCAGGCGCGCAGCCTCCCGGAGCTCCTCATTGCGCTTGAAGGTCGCATTGCCCGCGAAGGAGAGAACGTAGCCGCGGTCGATGGCCTCGCGGGCCACGTCCAGCGGAGAGGAGAAGCAGTGCAGGATCACGTCGGTGGGCTGCGGGGCATCCGCGAGGATGCGCATCAGATCCTCGTCCGCCTCGCGGTTGTGGATCATCAGCGGCTTGCGCGCGCTGACCGCAAGGTCGATGTGCCAGCGCAGCGCGGCTTCCTGTACCTCGAGCGAGGGCGTGGTGTCGTCGTGCTTGATCCAATACGCGTCCAGGCCGGTCTCCCCGATCGCCACACAACGCTCGTTGGCGGCCATCTCGATGAGGCTGGTTTTGGCTGCCTCATCCAGCTCGTCGGCGCGGGTCGGGTGGATCGCGCACGCGGCCCAGACATTGTCGAACTCTTGGGCCGCCGCCAGCGCCAGCTCGGTCTCGGCCAGTCCATCACCGACGGTGCAGATCCGCTCCACCCCGGCCTGGCCGGCGCGGGCGACGAGCTCCGCGGTAGCAGCACGGCGATCCTGCCCCTCCCGTGCCCCCTTGGCGATGGTGGAGGCCAGGTGGGTGTGGGAGTCGAAGAGAGCTCCAATGCTCTCCGGCAGGACAGGCGTGGGGCGTTTCTTTTTAGACATATCCCCCACGCTACCGGTCAGCTAGTCCTTGACGACCGGCGCCCACTCCGGGCCGGTCTCCGCCAGCTCTGGGTCCAGCTTCTGGAACAGCGGCTTCGGCTTGCTCAGCGGGGTGCCCGGGGTCAGCTCGATGCGCTGCCAGGTGGCCTGCTGCTCGGTGTAGTTACCCATGATGACCGGGTAGGTGCTCCCCTCTTCCGGCAGGCCCACACCGACCGGGGTGCGCGGGGATTCGTCCTTGACCTCAACAATCTCCGGCTGGGCCGCCCAGATGCCCTCGCCACCGAGAGTCTCGAAGACCTTCTGAGCGGAGAACGGCAGGTACGGGG
>NZ_KV823574.1:0-43232 GCF_001815985.1 Corynebacterium sp. HMSC27B11 | reverse complement strand
ACGGGGGCATCAGGATGTTGACGTCCGCGACAACCTGCAGGGCAACGTACAGGACGGTAGCCAGGCGCTCGCGCTGGGTCTCGTCCTTCGCCAGCTTCCACGGCTCCTGGGCGGCGATGTACTGGTTGGCCCGCGCTGCGATGCGCATGGCCTCGGTCATGCCTGCCTTGAACTTGGAGAGCTGCAGCGCGTCGCCGACCACGGTGTAGGCCTGCTTCGCCTCGTCCAGCAGCTCCTGATCCTCGGCGGTGAACTCGCCCGGCTGCGGGATCTCGCCGAAGTTCTTGTGCGCCATGGAGACCGTGCGGTTAACGAGATTGCCCCACTCGTTGGCCAGCTCCGAGTTGATGCGGCGGACGAACTCATCCCAGGTGAAGTCCGTGTCCGTGTTCTCGGGGCCTGCGACGGCGATGAAGTAGCGCAGCGCGTCGGGGCCGAACTCCTTGAGGAAGTCGCGGACGTAGATCACGACGCCCTTGGAGGAGGAGAACTTGGAGCCGGACATGGTCAGAAACTCGGAGGAGACGACCTCGGTGGGCAGATTCAGCTCGCCCAGCTCGCCCTGCTCGCCGCCCTTGCTCCCCTTGCCGGCGTAGCCGAGCATCTCGCCTGGCCAGATCTGGGAGTGGAAGGTGATGTTGTCCTTGCCCATGAAGTAGTAGGACACGGCCTCCGGGTCGTTCCACCACTTGCGCCAGGCCTCCGGGTCGCCGGTGCGCCAGGCCCACTCGATGGATGCGGAGAGGTAGCCGACGACCGCGTCGAACCAGACGTAGAGCTTCTTGGCGTTGTTGTCCTGCCAGCCCTCGATCGGGACGGGCACGCCCCAGTCGATGTCGCGGCTCATCGCGCGGGGCCGGATGTCCTTCAGCAGGTTCAGGGAGAACTTCAGGACGTTGGGGCGCCAGTCATCGCGTCCCTTCAGCCATTCCTCCAGCGCCTCGGCCAGGGCGGGCAGGTCGAGCATGAAGTGCTCGGTGTCGACGAACTCCGGGGTCTCGCCGTTGATCTTGGAGCGCGGGTCGATCAGGTCGGCCGGGTCCAGCTGGTTGCCGCAGTTATCGCACTGGTCACCGCGAGCGTCGGTGGCGCCACACAGCGGGCAGGTTCCCTCGATGTAGCGATCCGGGAGGGTGCGGCCGGTGGACGGGCTCACGGCACCACGGGTGGTCTGCTTGAGCATGTAGCCGTTGTCGTTGAGCCCGCGGAACAGCTCCTGCACGATCGCGTAGTGGTTGCGGGTGGTGGTGCGGGTGAACAGGTCGTAGGACAGGCCCAGTCCCACGAGGTCCTCGACGATGATGCGGTTGTAGCGGTCTGCGAGCTCGCGGACCGTGGTGTTTTCCTTATCCGCCTGCACCAACAGCGGGGTGCCGTGCTCATCCGTGCCGGAGACCATCAGCACGTCGTTGCCGATCATTCGCTGATAACGGGCAAAAACGTCGGACGGGACGCCGAAGCCGGCGACGTGGCCGATGTGACGGGGGCCGTTGGCATAGGGCCAGGCAACAGAGGTGAGTACGCGCTTTGACATGCCTTAAACCCTATTAGATCCGTGCCTGCTGCGCGAACAAAGCCCCACCTCCCGGGGCTAGTTCCGACCGGGTAGGTGGGGCTGAGTTCTGCGAGGGACCGTGGCGGCTTAGCTGCGTCCGCTGGCGTCCTCGCCGTTGCGGTTGTTGATGTAGTCGGCGACGTCTTCGGCGTCGACGACCTCAACGACCTTCCCGCCGTCGTAGACGCTCATCGTCTCCAGGCCGTCGAGGTCCTCGGCGACGTAGGACTGAGCGGCGGTGGAGTCCTCGACCGCGGCCTCGGCGTCTGCCGTCGCCGGGGCGTGCGGTGCGGTGGCTGCCGTCGTGCCGGTGACGTCCTCGCGACGGTTCTTCGTGCGGAGGGCGCGCTTCACGAGCTCGCGGTTTTCGCGTTCCCGGTATTCGCGGGCCACGCGCAGCACCATCTTCCGCTGGTTCTTCTGGTCCAGGTAAAGCGGATCGTCGCCCAGGGCCTTCACCACGGCGAACATCAGCGCGATGATGATGAGCACGAATGGGGAGGCCGCGATAATCGTGATGTTCTGCAGGTTATCGAGGGAGTCCGCATCGCCGGTGGTCAGCATGATCACCGCGATGGTGCAGGTGAGCACACCCCACAGGACGGTGACGATCGGGGACGCGACGAGGCGGCCGCGCTGGGACATACTGCCCATCACCGTGGAAGCGGAGTCCGCCGAGGTGATGAAGAAGGTGGCCAGCAGCAGCATCGCGATGATGGACACACCCGCGCCGAATGGGTACTCGTACAGCAGGTTGAACAGCATCTTGGTGGCGTCACCGTCGCCCCAGATGGACTTGCCGGTCTCCTCGAGGTGGATGGCGGTACCGCCGAAGATGGAGAACCACAGGATCGTCACGGAGGTCGGGACGAGCAGGATCACCATGATGAACTCGCGGACGGTACGGCCGCGGGAAATACGAGCCAGGAACATGCCCACGAACGGGGACCAGGAGACCCACCATGCCCAGTAGAAAATGGTCCAGCTAGACAGCCAGTCACCGGCGTCCTCGGAGGACTGTGCGGTGCGGGAAGCCATGGCGAAGAAGTCCTGCAGGTAGTTACCCAGGGTCGTCGGGACCATGCTCATGATGACGACGGTCGGGCCGACAATGAGGACAAACAGGGCGATGATCGAAGCCAGCACCATGTTCGTATTCGAGATCCACTGAATACCCTTGCCCACGCCGGATGCGGCAGAGATCAGGAAGGCGATGCCGAGCACGACGATGATGCCAACGATCAGGGTGTTGCCGGGGTTATCAACCCAGTCGACGATTTCCATGCCCGAGGCGATCTGGCGAGCGCCAATACCCAGGGAGGCGGCGGTGCCGAAGACGGTGGCGAAAATAGCCAGGATGTCGATGATCTTACCGAGCCAGCCCTCGGCCAGGCGGTGGCCGATCAGCGGGATGAACGCGGAGCTCAGCAGCTGCTTGCGGCCCAGACGGAACGTGCCGTAGGCGATGGCCAGGCCGACGATGGCGTACAGCGACCATGGGTGCAGACCCCAGTGGAAGAGCGTGGAGGCGAAGGCCTCGCCCACGTTGCCCTCCGGGCGGCCCGGTACGCCGGTGCGGAAGTGGGTCAGCGGCTCGGTGGTGCCGTAGAACATCAGGCCGATGCCCATGCCGGCGGCGAACATCATCGCGACCCAGGAGAATGTCGAGAACTCTGGCTGTTCATTATCCTTGCCGAGCTTGATGTGCCCGAACTTCGAGAAGGCCACGAAGAGCACGAAGAAGACGAACACGGTCGAGGCCAGAACGAACAGCCAGCCCCAGTCGACGACGACGTAATCCAGCGCCTGGCTGGCGAAGTTGGCGAAGGATTCGGAGCCCACGAGCCCCCAGGCCACCACGGCGAGGACGAGCGCGGCGGCGGGGCCGGTGACGACCCAGTCGATGCCTGCGCGCTCGTCCTTGGCCGCGGCACTATCCGCGGGTTCACTCAGCCGCGCGGCGTCTTGGGCCTCTTGCGGCGAGATACTGCCTTCCTTCAGCTGGTCAAGGGTGTTCTCAGAATTGCTCATTGCCCCACTGTGCGTGGGATTTTTGCGTTTCGCTAGTTTTCGGCGCCGTTATCGAGCTCGCAACGGGCTCACAGCGGTTTTCTAGGTGGCTGCCAGAATTGTTATAGCGCTGTTCAGGGCGCTCTTCCCTACCAAGAGATAACAATCTGATAACAAATTCGCTTTGATGCGCAGGTTGTGGCCTATTTTTCCGCCCGGGCGGCCAGTACCGCCTCGTAAACGTCCCGCTTTCCGAGACCATGGGAAGCGGCTACCTCCCCGGCGGCGGCCTTCAGCCGCTGCCCCTGGGATACCAATTCCTCGACCTCGCCCACGACGTCTACGGCCGCGACCTCCGCCGTGGCGGCGGTCGCCTCGATGACGACAGTGATCTCCCCCTTGACTCCGGCCTCCGCCCACTCGGCGAGCTGGCCGAGCGTGCCCGCCTTGACCTCCTCGAAGGTCTTGGTGAGCTCCCGGCACACGGCCGCCGCGCGCTCCTCTCCCAGCACCTCGGCGGCAATTTCGAGCGTGGAGGCCAGCCGGTGGGGTGACTCGAAGAAACAGACGGCCTCGTCCCCGCTGCGGGCGGCGTCGAAGAACTGACGACGCTGGCCGTCCTTCCTCGGCGCAAAACCCAGGAAGCGGAAGTGACCGACCCCGATCCCGGAGAGCGCCAGTGCCGTCGGCACAGCGGACGGACCCGGCAGGCAGGTCACCGGGACGCCGCGCCGGTGGGCTGCGACGACGGCAGGAAAACCCGGGTCCGACACGGAGGGCATGCCCGCGTCCGTGATGACCAGCACCCGCTGGCCGGTGGCCGCGGCCTCGACGAGCTCCTCGGCGCGGTGCTCCTCGTTGTGATCGAAATTGGAGAGCACCTTGCCACGGATGCTTACCCCCAGCGCGTCGGCGAGCGCCCGGCTGCGGCGGGTATCCTCCGCCGCGATCACGTCTGCGGTGGCCAGGGCGTGGAGCAGCCGGATCGACGCATCCTGCGGGTTGCCCAGGGGCGTGGCAGCCAGAATGATGCCACCGTCCGGCAGCGGCGGATTGGCACAGGCCTGTTCCCACAGGTGGCCGAATTCCGGGGCTGGGGCGTCAATGGTGCGGGAGTGCGTCGGTGCGGAGCTCATGCCACCAGCATGGCACCGCTTAAAGCAAAATCCACATCGGATAAGCTTTCCCTGTGACAACGAAGACCACCCCGGCGCCGACCACCGGGCCAGCCGAGCCCCGCGTGGGCCAGCCGAAGCAGCGGATGAACCAACGCCGTTGGGCTCTCATTCAGCTTCTGCTGGCCGCCTTCGCTGCCCTCCTTCGGATGGTCAATCTGGGCTCCCCCACTGACGGCGGTACCCCGGTCTTCGATGAAAAGCACTACGTCCCCCAGGCCTGGCAGATCCTGCGCGGCTGGGACCACCTGGTGCTGGGAGGCATCGAGGATAACCCCGGCTATGGGCTGGTCGTGCACCCGCCGCTGGCCAAGGAAATCATGGCCGCCGGAATGGAGGTCTTTGGCTACACCCCCTTCGGCTGGCGGGTGTGCGCCGCGCTGGCGGGCGTGGCGGTGGTCTGCCTGATCGCGGGCATCTCCCGGCGGTTATCCCGCTCGGACTTGGTCGGCCTGCTGGCTGGCGTGCTCGCCCTCTCCGATGGCATTCTGCTGCTGACCAGCCGTTCCGGGATGCTGGATCACTTCCAAACACTCTTCCTTTTGGCCGCCGTGTACTTCCTGGTCCGCGACCACGAGGAGATGGAACACCGCTACCGGGCCGTGTTTCGTGAGGGCCGAATCGGGGACTTCCCGGCTGGCCCGCGGTTAGGCTTCCGCTGGTGGCGCTTCGCCGCCGGTGTCGCGCTCGGTGGCACGCTGGCGATCAAGTGGTCCGGGCTGTACTACATGGCCTTCTTCGGCGTGGCCCTCGTGGCCCTGGATGCGCACCGTCGCAGGCGTTATGGCGTGCGCCGTCCGCTGCTGGGGGCGCTGCTTCGGGACGCTCCGCCGCATTTCTTCGCGGTCGTCATCGTCCCGGTGTGCTGCTACCTGCTGTCCTGGCGGGCGTGGTTCGGTAGCGAGACCTCCGTGTACCGGCACGCAGTGGAGTCCGGCCTCGTCGAGGACGCCACCGCGCTGGCCGAATCCCCGCTGGGATTCCTGCCGGATTCTGTCCTGAACTTCCTCTACTACCACGTGTCGGTGCTTCGCTTTCACTCGGAGCTGACCAACTCGAATGGGCACAACCACCCGTGGGAGTCGAAGCCCTGGTCCTGGCTGGCCTCCACCCGCGGCCTGATGTACTACAACCCCAGCCACGAGGACGGCACCCGCACCGTGGAGCTACTGGTTGGGACGCCGGCGATCTGGTTCCCCACCGTGCTGGTGCTGGCCTATGGCTGCTACCGCCTGGCCCGGTTCCGGGACCTGGTGTGGGTCGTGCCGGTCGTGGGTTTCGCCGCCGGATTCCTGCCGTGGCTGCTGAACACCGACCGCCAGATGTACCTCTTCTATGCGCTGAACCTCGCGCCCTTCCTCATCATCGGCCTGGCGCTGATCTGCGGCCGTGTCTTGGGGTGGCGCATGGCGCCCGGCAGCACGCACCGCCCGGTGGCGTGGTTGCAGGCCCACGCCGGCCTGGCGCTGGTCGTGGCCTACCTGGGCTTTGCGGTGTGGAATTTCCTCTTCTTCCTGCCGCTGTACACGGCCATGCCGCTGAGCCCCGCCGAGTGGGCAGCCCGCATGTGGCTGCCTTCCTGGCACTAAGGGTCTCGGTCGGCTAGCTGCGGCGGTGATCGCCGGGATAGTAGCGAGAATGCTCCTCGGCATCCACCGCGGAAAAGTTCATCGGCTTGGCTGAGAGCACGTGCCAGGAATCGCGCAGCGGCTGGATCGTATGGTGCCGGGAGAGCCAGCAGGTCACCAGCGCGATCACCGCGGCGAGGTGAATGGCGAGGCTGCCGATGAGCTCCGCGTCCACCCCGGTGCCACCCGCCAGCCCCATGATGATGTCGCGGGTCGCGAAGCCTCCGCCGAAGGCCCACATCCCCAGGTAGATCGGCAGCAGCCCGCCGGCAGCGCGTGGCGCCCAGGACGCCCAGGCCAGGCCCGCGCCGAGGGCGAAGCGGCTGATGGCCGCATCAATCATGTATTTCGCGAGCTCCGGGTCCGCGGCCCCCGCCTGCGGCCCCTCCCCCGGCCGGATGGCCTCGTAGAGCTGCGCGGGATCCGCGGTACCCGCGGTCGAGCCAGCAAACAGGAGGATCGCCCAGAGGAAATAGACGACCGCGAGCACCGCCAGCGCGATGCGGGCCCCCAGCAACGGCAGCTGCCGCCGACGAATGTCGCCACCAACCTCGGGGAGCTCCTCGGCCACCTGCAGCACCTTGGCCGCGAGATCCGCACCAGCCCCCTGGGTCGGCGCGGGCGGGTTAACCCGCAGACGTAGGTCGCGCCCGATCGCGGTCACCTGCGCGTACCACGCCTGGCACTCCTCACACTGGGCCACGTGGGCGTCCACGATCTCTCCCGGCACTGCGGCGTCCTCGCCGTCTAGCCGCGCCGAGAGCGCTGCCCGAACTTCTGCGCATTCCACAGACCTTATGCTCCCCTAAAAGCCGCGCGCTGCCAAGCAGAGGCGGCGGTGGCCCCTTCCACCCCGCTCACCAGACGGCTCACCCGAAACGGGAGAATGCCCGGTCCAGGCTGGCCCGCCCGGATCCGAAGACCACGATCGCCAGCAGCCCCGCGCACAGCACCAGTGGCAGCTCGATGCCGTTATCGGCGGCGAAGAGCCCCTGGGACCAGTGCACCAGGTACATCGCGGCGATCATGTGCAGGATCAGCAGGCCAGCCATCAGCGGCGCCAGTAGCCCCACAACCAGAAGCGCTCCCGCAATGAGTTCCAGCCCGGTGGCCAGCCAGGCGGAGAGCTCGGGCTGCGGGATCCCCTGGTGGGAGAAGTCCGCGATCACCCCGGAGTCTCCCCCAAGCTTTTGGATGAAGAGTTTCTGCCAGCCGTGGGCGATAAAGATGGTGCCCAGCACGGCGCGGATCAGCAGCAAGGCGCCGTCGCGGGCGACCGGGTGTTCCAGCATCGTTAACTATCCGCCGTGTTCTGCGCGTACGCGTTAGACCGCGCGGATGTGGGTGCGGTCGTTTGGGCCGTCCCAGTAGCCCAGGTCCGCGTCCTCGCCCGGGTAGTCGTCGAAGCCGTCGTCGAAGAAGTCCCCACCGTTGGCGTAGGCCAGGTTCTCCAGCTCCGGATCTGCTTCGTCCGTTTCGACGACGATCGCGCCCGGCCGCAGCAGCCGGTCCGGGACGCCCAGCTCGGCGTCCTCCAGGTTGCGCACACCCAGACGGGCGCGGCGCATCCGTGCGAGACGGCGACGGCGCAGCTTGGCCTCCTCGATCGCCTGGCGGCGCAGGTTGAACAGGTACACGCCGGTCAGCGCTGCGGTGACGAGGAAGGCGATCCACAGCTTGCCGCCGACGATGAGGCTAGCGATCAGCGCGATCGCGGTCAGGCCGGCGAGCACGCCGAGCACCTGCTTGCGGCGCTGCAGGCGGCGGTTGTAGAGCTGCTGGGATGCGACCGGGTCGTAGACTCCGCGGCCTCGGCGGGAGGCGATGAACTCCATGTCCTCCTCGGACAGCTCGAAGCTCTCCTCCTCGGCCTCTGCCAGCGGCGACTCGGCCTCAGCAGCCTCGTCCTCCTCGCAAACTCCTGCGTCCACGTGCAGGTCCCCGCCGCGGAAGTAGGCGGTCGGGATGTTACGCAGCGCGGGCTGCTCTTCCTGTGCATCCTCGGTGTCCGCGTCCGCGCTGTCCGCCTGCTCAGCCTCGGCCACGCGCAGGGTCGCCGGCGTGTCCGCACCGGCGTCCTCGTGACTCTCGTCTTCGTGAGCCATCGTGTCTGCTGCGTCGTCGGCCAGCTCTGCGTCGACGGTGACGGACTCGGTGCTCATGGTCGGCGCTTCGGCCGGGACGGTGCGGCGCTGGGCGTCCGCCACGTGCTCCTCGCCCTCCAGGCCCTCGGCGTCGGCGTCGACGAGCTCGCCCTCCAGGGTCTCCAGGTTGGCGGTCTCGTCCGCGGCATCCTCAGCGACGTCGGCGTGGTCCTCGTCGACCTCTGCGTCCACCGTCTCCACGCCGTCGGCAATGTCGGCATGTTCGCTGGAACGCTCCTCGTCGCGGGCGTCGACGTCCTCATCGAAAAGGACGTACTCCGGTTCCGCCTCGACGAAACCGATGTCCGCGTCCACGTCCTCATCCGAGGACATGTAGTGCCCCTCAGCGGGCAGCAGACGACGCGGACGGCGGGAACGCTTGGCACCGCCTTCGTGCAGAATTCGGGTCTCGGACATGCCCCGTGACGTGCGGCGCACCGGGGACTGCTTGCGCAGCAACAGCGGCGCCATCAGCAGCAGCCATACTGCGAGGATCAACAGAAGGGAGCCGGACACTTATGCTCCTAAAAGCTAGACAGCGGTTTGGACCTCTGGGGTGTACCCAGCGGGTGAACTAGCCCTGCCGGAGGATGGCGGCAAGGCCAGCAGCAATACCTTCCAAGGTATCGGCAACCTGGGCGCTTCGCTTCCTGCCACGCCGCGCGGCGAGCCAAAACGCGGAAGTTTCGCCTCGGGCCTAATCGACCCGAAAACGTCCCTGGTTCGCGAGCCGATGGGTGATTCCGGGGCCGAGCTCCTCGACTGTCTGGGCGACCAGCAGGTGGTCCGTCCACTGCCCGTCGATGTGTAGGTTGCGCTGCAGCCGCCCCTCGACCCGGTACCCGGTGTTCTCCAGCACGCGGCGGGAGGCGGGGTTGTCCTCCATGACGGTGGCCTCGACCCGGTGCAGGCCGAGCCCCAGCATCGCCAGGTCGGTGCCCAAGGCGACGGCGGCGGTGGCCACCCCACGACCCTGCCAGCGGGAATACACCCAGTAGCCGATCCAGCAATTACCGATCGTGCCGTATTGCATGTTGCCAAGCGTGAGCTGGCCCGCGAACTCGCCGGCTACCTCGACCGCCAGCGACATCGCTACCCCTTGACGCTCCGCGACCTTGAGCCCCCGGTAGGTCTGGCGCCACATTTTCGGCGAGTGCGCCTCCTCCCAGGAGGTGGCCACGGTCGGCTCGACGGGGCGCAGGAGGTGTTCATCGGCGATGCGGAAGGCGCGCCAGGCCGCACCGTCGGAGCGGCGGAGCTCCCGCAGGCGCACCGGCAACTCCGCGGCAGAGTCAGCAACAGCGCCCGGCCGCTGGCGCGCCTGCGGCAACCACACGGTAGGCACCCGCCACCGCGCCCCGTTGCCCCTGGCCAGGCGCCTATCGAGCTCCACGTCCGCCGCTCCCCGGTGAGTTCCCCGCGGCTAGGAGCGGTTGGTCAGGAAGAGGACGTCGACGAACTGCCCCGGCGCGACGTTCGTCTCTTCCGCAGGCACGGTGATCAGGCAGTTGGCCTGGCCATAGCTGCCCAGCAGGTGGGTCGGTTCCCCGCCGCCGACCGCGCCGAGCGGGTCCACGAGAAACTCGCGGGTCTCCCGGTCGCGCATCAGCTGGCCGCGGATGAAGCCGCGGCGGCGCGGCGCCGAGTCGATCGCGGCGATGGTGCGGGCCCGAACCACCCTGCGGGTGGCCTGACGCTGGCCGCGGATGATCTGGATCAGCGGGCGGACCAGCACTTCGAAGGCCACGAGCGCGGCGGAGGGGTTGGCCGGCAGCAGGAAGGTCGGCACCTGGTCGGAGCCGAGGGTGCCGAAGCCAAGGATGGAGCCCGGGTGCATCGCAATGCGGGTGGTTTCCATCGGCCCAAGCTCGCCCAGGATCTCGCGCAGCTGGTCGCTGCCTTCCCCACCGATCGCGCCGGTGATGACGAGCACCTCGCTGCGCATCAACTGGGCTTCGAGAACCTCCTTGATGCGGCGGGGCTCGCCCGCGAGGATTCCCATGCGGTGCGCTTCAGCGCCTGCCTCCTTGGCGGCGGCAGCTAGGGCGTAGGAGTTGGCGTCGTGGACCTGCCCCAGGCCCGGGTCGCGGTCGATGTCGACGAGCTCGGGGCCGAAGGCGAGCACGCTCAGTCGCGGGCGTGGGTAGACCAGCACCTTGGAGCGGCCGATGGCTGCGAGCAAGCCCACCTGGGCCGCGCCGAGCACTGCGCCCTGCTCGACGACGACGTCGCCCGGCTGGACGTCGGAACCGAGGCGGTGGACGAACTCCCCCGAGTTGACGGTGCGTAGCGGTTCCACGTGGCGGCCGTCGACCTCCACCCAGTCAAGCGGAAGAACAGCATCGGCGAGCGTCGGGATCGGCGCCCCGGCGTGGACGCGCACGGTCTGGCGCGGCTGCAGCCGAACGGGACGGCTCGAACCTGCGGTGACCTCACCGACGACCGGGAGGGTGGGCAGCTCGCCGTCGGCGGGCTCGCGGACGTCCACGGCGCGCACCGCGTAGCCGTCGATGGCGGCCTGGTTGAACCCGGGTACCGCCCGGTCCCCCTCGATCTGCTCCGCGCAGCGCAGACCGAGCGCCTCCGAGATGGAGATGCGCACCGGCTCGGGCGTGACCGCCGCCGCGGAGATGATCGCTAGCTGTTCCTCAACGCTGCGCATGGGGCTACTCCCCGAGTCGCTGCTCGAGCCACTGCTTCAGGGACTCCCCGTAGGTCTCATCCTCGAGGGCCATGTCCACGCACGCGCGGATGTAGCCGCCCGGGTTGCCGAGGTCGTGACGCTTGCCCTGGTGGACGACGATGTGCACCGGGTGCCCCTCGGAGATCATCAGCTCGATGGCATCGGTGATCTGGATTTCCCCGCCCTTGCCCGGCTTGGTGCGGGACAGGGCCTCGAAGACCTGCCGGTCCAGCAGGTAGCGGCCGGTGGCCGCGAAGTTCGACGGGGCGTCTTCGAGGTCCGGCTTCTCGACCATGCCGTTGACCTTCTTGACCTGCGGGTCATCGGAGTCGGCGGCGATATCGAAGACACCGTACTTGGAGACGTCCTCCTCCGGCACCTCGACTGCGCACAGGACGGAGCCACCATAGCGCTGGCGCACCTCCAGCATGGTCTCCATGATCCCGTAGGGCAGGACGAGGTCATCCGGCAGCATGACGGCGAAGCACTCCTCGTCCTCAGCGAGGTGAGATTCGGCCAGGCCGATGGCATGACCAAGGCCGAGCGGCTCCGGCTGCTCGATGGCGGCCACGTCGATCAGGCCGTCGGTGGCGCGAACCTTCGCGAGCTGGTCCTCCTTACCGCGAGCTTCGAGGGTGGCCTCGAGTTCAGCATCAGTGCGGAAGTGGGCCATGATGCCCTGCTTCTTCGGGGCGGTGATGATCGCCAGGCGCTCAGCACCAGCCTGGGCGGCCTCCTTGGCGATAAGCTCGATCCCGGGAGTGTCGACCACGGGGAGCAATTCCTTGGGCACCGTCTTCGTCGCAGGCAGGAAGCGCGTCCCCAGTCCTGCGGCGGGGACCACAACTGTGCGAAGCTCATTGGAAGTCATGAGGTGCATCGTACCGCCCAACTAGGCCAAAATGCTGGACTTACACCCGGTGCGGGCCGGAAAAGATCCGTTGAGAATTCCCCCACCGCTACCCCACCCGAATAGAGAGCAAAAAGCAGCGAAGGAGACCATGCCCCACAACCCCGAAGAAACCCGCGCTGCGAAGGCTGACCTGCGCGCCGAAATCCGATACACCCGCAAGCAGGTTCCGGCAGCGGAGCGCGCCCAGCGCGACCGCGCCATCCAACACCATCTGGTGGCAGCTCTGGAACAGCGGTTCCCCGGCTCCCGGCCGGTAGTGGCCGCGTTCAGCGCGCTGCCGGGCGAGCCCGGAGGCGCAGACCTGCCGCAAGCCCTGCGGGATGCGGGCTATGAGGTGATCCTGCCGGTCGTTAAGCACCACCCACGCCGGTTGGAATGGCGGACATTCACTGGCGCGGCGGGCCTGGTGGCGAACTCGATGGGGATCCTGGAGCCCACGGGCGAAAACCTAGGAGAACTGGTCGATAACGCGGACGTCGCCGTCCTTCCCGCCCTCGCCCTGGGCTCTGACGGCACCCGGCTGGGCCAGGGTGGCGGATTCTACGACCGCACGCTCGCCGACTTCGTGGCGGGCGATGCCTCGCATCCGTCCGAGAATGTGGAGGTATCAAACGCCAACGCCGCCCCCACCGTGGCTCCGGCTGTGAATCCGGTCACGATCCCGGGGGTCGGCACACCGTTCCCTGCACCCCGGTTGCAAGCAATCTGGGCCGTGGTGGACGACCCGGAGCTGCGTGTTTGCGTTCCCGCAGCCCCGCACGACCTCACGGTCGCCACCGGAATCACCCCGAACGGGGTCTATCATTTTCCCAGCTCATAGGTATAATAAATTCAGTCTTTTATACCTTTAAGAAGGGGATTTTTCATGCTGTCTGGATTCAAGGAATTCCTGATGCGCGGCAACGTGGTTGAGCTCGCAGTGGCCGTCGTTGTCGGTTCCGCGTTCACCGCTATCGTCACCGCTTTCACTGACAAGATCGTCAACCCGCTGATCGCTGCGCTGGGCGGCTCCCCGGAGTTCGGCCTCGGCTTCCACATCCGCGAGGGCAACCCGGCCACCTTCATTGACTTCGGCGCCGTCATCACCGCTGCGATCAACTTCCTGATCATCGCGGCCGTGGTCTACTTCATCCTCATCATGCCGATGAACAAGCTGGCCGAGATGAACGCTCGCCGCAAGGGCATCTCCACCGAGGAGGCAGCTGCAACCGAGACCGAGCTGCTGGCCGAGATCCGCGACCTGCTGCAGCAGCAGAACGGTGTCTCCACCAAGAAGGTCGACCCGTCCGTCGCTAACGACGACGACCCGACCGGCCGTCACGCTGAGTAAGTCCCGCTGAGCAATTCGCTCAGCCGTATTCCAGCTCGACGCTCGTCGAACTAGTTCTTCGCCCGCCCCCAGTGGGGCGGGCGTTGTTCTATCCAGAACTCTTTATCGAACCCGCCGTGCTCGGCCGGGTTCTTTTCTTTATCGACGCCCCGCCCCGCGGCCTTGGGATCTTTCACCCGCCCGGCGGCGTTCCGGGCGCTGCGGGCCTTAGCGAGGCTGGCGAGCCCGCGTGGTGCGCGGCGGACCATTTAGACGCCGAGCTCGTCGAGCACGTGGTTGACCAGCGGACCGAGCGTGGCCATGCCGTCGCGGATTGCGCCTCGGCTGCCGGCGATGTTGACGACCACGGTGGATCCGGAGATGCCGGCGAGGCCACGGGAGAGGGCGGCATCCTTGTTATTGGCGGCCAGCCCGGAGCTGCGGATCGCCTCCGCGATGCCCGGGATACGACGGTCCAACAGCTTGCGGGTGGCCTCGGGGGCGCGGTCACGGGGACCGAAGCCGGTACCGCCGATGGTGATGACGAGGTCTGCGCCGCCCACCACACCGGTTTCGATGGCGTGGCGGATCTCGCTCTTGCGCTCGGCGACGTTGACAACCGCATCGACGATGAAGCGGTCCTCTGCGAGCAGTTCAGCAACGAGCTCGCCACTGCCGCCCTGGCCAGCGCGGTCCTCCCCGATCAGCACGACAAGCGCGTGGCGGGTGGGCACGGCCTCGGCGGCTGCGCGCTTGGCGGCGGCCTGCGCATCGAGGCTCTGGTCAAGGCTATGGAGGAAGCTATCGTCTGGCTCCGGAATGGCGGCGTCCAGCCGGTCTAGCTGACTGTGGTCGATGTCGTCCACGATCGGGTTTCGGACACCGAGCTCGTGGGCTTCATTCCGGTTTAGCGTCAACGCTTTTACTCCTTCACGGCAGGTGGGTCGCTTTAACTTTAACGCGGGAGAGGATTTTTAAAACCCCTAATGAGGTTTTATTTTCACCCCTCCCCCGTGCGTGTCTACTCCTGGGTTTCGGCCTCGGTGCCGAGGTTGACGTCGAGCTGCTTTTCCGGTCCACGTCCCCCAGGCAGGACGGTGAGCTTCACGGTGTCCCCGACTTCGTGGGAACGGATGGCGGCGATGAGCCCCACGCCGGTGTCGATGAGTCGGTCGTCGACCTTGCGCACCACGTCCCCCTTCTTCAAACCAGCCTTTTCTGCGGGGCTGCCGGGGCTAACTTCCATGACCTCGGCTCCCACGTAGCGGCTGGCGGTGTTGATCTGCGCGCCGATCATCGGGTGGGTGGCCTTGCCGTTATCGATCAGCTGCTTGGCGATGCGCACCGCCTGGTTGGACGGGATGGCAAACCCCAGGCCGATGGAGCCGGAGGTACCCCCTCCACCCAGGGTCGCGATGACGGTGGGGATGCCCACGAGCTCGCCCTTGAGGTTCACGAGCGCGCCGCCGGAGTTTCCGGGATTGATGGCGGCGTCGGTCTGGATGGCGTCGATGAGGGAGCCCTCGCCGCCGTCCTCGCCGGCTGCCTGGACGGGACGGTCTTTGGCGGAGACGATGCCGGAGGTCACGGTGGAGTTCAGGCCCAGCGGGGAGCCGATCGCGGCGACCGTCTCGCCGACGTTGATGGCGTTGGAGTCCCCCATCGCCATGGGCTGCAGGTTATCGGCGCCTTCCGCCTTGATGACAGCGATATCGGTCTGCGGGTCAGCGGCGATGAACTTAGCTGGCAGCACGCGACCATCGGCGGTGATCACCTGCATTTTCGCACCACCCTTGGCGGCGGCACCGACGACGTGGTTATTGGTGAGGATCATCCCGTCGTTGGTGAAGATGGATCCGGACCCCTCCTCCCCGCCACGGGCGGTCTGCACTTGGATCTGCACCACCGAGCGGGTGACCTTATCCGCGACCTGGGCGATGGTCCCGGACTCCTCCAGTCGGCTGCTGCTGGTGTCTTCGTTGCCGGTAGGCGCAGAGTCGAGGGTGTTCACGGAGCGGGTGCTGTTGGTTCCCTGCATGGAGGTCAGGGCGAAGGTCGTGCCGGAGGCGAGAACCACCGCACCCACCATGAGGGCCGCGACCGCACCGGTGGACCAGCGCTTCTTCTCCTTCGGCGGCGTGTTCAGCGGGCCCTCGCCCGGCTCGCCTGGCCCTGCCTGGGGCGGGTAGCCCGGTTCGTGCGGCAGCGCCTGCGGGTGCTGTGGAACCTGCGCGCCCTGGCGGGCCTGGGCCTGGTGAGTCTGGGCCTGATGCGGCTGCTCCTGGTGCGGAACTTGCGCGCCCTGGTGAGTCTGAACCTGGCGCGGCTGGGTCTGGTGGGTCTGGGTATAGCCGGTGTGCGACTGGCCCCACTGGGCACGCTGACTGTCCTGTGCCTCGCCCGCCCAGCCCCCGGGGCCGTACTGCGCCCCAGCCTCGCCGCGGCGGGTGTTGCCATTGTGCCCGAATGGCCCAAAGTCCGACGCCTGCGGATAATGCTCTCCCCCGCCACCGCTGGCGCCATTGCCGCCGACACCGTTACCGCTATTCAGATTCTCACCATTTTTATCCATAGGAACCATCCTCCACTTCCCTTCTAAAAAATACTGGGACGCAGCCCTATTTTTCGCTGGGAGTTCCACGGCGGGCGGGCAACACAACCCGCATCAGCGCACCACCGTCGTCAGATTCATCAGCGATGATCGCCCCGCCGTGATTCACCACAGCCTGCTTCACGATGGAAAGCCCCAGGCCAGAACCCGGCATCGAGCGAGAACTGATCGAGCGGTAGAAGCGATCGAAGACCTTTGCCCGGTCATTGGTTGGGATACCCGGCCCCGAGTCTGCGACTCGAATTTCCACAGCCTCCTCGTATCCCTCACCGCCCTGCGCCCCGGCAGGAAGACCCGAGGCCGCCGGTGGGATGGGTTGCATCCACACTCGCACGGTGCCGCCCTGCGGAGACCATTTAGCTGCGTTGTCCAGCAGGTTTAGCAGCGCGCGTTTCAGGCTGAGCGGATCACCCTGGGCGACCCAGGGTTCGGCGTGGATCTCAAAAATGACGTCCGGGCGGCGCCGCTGCACCTTCGCCACACCAACGCGAATGCAGTCGTTGAGGTCAACCTCCTGGTCGCTGAGGACGGGACCATCCTCACGGGCGAGGTCCACCAGGTCCTTAATCAGGGCACTCATCTCGTCCAACTGGCTGAGCACATCACGTTCGATCTCCCGGCGGTCCGCCTCCGAAATACCCGGGGAGTCCTCGCGCGTCGCGAGCAGCAACAGCTCGATATTGGTCCGCAGGGAGGTCAGCGGCGTCTTCAACTCGTGGGAGGCATCTGCCACGAGCTCCTTCTGCTTTTCTCGGGAGGTCTGCAGGGCCAGCATCATGTTGTTGAAGGACTGGGTGAGGGTGCCGACCTCGTCATTGGAGAAAACAACGAGCTGACGAAGCTCATCCGTCTCCGTCACTCGGTCCGTGGCCCGCCGGAGGCGGTCGATGGGTCGCAGTCCCGTGCTCACCACGGCGGTGACCAGCACGATCGCGCCGAGCGCCCCGCAGATACCGATCATGGTCAGGATGAGCGCCAGCGAATCCAAGGCCCGCTGCGTCGACGAGGCGTCAGAAACGAGGACGACGACGCGGCCGTCGGGTGCGGCGACTGCAAAGTAACGGTCGTCGCCATCGGAGCGGTAAGAATGTGGGTGCTCGCCCCGGATGACCGAGATCTCGGCGTCCTCCAGGACGGGTTCGAACTTCGCGACGGGCGCGGCGATTCCGGTATAGGTCTCGGGCACGACAATAAAACTTAGGGTGTTCGAGATGCGCTCGAAGGCCGGCTCGTAATTCTCCTCCTGAACACCACCTGGGATCTTCTCGGGTGGCATCTCGATGATGCTCTGCGCCTGGGAGCGCAGCAGGCTATCGCTGGTGCGCCACAAAATCTTGGACACCGTGGCGTAGGCCGCGAAGGTAACGGTGGCGATCGAGAAGATGATGACCAGGGAGGCCAGGATGGTCAACCGCTGTTTGATGCTGCCCAGCGTGCCGTCCAAAAAGCGGCGCCACCGGGGGCGTTTGGTCAGCTCGGCGGCACGTTCCGGTTCGAGGAGCATGCCGTGGTCGACATTCTCGCCCGCGGTGCGCTCCCCCGTCGCCGAGCGGGAGGCACGACCCCGGGGTTCCGGGGAGAGCCGCCTCAAACTCATGGGGCAGTCTCGCGCAGGACGTAGCCCACGCCGCGAACCGTCTGGATCAGGCGTGGCTCGCCGTCGGCCTCGGTCTTGCGACGCAGGTAGCCGATGTAGACCTCCAGGGCATTGCCGGAGGTCGGGAAGTCATAGCCCCACACGTCCTCGAGGATCGTCGTGCGAGAGAGCACCTTGCGGGGGTTTCGCAGCAGCAGCTCCAGCAGCGCGAACTCGGTGCGGGTCAGGCTGATCTGGCGGCTGCCGCGCGTGACGTCGCGGGTCGCGGGATCTAGTTCGAGGTCCTCGAACTTCAGGATCTCGGTCTGCTGGGTGTCCACCGCCGCCGGGCGTGCGGCGCGACGGACGAGGGAGCGGGTGCGAGCCAGAAGCTCCTCGAGCGCAAAGGGCTTGGTGAGGTAGTCGTCCGCGCCGGCATCCAGCCCGGCGACGCGCTCCGAGACGGAGTCGCGGGCCGTGAGCAGGAGGATTGGGATGTCATCGCCCTGGGAACGCAGCTCGCGGCACACTTCGAGCCCGTCGAGCTTCGGCATCATGACGTCGAGGATCGCCATGTCGGGACGCTCGGACTGAACTTTATCCAGCGCTTCCTCCCCGTCCGCGGCGAGCACGACGGCGTACCCATTGAAAATCAGGGAACGGCGCAGCGACTCACGTACAGCCGGGTCATCGTCCACAACGAGAATCTTCATATAGCTATTGTGCCCTCTCGGCGCGGGTTTGTGTTAAAGCTCAGCACCTGTTTAGGTTGCTTGCACCCGCAGGTTAGGATTCTTCTACATCTCGAACGCAAGTTTTAGGTACTTCCCCGGTTGTGCGGCGGCAGAAAAAATGCCCGCGACCTGCGATCCAGGTGCGGGCATTGGGCCGGTAAAACCGGCTGACCGGGACTAGTCCAGGTCGATCAGGCCGAGCTGAGCAGCCTTCACCAGGCGGCGAGGGATCTGCACCTCCTGGCCGTTGATCTTCTGAGTCTGAAGATCGACGTTATCCGCCTTCCACTGGGAACGGCGGGCGCGGGTATTGGCGCGGGACTTCTTAAACTTTGGTACTGCCATTTTCTTCTACCCTCCTCGAGCCTTACTGGGTCTTCTTCTTGCGGCGAGCCATGCCACCGTAGCGGCGCTGGAACTTCTCGACGCGACCTGCGGTGTCCATGACGCGCTGTGCGCCGGTCCAGAACGGGTGGGACTCGCTGGTGATGTCGACGACGATCAGCGGGTACTCGTTGCCATCCTCCCACTCGACCGTGCGGTCAGAGGTGGCGGTGGAGCGGGTCAGGAACTGCTTACCGGTAGCAGAATCCTTGAATACCACTGGGTGGTAATCCGGGTGGATATCCTTCTTCATACTTCTTCCCTTAGGTTGATCACATCGGGTCGGTCCCACACATGACAGCGCGGGTCGTGCCCGAGTCGGGGCGAAACATTGTCTTCACGTTCGAGATGCCACGATGGCAGCACGTACGACCGCAAAAGTCTATCGCATTTCGACCGGTGGACATAATTGACCGGGCGCCACACAAGCACCAGTCCCGACTGGACAAGATTAGGCGCTTTTCCACCTGAGCTGTATAATCGTCCTCTGCTGTTGTCTATGTAAACGTCATCACCGTGCATACAGCGTATTTCGCGCTTCCTAGCGGACTGTCTACCCACCGGGGAGCCTGCATTTTTCGTTGTGTTGTGCATGGTGGAAGGAGAAAACCCATGTCGGCATATTGCCAGGTGACGGGCCGCAAGCCGGGTTTCGGCAAGCAGGTTTCCCACTCTCACCGACACACGAGCCGCCGCTGGAACCCGAATGTTCAGCGTCGCAAGTTCTACCTGCCTTCTGAGGGCCGCACGATCACGTTGACGGTCTCTCCGAAGGGCCTGAAGACCATTGACCGTGATGGCATCGAGTCCGTCGTTGCCAAGATTCGCGCTCGTGGGGAGAAGATCTAAAAATGGCTCGTAACGATATTCGTCCAATCATCAAGCTCAAGTCCACGGCTGGCACCGGTTACACCTATGTCACCCGTAAGAACAAGCGCAACAACCCGGATCGCATCACTCTGAAGAAGTACGACCCGGTTGCCCGCAAGCACGTCGAATTCCGCGAGGAGCGATAATTTATGGCTAAGAAGTCCATGATCGCGAAGAACGAGCAGCGCAAGGAAATCGTCGCCCGCTATGCGGAGCGTCGCGCTGAGCTCAAGAAGATCATCAAGAACCCAAACACCAGCGACGAGGATCGCATCGAGGCACAGTTCGAGCTGAACCGTCAGCCGCGCGACGCCTCCCCTGTTCGCGTCCGCAACCGTGACGCCGCCGACGGTCGCCCACGTGGCTACCTCCGCAAGTTCGGCCTGTCCCGTGTCCGCGTCCGCGAGATGGCTCACCGCGGTGAGCTGCCGGGCGTTCGTAAGTCCAGCTGGTAATTAGGGAGGCTCTTTAAATGAAGCGCAACAACATGAAGCGGGCGCGGATGGAGCAGTCCCGCCGCCCCAAGAAGAACCCGCTCAAGGCCGAAGGCATCGAGCAGGTTGACTACAAGAACTACGCTCTCCTGCGTAAGTTCATCTCCGACCGTGGCAAGATCCGCTCTCGCCGCGTCACGGGCCTGACCCCGCAGCAGCAGCGTGAGGTTGCTACCGCGATCAAGAATGCCCGCGAGATGGCTCTCCTGCCTTTCAACAGCCGTTAAGAACCGGCAGGTAGACGTTACGTAGACAAAGAAGACCCGCCCAGGCTTTATGCCAGGGCGGGTCTTCTTTTCGCTGACTATGCTATTGGGTCAGGAACGCAAAGGAAGGGCCCGGAGGGCACTTCCGGCATCAACATCAGCTAGTGCTTAGCGCTTGCGGTAGAGGGCCTTGCGCCAGTACTTCGGCTCGGAGGTCACCAGCACTCCGAGGTTGCGGAAGATGCCCTCGTCCACCGAGCCCAGGATCGTGGTGGTGTGGACGTCGCAGCCCGCGAGGTTCTTCAGCTGCTTCAGCGCGGCCCGGGCGTCCTCGGATTCGGCGGCGGACACGGAGAGGGCGATGAGCACCTCGTCGGTGTGCAGGCGCGGGTTCTGGGAGCCCAGGTGGTCGACCTTGAGTGTCTGGATCGGCTCGATGGACTTCGGCGAGAGCAGGTGGATCTCGTCGTCCAGGCCCGCGAGGTGCTTCAGCGCATTGAGCAGCATCGCCGCGGAGCAGCCCAGCAGCTCGCTGGTCTTGCCGGTGATAATCGTGCCATCCGCTAGCTCCAGGGCGCTGCCCGGCTGGCCGGTGCGCTCCTCCACCTCATTGGCGGCGGCCACGACGCGGCGGTCCTTGATGCTCGCACCGACCTTGCTCATGACGATCGCCACGCGCGAGGAGACGGTATCGTCCGTATCCTCCCGGCGCTCCTCGACGAGCGCCTTGTAGTAGCGGCGCACGGTCTCCTGCTTCGCGGCCTCGCGGCACAGCTCGTCGTCTGAAATGCACTTGCCCACCATGTTCACGCCCATGTCCGTCGGCGACTGGTACGGCGAGTGCCCGTAGAGCTTCTCCAGCAGGGTTTTCAGCAGTGGGAAGACCTCGACGTCGCGGTTGTAGCTGGTCGCCTGCGTGCCATAAGCCTGCAGGTGGAAGGGGTCGATGACGTTGATGTCGTCCAGGTCCGCGGTTGCTGCCTCGTAGGCGAGGTTGACCGGGTGCTCCAGCGGGAGGTTCCAGATCGGGAAGGTCTCGAACTTCGCGTAGCCGGCGGGGATCCCGCGGCGGAACTCGTGGTAGACCTGCGAGAGGCAGGTGGCAAGCTTGCCGGACCCTGGCCCGGGTGCGGTGACGACGACGAGGTCGCGGGAGGTTTCCACGTAGTCGTTAAGGCCGAAGCCGCCGTCGGAGACCACGAGCTCCGTGTTCGTCGGGTAGCCGGGGATTACCCGGTGGCGGGCGACGTTCAGGCCGAGGCGTTCCAGGCGCTCGGCGAAGGCGACGGCCATGTGGTTGCTGTCTTCCAGCTGGGTCAGCACCACGTTGTTGACCAGGAAACCGCGGTCGCGGAAGACGTCAACGAGGCGGAGGGCGTCCTCCTCGTAGGGGATGGAGAGGTCGGCGCGGACCTTGCCACGCTCCAGATCGCGGGCGTTGAGGCAGACGACGATCTCGACGTCTTCCTTGATGTTCTCCAGCATCGCGATCTTGTTATCTGGCGTGAAGCCGGGCAAGACGCGGGAGGCGTGATAATCGTCGAAGAGTTTGCCGCCCATTTCGAGGTAGAGCTTCCCACCGATCCGCTCGCGCCGCTCGTTGATGTGCTCGGACTGGAGCTGGATGTACTTCTCGCGGTCGAAACCGATTCGGTGGGTCATGGGCGTAGCTTGTTCCTTTCAAAGCCTTAGCAGCGCTGGGCGCACCGGCCCGCGGAGCACCGTTGCGTGGCTGTTTTACGCCTTTTCACTCTAGACCCGGGCGAACGCGGGCGTAAACTTCTCGCGTTTCCTTAGGGGCTCCCCCGTGCACTTCCGAGGGGTGCAGCCGTGCAGCCTGGATAGTGGGTAACTATATTCGTGGACAATGCCCTTCACGCACACACCGACGCGGGGGCTAAACGATGAGCGAAAGGCCCTGTGATGACGAACCCCTATGACAACAATCCCTATCACGGAGGAACCCCGGATAACGGTGGCTACGGCGGATCGACGCCGAATAGTGGATACAACGGGGCTGCTTCTGGTGACGGGTCTTATGGTAGCGGGTACACCCAGCCCGACGCGGGGGACGCGTTTAACGACTCCCCTGCCAGCCAGGGCTATGGGGCCGATAGCTACGGCGTGCCGATGGCCGATGAGCGCTCCGCTGCCGCCGGTGGTTTCCCCAGCATGCCGGACTACGAGGCCTCGGTGGGCACCGCTCCCCTGGCGCCGTCTCGTCCGGGCCCATGGATTCGCCTGCTGAGCCTCATCATCGACGGAATCGTGGTCAACGTTGCCAGCGCACCAATTTTCCTGATGCTGTCCTCCCAGCAGGAGATCGTCGACTGGTTCCTTAACACCGCCAACGGCATCAATGTCGACATGCCGATGGGCGTTGGGATCGCCTCACTGCTCTCCTTCGTGCTGTGGTTCGTCTACCGCGCGGCGATGGAGTCCAGCGGCATGAAGGGCTCCCTGGGCAAGCTGGCCACCGGCCAGCGAGTGGTGAACTTCGAGGGTGGGCAGCTTAGTTTTGGCCAATCCCTGAAGCGCAATAGCTTCTACCTCATCCAGGGGCTGTTGAGCATCCTGCCCTTCCTCGGATTCATCTACATGATTGTCTACGGCGTGGGGATTTCCCGCGATCCGTACAACCAGTCCCACACGGATAAGTGGGCCAAGGCCTACGTGGTGAAGGCGCTCTAAGCCCCACTCCCCTCCGGACTCCCCGCCGTGGCAGCAGCCCGGCGGGTTTTTCTTCTGCCCCGCCTTCTGACCGCTCACCCAGCTCCCCGTGGATGGCCCCACCCCTCGAGGTCGACTCGGGGCGGGCGGGTGGTTCAATAGGAGCCATGCTCAATGTGCTCACCGGCTTCGGCGTCGTCGTCCTCATCATCGGGCTCGGCTACGTCATTGGCCGCACGCAGCTCCTGGGCCCCAAGGCTCTCTATCCGCTGAACATGTACGTGTTCTGGATCGCACTGCCCGCCACCCTGCTGCGTTTCATGAGCCATGCGGATCTCGGGCAGATCTTCGGCCCCAACCTCGCGGTGGTGGCGATCAGCAGTCTGCTGACCGGATTCACGAGCTTCGCGCTCTTCTACTGGATCGCCCGCCGCACCGCCAAGGAATCCCTCATCGGGATGCTCGCAGCCAGCTACTGCAATGGCTCCAACCTGGGCATCCCGCTGGCCACCTATCTGCTGGACGACCCGACGCTCACGCTGCCGGTGATCCTCTTCCAGGTGGGTCTCTACGCCCCCACCGCGGTGCTGTTGCTGGATATCGCCGAGGAACGCGGCTCGGGTGCGCAGTCGGACGCATCGCGTCCCCGGCTGGCGCCGGCGGTGGCCTCGGCGCTGTTTAAGTCTCCCCTGCTGATCTCGGCCTTTGCCGGCATGATCCTGGCCTGGATGAACACCCGCTTCGGCTTCGAACTGCCGGCGCTGATCGCGGACCCGATCGATCTGATCGCCCAGTCCATGGTCGCCGTGGCGCTGGTGGTCTTCGGCATGTCCATGGCCGAGGTTAAGGTGCTGCAGCCGGGGATCAGCCCGCGCAAGTCGGTGCTCGTGGCTTCCCTGTTGAAGACGGTGCTGCACCCCACGCTCGCCTTCTTGGTCGGCATGCTGGTCTTCGGTGCGAGCGGGGAGCTGCTGCTGGCGATGGTGCTGATGGGGGCGCTGCCGACGGGGCAGAACGTGTTCACCTATGCGCAGCGCTTCCAGACTCAGCAGGTGCTGGCCCGGGACACCGGGGTGGTGTCCACGGCGATCTCCCTGCCGATCATGGCAGGGATCGTGCTCTTCCTGGGCTAGCTTGGGTTAGCTGGGCGGGCTCCCCTCCCCTGGGCTGGCCGATACCAGCCCAGCCCCTCTGAAGGCGTTACTTCCAGATCAGCAGCGCATCGCCCTGGCCGCCACCACCGCACAGGGAGACGGCTGCCTTGCCGCTGCCGCGGCGGTTGAGCTCGTGGGCTGCGGTCACGAGGACGCGGGCCCCGGAGCAGCCGATCGGGTGGCCCAGCGAGATGCCACCGCCGTGGATGTTGGTCTTCTCCAGCGGGTAGTCCAGGTCCTTGAGGGACTGGGCGACGACCGCGCCGAAGGCCTCGTTGATCTCCAGGAAGTCCAGGTCCCCGGTATTCCAACCGGCCTTGGCCAGGGCGGCATTCACTGCCTGGGAGGGCTGAGAAAGCAGCGAGGTATCCGGCCCCGCGGTCTGCCCGGCCGCGCCGACGGTGGCCAGGATGTTCCAGCCCTTGGCCTCGGCATTCTCGCGGGTGGTCAGCACCACGGCTGCCGCGCCGTCGGAGATCTGGGAGGAGGAACCGGCGGTGATGGTTCCCTCCTTGCGGAACGCCGGGCGCAGCTTGGCCAGGCCCTCCTCGGTGGTGCCCGGGCGCACGCCCTCGTCCTGGGAGACGGTAATGGTCTCCTTGCGGGTGGCGACCTCGATGGGGACGATCTCATCCTCGAAGGTGCCCTCGGCGATCGCGCGCTCGGCACGCTGGTGGGACAGCGCGGCGATGCGGTCCTGTTCCTCGCGGTTCAGGCCGGCTGCCTCGGCGTTCTCGTCGGTCTCCACGCCCATGGCGGTACCCTGGACCGGGTCGGTCAGCCCGTCGCGCTCGAGGGCATCGTCCAGCTTCAGGCCCCCGAAGCCCTTGCCGGCGCGCACACCTGCGGCGAGGTGCGGGGCGTTGGACATGGACTCCTGACCACCGGCGACGACGACGGTGGCGTCCCCGGCCTTGATCATGCGTGCGGCGCTGATCACGGCGTCCAGGCCGGAGAGACAAACCTTGTTGACGGTCATGGCCGGGACGTGCATCCCCAGGCCCGCGGCGACGGCGGCCTGCTTCGCGGGGTTCTGGCCGGCGGCGGCCTGCACGACCTGCCCCATGAGGACGTAGTCCACCGGCTCGGTGCCCACGCCGGACCTCTCGAGCACTGCGGAGATGGTGGCGGCGCCGAGGTCCACGGCGGTCTTGCGGGACAGCGCGCCAAGCAGGCGGCCTTGCGGGGTGCGGGCGGCACCAACGATGACGACGTCCTGTGGCTGCGGGTTCAGTGGCATGGGTTGAAAACCTCCCGTTGTCGGCTGGGCGAGCTATTTATGATGTGATCATCATCTCATAGTTGGCCCCACCGCGTCTGGGTCCTGAGAGATAGAAAAAGGCCGGGCAGCGTTTCTGCTGCTCGGCCCCTCACTAAGCGTTCACACTCTTGCTGTTAGTGCGAGAAGTGGCGCTCCCCGGTGAGGTACATCGTCACGCCGGCCTTCGTGGCGGCCTCGATGACCTCGGCGTCGCGGACGGAACCACCCGGCTGGACGACAGCGCGCACGCCAGCGTTGGCGAGCACCTCGAAACCATCAGCGAATGGGAAGAAGGCGTCGGACGCGGCGACCGCGCCCTTAGCGCGCTCGGCACCGTCGGACAGGGTGTTTGCTCGCTCGACGGCAAGCTTCGCAGCGTCCACGCGGTTGACCTGGCCCATGCCCACGCCCACGGTCGCACCGTCGGCGGCGAGCAGGATGGCGTTGGACTTCACCGCGCGCACGGAGCGCCATGCGAATTCCAGCTCGGCGAGGGTGGCCTCGTCGGCCGGCTCGCCGGCAGCCAGGGTCCAGTTGGCTGGGGCGTCGCCGTTGGCGTCGATGACGTCGCGCTCCTGCAGCAGCAGCCCACCGGAGATCGGGCGGGACTCGATGGCGGCGCGGGTCGGGGCGGCGGCCTTGAGGATGCGGATGTTCTTCTTCTGGCTCAGGATCTCGATCGCGCCGTCCTCGTAATCCGGGGCGACGATGACCTCGGTGAAGATCTCCGCGACCTGCTTGGACATCTCGACGCTGACTGGGCGGTTGACGGCGATGACGCCGCCGAAGGCGGACATCGGGTCACAGGCGTGCGCGGCGCGGTGGGCGGCGGCGATGGACTCCTCGGACACGGCGATGCCACACGGGTTGGCGTGCTTGATGATGGCGACGGCCGGGCGCTCGTGGTCCCAGGCGGCGCGCCACGCGGCGTCGGCGTCCGTGTAGTTGTTGTAGGACATCTCCTTGCCGTGGAACTGCTCGGCCTGTGCCAGGCCCGGCTCCTCGCCCGGCGCGGTGTAGACCGCGGCCTTCTGGTGCGGGTTCTCGCCGTAGCGCAGGTCGTGGGCCTTCTCGTAGGAGGCGCCGGACCAGGCCGGGAACTGCTCGTCGTCCTCGCCGACCTGGGCGGTCAGCCAGCTGGCCACCGCGACGTCGTAGGAGGCGGTGTGCTGGAAGGCCTTCATGGCCAGCTCGGTGCGCTGCGCCAGGGTGAAGCCACCCTCCTTCGCGGCAGCGACGACCTGGTCGTAGCTGTTCGGGTCCACGACCACGCCGACGGAGGCGTGGTTCTTCGCGGCGGCGCGCACCATCGACGGGCCGCCGATGTCGATCTGCTCGATGACCTCGTCGTAGGAAGCCCCGGAGGCGACGGTCTGGGTGAACGGGTAGAGGTTCACGACCACCAGCTCGAAGGGCTCGATCTCCAGCTCCTTGAGCTGGTCGAGGTGGTCCTGCTTGCGGGTGTCGGCGAGGATGCCGGAGTGCACGCGCGGGTGCAGGGTCTTCACGCGGCCCTCGAGGACCTCGGGGAAGCCGGTGAGCTGCTCCACCTCGATGACGGGCACGCCGGCATCAGCGATCTTCTTGGCGGTCGAGCCGGTGGAGACGATCTCCACCCCGGCGGCGTGCAAGCCCTGCGCGAGCTCCTCCAGGCCGGTCTTGTCGTACACGCTGACCAGGGCGCGGCGGATGGGCTTGCGCTCGCCGGTTGCCTGCGCTGGGTTCTTAGAATTCGAAAGTTCAGTCATTGCTGCTGATCTGGGCCTTTCGTCCCTCGATGGTGAGTCCGTTTCCTGCGATCTCGTGCAGGACCTGCACGATCAAACGCCGCTCCACGTGCTTAATTTTTTCGTGCAACGTCTCCACTTTATCGCTTGGGTGCACGTTTACCGCTTCCTGTGCCACGATCGGGCCGGAATCAACCCCGGCGTCCACCACGTGCACGGTCGAGCCGGTGACTTTCACGCCGTATTCGATGGCATCCACGACCGCCTGCGCGCCCGGGAAGGAGGGCAGCAGCGCGGGGTGGGTGTTGATGATGCGGCCCGGGAAGCGGTCCACGACGTCGGCGCCGATGATGCGCATGAACCCGGCGGAGACGATGAGGTCGGCGTCCCAGCTTTCGAGTGCAGCGATGAGGTCGCGGTTCCACTGCTCGCGGTCGGTGACCTTCGGGATGTACTCCACCTTGAAGCTCGGCAGGCCTGCCTTCTCGGCGCGCTCGAGCGCGGTGCAGTCGCGGTCCGCGCCGATGGCGAGCAGCTCGACTTTTGCCGGGTCCAGGTTGTCGATGAGGGCCTGGACGAGTGTGCCGGAGCCGGAGGCCAGCGCGACGATGCGCAGCGGCCGGCCCTGGGGCGCGGGCAGTGTGGTGTGGAAGTTCTGGCTCATTAGTTCTCCTCGTTCTCCTCGACTTCACCGTCGGCCTCGTTGTCGAGGTCTGCGTTGTCGGGCTCTTCGCCTTCTTCGTCTTCTTCTGCGACGTCGGCGGCGTCGTCTTCGCCGGGGGTCTCGTCCCCGTCGTCGGCGGTGGCGTCGTCGTCCTCTACATCTTCGCCTTCGGCGACGTCGTCTTCGACAGCATCCCCGTCATCGTTGATGTCTTCGTCCTCGCCGTCGTAGTCGGCGACGTCTTCCTCGTGCTCGGTGTCTTCGTGCTCACTGTCCTCGGCAGGAGCGACCTCGTCGGCCGGGACCGCCTCGGTGACCGCGGCACCGGCGCGGGCGAAGAACCACATCAACACGGTGGCGGGCAGCAGCAACCAGGCACCCGCCTCGACGGCGGCCAACCACGGCAGCGGCCCGGTAGTCCCGACGGTGCCCAGCACGCCGCGCGCCAGCCACGCGCCAATGAAGGCGAGCACCAGGGCAGCGACCCCTGCGCCCAGGCCAGTGAATACCGGGGACTCCACGTAGTTGCGCTGGCGCACGAAGCGGTAGACGGTGGCCACGGCGACGATCGCGGGAATCGCCAGCAGGAATGGCCCGCCCGGGATGGGCGCGTTCGGCGCAGCCGCCAGGATCGGCAGCGGAGGCAGCTCGACGTTGGTGATGTTGAAGAGGCTGAACAGGCCAAAGCCGAGGTTGTACTCCCCACCCAGCAGGACGGCTGCCGCGCCGATCACAACATTCGGCAGGTAGAGCAGGGCCAGGAGGGTCAGGCCCACGCCAGGCCAGAAGCCCGGCGCGATCTCGTAGGCCGCGCGGAAGGCGGACCAGTTGCCGATTAGGGCGATCACCACGCCCAGCAGACCGGCTACGCACATCCAGCCCAGGAAATTCCGGCCCAGGCGGACGGATTCCACGGGCCAGGTCGGCCAATGGCGGCGCAGCAGCAGGGCCCGCCAGATGCGCCCCCGCATGCCGATGGCCACGGCAAGACCGTTAACAAGGAAGGTGTTTAGCAGGGCCCGCCCCAGGTGGGGCGCCTGGACGTCGAAGACGCGACCGGCGTCCAGGAGCATGAGCCAAGCGATGAAGGTCAGTACCATAGGCAGGCCGATGCCGAGGGCGGCGAAGACCCTTAAACCCCGGACGCTGACCTTGTCCCCCAGCGCCTTCGTGATGCGGCGGGAATGCCCGAGGATCACGGCGATCGCGGGAAGCAGTGGGACGAAGCCCAGCTCCACGCCCTGCATTTTCAGCGGGGCGGCGTTGGCCACCATCCAGACGCTGGCGAGGACGCTGGGCACCATCGAGAATGTCGCGCCGATGCCCACGATCACCGCGAAGGTCAGGGCGATCGCGATCGTGACCCCGTGGTTAGCCAGCAGGGTGGGCAGGAAGCGTTTGATGTGGGGCCGCCACAACTCCCAACGGTGCTTCAGCCCCGCTCCCCTGCCCGGCTGCTGCCGCTGGCCAGTGCGCGGGACGGTACGCTCGCCGCGTTCCGAGCGGTGGAAGCGGTCCTGGGAGCTGTGGCCTGCCGGGGAGCGCCCGGCCGGGGTGGCCTGAATAGACGACGGGCGTGCCGGTGGGCGCCGGTGGGGGCCGGCCGGGCGGCGTCCCGCCTGGCGGGCGGCACTGCGGCGCGGTCTGGAACGGGGGTTGTCGGCTTGTCTACTCACAGTGTCTATTGTGCCTGCCCCTGACCGCGCTGTGACATTCACTGCGCTTTCCGGCGTTTCCGGGCGAACACGGGGTGAGCCTCGCATGGCTGCTGCGCTGGTCGAAGCTGGCGAGGGGGCGAAGGTATGGAAACGCAGACGGGTGGAATGTGACTTTACCCACCCTTTTTGGGTGTATCACGCAGACACGGGGACGAAACACCCCACATTAACCTGCAGAAAAGGCGTGCTGAGCTGCACTTTCACCCCGCTCCCCCGCCATTCGCCCGTTAATCACACCAGCCACAGCGTTCACTTGTCGTTATATTCCCGCAATATTGGTTGAAACATACGAAAGGACACAATAAAGTAACTCTCGTTCATAACGATCTGGTTACGAAACACCAGCGAGTAGATCACTGTCTCCAAAGCTTGAAAGGGCAAGGAACGTGCAGAAGACCTCCAGCACCCGGCGCGTTGGCCAGCACCGCAAGGTAGATAACAGCGCCAAGCGCCGTCTCGCATTGGTCGCCGTTGCAACGGGTGCCGTCTCCACGGCTGGCGCCGCAGGCGCTACCGCTGGCGCTCAGCAGGCAAACTCCGCCACCCCAGCTGATGGCTCCATCGAGCTGGCCGCCGACTCCTCTTTCCTGGCCCAGGAGGCCGGGGGCAGCTCCGCGGCTGACGCCCCGCGCATCCTCGAGGTCCCGCAGCTGCAGGAGACCACCGCGGACCTGTCCGCACAGCTCTCCTCCGCTCTGGAGTTCGCCAAGCAGCGCGCTGCCGCTGATGCCGCATCCCGCGCCCCGCAGGCTGCTAAGCCTGCCGAGGGCTCCTTCACCTCTGGTTTCGGCGCTCGCTGGGGCACCAACCACAACGGCGTGGACATCGCGAACGCCATCGGCACCGCGATCCGCGCAGTCAAGGACGGCACCGTCATCGACGCTGGCCCGGCTTCCGGTTTCGGCAACTGGGTGCGCGTCAAGCACGACAACGGTGACATCACCGTCTACGGCCACATCGCCACCATCGACGTCTCCGTCGGTGACCGCGTGACCGCTGGCCAGAAGATCGCCGGCATGGGCAACGAGGGCTTCTCCACCGGCCCACACCTGCACTTCGAGATCCACCCGAACGGCTCCGGCCCGATCGACCCGGTGCCGTGGCTGCGTGACCTGGGCATCGAGATCTAGCTCGACGCTGACGCGAATAGCTCCCACCCTGCTGCACACGGGGTCGGGAGCTTTTCTTCTTGTTATACGACCCCTCCGGGCTTGTTAGAGCGACCGCTCTGGGTTAGTTAGAAGACCGCTCTGGGGCTGCTATAGAGCACGCTCTAGGGCGGTGCCGCCCCTCCCTAGAGCTTCTCCATCGGCACGCCACCAAAGAGCATGAGGCGCACGGTGCCGCGGCTGCCGAAGTCGATCATGACGGTGGTGTGGCTGCCCGCGCCGTCGACGCTCTTAACAGTGCCCAGGCCGTACTTATCGTGGTTGACGCGGTCGCCCACGGCCAGCTCCAAGGGCTTGCCACTGCGATCTGTGGCCTTCTTCTTGCCCTTCGCGGCCGCACCCTTGCCCGCAGGCTTGCCCGGCCGGAAGCCGGTGGAGTTGCCGCCGGACGCGCCACCAGAGCCTCTTCCTGCAGAGCTAAATCCGGAACCTGCACGGCCCGCACCGAAGGTACGCCCGCCGTCGAAACCGCCACTCCGGCTGCCGTAGCCGCCAGAACCACCCGAGCCCCAGCCCCCGGAGCGGCCCCAGCCACCCGAGTAACCAGAGCCACCGCCAAAGCTGGAGCCATCGGCATAGCCACCACTGCCCCAGGATCCCGCCCAATCCGGTTCTTCGCGGAGCCACTCCACCAGTTCCTCGGGCACCTCGGAGATGAAGCGCGAGGGCGGGTTATTCACGGGCGCGCCCCAGCCGGAGCGGGTGATCGCGCGGCAGATGTAGAGCTTTTCCTTCGCACGGGTAATTCCCACGTACGCCAGGCGGCGTTCCTCGGCGAGCTCCGTCGGGTCGCTGAGCGCACGCATGTGCGGGAACTGGCCGTCCTCCCAGCCGGTGAGGAAGACCACCGGGAACTCCAGCCCCTTGGCAGTGTGCAGGGTCATCAGCGTGATCTGGCCAGCGCCTTCCTCCGGGATCTGGTCGGCGTCCGCGACCAGGCTGACCCGCTCCAGGAAGGCCTGCACGCTGCCCAGCGGGGCTTCGCCCTCGTCGAGCATCGCGTCGGCGACGTCCTGCTTGAGCTGCACCTCGGGCTGCACCGCCTTGCCCGCGGGCATCTCCTCGTAGGCCTTCTGGTGTGCCGCCTCCTGGCTGAACTCGTGGCCCACGCTGATCAGCTCGTTGACGTTATCCAACCGGGTCTGGTCCTGCGGGTCATTGGACTTCTCCAGCTCGGCCCGGTAGCCGCTCTGCTCCACGATGGCGGCGATGATCGCGCCCAGGTCCGGCAGGCCCAACGGGCTGCCGTCGGAGGCGCGCAACTCCGCATCCTCGACCGTTTTCCGCAAGTTCTCCATCATGCTGAGGAAACCCGCGATGGCGTTGCGACCGCGCCCACCGAGCCGGGCGACCTTGTCCTCAGCGGCATCCCGCAGCCCCTGCGCGAAGCTCACCCCCTGCGCTTCAGCGTGGACGGTGACCTGCGCAAGCGCCCGATCGCCGATGCCTCGCCGCGGGGTGTTGATGATGCGGCGCAGCGCGACCGTGTCCTCCGGGTTATCGAGCACCTTGAGGTAGGAAACGATGTCTCGGATCTCCTTGCGCTCGTAGAAGCGGGTGCCACCCACGACCTTGTACGGCAGCCCGGAGCGCATGAGCACGTCCTCCAGCGCGCGGGAGGCGTTGTTGGTGCGGTACATGATGGAGATATCCCCGTAGGCCCGCCCTCGTCGACGAGCCGGTCGATCTCGCCTGCGATGAAGCGGGCCTCGTCGTGCTCGTTATCCGCCACGTAACCGGCGATCTTCTCGCCCTGGCCGAGGTCGGTCCACAGCTTCTTGGGTCGCCGCTCGGTGTTGCGGTCGATCACGGCGTTCGCCGCGGAGAGGATGGTCTGCGTAGAGCGGTAGTTCTGCTCCAGAAGGATGGTGTGGGCGTTCGGGTAGTCGCGCTCGAATTCCTCGATATTGCGGATCGTCGCGCCGCGGAAGGCGTAGATGGACTGGTCCGCATCACCCACCACGGCGAGCTCACCGCCCCCGCTGCCCTCTTCGCCGACCAGGGTGGAGACCAGCACGTATTGCGCGTGGTTGGTGTCCTGGTACTCATCGACGAGGACGTGGCGGAAGCGGCGGCGGTAATGCTCCGCGACCTGCGGGTTGTTGCGCAGGATGCCGACGACCTCGCCGATCAGGTCGTCGAAGTCCACGGCGTTCGCCGCCCGGAGGCGCTTTTGGTAATCCGCGTACAGGGAGGCGACGGTCTGCTTGTGGAAGTTGCTGTCCGCGTCCGCCTCAGCCTTCGCAGTACTAGGCCCGACGAGCTCGTTCTTCCAGTTGCTGATCGTGGACAGCACACCGCGGGGCGCGAATTCCTTGACGTCCAGGTTGTGGTCCTTAATGACCATGGTGATCAGGCGCTTGGAGTCATCCGAGTCGTAGATCGTGAAGTTGGTATTCAGCCCCGCCACGAGGTGAGCGTTGCTGCGCAGGATGCGCACGCACATGGAGTGGAAGGTGGAGACCCACATCCGCTCGGCGGCGGGGCCAACGAGGTCGGCGACACGCTCGCGCATCTCCGCCGCGGCCTTATTGGTGAAGGTGATCGCGAGGATCTGCCAGGGCGCAACACCGGTGGACAGCAGCCAGGCGATGCGGCGGGTCAGCACGCTGGTCTTCCCTGATCCCGCGCCCGCGACGATGAGCAGCGGGCTGCCGGTGTGCTGCACGGCTTCCTTCTGCTGCGGGTTGAGCCCGGCCAGCAGTTGCTCGCGGTTGTCCGGCGCGTGGCGTCGGTCGAAGGGGCTCGCTGCTGTTGTGTCAGGACGTCGGTTCCCGCTGCTTGCGGTTCCCAGGAAGTCGTCGACGTCCCCGGCGTGCTGCGCTCCCTGACGTGGCTGGCGCTGCCCCTGCGACTGACTCTCCGTCGGCTGCGCGGGGGCGTGCTCGCCCTGCGCACCCGGCTGGGCCGTGGCCTCGTTCATGAGCGCGACCAGCTCCTCGTAGCCCGCGGGTGGGGCGTCCTCCGGGGGCGGGGCCGCATCAAACCCAGGGTCGAACTCAGGGTCGAACTCCGGCTCTGGCAGCGGCAGTTCCTCGGCCTGTTCTGCCTCCGGTCCGCTCGCACCGGTGGCTGGCTGCTCGCCGGCGTGGCTGGCCGCCTGGCCCGCCGGACGTGCGGCACCAGGGGTCATGGGAAAGAGGCTGTCTTGCTCATCAGGAGTGTTCATCGTCTACCAGGCTAGTAGATGCCCCAGACACGGCTGCGCGACGTACAATCAAAGCTATGACTAGCGAAGATGGCGCAGCGATGAACCCCGGCATCGGGGATGGGCCGGAGGCTCCGGCTAAGGACTTCGAGGTGCGCATGCCCTCCGGTACCGATGATCCGCTCTCCGATGAGGAGATTCAGAAGTATCGCCAGGAGATCAACCGGATGGACCGGACGATCATTGATGCGATCCACCGCCGCTCCGCCGTCTCGAAGGCCATCGGCAAGACCCGCCTGGGCTCCGGCGGTACCCGCCTGGTCTACACCCGTGAGGTGGCGATCATTAACCAGTTCCGCGAGGAGTTCGGCTCCGAGGGCGTGGAGATCGCCAAGGCGCTGCTGCAGCTTGGCCGTGGTCGGCTGGGCTAGCCCCGCCTTCACTCCCTGAGGCCCCTGCGCACCCTGCCCCAACGCGCAGCTGCCCCCGACGATGCGTCGTCGGGGGCAGCTTTATGACCGAGGGTTCTGCGCTCGCGCTTGGGTGTCAGGGACGTTGCTGTGCGCCGGCACGCCAGTGCTGTGCACTAGCGTTTTCCGCTAACGCTATCCGTTAGGGCAGGCGGAAGCCCGCGCCGGAACCGCCGAGCGCGTTCATGTCCGCCGCGATGGCATCCCAGGTGGTGGACACCGCCGGGGAGTGCAGCGGGCCCTGCAGCGGGGTGGTGCAGCTCGGCAGCGGCTGGAAGCCGCCGTTGAGGATGCCGACCAGGCGGCCGCCCGCGTAGACGGGTGCACCGGAGTCCCCGAGGGATGCGCAGATGTGGCTCACGAAGGTCTGGCCGAGTTGCCCCAGCACCGGACCGCACTTGGTACCGGTGGCCACACCAGTCTTGCAGGCCGCGTTTGGCACGCCAGGCACCGGGCCACCGATTCGGTTCAGCGCGACGCGGCCGTAGTTCCGGGTCAGCTGAACATCGGGGCGCAGGCGGATGACGGAATAGTCCAGGTTGCCGAACTTCACGACCTTGCCGATCACACCGGCCTCGGGGGCGTCGAGGGAACGCACCGGGCTGCCCGGCACGCCACAGTGAGCGGCGGTGATTCCCACCTTGTTGCCCGCGGCATCAATACCCGCCACCGAGAGGGTGCAGATGCTGTCGCCCACCATGATCGGGGTGGATGGACCCAGCAGAGCGCGAGGCTTGATGCGCTGCTGCTCAGCCGGCGCGGTGGGCGAGGTGAAGTAGTGCCCCGGCACACGGTGTGGGCCTGGCTGGCCGGTGGCCGTGAGCGCTGCGTCGAGGGAGCCCATCGGGTTGGCTGCCGCCTGCCCGGCCGCACCGACGCCCAGCCCGGCAGCAATGCCGAGGCTGGCGAGCAGACCCGCAGCACCTCGCAGGATGCGCCCGCGCAGGGTGCGGTGGTGGCGGGCATGGGTCCGGGTGGTGCGCTGCATGGCGTGTTCCTTATGTGACAGGTGGGGCTCGATTCCCTCTAACCATAGCGCCCGCACCAGACACCGCCTACGCCAACGCGCATGGCAGTCCTGGCGCTACCCCCCCAACACCACCCCACCCCAAAGTTCAATACATTGAACTTGGTGATTCATTGAACTGAACACTATTCTTGGCTGTCATGAGTATTAGCGTCCAGAACTTGAGCGTGAGCTACGGCGCGAACACCGCGATTCGGAACATCAGCTTCACCCTCGACTCCCCCGGCATGCACGGCATCATCGGCCCCAATGGCTCGGGCAAATCCACCCTCATGAAGGCGATGCTTCAGATCCTGGACAAGCGTCACGTCCACGGCACAAGCACCACCGGCACCCCTGCCGACTACCCCGTCACCCTCGACGGCAAGGCCCCCGCCGAGCAGCGCCGCGCAATCGCGTATATCGAGCAGCGCTCTGACCTCGACCGCAACTTCCCCACCAGCGTCTTCGACACCGTCCTGATGGGCACTTACCCGCGCCTGGGGCTCTTCCACCGCCCCGGCAAGGCCGAGCGCAAGGCAGCCACCCAGGCTCTCAAGGACGTCGACATGTGGGACTTCCGCCACCGCCACATCAGCGAACTCTCGGGCGGACAGTTCCAGCGCGTCCTCTTTGCCCGCGCCATCGTCCAGGACGCGAAGTTCATCTTCCTGGACGAGCCCTTCGTCGGCATCGACGTCCCCAGCGAGAAGACGATCGTGACCCTGCTGCGGCAGATGGCGGACGCGGGCAAGCACGTCGTCGTCGTGCACCACGACATGAACACGGTGCGCGACTACTACGACGACCTCATCGTCCTCAACGGCGAGCTCGTCGCGGCGGGCCCCACCGAGGAGGTCTTCGTCCCCGACGTGCTGCAGAAAGCCTTCGGCGCGCTCGTCATCCGCGAGCCGTCAGCACCAGCCCACCCCACGCCACGGCAGGCAGCCCTTCAGGAGGAGACAGCATGATCGCGGAGTTCCTCGACTCACTACTCAGCCACGGCTACCTGCAAAAAGCGCTGATCACCTCGGTGATCGTGGGCGTGGCCTGCGGCATCGTCGGCAGCTTCATCGTGCTGCGCGGCATGGCCCTGATCGGCGACGCCATCTCGCACGCCGTATTACCGGGGGTCGCGGCCTCCTACCTGCTCGGCACGAACCTCTTCCTCGGGGCGGTGGTCGCGGGCCTACTCGCCACACTGGCGATCGGGCTGATTAGCGAACGCTCCACGGTGAAGAATGATTCGGCGATCGGCATCGTCTTTTCCACCTTCTTCGCGATCGGCGTGCTGCTCATGGCGAAAGCACAGACGGCGACGGATCTGACGGAGATCCTTTTCGGCAACGTCCTGACCGTTCAGGACGCCGACCGCAACCTCTCGATCGGTATTGCCGCTGCCGTGCTGATTCTCACGCTGGTCTTTTACAAGGAGCTCAAGCTCAGCACCTTCGACCCCATCATGGCGCAGTCGGCTGGCGTGCCCGTGCGGGCAATCCACTACGGACTGATGGTGGTGCTCACGCTGGTGACGGTCATTTCCCTGCAGACGGTGGGCGTGATCCTGGTGGTCTCCCTGCTGATCACTCCGGCGTCGGCGGCGTACCTGCTGACGAACCGGCTGGGAGTGATGATCGGGCTTTCAGTGGCGATCTCGGCTCTCAGCTCCGTAGTGGGGCTGTTCCTGAGCTATAGCTACAACGTGTCCTCCGGTGTCACGATCGTGCTGACCGCCAGCGCGCTGTTCCTGCTGGCTTTCCTCTTCGCGCCAGGCAAGGGACTGATTGCTCGCTCGCTGGGCAATAAGCCACTGGCCGCGCTGTTGGCCCTCCTGGTGGGCGGTGCCCTCGTGTTCGGGGCTGTGACCTTCTCGACGGAGGAGAAGGCAGACGGTGAGCAGCTGAACGTCGTCACCACCTTCACGCTGCTGGCGGACCTGGTGGAGGAGATCGGCGGCGAGGCGGTGAACGTCCATAACCTCGTGCCGACCGGCACGGACCCGCACGACTACGACCCCCTGCCCGCGGACCTGGATGCGACGAGCGACGCCGACCTGCTGTTCTACAACGGGCTGAACCTCGAGGGCGGTGAGCACGGCTGGCTCGCGAAACTGAAGAACACCGCGGGCCTGGACGATTCCCAGATGGTCGAGACCACCAAGGGCGTGGAACCGAAGTACCTCAAGGACGAAAAGGGCAATCAGGAGATCAACCCGCACGCCTTCCTGGACCCGACCGTCGGCATCGCGATGGCCGAAAACGTGACCGCGGCGCTGGCCGAGGCCCTGCCCGAGCGCGCCGATCACATCGAGGAGAAGGGGGCGGAGTACAAGGCCATGCTGGAGAGCATCGACGCCGACTACCGCGAGCAGATCGGTGCGCTGCCGAAGGAGGATCGTGTGCTCGTGGCCAGTGAACATGCCTTCCAATACATGGTCGACACCTACGGCATGGAGCAGCTGTATATCTGGCAGATCGACACGGATGAAAACGGCTCCCCCGCGCAGATCGGCCACCTCGTGCGCCAGCTGAAGGACAAGCGCCCGAAGCACCTGTTCGTGGAGTCGAACGTGGATACGCGCCCCATGAAGACCGTCTCGAAGGAGGCCGGGATTCCGATCTTCGACGAGCCACTGCACTCCGATGAGCTCGGCAAGCCGGGCACGGTCGCGGGAACCTACGAGGATTTCCTGCGCAGCAACTTGAAGACCATGATCGCGGGGCTGAAGCGCTAAAACGCGAATGCTCGAGGCCCCACATGCGTTGGGCTTCCCCGGTCGCATTCCCCCCCCTGCTTTTCTTGCAGCAGGGTGGGTGGCAGGCCGCCCGCGGGCTTATTATTTGATACATGGCTAAAACTATCCCCGAGCAGAGGCAGCGGATTCTGCCCTCTCGCGCTCACCTGCCGTACGGGCTGGTGCTCGCCGCCTGGTGGAGCGCATGCCTGCTGCTGATCGCGGGCGGGGCGATCGTCGGCGCCCGGTTGGTGGAGAAGCTCGCGGTGGTTGTGGCGCCGCTGGCCATCGCGGTGCTGTTTTCCGCGATGCTCACCCCGATCGTTAATTTTCTCGACGTCAAGCTACGCCTCCCCCGCTCTCTGGCGTCTTTGCTGACGGTTCTGGGGCTGATCGGGCTCATCTCGGCGGGCATAACGCTGTTCACGACCCAGCTGATCTCTGGGGTGCCGGCGATGCGGGATTCCGCCCGGCAGGGCGTGAATCAGATCGTTGATTGGCTGGAGAACGGCCCATTTAAGCTCACGCAGGCGAAGCTCTCCGAAATGGTTAGCCACGTGCAGGGCGCGCTGTCCGAGAACTCCAAAACCATCGCGGACGGTGCGGTGCGCACGGGCACAACGGCGGTCAACTCGGGGGCGGCCCTGCTGATCTTCCTGATCACCCTGTTCTTCTTCCTCTATGAGGGCCGGCGCATCTGGCTGTGGCTGGTGTCCCTGGCTCCCCGGGCCTCCCAGGTGCCGATGGATGAGGCTTTCCGCCGCGGTTGGGTCTCGCTAGGGACGTTCGCCCACGTTCAGGTGTTGGTCGCCGCGTTGAACGCGGTCTCGGTGGGTATTGGCTGCTGGGTGATGAAGGTGCCGTTCGCGATTCCGATTTCGGTGCTGGTCTTCATCGCTTCCTTCGTCCCGATCGTGGGCGCGCTGATTTCCGGCGCGGTGCCGGCGCTGATCGGCCTGGTGGACCAGGGCGTGTTCACCGCGATCGTCATGGTGATCATCGTGACGGCTGTGCACCAGATTGAGACCCACGTGCTGCAGCCCTTCCTGATGGGGCACGCGGTGGCACTGCACCCGCTCGCGGTGATCGTGGTCGTGGCCGCGGGCACGTACCTCTTCGGCCTGGCGGGCGCGGTGTTCGCGGTGCCGGTGGCCGCACTGGTGAACTCGGTGGTGCGCTACCTGCGCGGCAATGACATGTTCCCGGCACTCGGCGAGGCCTATGAGCTGCGGAAACCCGGGACCGCGAGGGGGCTGACCGACCCGAAGGGCGAGGATGCCGCTGGGGAGCCTGCGGCTGGCGATGCCGCGAAAGATGCCAAGGCCGCTAAAGGTACCGAGTCCACTGCTTCAACCAACAGCACCGATCCCCGCGAGTAGCCCCCTCCCCTTCCCGAAGAAGCGCACGCTCCTTGCTCCCTGGCGCTCCCACCTCAGCCCAGCTGGGCAAAGTTAATCCCCCATCCGGTCAGTGCTGGCACTCACTGGATGGGGGATTATTGCTGGGGCTAGTAGCGCTCCGGCTCCTCGCCGAGCTGGAAGCGTCGGCCGGAGATCTCCTCAGGGGTGATCTCCACGTAGTTGTACTTCAGGGTCGGCAGCCACGGCTTCAGCGGCAGCTCGTCGGCCTTCTGGATCTCGTCCGTCTTCTGCAGGATGCGAGCGCTTCCCTTGACGATGACGGACCATGCCTTGTCCTCGGTGTGGTCATCGGCTTCGAAGAGCACCCGCTCGTTGATGGACACGGTGAACAGCTTGGAGCCCTCCGCGGTGCGGAAGTAGATCTTTCCTTCGTTCACCACGTAGTTCAACGGGTAGATGTCGAAGTCATCCTTGATGCGAACGACCAGGCGACCGAGCTGCTGGTTGCCCATCAGCTCCAGGGCCTCGTCTTCCTTCAGGACCTCAATGGGGTTCTCAAAATCAGCCATGCTTCCATTCTGGCACTGTTTTGCGTTTCGTGCCGTGGCGCTGATCGCCAGCTCTGGCTTGAGAGCCCCCCAACGCCCCGACTCAGGACCGCGAAAAAGCAACGGCTACCGCGATAATGCCGAGCGGGATAAGCAAGATAAAGAGGTTAATGATGGGCAGCGCTTGCCCTGCCGCGACTTCTTCCCATGCATAAAGAGCCGTCGAACCAAAACCAAGGAGCAGCATCGCGCAGCCCACCCCGGCCCAAGCCAAGACGGTGCCTCTCGCTGGAGCCCTGCGCGACCGCAAGAAATGGTACCCACCCAGAGCAGCAACCCACACTGTTGTCAGCGACGCCCCCACCGCCATAATGAGCGCATCTGTGACACTCCACGCCGAATTCGGGTCATTGATAATGAAACTGATCAGCACCGTGAGCACCGGGATGCCCACAGCACCTGCGAGCAACCTTCCAAGAGTTGTTTTAGCGCCCATAGTGAAAGGTTAACAGCCGACACTGAATCATACGGACATGACGAAGGCCCCCTCACCGTTTCCAGTGAGGGGGCCTTGCTCTTAGTAGCGGGGGCAGGATTCGAACCTACGACCTCTGGGGTATCGGCATCATCATTGCCGTGTTATACAAAGGTGTACTGCCTGGCGGACATAGGCATTCCCGGCAACAAAAGGAACGAACTAAACCAGCCCCCTTACTTAGGCGTTGCCCTTGGCACGGTTGTGAGACTTGCAGAGCAGCTCGCAGTTGCTCTCCTCAGTTGAACCGCCCTTGGACCACGCGGTGACGTGATCTGCGTCCATCTCCTTAAGCGTCCAGATCTTTGCTTTCTTCTCATCGTGGCCGATAGCGCAGTAGGAACAGTTGGAGATGCCCTTCTGCTCTGCTTCACGTGTCTGAAGCTTGTAGATTTTCTTCTTCACAGCTTCAGTGAAAACTCGAACGTTGAGTAGGTGCGTGGCCGTCTTACCACCCAGTAGGTACTCGTAAATACCCTTTTTGGTCTTAACCTGAGGGTCTGATAGCAGGTCTTCCGCAGCCATTGTCATCTCAGTTGGACTATAGGCTTGGCTGCCGTAGTTCTCATACAGCGCGTTCCAAGCGACCCGTTGCATGGAGTTATCTTTCATCTCGAACACGCTCGCTGCCCAGTCGATAACAGCCTCGAAGTAGGTCTGTAGTTCGTTGCAGTCGCTGTCCTCGCGATGCTTGGCCATATAACTGTCGATAGATGTACCTTCGCGCTGGGCGACCCAGTCAAGGGCTACCTCAAGGACCTCCTGACGTGCTGGGTTACCCTTAACGAAGTTTGCCCACTTCGACATGATGGCGGAGCTGGAGTTAGAAAAGACCTTCTTAGCGGCATCGACAAACGGCCCTGAGTACACGGCGTTACGTAGCTCTTGGGCTGTCAGCGGCACGCCGACAATGTTGATGGTCTTGAACCACTCCTTGATCTCAGCCTCGGTGCCGTAGCAGTCGTAAATCAGCAGCTCAGTCTCAAGGATCTGTTCTTGCTGATACTTGCTCAGCGACGAGAAATACTGCTCATTGCCGTCGGTATCTTTGACGACGAACAGGTCCTTGAAGAAGCGACCAATGGAGGTAATGCGCTGCTGACCGTCAAGGATCTCGAACTTGTCTTCGTCCTGCTTGGGCTGATTGAAGTAGATCAGGCCTAGTGGATAGCCCTTGAGCAGCGAGTCGATGACGGCAACGTCTTTCTTGCCGTCGTTGTAGATGTAGTTACGCTGGTATTCCGGCTGGATGGTGAGGGTGCCAGCTAGACCGTACAGCCCCTTGCCTTCAAGTTCGTTGTAGTGGAATCCGTCAACGATGTCACGGATCTTTCGGGGGTTAAGTTTTGCTTCCATGACTTAGGACTCCTTGGTCTCGGGGTGGCGGTGGCGGATGAAGATTCTAGAATAAAGCCTTTTGCCGTTTACGTAGCCTCGATCAAGTTTTTCAGCACTCTCATCAACAACTAGCCCCTCGACCTCACCAGTTTTAGCCTGGAAGTCAATACCCAAAATCTCGAACTGCTCTGGGTCGTACTTTCCGAGGAACGTGATGGGTACACCCATGATCCCGTCATAATCTGAAGGGATACCTAGGACCTTCGGAACCTCGATCGCATCGTAGTTATCGTACTTTGGATACCCCGCATCCCTAATGGCCTTCAGACCATAGATAAGGTTGTCGTCCATCGTCATAAGAACAAGCGGCTCGTGTCGTCGGCCGTGCTCGATGTTGGTAAACCACGCGCTGCTGCCAATGGTTTGCCATCGGGTGCCATCAGGGTCAGTGCGCTGTCCAGTGCTCTTCACAGGCGCGTTATCCGGGATACGGAACCACATCGAACCCCCACCGTCACGTGTTGCACCGAGCCACAGGCGGTTCTCCTTGATAAGCGGGAAAACTTCTTTGTAAGTAACGGCGTTCATATTGCCGATGACTGCGAATTCCACCTGGCCTTCAACGAGCCACGCAAGGAACTCTCGGAAAAGTGAGAACGGTGGGTTAGTAACTACGATGTCAGCCTCATCGCGAAGTTTTGTGACCTCATCAGAGCGGAAATCGCCATCACCCTCAAGGTAATCCCACTTGAGATCTTCCTTGTTCAGTTTGCCGTCATCGTTGAGATCTGCGCCCTGTTCAAGGACGTAAATGCGACCCTTGTGCCAGGTGTCGTCCTCGTTGAACTTCTCGTCCTGATCTTCGCCCAACGCAAAGTCCAGCAGCATCTGGCCCTTTTCAGACACGGCCGGGTTCGATGCGGGTGCATAGGACGTGGAGATCAGCTTCTTCAAGCCGAACTTCTCAAAGTTCAGCGCAAAGTACTTGGTGAAGTTACTTGCTCCCGGATCGTCGCACGGTAGCAGCACGGTCTTGCCTCTGAACACGTCAGGGTCGTATTCGAGATACGCCTGCATCTCGTTTTCAATATCGTTCCACTGAGTATAAAACTCATCGTTCTTAGCCGCTTTAGCGGCAGTCAGGTCAGTATTCCTCACCATCAGTCATCACGCTCGCTTATTGAATCTGTCTTCATCCTAAAAATGCGCGAGACCGGTGCCCCATACATAGGCACTCTGGTAACTCGCGCTTGAAGACAATTCTAGCGAAGCGGTGGAAGTTTTCTAAGGCGTTCGTAACGGATTCTCCGAAAAACATGCGCCGTTTTGTTGAAGTGTCACCAACGCACATGGTGCAGGATTTTAAGCCTAGTGCACCATCTAGTGCACCAAATGGGGGTTAAACGACAAAAGGGGATGCGGACGGGATCTTGGAGG
>NZ_KV823573.1 GCF_001815985.1 Corynebacterium sp. HMSC27B11 | reverse complement strand
GAGCCAGACACACATTTTGACCCTTAACCCACCGGCGGGCCCAGCCGGGCACAAAGAAAAACCGGTGGCCACCTGTCAAAGGTGAACCACCGGTTCCTGCGACCCAAGGTCGCTATTGTGGGCGAAGGGGGACTTGAACCCCCACGTCCGTAAAGGACACTGGCACCTGAAGCCAGCGCGTCTGCCAATTCCGCCACTCGCCCGTGGCTTCATCCGCTCCAAGCGATGAGGCTTGGTACGCATGGGTGCAAAGCGTGGGCTTAACGCCGGGTGCGTTTGCAACAGGATGAAGCGTATCACGAGCTATAGACCACAACAAAATTACCGCGTGACCTGCACTAACCCGGACCCACCTAGTTATCCCCGTATAATGGCCGTTCAACATGTGTACGTCTATCCCGTTGCGGCGGCGCGTTGCACAGCGCGACCTGCCCCTCACCACGAGCGAAACACCACGAGGCTAAAGCGATTCACCCATCGCGGCCTTTCTGGTTAGACGGCCTAGACGTCCAAGGAAGGAAAATATCGATGGATCTTTTCGGAAAATTTCGCAAACTGGATAGCGCACTACAGCGGGGTCTGGATAACAGCTTCGCGCGGGTATTCGGTGGCGAAGTTGTCCCGACCGAGATCGACGAGATGCTGAAGCAGCAGGCCGAGGACTCCGTGATGGTGGATAGCGAGGGCAACCGGCTTGCCCCGAGCTTCTTCATCGTCTCGATTTCCCAGCGTGATTACGACTCCCTGAAGGAGAGCCACCCCACGCTGGTCCGCGACCTTTCCGCCCGCCTGGGCCGTTTCATCCGCAACGAGGGATGGACAACGAATAACCAGGTCACGGTCGATCTTCGGGTCGAGGAGGACCTGCACACGGGCCAGCTGAAGGCCGATTCCCGTTTCAAGATCCCCGAGAGCTACTCCCCCGCCGAGGACGAGAATGCAGGCGCCGACGCCGCTGAATCTTCCGGCTCCGCTGATTCTTCCTCCCTTCCAGACGAGGACGTCGCCCCCGGTGAGCGGGAGTGGCCGGAGGACCCTAGCCAGGTGCGCGAGGTCGAGGCCCAGGCTTATGACGCTGATAGCGATTCCTTCCCCGCGCAGACGGGGGCCGCGGGCGCGGGCCTGGGTTCGGTCGTCCGCCCCAGCCCGGGCACGGGCTACGGCGCGGAGCACTCCGATTCGAGCCACCCCGGCACTTCCCAGTCCCCCGCCCAGTCCGTCGACGGTGGGCAGGATACGGGCACCGAGGACGCTAGCTATTCCGCCGCTGAGCAGGACGGACCGGCCGTCCAGAAAGACCCCGCGGCACCGGCCGACGAGGACCAGGACGGCACCGTCGACTCAGAGCACAGCTACCCCGGAACCACGGTGATCACCCACGCCGCGAATGAGGAAGCCCCCGTCCGCGGTGGGACGGGCGAGCCCCGGCCGGAAGCCGAGCAGCTGACCGTCACCCTCACCCTGCGGGACGGCAGCGACCGCCGCTACGACCTGGTCGAAGGCAGTAACCTCATCGGCCGCGGCAAGACCGTCGACCTGCGCATCCCGGACACGGGTGTGTCCCGTCAGCACGCGGAGATCACCTGGGATGGTTACGACGCCGTCCTCACCGACCTGCAGTCCACGAACGGTACGTCCGTCAACGGCACGCCGATCGAGAATTGGCTGCTCGCCGACGGGGACGTCATCGCCGTCGGTCACTCCGAGATCGAGGTCCGCTTCCACCACTAGTGCTTTCTGGCACTGGCTTTCTGGCCATTAGGATTTTCCGGCCTCGGGGTTTCCTCGGGATTTTCCCGCGGGACCAGCTATTCACTCCACCCCCTATACGCGTGTCTGCTCACTAAACTAGGGTTAAAGCCCGGACAGTTCGGCCGCCCCTGCGGCCCGGCTGCTCGCGTATGCCCGATATATAAGGAGTAAAGACCGTGCACACCACACTGTTACTAGTGGTCAAGATCGGCCTGCTCGTGCTGCTGTGGTTCTTCATCTGGATGACACTCCGCGCGCTACGCAAGGATCTGAACTACGCGGCGAACCCCGGGGCGGGCGCTCGTGGCGGCGCGCCGATGGGCTACGCCGCCCCCCACGCCGGCCTAGCTGGAGGCACGTCGAGCAGCGGTTTCCGGGGCACGCGCCACCGCACGAATCCGCCGAAGTCCCTGATCATCACCAGTGGCCCGCTGACCGGGACCACCCTGAACTTCCAGGGCTACGACGAGATCACGATCGGCCGTTCCTCGGTCTCCACGCTGCAGCTGGAGGATGATTTCGCCTCGGGCACCCATGCCCGGCTCATCCGCCGGGGCCGGGACTGGTTCATCGAGGATCAGGATTCCCGCAACGGCACGTGGCTGAACGGCCAGCGCATTGACCAGCCGGAACGGCTCGCCGAGGGCATGGAAGTCCGGATCGGGCAGACCCAGGTGAGGATGGAGCAATGACGGATCAGCGCTTGGCTTTAGATTTCGCCGCATCCTCCGACCGCGGGCTGGTGCGCACGAATAATGAGGACTCCGCCTACGCGGGCCCACGCCTGCTGGCGCTGGCCGACGGCATGGGTGGCCACGCGGCCGGCGAGGTGGCCAGCCGCTTCCTGGTGGACACCCTGCGCACCCTGGATTCCCCGCTCCTGGACGAGCCGGATGAGCGCCGCCGCCTGATCTCCGTGCTGGAACGCGCGGTAGATGAGGGCAACCAGCGCATCGCCTCCCACGTGGACGAGAACCCACAGCTGGAGGGCATGGGCTGCACCCTCACCGCGATCCTGTTCAGCAACGGTAAGGCGGCGATGTGCCACGTCGGCGACTCCCGCGCCTACCGGCTGCGCGACGGGGAGCTCACGCAGATCACCAAGGACGATACTTTCGTCCAGACCCTCGTGGACGAGGGCAAGCTCGACGCCGCGGACGCCAGCTCGCACCCGCAGCGTTCCCTGATCCTCAAGGCGCTCACCGGCCGCCCCGTAGAACCCACCCTCACGGAATTTGAGGCCCTGCCGGGCGACCGCTACCTGCTGTGCTCCGATGGCCTCTCCGACCCGGTGAGCATCGACACGATGCGGGACATCCTGAATGCCTACGATCCCGCCACCGCAGCCGATCGCCTCGTCGAAATGGCACTGCGCGGTGGCGGCCCAGATAACGTCACGGTCGTCGTCGCGGATGTCGTGGACCTCGCTGCCGTCGAGAACGACGCCGCGGGCGAGGACGGCGCGGCAAGTTCCGCTGGTCGCGGCCCGCTGCCGGAGACCCCGATGCTAGCTGGTGCGGCCTCCCCCACCGGGCAGGAAAGCCGCAGCTTCGACACGCCCGCGGCCCGCGCCGCGGCCAGCGGTGCCAGCGTGACGAGCTCACGGACTCCCCGTCCCCCCAAGGACCCCGAGGAGATGCCCGAGCCCGCCGACACCGCCAAGAAGCGTGGCGGGTCCGACCAGGCCGCTGCGCCCGCATCCGGCGCGGCAGCTGCCACCGGGCCGGGCGGAACCGACGTCCCTAAGAAGAAACGGGGACGAGGCTGGATCGCCCTGGTGATCGCGCTCGTCCTCGTCGTGGGGCTCGGGATCGCCGGGTTCTTCGGTTACCAGAAGATCGGCGATACCTACTTCGTCGCCGTGGAGGGCAAGCAGATCGTCGTGAAAAACGGGGTGCACGGCTCCCTGCTGGGGGTCTCCCTGAACTCCACGCACCAGCGGATCTGCCTCGACGAGTCCGCCTCCGTGCGGCTCATCGGCGCAGACAATGACGCCCCCGAGGACTGCCACCTCTTCCTGACCTCCGACCTGACACCCTCGGCGCGAAGCACCGTCGAGAGCATGCCGGAGGACAGCTACCAGGCCGTCGTCGAGCAGGTGAACCGACTGGCAGAGGAAACCCTGCCGGTGTGTGTAACCCGCGAGAAGAAGAAGGATGGGAAGCGCCCGAGCGCGGACCGAGCCACGAGCACCGCCAGGAAGGGCGCTGAGGACCTGACGACCCCCGGCGTGTCCTGCCGGGAGGTGAAGTGAATTGACCAAGGGCTTTTTCAAGAGAAAGACCGAAGCCTGGCTGCTGCTGCTCACCGCAGTGGTCACCCTGATGGCGGTCGTGTCGCTGGAGCTGGCGCAGGGCAATGAGCTCAGCTCCGGGATCTTCCTGCTGGTCGGCGGGTTCTTCCTCATCTTCTTGGTCGCGCACCTGGTGATGAACTGGGTGGCCCCTGACGCGGATCAGGTGATGCTGCCCGTTGCCGCCCTGCTCAACGGGCTGGGCCTGGTGATGATTTACCGCATTGACCTGGCCACGGGCATGTCCCTGGCAAAGTCCCAGATCATGTGGATGGTTGTCGGCGTGGGCCTGCTGGTAGCGGTGCTGGTGTTCCTGAAGGATCACAGATCGCTGCAGGACTACGCGTACCTGATGGGCCTGGTGGGGCTGGTGCTGCTCGCGCTGCCGATCGTGTGGCCGACCAGCCTGAATGCGGATGCCAACGTGTGGATCTCCATCGGGCCGTTCTCCATCCAGCCGGGCGAGTTCGCGAAGATCCTGCTGCTGCTGTTCTTCGCCGCGCTGCTGGTCAACAAGCGCCGCCTGTTCTCTGTGACGGGTAAGAGCCTGCTGGGGCTGCAGTTCCCCCGCATGCGTGACATGGGGCCGCTGTTCCTCGTGTGGGGACTGGCGATGGTCATTTCTGTCGCGCAGAACGACTTCGGCCCCGCTCTGCTGCTCTTCGCCACCGTGTTGGGGATGCTGTACATCGTGACTGAGCGCGCCTCCTGGGTGGTGCTCGGCGTGGGGCTGGCCTCGGTCGGCGCGATCGCGGTGTACCAGGTGTCCGAGAAGATCCAGACCCGTGTGGCGAACTTCGTGGACCCGTTCGCGGATTTCCACAATCGGGGTCTGCAGCTCGCGCAGTCCCTGTTTGGCCTTTCCTACGGCGGGATCACCGGCAAGGGGCTGGGCGAGGGCTACCCGGAGCTGATCCCGGTGGTGCAGTCGGACTTCATCCTCTCCGCCTTCGGCGAGGAGCTGGGCCTGATCGGCCTCTCCGCGATCCTGCTGCTGTACGCAATCTTCGTGCTCCGCGGCTTCACGGTGAGCATGCACGCCAGCGACTCCTTCGGCAAACTCGTCGCCGCTGGCCTGTCCCTGACGGTCGCGGTGCAGGTCTTCGTTGTCGTGGCGGGTATTTCCAAGCTCATGCCGATGACCGGCCTGACCACCCCATTCCTTGCCCACGGTGGTTCCTCGCTGTTGGCGAACTACATCCTGCTGGCGATCCTGCTGCGAATCTCCGACTCTGCCCGCGCCCGGCGCGCGGTGCAGGACGAGGGCAGCAAGTCCGGCAGGAAGGATGACAAGTCCGAGGAGAAGCAGGGGGCTGCGCAGAACAACGGGCAAGGTGAGCTCGCGTGAATCGACCGATTAAAACCGTAGCCATCTTCAGCATGATCTTGACGGTCATTCTGCTGATCAACCTGACCTATATTCAGGCCTTCCAGACTAAGGAGCTGGCGGAGAACCCGCTGAATGCGCGCCAGTTCTATGACATGAAGCAGCGCCAGCGCGGGCAGATCTCCGCCGGCGGGCAGGTGCTGGCCGAGTCCGTGCGGGACGATAACGGCTACTACAACCGCCGCTACGTCTACGCCCCGGAGGCCTTCGGCTCGGTGGAGGGTTACTTCTCCGACCGCTTCGGTGCCTCCGGTATCGAGGCCAGCCAGAACTCCATTCTCTCGGGTGAGGACGACAGCCTCTTCGCCCGCCGCATGTGGGACCAGATCTCCGGCAAGGAGGTCCGCGGCGCGAATGTGGAGCTCACCCTGAGCCCACAGGTGCAGCAGGTGGCCTACAACGAGCTGGCCAGCAAGGGCTACTCGGGCTCCGTCGTGGCCCTGCGCCCCTCGACGGGCGCGGTGCTGGCGATGGCCAGCACGCCCTCCTATAACCCGAGCGCGATCACGGATCAGTCCCCGGAGGCAGCGGCCGCGAACTTCGAGGCCCTCCGCCAGGACGCAGGTTCCCCGCTGCTGAACCGCTCTACCCAGGTGACCCAGCCGCCGGGTTCGACCTTCAAGGTGATCACCACGGCCGCCGCGCTGCAGGCCGGCGATAATGCGGATACTCCGGTCAGCGCCGCCAGCCAGACCACACTGCCGGACACGGTCACGACCCTGGAGAACGACGGCGGCCAGCGCTGCGCGGGTGGGGAGACCACCACGCTGCGGGTGGCCTTCGAGAAGTCCTGCAACGTGCCCTTTGTCGAATTGGGCGTCAAGCACGGCGATGATCTTTTCCGTAAGACCGCGGAGGCCTTCGGCGTGGGTGATAGCTACGAGGGCCTGGGGCTGGGCATGCAGCGCTCCACGCTGGGTGACCTGCCGGATAAGGCGGCCCTGGGCCAGTCCGCGATCGGCCAGCGCGATGTGTCCCTGACCCCGCTGCAGAATGCCGTGATCGCGGCGACGATCGCCAACGGTGGTGTGCGCATGGAGCCGCACCTGGTCTCCAAGATCACGGGCCCGGATCTGAAGACCCTGAAGGAGACGAAGCCAAAGCGGCTGAACCGGGCGATTCCGAAGGAGACGGCAGAGCAGCTCAAGGAGCTCATGCAGGGCTCCGAGCGCGGTGGCGGCGGCTCGGCCACCATCGCGTCGAAGACCGGTACCGCCGAGCACGGCGAAGTTCGCGGCGCGGCCGCCCCGCACACGTGGTACATCGCGTTTTCCACTGAGGCGGACGTGGCCGTCGCCGTCCTGGTGGAAAACGGTGGCGGCATGGGCCAGGGCGCCAGGGGTAACGCCGTGGCCGGCCCAATCGGCCGTGCCGTCATCGCAGCCGCGGAGCAGGAGCAGCGCTAAAAATGACTGAGCACCCAGAGCAGCACCAACCGGACCGCACGGATATCGAGTACACCCAGCGGCTATTGGGTGAGCGCTACCAGCTGAGCTGGATCGTGGGCCGAGGCGGGATGTCCACGGTGTGGCTCGCCCGCGACACCGTGGCGCAGCGGGACGTGGCCATCAAGATCCTGAAACCCGAATACACGGAGAGCCCGGAGTTCCGCGAGCGCTTCCGCAACGAGGCGGAGGCCGCGGAGCACTTCGATTCCCCGAATGTGGTCGCCACCTATGACTACGGGGAGATTTCCGCGGACGGCTCCCAGCCCACGAACGAGACCCGTGCGGTGTTCTGCTACATCGTGATGGAGTACGTGCGCGGCGAGAGCCTGGCGGATGTGCTGCGCCGCGAGCGCCAGCTGCCGGAGCCCCTGGCCTTGGACCTGATCCGGCAGACCGCGATGGGCCTGGCGGCGATCCACGCCACCGGTACGGTGCACCGGGATATCAAGCCCGCCAACCTGCTGCTCACCGCCGATGGCACGGTGAAGATCACGGACTTCGGTATCGCGAAGGCCGCGCAGGCCGTGCCGCTGACCCAGACCGGCATGGTGGTAGGCACGGCCCAGTACGTCTCCCCCGAGCAGGCGCAGGGCCGGGAGGTCACCGCCGCTTCCGATGTCTACTCCCTCGGCGTGGTGGCCTACGAGGTGCTGGCTGGCCACCGGCCATTCCGCGGGGACTCCTCCGTCTCGGTGGCGATCAAGCATATTTCCGAACAGCCGGAGCCCCTGCCCGAGGAGCTCAGCGCCCCGCTGCGCGAGCTGGTGAACACCTGCCTGCGCAAGAGCCCGCGTGCCCGCTACGCCGATGGCCAGGAGCTCGCGGAGGCCACCGCCGCTGTCCTTTCCGGGGCTCCGGCCCCTCGCCCGGCGGCCCTGTCCGCTGCCGACGCCGCCGCCCATACGGACGTCTTCGCTGCTCACGGTGGTGCCCGGGGTGCTGCTCCTGAGGATTCCGACGCGGAGCTCAGCCAGGTCGTGTCGGGCCCGGGTACGGCTGTCCCGCCGCGGCAGGGTCCCGCCCAAGGGCCGCGCAAGGCCAGCGCCGCGGGTGCTGCGGGGGCGGCGTCCTCCCGCTCGGCGGGTCGTCGCGGCGGGCAGCGCGGCTCTGCGACCCCGTGGATCGTGCTCGGGGTGGTTGTAGCCCTCGGCCTGGGTGTGATCGGCTACCTCCTGCTCAGCGATTCGAACTCCTCGACCCAGGAGCAGGAGACGAAGACCGTGACCAGCGAGGTCACGACCTCCCCCACCCAGGAGGAGTACGTCCCGCAGCAGCCGGTGGATCCCCGCCCGGAGAAGACCCAGCCGAGCGAGGACAATGGGTCAGATGACGGGGAGACCAGCTCGACCCGACCGGAACGTCCCACGCAGTCGTCGACACGGCCGGGTAGGCCGACGAGGACGCAGCCCACGCCGAGCTCCTCACGCCCGCCCTCGCAGCCGTCCCAGCCAACGGCCCCGACGGAGGACAACCCCGTCCCGCCGGCTCCGGACCCGGGCGGCGAGCAGCCCAACCCGGGGAATAACGCGGAGGGCCCAACCGGCACGGGTACCTCCAACCCCGCCGATGGCAAGGTCGGGGCGCTGGGGCTGCGGGCGATCTAGCCGCAGCCCGGTGCCCAGTTGCGCGACCGGGCTTTCCGAGGCGAAGAAAACACTAAAGTAGTAATGGGAACTGTGGCGCGGTAAAGTTACCGGCTTTGAAGCAGATTCCGGGCGGGCACCCGCCCGAGCCGTACCGCGGCAGTACACAGTGAGTTGGAAGATCAGAGGAGGTCGGTCGTGGACCGTGACGGGGCGATCCTCGGAGGCCGATACCACCTAGGTGCCAAGATCGGCACTGGTGGCATGTCGGACGTTTATGCCGCCGTCGATGAGCTCCTCGGCCGCGAGGTCGCCGTCAAGATGATGCGGCCGGACCTCGCCCGCGACGAGAACTTCCTGGAGCGCTTCCGCCGCGAGGCGCAGAACGCTGCGAAGCTGAACCACCCGGCAATCGTGGCGGTGTACGACACCGGCCAGACCCCGCCGGAAGATGGCTCCGTGCCCTATATCGTGATGGAGCGCGTGCAGGGCGAAACGCTGCGCGACATCGTCCAGGAGTACGGCAAGATGCGGCTCACGGATGCCGCCGCCATCATGTCCCAGGTCCTGGAGGCGCTGCACTTCAGCCACGAGGCGGGCATCATCCACCGGGATATCAAGCCGGCGAACATCATGATCACCAACACCGGCGCGGTGAAGGTGATGGATTTCGGTATCGCCCGTGCCCTGTCTGATTCCTCTTCTGCGATGACGCAGACGGCCGCGGTCATCGGTACCGCCCAGTACCTCTCCCCGGAGCAGGCGCGGGGTAAGTCGGCGGATTCCCGCTCCGATATTTACGCTGCTGGCTGCGTGTTCTACGAGTTGGCGACAGGTCAGCCGCCGTTTTCCGGAGAGTCGCCGTTTTCGGTGGCTTTCCAGCATGTCCAGGACGCCCCGCCGGCACCGTCGACGGTCGAGGGCATGCATCTTTCCCACCGTGAGGCGGATAGTTTGGACGCCATCGTGCTCACCGCGATGGCGAAGAACCCCGACGACCGGCACGCGGACGCCAAGGAAATGGCGCTGGACCTGCGCCGGTTGAGCGAGGATCAGGTGCCACTGGTGGCGAAGCTGCCGGGCGCCACGGGTGCTGCTGGCTCCTCGGATATGGGCGGGGGTCGGCACCGCGCGGATGAGTCCTCGGGTGCGGGCACGGCCGCCGCCGCAGGTCTCGGCGCTGCCGGCCTGGGCGCCGCGGGTGCTGCGGGCGCCACGGAGCGCACGGCGGAACACAACCTCGGCGGCCAGAACTTCGCCCAGAACGGCGAGCACGCCTCGGACCAGGGCGCTGGTGCCAACGGCGGTGGGGCTGCGGGGGCGTACCCGGCGGCCGCCGGCGCGGGTGGTGCAGGAGGCGAGCTGCCGACGTCCTACCCGGACCACGGCACCTACCCCGACACACAAACCCCGCTGATTGACGAGGAACCGAAACGTCGCTGGTGGATCCCGGTCGTGGCGATCCTCGCGGTGCTGTTCCTGCTGGGCGCCGGGACCTGGGCGTACATCGCCTCGGACCGGTCGGCCGCGACGGCGGAAACGGTCAACGTCCCAGACGTCAAGAACCTCACCCAAGACGAGGCCGAGCGCAAACTCCACGACCTGGGCCTGGAGCTGCGCGTGAAGGAGCGTCCGCACGCCGATATCGAGCGCGGCCGTGTGATCCGCACGGAGCCGGGTCCGAATAGCTCGGTGCCGAAGGGCACGGAGATCTCGCTGGTGGTGTCCTCCGGTAAGGAGATCACCGAGGTTCCGGATCTGACGGGTAAGAACACCTCCGAGGCAGCGCAGCTGTTGAAGGAAGCCGGCCTGAGCCTGAATAATCGGGTGAAGGAGGAGCCGAGCGATTCCGTGCCGGAGGGCCAGATCACTGAGCAGTCCCCGGCGCAGGGTTCGCAGGTCTCGAAGGGCACGAAGGTCACCATCACGGTGTCCACGGGCCCGCAGGAGGTTCGTGTCCCGGTGGTCACGGGCCAGGATGTCGAGGATGCGCGCTCCAACCTGGAGGCCTCGGGCTTCACGGTGCTCGTCAATAAGGTCGATTCCACGGAGCCGGAGGGCAAGGTTCTAAGCGTCAGCGACGAGGGCTCCCGCCTGCGCGAGGGCTCCGAGGTGACCCTGACGGTCTCCCGCGGGAACCAGTTCCGCGTGCCGAATGTCTCGGGCAAGGAGTTCGGCCAGGTCTACGAGACCCTGCGTGCCGCGGGTTGGGAAGGCTCCCCGGATAAGCTGCGCCGCGTGGATGTTCCGACGAATGACCTGGGCCGGGTGGACCGGGTGGCGCGTCAGAAGCCGTCCGAGGGTGCCACCCTGGACAAGAACGCCACGGTCACGGTGGATGTCTTCATCTTCCGCCTGATCCCGTAGTTTCCGCCGTCGGCGGGGACTGTCGGCGCCCTACTTGCTCAGCGCACCGGTCACGGCAAGCTGCTCTTCCTCGATGCGGCCGAGCAGGTCCTCATCGATGGGGAAACCGGCTTCGATCAGCCAGTTCGCGAGCATGCGGTGGCCGTATTGGGTCATCACGGACTCCGGGTGGAACTGCACGGAGTGCACCGGCAGGCTGGTGTGCCGCATCGCCATGATCATTCCGGAATCCACCCGCCCGGTGACCGCCAGCTCCTCGGGCACGGAGCCCGGGTCGACGGTCAGCGAGTGGTAGCGGGTGACGGTGAATGGGCTCGGGATGCCCTGCAGCACGCCGGTGCCGTCGTGGGTCACGGGCGAGGTTTTGCCGTGGTAGAGCTCGTCTGCGCGCACGACTTGGCCCCCAAAGTGCAGGCCGATGGCCTGGTGGCCGAGGCACACGCCGAACAGTGGAATGCCCTGATCCACGGCCACGCGGATGACCTGCATGAGGTGCCCGGCGGCGGTGGGTTCGCCCGGCCCCGGGGACAGCAGGACGGCATCGAACTGACCAAGCACATCGGCGAGGTCGGCGTCGTCGAAACCTGCCTCACCGCCGAGCTCGGGTGCGTTATTGCGCCACACCACGCAGTTCTGCTCGTGGTAGCCGAGCTGCCCGAGGTACTGGACGAGGTTATAAACGAAACTGTCGAAGTTATCGACGACCAAGATGCGCATGGGTGCGATTCTATCGCTGTGGTGTCGCGCTTGTGCCGGTGCGCCCCGCGTGGTGCGGAATTGTCGGGTGTAGCTGCTAATATTGGCCGTTGTATTGGAAGCTGCCTTAGCAGCTGGAAGCACTGCCCTTTAATGGAAGCGAATTATGCCTAAGTCAAAGATCAATTCCCCGGAGGAGAACTTCGATTCCAGCGCCGCCGCTGGGGTGGATCGCCGTACCCCGGTGAAGCTGAACGCCTCGGGCACGCCACGGTGGTACATCGTGATCATGCTGGGCCTGATGCTGCTGGGCCTGGCGTGGCTGGTCGTGAACTACATCGCCGGCCCGGCCATCCCGCTGATGGTCACCCTCGGTCCGTGGAATTACCTGATCGGCTTCGGCCTGTTCATCGTTGGTCTGTTGATGACGATGGGCTGGAAGTAGCCCTTCTTCTTTCCTGCCCGCCCTGCATGCCAGGGCGGGTTTTTTAATTCAGGACGCCAACCACGCCGGCCGCGATGAGCGCTGCCGCACCGATGACCAGGGCGCCGGTTTCGGCTCGGCAGACTTGTGCCTGCGCTGGGTCGCAATCTGGGACGGGGACTGCGGTTGAGCCGAGTAGTCCGCGGACGGCGAGGTAGCTGGCCCCACCGCCGAGGAAACCGCCCACATGGCCCCAGAGCGACACGCCGGGGGTGTAGATGGTCCACGCGAAGTAGATCAGCACCATGACGATCGCGGAGGCCATCTGTTCCCGCTCCGCGAGCTTCATGCCGAGCAGCATGGCCAGCAGGCCGTAGCCGACTGTTGAGGCCCCTCCCATGGTGGCTTCTGGTTGCAGGGTGAGGCAGGCGAGAGCTCCGCCACCTGCGGAGGCGAGGATCATTCCAGCGGTGATGCGGTGGCCGAAGCGCTGCTCCACGGCCTGGCCGATGAAGTAGATGGCCAGCATGTTGAAGGCGATGTGGGCGGCGTCGAGGTGCACGATCGAGGCGGTGGCTGCGCGCCACCATTGCCCGTGCTCCGCCATCTTCTCCGCGGAGAGGAGTAGTTCCCAGCCGAAGTTTTGGGAGTCGCTGAGCGGACTTTCGAGCGCGTACACAACCCCGCGGCCGGAGAAACCCTGCCGAAATACGTGAAAGACCGCCTGCAGCGCCATGGCTGCATAGACGGTCACGTTGATCGCGACGAAGGTCGCGATCACAGGGGTTTTACTGAGTGATCTCGACAGACTCGATCACCACGTCGTCGTTCGGACGATCCATGCGGTCGGTGGCCACACGGGAGATCTTCGCAACGACCTTCTGGGACTCCTTGTCGGTGACCTCACCGAAGATGGTGTGGCGGTTGTTCAGGTGCGGGGTGGCCGTCACCGTGATGAAGAACTGGGAGCCGTTGGTGCCCGGGCCTGCGTTGGCCATGGCCAGCAGGAATGGGCGGTCGAACTGCAGCTCCGGGTGGAACTCGTCCTCGAACTGGTAGCCCGGGCCGCCGCGGCCGGTGCCGGTCGGGTCGCCGCCCTGGATCATGAAGCCGTCGATGATGCGGTGGAAGATCGCACCGTCGTAGAACGGGCCTTCGTTGCTGCCCTGGGCGTTCGGCTGGGAGTACTCCTTGGTGCCGTTGGCCAGGCCGACGAAGTTCTCGACGGTCTTCGGCGCGTGGTTGCCGAAGAGGTCGATGGAGATGTCGCCGTAGTTGGTGTGCAGAATTGCGGTTTCAGTCTTGTTAGTCACGCGCCCCAGTGTACTTCAATCAGCAGTCGCTGGGGCGGGGTGGTTGGGCTTCCTGGGCGGCCGATGCGGAAGCCGTGGGGCCGCGCTCCGCGGGTGTCCTCCTGGGGCCGGCAGCGTAGCTGGGGCGGGGCTAGTGATCAGGGCTGGTGCAGCATGTTTTGGGGAAACTACACGGCAGGATAAGTGGGCTTTGCCTATCATGGGACTGTTGGTGAAATTTCAACGCAAGAGGAGATTCCTAGATGAATCCCAATACCCTCAAGCTGGCGCTCACTATTGCCAAGCAGCTGCGGAAGTCGCAGAAGAACCGTGCGCAGCGTAGGCGGCTCGAGGAGTTCGATGCGCTTCGCGATCAGCGAAATGTGACGTTGACGGACGAGCAGCAGCAGGCAGTGCTGGCTGATTCGCCTGCTCACATCCGTGCTGTTGCGGAGGAAATGCGGAAGCAGGACGGCGCAGCCGAGGCTCTTGCGAAGGCTCGTGCGCTGCACGCAGCCCACGAGGAGAGCACCGCGCTAGCGGAGGGTAACTCCCCCGCTACGCAGTTTGAGAACCCGCTGGCCAAGTCCGCGAAGAAGGCTCGGAAGGCCGCCAAGCGCAATTCGCTGCGAGGCAGGACGAGCCAGGGTATCTCTGATCTAAAGAACGAAAAAAATGAATTGAAGGAGAAGGGCATGGCTAACGCGACCGACGCGTTCAACCAGCTCGGCGACCGCGCCGAGGAGCTGTTCAAGGACGGCAAGAAGAAGCAAAAGAAGCTGGCTAAGCAGGCGAAGAAGGACGGCAAGAAGGCCCGCAAGGCTGCCAAGAAGAACAGCAAGGACCTGCGTTCCAACCTGCAGAACGTCGCTGGCGACGCCCGCAACCTCGTCGAGGACCTGGGCGATAAGAAGAAGCAGCGCGAGCTCGCCAGCTCCGTGGCTGGCGCTTTCGCCGCTGGTCGCGCCGGTGCCCGCGCGGCCGCTGATGAGCTGTGGGATGGCGCAACCCACGCAGCGGAGTCCGCTCGCGAGGCTGCCCAGAAGGAGGGCGCAAAGGCCCGCAAGCAGGAGACCCGCAGCGCGAATAAGCGTCTGAAGAAGGCTCAGAAGCGTGCGGCGAAGAAGGCCCAGAAGGCTGGCAAGCAGGCGCAGGATACCCGCGATCAGCTGGAGTCCCGCGTGCAGGACGGCCTGAACCAGGCTCGTTCCCAGTTCGCGAACCTGCAGGAGCAGGGCGCTGAGCAGCTGAAGCAGACCAAGAAGGATGCTGCGAAGGCAAATAAGCAGGCGAAGAAGGACGCGAAGAAGCGTCGCAAGGCTGCCGAGCAGAATGCCAAGGCACTGAGCAAGCGCGGCCAGAAGAAGATCGACAAGATCAACAAGAAGGCCCAGAAGAAGGCCGCCAAGCTGGAGCGCAAGCGCAACGGCAAGGGGAAGTTCGGCCGCAACATCCTGCTGGTCCTGCTGCTGGCTGCCGCTGGCGCGGCTGTCGCTGCCCTGCGCGAGAAGAAGCAGGCTCCGGCGAAGTCCGCCCCGAAGGCTTCCGACTTCTCCGGCAAGGCCACGGGTTCCGCCGCGAAGCCGAAGGCTGAGGAGGCTGCTGCGAAGGCGAAGGCCGCTGCTGCTGACGCCAAGGACGCCGCCGCTTCCGCTGCTGCCGAAACCAAGGCGAAGGCTGAGGACAAGGCCGAGGAGGTCAAGGAGCAGGCTTCCGACGCGAAGGACAAGGCTGAGGCTAAGGCTCGCGAGGAGAAGGCCAAGGCCGAGCAGAAGAAGGCTCAGGCTGAGCAGAAGAAGAACGAGGAGTCCAAGAAGGATTCCGGTTCCAAGGCTGCGGCCCCGAAGGCTCCGGGCGCTCCAGCTGCCCCGAAGGCACCAGGTGCACCGGCTGCTCCGAAGAAGGCCGATAACGCCAAGAAGGATTCCAAGGATGACGAGGGCGGCCGCCACCGCCTCTAAGGAATAACTTGCACTACCCGTGGGTCAGCCACGCGGCCGGTACCACCCCTGATGCGGGCGCCGCGGGCGTGCAACCCGGATCTCTGACGCTGCGCTGGCGGATCTTCCCGATTTCCGCTGGTCGCGGCGTTTCCGCGTGCCAGGGGGTTTTCCGCCGGGCCGCGAATACGGCATTCGCTGTGCTCCGCCACCAGGGCGGGGAGGCTGCGGATGCCGTTTTTCTGGACTCTGGTTCGGCGTTTCAGGGCGATACGGCGCGGTCTTTTCTCGCTTTCTCTTCCGCCCGCGCCGCTGTTCGCGGAGCTGCTGACGGCACCGTTCACAGCCCTGTTCCCGGGGTTGGGGACGACGCCAGCGCGGCCGATGGTCCCGGTTTCGCGGCGGCCTACCGCGTCTCGGGGCGCAGCACCTGTGCCGATGCCGGCGACGCTGCTGCGGGTGTAGGGTCCGCGGGTGCGGACGCCGGGAATGCTGCCGCCTTCTACGATGCGTTGCGAGAGCAGTTGCGGCGCATCCACGTGCCGGAGGACTTCCCCTCCCAGCTCACGGGCGGCTTCGCGCTCGGCTGGGTGGGCGCCTTCGGCTATGAGTTGAAGAACCTCTCCCCCGACGTGCTCGCCAGCGCCACCCGGCGCGGGGCAAGGCTCGGCGCCAAGCATGCGGCTGTACCCGCGCAGGGGGCAGTGGCTGAGCTCGGTGCCGGGAACGGCGGGGCCGCACCTCTGCGCCACCACAGTCACCCGGACGCCGCCCTTCTGTTCGCGGACCGGGGGCTGGTCTTCTCTCCGCACGATGGCGCGGTGATCGCACTGGCCCTGGAACCCACGGGGGCATCGGGCGGGCCCGGCGGCGCACCAGGGGACGAACCTCTCACGTCTCCCGCCCCCGTCACGAGCCCCACGCCGGACGCCAGCCCGGCCGAGGCCTGGTTCCGGCAGCTCGAGGAACGTTTCGGCACTGGTCTGCGGGAGCTTTTCCCCACGGGCGCCGGGGATTCCAATGCCCCTGACAACGCCCCGAGGACCACCGCGCACGCAGCGCCGAGCGTGACGAACCGAGTGGCCAGCGCACCCACCGAGTACCGGCTCGACCACGGCCACGAGCAGTATCTGGCCAATGTGCTGGCCTGCCAGGAGCACATCGCGGCCGGGGATAGCTACGAGCTCTGCCTGACCACGACCGCCCGCGGCCCAGCGCTGGGCGACCCGTGGGGCGCGTACCAGCAACTGCGCAACACGAGCCCCGTCCCCTACGGCGCTTATCTTCAGTTCCCCGGCCTCGGCGCCGCGCCGGCAACGGATCCTGGCACAGCCTCCCCCTCACCTGTTGCGGTCAACCCAGCCTCGCGCACCGCCGCCACGCAGGCTGGCACACCAGGGTTGCATGTGCTCTCGGCGTCCCCGGAGCGCTTCCTGCGGATCCGCCGTGCCGCTGACGTCGCCGGCCGGCTCTTTGTCGAGGCCAAGCCCATCAAGGGCACCCGGCCGCGCGGCACCGGTGCTGAGGACGAGCGGCACCGCCGTGAACTACAGAACAGCGAGAAGGATCGGGCGGAGAACCTCATGATCGTCGACCTGCTCCGCAACGACCTGGCGAAGATCTGTCGGCCGGGCAGCGTGCGGGTGCCGGAGCTGTTCGCGGTGGAGAGCTATAGCCATGTCCACCAGCTGGTCAGCACGATCACCGGCGAGCTGGACGGTGGCGCCGGGGCGGATGCCGTGGATTGCCTCGCGGCCTGCTTCCCGGGCGGGTCGATGACGGGTGCTCCGAAGGTCCGCTCGATGGAGCTGCTCGAGGAATTGGAGGGTGCTGCGCGCGGGCTGTACTCCGGTGCGATTGGGTGGCTCTCCCCCACCGGGGAGGCGGATCTGTCCATCACGATCCGCACGCTCATCGACGATGGCCGCGAATCCAGCTTCGGGGTGGGCGGGGCGATCGTCGCGGACTCCGACCCCGAGGCGGAGTGGCAGGAAATCCTGGTCAAAGCCAGCGCCCTGCTGGAGGCGCTAGGCGCCCGGATCGTTGGCAGCGCATAGCGCTCCCGGTCCCCCTCACTGCCCAGATCACCCCGGCAGCAGCCCCCGGCGCGGAGCCACACACCCACCGCAGAGCGGCTAACCCACCGCGCCGCCGCACGCGCCCCCGGCGCGGGCAAGCCCCCAGCACCGCCTAGTCGTGGCGGTGCATATCCTTATTGCCGCCCACGTAGTGCAGCAGCTGGTGGATCCGGTCGTCGACCAGGGAGTACAGCATCTGCCGACCGTCGCGTTCCACGGTGAGGATGCCGGCGTTGGACATGTAGCGCAACGCTGCGGACGCGGTGGCGGGCCGGAGTTCGCACTCGTTAGCCAGCTCCGTCATCGTCATCTGGGCCGGGCCCTGGTAGTGCAGGGTCAGCAGCAGGCGAAAGCGCGTCGGATCCGAAAGGATCTTGAAAGACTGCCCCCAGTCCTCGACGAGCTGCAGAATTTCCGCTGGGGTGCCGGGGTGCTCGCTCTTGTGATCAGCGTGCGTCATGTCTACTCCACGTTCATCCAGGCCCAAGGGTGGTGGCCGCGGCCACCTCGCGCCCCACGACCGGTGCATCTGCGCCGGCGCGCGGTACGGCCCCTTCGGGCAGCAACGTTGCTCTCTTACTCGATCTTATCCAGCGCGTCGGCCAGGCGCTGCACCGCAGCGTCGACGTCCGCCCACTTGTCCAGGCCGAACAGGCCAATGCGGAAGGTGGCCAGGTCCTCTGGCTCGTCGATCATCAGCGGCACCCCACCCGCGATCTGCAGGCCGGCCTCCTTGAAGGCCGCGACGTAGTTCTTCTTCGGGTCCTTGGCGTTGACCACCACGACGGATGCTGCCTCGCAGCCCGGCGCGGCGACCGAGGTGTAGCCGCGCTCGGCGAAGAGCTCGCGGACCTTGCCGCCCAGCTCTTCCTGCTTGGCGCGCAGGGTCTCCATGCCGACTTCCTGGGCTTCCTTCATGAGCTCCAGGTTGTGCAGCAGGGTGTCGGTGGCCATGGTGGCGTGGTAGCCCGCACCGCCGTCCACGTAGCCGTCGGCGATGGCGGTCCACTTCTTCAGATCCATCGCGAAGCTGCTGGTCTGGGTGTTTTCCATCGCCTTGCGGCCGTTTTCGCTGAACAGGACGTAGCCGGCTGCCGGGCTACCGGACCAGCCCTTCTGCGGCGCGGAGATCAGGACGTCCACGCCCGTCTTCTTCATGTCCACCCACAGGGTGCCGCTGGCCACGCAGTCAAGGACGAAGACGCCGCCGACCTTGTGCGTCGCTTCGGCGAGCTGCGTGATGTAGTCCTCGCTGATGATGATGCCGGAGGCGGTCTCCACGTGGGGAGCAAAGACCACGTCTGGCTTGTACTCGGCGATGGCGGCGGTGGCGTCCTTAATATCCATCGGCTCGAAGGTGGGCGCGCCTGCCTCGGTGGAGACCTGCTTGGCCTTGAGGACCTTGTGCTGGTCGGTGATCTTGCCGGTTTCGATGATCTGGGTCCAGCGGTAGCTGAAGAAGCCGTTGCGCAGGACGAGGGTCTTGGTGTCGTTCGCGAACTGGCGGGCGACGGACTCCATGGCGAAGGAGCCGCCACCTGGGACGATGGCCGCGGAGTGGGCGTTGTAGGTGCCGCGCAGGATGCCGAGCATGTCCTGCATGGCGTCCACGAACTTCGCGGACATGTGGTTCAGGGAGCGGTCGGAGAACACGACGGAATATTCGACGAGTCCCTTGGGGTCAACGTTGTCTAGTGGGAGATTCATATTTCCCAGAGTAGCGAGTTTCTTTCACGCAACCGGCACCGATTTTGTGTTTCGTCTGATTGAAAGCTCAACCTTTCGGCTGATGTGCTTTTCGGGGCTGGTTCATAGGCTTAGAAAGTATGAGGGAAAATCGTGGAGCAGTAAGCACGCAGAGCGCACCGGCGGCAGCTGGTTCGGCACGAGCGCATGCTCCGAATAAGTGGGCTGCGCTGGGGGTTCTGGCGTGTGGTCTGGCGCTAATCGTGCTGGACGGAACGATCGTCGGGGTGTCCATGCCGGCGATCATCGAGGCCCTGGACCTGGATCTGGCAGGTGCCCAGTGGGTGACGAGCCTGTATTCGGTGGTTTTCGCCGCCCTGCTGCTCACCGCGGGCAAGTTGGGGGATGCCAAGGGGCGGAGGACGTTGTTCCTGGCCGGTGTGGCGCTGTTCGTTCTCGGTTCGGTGCTCGCCGGTCTGGCGGGGTCGGCCGGGGTGCTGATTGTGGCCCGCGTGGTCCAGGGCATCGGTGGCGCGGCGATTCTGCCCTCCACCCTGTCCAGCGTGAACTCCCTGTTCCAGGGGGACGACCGGGCGGCGGCCTTCGGCGTGTGGGGTGCGGTCATGGCCGGTGCCGCGGCGGTGGGCCCGCTGGCTGGTGGCCTGCTGACTGAGTACGCGGGCTGGCGGTGGATCTTCTGGGTCAACGTTCCGATCGGCGTGCTGCTCTTCGTGTTGGCGTTGAAGCTGGTGCCGAATACGAAGGGCCGGTCGGATGCGGGGCACGACGTCGCCGGCTTCCTGCTCTCCGCGATCGGTTTCGGTCTGCTGGTCTTCGCGATCATTCAGGGTCCGAAGATGGGTTGGTGGCCGTGGCCGGGGCTGGCCGGGATGGTTGGCGCGGTGGCGGTGGCTGCCTTCGTGGTTCTGGAGAATCGCCGCCGCAAGGCGCAGGACGCGGTTCTGCTGGACGTGGGCCTGTTCCAGGTGCCGACCTTCACGTGGGGCAATATCACCGCGCTGATGGTGGCTGTGGGCGAGTTCGCCCTGGTCTTCGTGCTCCCGCTGTACCTGATTAACGCGCTGGGGCTGTCCACGATCGCGACGGGCCTGGTGCTCGCGGCGATGGCAGCAGGCGCATTCCTCAGCGGGGCGCTGGCCCGGCACCTCGCGGCGTGGATCGGCGCGAGCGGCACCGTGCTGCTGGGCCTGGGCCTGGAGGTCTTCGGCGTTCTGCAGCTGACCGCGGAGCAGGCGCCGGACCGGCCGCTGTGGCTGATCGTGGTAGCCCTCGTGATCTACGGGGTGGGCCTGGGTCTGGCATCGGCCCAGCTCACGAGCCTGGTGTTGAAGGACGTTCCGGTGGAGCAGTCCGGCCAGGGCTCGGCCACCCAGTCCACGGTCCGCCAGCTCGGCTCGGCGCTGGGGGCGGCGATGGCGGGCGCGATGCTGTCTGCCGGGATGGCGTTCAACTCCCGGGACCTGACCGGCACCACCGCCCAGCTGGCGGATGCGGCCCGCTCCTCGGCGGGCTCCGCGATCCCTGCCATGCGTGGCCAGGGCGTGCCGGGGCAGGTGCTGGACCCGGTGGTTGCGGCCTTTGCCAGCGGCACACGCTGGGCCTTGGTCTCCGCGATCGCGGCCTTGGTCATCGGCTTCCTGGCGGCCTTCATGGTCTCCAAGTCCAGCCGGGGCGACGTCCAAAACTAAAAGACGACACCACAAGAAGAACAAGAAACCAGAATAGAAAAGGATGAGCGCAATGAAGAACGCGCAGAAGACCCTGTTTACGACCGCTTTCATTTACCTCGTGATCGGCATGCTCAGCGGCGTGTTCTACCGGGAGGTCACCAAATTCAAGGAGTTCCCGGTCGATAACGCCACGCAGCTGAGCACGCTGCACACGCACCTGCTGGTGCTGGGCTTCATCGTCCCGCTGGTGGTGCTGGCCCTGGATAAGCTCTACGCGCTGGCTGGGTCGAAGCAGTTCACGTGGTTCTTCTACCTCTACAACATCGGCCTGGTGATCACTCTGGTGATGATGACTGTCCGCGGCTGGCTGCAGGTCTTGGCCGGTAGCCCGCTGGAGGAGACCCCGGAACTGAGCAAGGGCATGGATGCTGGGATCTCCGGCATGGCGGGTATCGGCCACATCCTGCTGGCCGTATCCCTGGTGCTGCTGATGGTGCGCCTGGGTGCGCGCATCAACACGGTGCAGGCGCAGGCCAAGCAGGTGAACGCCTAAACACTGACTGTGGCCGGGGCCACCCCGGCGCGCGTGATGGGCCACGGTGGCAGCCTGACGGCAGTTGTTCTCCAGCTGTTGCACAGGCTGCCATCGTGGTTCTCGGCACTTCGTGCAGGTAGAATGACCTGCGGATTAAGTGACGATGAGAAAGGTGGCAGCCTCGGATATGTCGAAGAAGATCGATTTCGAGAAGCTGAACAACACGATCCAGTACGCCATGTGGTCGGCGTTTGAGATCAAGGCCGGCGTGCTCGGCGAGGATCGCGCGGCGGTTGCTGAGGACTTCCAGCAGTTCCTGGATTCCTACAAGGATTCCAGCGTGACCGTGCGTGGCGTGTATGACCTCACCGGCATGCGCCCGGAGGCGGACATCATGTTCTGGATCCACGGCGAGAAGCTGGAGGATCTGCAGGCCTTCTACCGCGCCTTCCGCCGCGAGACGCTGCTGGGTAAGGTGGCTGTCCCTTATCGCACGAACGCTGCACTCCACCGCCCGGCGGAGTTCAACAAGTCCCACGTCCCGGACTTCATGGTGGATCCGGAGCCGAAGGAGTGGATCTGCCTCTACCCCTTCGTCCGCACCCCGGAGTGGTACCTCATGGACGACGCCCCGCGCCGCAAGATGCTGGTCGACCACGGTGTGGAGGCCCGCAAGTACAACCGTGTTCGCGCGAACACCATCCCATCCTTCGGCCTGGGCGACTACGAGTGGATGCTCGCCTTCGAGGCGCCGGATGTCGCTGAGGTCGTGGATCTGATGCGCACGATGCGTTACACCGAGGCCCGCAAGTACGTCTCCGAGGAGACTCCGTTCCTCACCGGCCGCATGATCACTGACTGGCTGCCGGAGTTCGTCGAGTCCCTGCCTTAAGGATTCGAGGCTCTCTGGGCGCAGGCCTTTGGCCTGCGCAAGCGAATCGCCCCCATACCTTCCACGTGGAGTTGTGGGGGCGTTGGTGTTTCTAGAAATCCATAACCGGCGTTAGTGGACGCAGCAGGGCTTAGATTGAAGTTTGAGGTTGGACAACAATGACAGCTTTTCCCGGGATTGTGCTCGGATTCACTTTTTCTTTTGTGCTCATAGCAATCAACTATGCCCTCGTCAGGTTTAGCCGCGGCGGTAAGCGCATCTCGCCGAAGAACTTTTTGAGAGCATCCATCGTGGCTACACTCGCTCTAGCCGTACTTCCCCTCATCTTCGATGAAGGACTGAAGGATGGAGCTTGGGCCATATTCTTCTTTATAGGTTTCCAAACCATCGCGCTCGTTACGTCATTCTTTCTTCCTGATGAGCGCGAGACCCCGAGTGCCTAATACTCTTAGCGATTACACCGGGAACACTGCTCAGTAACGATACTGGTTATCCATGCTTAGCAGTCAGGTTACTGAACCTAGCCTTGTTCCTTAGATCGGTATGTTCTAACCGAGCTTTATGCTAGATGCGCTCGCGAAACGAACTCTACGAAGCCGTGACAACGTGCTGGTGTGCATTGAGATCAAGCGGTAGCGACAGACCTGTCCCTTTGACCATAATCCAGCCCTAGAGCAACAGCTTTTCCTGTAAACCCGGAGTGCCTCATTTCGTATATTCTTTAGGATATACTAGCGCCCACGGAACGGCTACTCTCTGCGCCGCTCGTTAAACATGTTGAATTCGGTTAAGGGCTGGGTAAGCCAATTTCATCGCGAAAAACCGAAAAGTTGTATTGACCACCCAGACTAGTTTTTGAAATTTTTTCCATCGCTAATGCCAGGGGACACATTCCATGACCCGAGATAAATTTTCCCAAAACCTTCCTGATGATCCAGACACACTAAAAGTCCTTTTCTACTCATACGCTGACCAGCTCGGTGATCCTCTAAACAAGCGCGAGCAGGCGCACTGCGTGCTAAAAGCGATATCCGAGAAAATCGTTCGCCAAACGGGTTTAGTGAAATTCCGGGGCAGCTCGGAGATACTGAGTGACGAGCATCTACGCCAAATTGGCCTGGTTATCTCTCAGGCAGCCGCGGCAGAACACGCTGCGGGACAGATCGTTGCAGTCTCAGAATCTGGTCCATTCGATCCACCAATCGATAAAGCATGGACACGCTCAGGAACTCAACTGCAGGAAGCCCTCAAGCCCCATGTTCCCGAGCCCCTCTTAGAGAGGTTGAAAACCGCAATTGATCTCCGCAACGAGATAGCGCACGGTTTCCAGAGCGAGACAACGGATACGGAAACATATGAACTACTTGGGCTGCCTGTGGATACCATCCAGTTCGACGACCGCATTACCATAAAAAGGAATCCCAAGAAGGGCGCCGACGATTTTAAGGTTCTTACCTGGAGAGGCGATTCCCTCAAAGAACTCCACAAAGAGCTCGTTGCTATTGAGGGTGAGCTCGAAAAGATCCTGTGGGAGAAAATCAACGCCCTCCTTTAGCGCAGGGTCTACATCCTGTCGGGATGGTTGAAACCTGTTAGCCAAGGGTTAGTTTCACCGTAATTCCAATTATGAATATTTTACGGCAATTCGGGAACACTTTCCCTCTCCACCCGTGATCGTCGTTTAGTTCGAAACCTGCCACCCCATGTCCTGCACGTTAAGCAAAATAGAGGGCAAAGGCGGTTCGGGATAGCTAAACCTGCTGCGCATAGCCCGCCCAGAGCCCCTGCTAGCTAATACTTGAGCGCCGAAAGAGACACCACGCCTTGGCGCATCTGTCCGAGGACCTGATGTACCGCTCATCTTCGGAAAACTGGCAGGTCGCCGTTGGGTTCGACATTCCGCGTGATACCAGTCGCCTCATGGTCGATGTTTTGCTCTCCTGCGACGGCCACGGCTTCTACGGCCAGGTCCCGGCCCGCACCGTCTACTCTCCGGCCGCCGGCACCGGCGGCATACTGCTCGTGGCAAAACGCGCTATGGAAGACCTCAACCCAAAAATCGGGGTCTCCGTCTACAGCCGGGAATTGATGGCCTGGCCCAGGCAAATCCGACCTCATCGCCTATTGCTTATGGCGTTTCTCTTTTTTCGAGCAACCCCAACCAGGAGTTCCATGGCGGGTAGACATCGGGGAAGATGGGAATTACCGTCCACAAGGGGCAGAGGAACCGTATATGGCTTACGTCCTGTCACTCTTTTCCAGCGTTGCCCTGTAGGGGCTGAATTCCTGCCTTAGTCAGTTCTCTGGGCTGTCCTGCCGGACACATTAAGCTCCTACGCGTCTTCCCGGACAGTGTGGGTAGGTATCTGTCGGGGAGTAGGCTTCGTCGAAATACGCCGAATTTTGGTAGGCCACAGACCTTCTTTGCGCTGAACGCTTCCGTTTGCTTTTTAAGTTTGGATAACCCCGTATTGGCATAGTCCCTTTTGCGATCTTGACAGCGTTGCGAGGCCTTTTCTCCAACTCTGCGTCCCATGGTTGCCAGCGCTTAGCGTTCGTGAGCTGTAGCACTGCCATCACCTCCGAGAGGCGTTCCTGTACTGGTTCGGTCCTTGCTGCAAGGACGTAGCGGCGCAGGCGGCTCGCCATCGTCAAACGGTCTCGCATTGACGGAAGCTCTGGTTCGCAGTGATCGTCTTTCGGCCTGGGCGACTACGAGTGGATGCTCGCCTTCGAGGCGCCGGATGTCGCTGAGGTCGTGGATCTGATGCGCACGATGCGTTACACCGAGGCCCGCAAGTACGTCTCCGAGGAGACTCCGTTCCTCACCGGCCGCATGATCACTGACTGGCTGCCGGAGTTCGTCGAGTCCCTGCCTTAAGGATTCGAGGCTCTCTGGGCGCAGGCCTCCGGGTCTGCGCCCTGCACATGGTCTGACAGAGTCGGACCAGGGTTCAGACACAAACCTACGAACACAGCCTCATTCCCCGCGATGGTGAACCCATACCTTGAGCTACGGCCTGCTAGTCCGTAATTCGGGGAGTCTGGAGTTGGTGGCTATCCATTGCGCCGCAGAGGGGTCAATCCAGGTAGACAACTTCTCTATGGCTAGCTGTGCTCGATCGAAATCTTCGTTTTCGTCCTGCCGGTTCTGTCTGATGATCGGCTCATGATGGGCACACCGATTACGCAGTTTGTAGACCACATCGACTTCACATCTGAATTCGTTGAGATTGGGGACGAAGACACCAGGCTTGCTTCCGTCAGTGATAGGTGTCGGTGTGCCGATCAAAGCTTTACGAACCAGCGGCCAGAGGGTCGAGGCGTAGGTCTTGGTGAACAGGTAGGCCCAAAAATCGAAGCTGAGTTCGGCGATGACCCGCCCCGGCGGTGGGGTTGGTTCTCTTCGTGTGCGGGCACGTTGTTCTGCTTTCCTGATGGCCCTCTTGGCCGGTGTTACGAACGGGATGGCCGGGTTGGTGTACCACCTGGCCCCGTAGCGCGGAGCGACTGCGGTGTCTACGCAGTTTCGTAGCAGCACCTCGACATGCTGGAGGTCCTCCAGGAAAGCCTTGGTGACATGAGTATTCCAGAGATAGAGAGCTTCAGGGTCCGGGTGGTGGGCATAGGTGCTCATCCGCGCAGGCGAGAACCACTTGTCGAGATCGCTCGTTAGATTGTTGTTGGAATCCATGGGAACAAATGCTACGGTTGTTTATGAAAGCCCCGGAGAGATCCCTGCGTTTTAGACGCATATCGCCGGGGTTACTGAATTTTATGGGGGATATTAAGGAGCATAACGGCAGTGTATGCCCGAAAAAGACGCTCTCGCGAAAAGTTCGGGTTTTTCCTGTTCATTCTGCGCATATCTGCCATCGGTCACCGCCTCAAACCATGCTTCCTCACCTATCCAATCTCGGCGCGAAGACCGAACACATACCTCCGGCTACGCCACCTCTGTCAACACGACATAGTTCGCGAATAGGAGCTCCTGGCGCTGGCGCTCTGTCGTGAGCTTCCGTGGTGCGCCGAATGCTTTATCGACCTCACGGTCAAGGTCATCGTGGGCCTTGAGCAGCTCGGGGGCCATCGCCAACGGGTTGTAGTGCTCCGCTAGGGAACGCTCAGGGTGTAATGCTCGCGCGTCCAGCACCTTCTTCCCCGCGTCGATGATCCGCTGTCGTGCCTTCGCATCAAGCTCCGGAACGGGGAAGGTGTTCCACGTCAGTGTGTTCGCAAAGTTCAGGTCAGACTTCATTCTTCCGCCCACTGCCCGCTGCCACGTGATGAACATCGAAGAAGAAATCAAACCGAATAGAAGCCCGTCGGGATCAACCGCTGTGTACACCTTGTCCCCAGCAATCACATCTGGAGACAAGTGGGCAGCTGTGTAGAACAGTCGCGTCTCCGATACCACACGAGGGATAGCAACATAAGGAACATCGGGTTGGCGGTTCTCCTGAAACAGGTAAGGGGTCACAGCAGACTCCTGTGTTGCCCTCTTTTTGCTTGCCAGCCGCATGGCACGCACTGCTTCAACTCGTTCTTTCAGTACCTCCGACTTCGCTACATCTGAGGGATCAAACTCATCCGCCATCCAGAGGCACCATCGGTCTAGACTGCGCACAAGCTCTCTACCCATACGAAATGGGCGCAGGTATTTCGCCGCGATCGGGTCGGCTGCAACCTCCTCGTACTCTCCCGTTTCCACGATCAAGTTCCCACCATCCGTCGGTTGACTCCCCCTAACCGCAGGCGGGACCACTTCACTTAGGGGTTTTGTTCGCTTCTTCACGAGCACATTTGCACCATCGATGAGGTAGGCATTGATCCCCTTCTCGATTCTTTGCTCTACCCGTTACCTTGTGAGTGTCCCCGATAATG
>NZ_KV823572.1 GCF_001815985.1 Corynebacterium sp. HMSC27B11 | reverse complement strand
GATCTACCCATGACCAGTGTGAAGCGATGGTAAGACGTCGTGGAGGCGCGAACCCACTTAGGTTGAAAACTGAGGGGATGAGTTGTGGGTAGGGGTGAAAGGCCAATCAAACTTCGTGATAGCTGGTTCTCCCCGAAATGCATTTAGGTGCAGCGTCGTGTGTTTCTTCATGGAGGTAGAGCTACTGGTTGGTTTAGCGGGACTACTATCTTAGCGACATCAGCCAAACTCCGAATACTGTGAAGTGAGAGCACGGCAGTGAGACAGCGGGGGATAAGCTTCGTTGTCGAGAGGGAAACAGCCCAGATCGCCGGTTAAGGCCCCTAAGAGTGTACTAAGTGGAAAAGGATGTGGGATCGCTTAGACAGCCAGGAGGTTGGCTTAGAAGCAGCCATCCTTGAAAGAGTGCGTAATAGCTCACTGGTCGAGTGGTTTTGCGCCGACAATGTAGTGGGGCTCAAGTACACCGCCGAAGCCGCGGAACTCAACACGTTGTGTGTTGGGTTGGTAGGGGAGCGTCGTGTGATCCGTTGAAGGTGCGGGGTAACCCAGTGCTGGAGGTTATGCGAGTGAGAATGCAGGCATGAGTAGCGAATGATGAGTGGGAAACTCATCCGCCGGATGACTAAGGGTTCCTGGGTCAAGTTAATCTTCCCAGGGTGAGTCGGGGCCTAAGGCGAGGCCGACAGGCGTAGTCGATGGTTAACGGGTTGATATTCCCGTACCCGTATGTGTGCGACCAATGGTGAAGCAGTGATACTAACCGCCCTGAACGATGCTTCATGCACTTTGTGTGTGTTGTGTTGGGATGCGTGGGACCTGATCTGTTGTAGTCAAGCGATGGGGTGACGCAGGAAGGTAGCCGAGCCACTGATTGGATTGTGGTGTAAGCGTGTGGCCCGCTGTATTGGTAAATCCGTACAGCTTGTGGGTGAGGCGTGATGCGTACCCGTTTGTGGGGATGTTGGTGATCCTATGCTGTCGAGAAAAGCCTCTAGTGAGTGCATGTATGGCCCGTACCGTAAACCGACACAGGTGGTCAGGTAGAGAATACTAAGGCGATCGGGTGAACTGTGGTTAAGGAATTCGGCAAAATGCCCCCGTAACTTCGGGAGAAGGGGGGCCACTGCTGGTGAACGACGTGTTGAGCTGGTGGTGGTCGCAGAGAGTAGAGGGAAGCGACTGTTTACTAAAAACACAGGTCCGTGCGAAGACGGTTAAGTCGATGTATACGGACTGACGCCTGCCCGGTGCTGGAAGGTTAAGAGGACCCGTTAG
>NZ_KV823571.1 GCF_001815985.1 Corynebacterium sp. HMSC27B11 | reverse complement strand
TCTATCGGCCTTGCACAATCGAGTTTTTACTACCACCTTCAACAACGCAGCCGGCCCGATAAGCACGAGCATATCCGTGACATACTCCATGCCATCGACGCGCAGTCGGACAACACGTACGGCTATCGACGCATGTGGTGGGAGTTGCGTCATCGTGGGATCATCATCAGCGAGAAGGTTGTTCGTCGCCTCATGCGCGAAGAAGGAATCGTGCCCCGCTTTCCGAAACGCAAGTGGAGGTACTCCAGCTATCAGGGAGAAATTTCACCAGCTCCGGACAACTTGGTGAACCGTAATTTTCACGCTGACAGCCCAAACAAGTTGTGGCTAACTGACATCAGTGTTTTTGCAGCTCACGATAGTCGCGTGTACCTCTCTGCCATAATCGACTGTTTTGACGGCAAGGTCGTCGCCGCGAAAACAAGCGTGCACCCCACTATGGAGTTGGCGCAGGAAACCCTGCTTGCTGCCATTGAAGCGGAGCAGCCAGAAGCAGATGGTTCCCTGGTGCTTCATTCTGACCGGGGTGCACATTACCGCGGTAGCACCTGGCGCAGTTTGACCGCTAAATACGGGATTGTCAGCTCAATGTCTAAAAAGGGTTGCAGCCCAGATAACGCAGCGTGTGAAGGATTTTTCGGCCGTATGAAAAATGAGATGTACTACGGCAAGGTTTGGCAAACCACCAAAGAGCTCGAAGAAGCCATCGCGCGATACATCGAGTTCT
>NZ_KV823570.1 GCF_001815985.1 Corynebacterium sp. HMSC27B11 | reverse complement strand
CGGGCTCACTGCCCGCCCGCCCTTTCCCCTTATCTGTCGCTTCGCGCCACACGCCCGAGCCACCCCATAAAGCACTCATAAATCACCGCCCATACCGGCCCCGCACTACACACACGCCTTGAAGGAGGCAGCTAACCATGGCCAAGAAGCTCCTAGACGACAACCTGAAGTCCCAGCTCAGCCAGCTGGTCGACCGCATCACCGAGAAGGTCGAGCTCGTTTACTCCCTCGACGACCGCAGCCAGTCCGCAGACCTCAAGCAGCTGCTCGAGGACATCGCGGCACTCTCCGATAACATCACCGCCCGCCAGGACGACGAGCTTCACGAGCGCAAGCCTTCCTTCACCATTCAGCGTGCAGGCAGCGACATCGGCGTGAGCTTCGCGGGCATCCCGATGGGCCACGAGTTCAGCTCCCTGGTGCTGGCGCTCCTCCAGGTCGGCGGTAACCCGATCAAGGAAGAGCAGGACCTCATCGACCAGGTCGCAGCCCTGGACGGGGACTTCGAGTTCACGACCTACATGTCCCTGACCTGCCAGAACTGCCCGACCGTGGTGCAGGCGCTGAACGCGATGTCCGTCATCAACCCGCGGATCAAGCACACCGCGGTGGAGGGCTCCCTCTTCCAGGACGAGGTCAACGAGAAGGGCATCCAGGCCGTCCCGACCGTCTACCTCAACGGCGAGGAGTTCGCCTCCGGCCGCATGGACATCCAGGACTTCGTCGCCCGCCTCGACGACGGCCACGCCGAGCGCGAGGCCGCGAAGCTCAACGAGAAGGAGCCCTACGACGTCCTCGTCGTCGGCCAGGGCCCGGCTGGTGGGACCGCCGCGATCTACGTCGCCCGCAAGGGGCTGCGCGTCGGCCTCGTCGGTGAGCGCTTCGGTGGCCAGGTGCTGGATACCCAGTCCATCGAGAACTACAGCTCCGTCCCGGAGACCGACGGTCCGACCTTCGCCGCGAACCTCGAGGCACACGTCAACGACTACGAGATCGACGTCATCAAGGCACAGTCCGCAACCGGCCTGACCCCGGGCAAGGACGGCGAGCTCAGCACCGTCCACTTCGGTGAGAACGCCTCCCTCAAGGCCCGCGAGGTCATCGTCGCCACCGGCGCGAACTGGCGCCTCATGGGTGTTCCGGGCGAGGATGAGTACCGCAACAAGGGTGTCTCCTTCTGCCCGCACTGCGACGGCCCGCTGTTCAAGGGCAAGGACATCGCCGTCATCGGTGGCGGTAACTCCGGCGTCGAGGCCGCCATCGACCTGGCCGGTGTGGTCAACCACCTCACCGTCCTGGAGTTCGCAGACACCTGCCGCGCCGACGATGTCCTCATGGACACCCTGCGCAGCCTGAAGAACGTCGACATCGTCACCTCCGCCGCGACGAAGGAGATCATCGGCGACGGCAAGGAGGTCACGGGTCTGAAGTACGAGGACCGCACCACCGGTGAGGTCAAGACCCTCGAGCTCTCCGGCCTGTTCATCCAGATCGGCCTGCTGCCGAACACCAAGTGGCTGGAGGGCTCCGGCGTGGAGCTGAACCAGATGGGCGAGATCGTCATCGACGCCAAGGGCAAGACCAACGTGCCGGGCGTCTACGGCGCTGGCGACTGCGCCACCGTGCCGTTCAAGCAGATCGTGATCGCCACGGGCACCGGTGCCACCGCCGGCCTGTCCGCCTGGGAGCACAACGCGATCGGCTAATGCTCCGCTGCTAAGCCCTACCCCGGGCTGTTAAGCATCCGCCCCGGCCCCACCGTGATGGTGGCGCCGGGGTGTTGTTCTTTCTACAGGTGGGCGTGCTGGGCTCTATCTTCGGCGTCTGGGCAGACGAGCAGCTGCAGGCGAGCGAGCAGCCGCAGGGTGGCCGTGCTGGGCTCTGTCTTCGACGACTGGGCAGACGAACATCTGCTGGCGAAGCCGCATCCAGGGGCGGTCTCGCCAAGAGCCACCGCTGTGCCCGCAGCAAGCTCTCTTGACACGAGAAAACGGCCCCCACCCAGCGGGCGGGGGCCGTCGTTCTTGCGAAGGCTTCTAGGCGCTTACTTGGCAGCCTCGATGCGCTGCTTCAGCGCCTCGTGCTGCTCCCAGACCTCGGCCGGAACCTTCGGGCCCAGGAACTTCAGCCACTCCTCGTTGGAGGCGACGTCGCGATCCCACTCCTCCGGGTGGACGCTCAGCGCCTCGCGGATGTCCTCCTCCGGCTCGGAGAGGCCCTCGGTGTCGAGGTCCTCGTAGCGAGCGGTGTAGCCAACCACGGTCTCGTCGGCCTCGACGCGGCCTTCAATGCGGTCGACGATCCACTTCAGGACGCGGGAGTTCTCGCCGAAGCCCGGCCACAGGAAGCGGCCGTCCTCGCCGCGGCGGAACCAGTTGACCAGGAAGACCTCTGGCATCTTGTCGCCGCCCTTTTCGCCCATGTTGATCCAGTGCTGCAGGTAGTCACCGGCGTTGTAGCCGATGAACGGCAGCATGGCCATCGGGTCGTGACGCAGGGAGCCCACGGCAGCCTCAGCGGCAGCAGCGGTCTGGCCGGAAGCCATCGTCGCACCGATGAAGGTGGCGTGGTTCCAGTCGCGGGCCTGGGTCACCAGCGGGACGGTGTCCGAGCGGCGGCCACCGAACAGGATCGCAGAGACCGGCACGCCGCGGTGGTCGTCGTACTCCGGTGCCGCGGTTGGGCACTGGGAGATCGGCGAGCAGTAGCGGGAATTCGGGTGAGCGGCCTTGTCCTCGGACTCCGGGGTCCACTCGTTGCCCAGCCAGTCGATGAGGTGCTCCGGCTTGTTCTCCAGGCCCTCCCACCAGACGTTCTTGTCGTCGGTCAGGCCGACGTTGGTGTACAGGGTGTTGCCCGGCTCCATGGTCTTCATCGCGACCGGGTTGGAGGCGTAGTTGGTGCCCGGTGCCACGCCGAAGAAGCCGTTCTCCGGGTTCACGGCGTACAGGCGGCCGTCCTCGCCGAAGCGCAGCCACGCGATGTCGTCACCGACGACCTCCGCTCGCCAGCCCGGGATCGTCGGCTGCAGCATCGCCAGGTTGGTCTTACCGCAGGCAGACGGGAAGGCGGCACAGATGTAGTACGCCTTATCCTCCGGGCTGATCAGCTTCAGGATCAGCATGTGCTCGGCCATCCAGCCCTCGTCGCGGCCCATGACGGTCGCGATGCGCAGGGCGTAGCACTTCTTGGCCAGGATGGCGTTGCCGCCGTAGCCGGAGCCGTAGGACCAGATCTCGCGGTCCTCCGGGAAGTGGGTGATGTACTTCGTGTCATTGCACGGCCACGGGACGTCCTTCTCGCCCGGCTCCAGCGGAGCGCCGACACTGTGCCAGCCCTTGACGAACTGACCGGTCTCGTCGATCTTCGCCAGAGCCTCTGCACCCATGCGGGTCATGATGCGCATGGACATCACGACGTAGGCGGAGTCGGTGAGCTCGATGCCCAGCTTCGGCTCCGGGTCAGAGATCGGGCCCATGCAGAACGGGACGACGTACATCGTGCGGCCGCGCATGGAGCCGGAGAAGTGCTGGCGCATCTCCTCGCGCATCTTCTCTGGCTCGACCCAGTTATTGGTCGGGCCGGCGTCCTCCTCCTTCTCGGAGCAGATGAAGGTGCGGGACTCGACGCGAGCCACGTCGGCCGGGTTGGAGCGCGCGAGGAAGCTATTCGGCTGTGCCTCCTCGTCCAGCTTGATGAGGGTGCCTCCCTCGACCAGCTGCTCGGCTAGCCGGTTCCATTCCTCGTCGGAGCCGTCACAAAATACGACGGAGTCCGGCTGGAACAGCTCTACGGATTCTTCGATCCAGTCCAGCAGCTCCTGGTTCTTGGTGGGTGCCTCGCCGACAAGCCCTCGGATGGTCATCGAATATTTTCCTAACGCTCGGCTATTTCTCTGGCTCAACACTATCGGTTCTGAGAGCGGATGTGGGGACCAGACTCACGGATCAGCCGGAATTGCCCACCTTTGTGTGGACTACTCCAACCGAGTCTGCGTCCCCTGCCCCGACGCACAGATTCGCGTCGCAGGCGCTGAGGTGCTCATTCGTGCTGATGAATGCTGATGCGCAGAGTTTTTCTTCACCCCCCACACTAGCCCCACTCCCCCCGGTCCACACATTCCCAGCGCCCGGCATCCCAGGTTTTGCTCACCTCATTGGGGGTGGATTCGGCCACCCCCTCCACAGGCTCACTCACTTGTTGCCCGTTTTCTTTCGCATCCGCCGCCCCATCAGGACGCCAGGCTGTCCACTTGCCGTCGTAGGAGACGTTGCTGACGTAGTCCACGTGCCCGTCGCCGTCCAGGTCAGAGACCGTGGTGACGCCGTCCTCGCCGGTGAATGTCGCGGAGCCTAAGCCCTGCGGATTGGGGATGGCATACTCCGAGCCCCCAACGGAGAAGACCATGTCCTGCGCCCCCGCAGTTCCCGGCTCCGCCGGCAGGTGGGAAAAGATATCGCCAAGAAAATCCATGCTCTATGCCCCCGTTCGCAGCGTCAGCTGCTCAGCCACCCGCGGAATGTTCATGCGGGTGATCGTCTCTGTAACTTGTGCGCTCCAGGCTTCCTGGAGCATGCGGAAGTCCGCCTCTCGTTGAGCCTGGTCGATAGCCCGCTGCTGCGCGCTGAGCCGGAACCATCCCAGCGCGACCGCCGCGAGCAGCCCCAGACTAAGCCCCAACCACGGGTAGCCCGCCAGCCGACCCACCGCGAACAGCAGGCCGACCGCGCCCAGCACCCCAACTGCCAGGGTGGCTAGTTGCGCGGCCCGGCCGGGCACCTCCACCGGCTTGGCGGCCGGCGGAAGCGCGGTATCCACCGGCGGGCACAAAATCCCCTGACTCAGCACCGCCACGCGCAGCTCCGCCAGGAATCGCCGGTGAGCCAGCTCGCGGCCGCCCGAGCCAGCTTCCCCCAGGTCTGCGGCGGAGCACCCCTCTCGGATGAAGCGCTGCATCCGCAGCCGGATCGCCACGCGGACCTGTTCGAGGCGCTGTTGATCCGCCCGGCGCGCCGCCAGCTCCCACTGCTTGGCGTCCACGTAGAGCCGGTCGATCAACCGCTGTAGGCCGGCGATGTCCTGGGAGCCAAGAACATGGACCCCTGGGATGTTGGGCCAGCGGTGGTCGCTGAGCACCGCGACCACCCCGATGTTGCGGGCGACCGCCTGGACGATCTCCACGGCCTCCTCGGTGGGTTCCCCCGCGACAGCGACGACCCCGTCGATGTCCTTCCCAGGCCCCGCCCCCGGCACCGCCCGCACCCCGGTGAGCTGCTCGGCGACCTTCTTCGCCTCGGCCTCGTCTGGGCCGATCACGGCAATAGTCTTCATCTTTCCCCCATTTCCCCGGGCTTGTCCCGGGCTCTCCCCCATCGCCTTAGGCCCCGGGCGGCGTACCCCACGCCGAAACTCCCGGAAAACCAGACCATCTGCAAGAATGATGACGATGACTAGCTCCAATAATTCCCCACAGGACGACCACCAGCAAGCCCTTTCAGAAGAAAACTCCGCACCGGCGCCGGAAGTTACCGGAGGCACCGGCAGGCGCCCACTTCAGACGGTGTTCAACGACGGCCGCGACTACCCACGGCTATCCAGCTTCGCCTTCCGCCGCGGCACGCTCACCGATAACCAGGAGGCCACCTGGGAAGCCAACTGGCCGCGCCTGGGCAAGGAGCTCGACGAGCAGGTCAACGAGCAGTACATCGACCTGGATGAATGGTTCGGCCGCCATGCAGACACGATCGTGGAGATCGGCTCCGGCACCGGCACCTCCACCGCCGCAATGGCCCCGCTGGAGACCGATAAGAATATCGTCGCCGTCGAGCTCTACCGTCCCGGCCTGGCCAAGCTCGTCGGCGCGGTGAGCCGCGAGGGCATCGAGAACATCCGCATGATCAAGGGCGACGGCGTGGAGGTGCTGCAGCGCATGTTCCGCCCCGAGTCCCTGGCCGGGGTGCGCATCTTCTTCCCGGACCCGTGGCCCAAGGCCCGCCACCACAAGCGCCGCATCGTGCAGACCGGCACGCTGCACCTCATCGCCAGCCGGCTGCGCCCGGGCGGCATCCTGCACGTCGCCACCGACCACGCGGACTACGCCGAGTGGATCGACGAGCTCGTGAACGCCGAACCGCAGCTCGAATACCTGGGCTGGCCCGAGGAGCTCGCCAGCGGCGCGGACGACGGGCGTGGCCACCTCGGCCAGTTGGTGGACCGCCAGCTGCTGACGAAGTTTGAGGACAAGGGCCTGCGCAAGGAGCACACTATTAAGGAATACCTGTGGACGAAGAAGTAGCCGCTCGTTAGTCTTCCCTGGGAAATAGCTCCTAGGGACGCGGGGTAACCGGTGGTAGTTTGGATTGATCCCTATTCCAGATTTTTCTTAAGTGGTTTTCTCACCGCTGACAACGTTTCATCACAATTTATCCCGCATATGACTAGTCCTTCTTCTTCCGGTGCCGGCACCACCGTCGGGGAGCAGCATCGCTCCTACGGTTCCGCCACCGAGACCCGCCCCACCCTGCTGCTGGTGTGGGACGCCCCGAATATCGACATGGGGCTGGGCGCGATCCTGGGGGCTCGCCCCACCGCCGCCCACCGTCCCCGCTTCGACGCGGTGGGCCGCTGGGTCATCGACGAAACCGAGCAGCTCAACGAGGACTTCGGGCTCAGCGGTGAGGAGCTGATCGAGCCCGAAGCGACCGTCTTCACGAACATCACCCCCGGCGGCGCTGACGTCGTCCGTCCCTGGGTGGAAGCCCTGCGCAACGTGGGCTTCGCCGTCTTCGCCAAGCCCAAGATCACCGAGGATTCGGACGTCGACGCCGACATGCTGGAGCTCATCCGTCGCCGTCACTCGGAGGGCGTTCTCGACGGGCTGATCGTCGCCAGCGCGGATGGCCAGAACTTCCGGGAGACCCTGGAGGAGCTCTCCGAGGACATCCCCGTCACCGTCATCGGCTTCCGGGAGCATGTCGCCTGGGTGCTGGGCAACGAGAAGCTGCGTTTCGTGGACCTGGAGGATATCCCCGGGGTCTTCCGCGAACCGCTGCCGCGCGTGAGCCTGGACAACCTGCCGGACGAGGGCGCTTGGCTGCAGCCTTTCCGCCCGCTGACTGCGCTTGCCGAGCGCAGGGACAACAACCACCACAACCCTTCGGAGAACAACTTCCATGTTTAGCGCTTGGGGAAATTTCGCCTACCGTTTCCGCCGGGTCATCCCGCTGGTCATCATCGCGGCCGTGCTCGCGCTCTTCGCGACCGTGGGCACGCAGCTGGACGACCGGCTGAGCCAGGAGGGTTGGGACGACCCCGGCTCGCAGTCCACCCGGGCGAAGGAGATCGAGGAGGAGATCTTCGGTCGCGATGACTCGGGCGACGTGATTCTGCTGGTCACGGGCGACAAGCCGCAGTCGGTGACCACCCCGGAGGTCAAGGAATCGCTAACGAAGCAGCTGACCGCCCTGGAGGAGAAGTACCCGGATAACATCCGCACGATCAACTCCTACTGGGCCAACGGGCCACGCCAAATGGCCACCCCGGAGGGCGACGCCGCCTTCGCTTCCCTGGCGATGAAGGGTGAGGACGAGGACGTCCTGAACAACCTGCGCGCCATCGAGGATGACCTGGCCAAGATCGAGGTGCCGGGACTGAAGACGGAGATCGCGGGCCAGACCGCGGTGGCCGGGGCACTGGATTCGGGCATGTCCCGGGATATCTCCCGCGCCGAGATCTACGCCCTGCCGGCGGTCGGTGTGCTGCTGCTCATCGTCTTCGGTGGCGTGATCGCCGCGCTGATGCCGCTGCTGGTGGGCGTACTCTCCATCCTCGGTTCCCTGGGCGTGCTCTCACTGCTTGCGGCGACCACGCAGATCAACGTCTTCGCGATCTCCGTCGTCACCCTGCTGGGTCTGGGCCTGGCGATCGACTACGGCCTGTTCATGGTCTCCCGCTTCCGCGAGGAGCTCGCCGAGGGCAGCGACGTTCCCACCGCGGTGCGAAACACCACCGCGACGGCCGGCAAGACGGTGGTCTTCTCCGCAGCGATGGTGGCCGTCGCGCTCTCCGGCCTGCTGATCTTCCCGCAGGCCTTCCTGAAGTCCGTGGCCTTCGGCGCGATGAGCGCGGTCGGCCTGGCTGCGCTGCTCTCCGTGATGGTGCTGCCGAGCATCTTCGGCATGCTGGGCCACAACATCGATAAGTGGGCGGTGCGCAAGCACAAGACCCGCACCCGCGACGAGCAGATCAACACCATCTGGGGTCGCATCCCGGCCTTCGCGATGCGCCACTCCAAGGCCGTGACCTTCCTGCTGGTCGCGCTGCTGCTGGCCCTGACCGCCCCGATGGCTGGCATCAAGTTCGGCGGAATCAACGAGACCTACCTGCCGCCGAACGAGACCACTCGTGTGGCGCAGAATAACTTCGACGAGAAGTTCCCGGCCTTCCGCACCGACCCGATCAAGCTCGTCATTCAGGGCGATCAGCAGGCGGTGGCCCAGGTCTACCGGGAGGCCAACGACATCACCGGGCTGACTGGTCCGTTCCGTGTCACGCAGCCGACGAAGGACGACACGACGGTGCTGTCCACCGGCATCGCCGACCGCGATGACTACAAGCGCATCGTCGAGGAGCTGGAGGACCTGAATGCCGAGGGCGCCGAGGTTCTGGTCGCCGGCACTCCGGCCATGGAGCAGGAGTCCATCCAGGCCCTGTTCGACAAGCTGCCGTGGATGATGCTCTACATCGTGGTGGTCAGTTTCGTGCTCATGGCGCTGGTCTTCGGCTCGCTGATCATCCCGGCGAAGGCCGTGATCATGAACGTGCTGGGCATCGGCGCGACCCTGGGCGTGCTGACCCTGCTCTTCGTCGACGGTGTGGGCGCGGACCTGTTCAACTTCACCCCGGGCCCACTGATGAGCCCGATCCTGGTGCTCATCGTGGCAATCCTCTTTGGCTTGTCCACGGACTACGAGGTCTTCCTAGTCTCCCGCATGGTGGAGGCCCGCTCCCACGGGGAGAGCACCGACCGTTCGATCCGCTTCGGCGTGGCGAATACCGGCGGCATCATCACCGCCGCCGCCCTGATCATGATCGTGGTCGCGGGCGCCTTCGGATTCTCGGACATCGTGATGATGAAGTACATCGCCTACGGCATGATCACGGCCCTGATTTTGGACGCCACCGTCATCCGCCTGTTGCTGGTTCCGGCCGTGATGCACATGCTGCGCGAGGACAACTGGTGGGCACCCCGCTGGGTACAGCGGCTGTCCGAGAAGGTTGGCCACAACGAGCAGCTGGCTGATTCCCCGGTCGCCGTGGGCGCCGCCGAGCCGGCCCTGGTGGGTGCTGGCACACCGGCGGCGGCCGGCGCCACTGCCACGACCGGTGGGGCCGCCACCGAGACCGCCCCGGAGCACGCCGGCCAGCGGGAGCCCCTGCCGGAACCGCTCCCCGAGGCTCACGCCGAAGATGAGCACGAGGACGTGGACGTCGACGATGAGCGCACCGAGGATGCCGGCCTCGCGGACAACGTCGAAGCTGCGGACGAGGACCACGCGGAGGACACAGACGACGAGGGCGACGTCGACACAGACAACGAGGCTGCTGCTGAGCTGACTGTTGAACCAGAGGCTGAGGATGCCGGGCAGCGTGGGCGCACCGTACCCTTCGAGAAACTCATGGCGGAGCTGAGACGTCGTGAGGAGGGGCACCGTGAAGAGGGGTGCCGCGAGGAGGGGCGCCAGGACTAGTGCTCGCCAAGACCTCCGCTTTCTTTCGCTCCCCCCTCACCCGGATCGCCATCTCGCTGGCGGTGCTCGCCGCCATCGCGTTCATGGCGCACCGCCACTTCGGCTTCCTGGAAAACGGGTGGGAGGAGCTGAAGGCTGCCGATAACCGCTGGCTGCTGCTCGCCGCCGTGACCGTCCTGCTGTCGATGTTCGCGCAGGCGGAGGTCATGGTCGTGCTGCTGCGCTCGGCGGGTATCAAGGTCCGGCGCCTCTCAGCCAACGTGCTGGGGCTGGTCGCGAATGCCTGGTCCGCATCCCTCCCCGGCGGGCCCGCCATCTCTGTGGCGATGATCTTCCGGGAGCAGCTGAAGTGGGGTGCGACCCCGGTGATCGCCAGCTGGTACATGGTCTTCTCCGGCCTGCTCGCGGGCGCGGGCATGGCTTTGCTGGGGATCGGCTCGGTCTTCTTCCTCGGGCTGAAGGTCAACCCACTCACGTTGGCTGTCTCGCTTGTGGTGTTGGTGGTGTTGGCGTCCTTAACGAATTGGGCCGCTCGCAACCCCAAGAAGGTGGAGGACTGGCTGATCGCCCGACTGCGGGCTTTCAACCGCTGGCGCAAGAAGCCGGAAGATCGGCACGTGGAGCAGCTCGCGGGCTTCTCCGAGCAGCTTGCGACGGTGGAGCTGCCGCTGCCGAAGCTCGCGCTGGCGATTAACTGGTCCCTGCTGAACTGGATCCTGGAGATCATTTGCCTGTTGGCCTGCACCTACGCGGTGGGGGCGAAGGCGCCGATCGCCGGGGTGGTGCTGAGCTTCATCTCCGCCAAGTTGGTCGGGCAGGCGCAGATCACCCCGGGCGGGCTGGGTCCGGTGGACATCATGCTGACCACGACCCTCGTGGGGGTTGCGGGGCTGACCTCCGGGCAGGCCTTCGCCGCCGTGATTGTCTTCCGCATGTTCAGCTTCGTCGGCCTCGTGGGTTTGGGCTGGTTCACCTTCCTCGTGGCGAAGCTGCCCAACCCCCGCGAGCTGGCACCGGGTTCTGAGGCCGACGCCTCGAAGGCAGCCGCTGAGGCCGCCCCGAGTACAGGCTCGAAGACCTCCCCCGAAGCGCCCAAGAACCCCGGCCCCACCTCCGGCTAAGCTGAGGGCATGTCTACTGCCCCGCACAACGCTGCTGCCCCCACCACCACGGCGCCGACCTCCGGCGCTCTCGCGCCCGCACTGGATCTTCTGGCGCTGCTGATCTTCGCGCTGCTCGCGCGCCTGGCCCACGACGACGGCTCGGGCTTCAGCGTCCTGCGCTGGCTGGACACCGCCTGGCCCTTCATGCTGGGGGCGGCGATCGTCTGGGGCATCCTGCTCGCCACGGGTGCCCGCGCCGCCGGCCGGGCACTGCGCACCGGGGTATTCGTGTGGCTGGGCAGCCTCATCGTCGGGCTGGGTATTTGGGGTGTCCGCAACTCGGCGATCCCGCACTGGTCCTTCATCCTGGTGGCCACTGTGATGTCCGCGCTGCTGCTCTTCGGTTGGCGCGGAATCGCCCAGCTCCGGGCGCGAAAGAGCTAAACCTCCCCAGCCGCCTGACACTTTTTTTGAAGAATTTTTACGAAGTTTGCACGAAACTTAGTTTTGCGCGCCTAGTATTCTGTGACATGGGACACACAAGGAAACTTCGATTCGCAGGAATTCTGGGTGTCGGCCTGCTGGCATCCGGGGGAATGGGCGTCGCCATGGCCGAAGGCGGGATCTCCGCCAACTTGGCGCTGTCCAACACGATCTTCAACATGGACGTCGGCGGTCTGGACGCGGACGGCTTCTCCCTCTTCGTCGATTCCGACAAGCTGGCCAATGGCGAGGAGACGGTCTCCCGCATCAAGATGACCAAGGCCCGCGTGTCCGACGTGTGCATGTCCGCACCGATCAAGGTGCCGGGTATTGGGGAGAAAAAGTTCCAGATGCTCGTGCCGGGCCAGAACATGGAAGCCGAGAACATGATCATCGGCGCCCCTGATCTGAGCGGTGGCATGACTCTGGTCAAGCCACAGATCGGCATCGATGCGAGCCAGGTCGACAAGAATGCCGCTCCCGGTGCGTGGGGTATCGCGGCCGAGAAGCTCATCTCCGATGGGCAGACCATGCACGCCTCCTCCCTGTCCGCAGATCAGCTGACCGCGGCGGGAAGCAAGATCACGCTGGAGAATCCAGATGACGCAGAGTGCTAACGGTGCAGCGGCGGAGGCGGCAGCCACCGACGCGGCGAGCACCGGTGGCACCCCCGCAGCCGAGAACGCGGATACCCAAGAGCTGTCGACCACTTCAGACGCGGACGCAGACGCGGTCGCAGGTGACGAAGGTACCGAAGGTGACGAGGCCACGGAAGGCCAGCGCCGTTCCAGCTTTGCCCAGTGGCGGCGCAGCCGCCCCTTCTTCGCCGGGCTGCTGATGCTGCTGGGCGGGGTCGTGATCCTCACCCCGGCGTACCTCTCGCTGGAGGTCTCGAACATCATCATCCAGGTCTCGACGATCTCCGGGGTGTCCACCTTCATCATCGGTGCCCTGCTGATCGCCTGCGGCCTGATGACGTGGTTCGGGGGCGGCAGCCGCATCCTCACCGGCGTGGCTGGCATCATCCTGGGCATCGTCGCGCTGCCGACGTCCAACTTCGGTGGCTTCGTGCTCGGCACCCTGCTGGCCCTGGTGGGCGGCGCCCTGGCACTGTCCTGGACGGAATCCTCCAAGGAGGAACTCGCCGCGCAGCGGGAGGCCAAGAAGCAGCAGAAGACGGATCGGGCCACCACCGAGTCGAGCAAGACCTCCGGGGCCAGCAATTCCACCGCTGTTGCGGTTCTCGCAGCCGTCACCGCGACCGGACTGGCCGCGGGTCTGACTGCCACGGCGGGAGCGCCACCGGCGCAGGCGCAGCTGGAGCTGCCAAAGTTCCCGGATCTGCCGGGCACGCCCAAGGCCCCGGGGGCGGCGAAGCCCCCGGCACAGCAACGGCCTGCCGCGCCCAAGCTGCCGGAAATCCCAAAACTCCCTGATCCCCCCAAGCTGCCTGACCTCCCGAAGCTGGGAGAGGCGCCCAAGCTCCCGGAGATCCCGGAGGAATACGAGATGGATCTCACTCCCCCAGCCCCCATCGAGGGACTGCGGGGAATCCCGGGGAACACCTTCCAGATCACGACCGACTCCACCTCGCTGCTGGGCAACATGAAGCTCTCCCTGATCACGCTGGAGACCCAGCAGGGGCCGAAGCCGGCACTGCGCATCGACGCGGACAAGGCCGTCCTGCAGAACCTGGCCATGGAGATGCCCGGCCAGACCGCTGGCCCGATCTGGCAGCGCACCGGCCCCGGCAAGACCAGCGTGCTGAGCGGCAACTTCCACATCATCGTGAGCAAGCTGACCATCACCCCGGAGATCGCCGGGGTGAAGACAATCCCGATCACCATCGACGCCTCCTGGGCGCCGGAAGAGATCAAGAAGGAAGCCGCGAAGATGGGGCTCGGCCAGCCCGACGCGCTCTCCGAGAAGCTGCGGATGCTGGACGGCACCATGGAGGCCTACGTGGTCTCCTCGGACCGCATCGACCTACCCAAGGGCACGTCGCTAGCCCCCTAAGTGCATAATTAGTGGCATGAGCCACACAGAGAATCACGCAGCGGAGGACGTGGAGCCAGAAACGACGGCGTCGGCCGCCCGGGAGGGGACGGCCGGCGCCGCTGGCGTATCTAGGGGGCTCACACCAACCGATCCGGGCTACAAGAGGGCACTGATCGGCGCGCTTTTCGCCGGTCTGGCGTCCTTCAACGCCATGTACGTCACCCAGGCGGTGCTGCCGAGCATCACCGCGGACTTTGGCATCAGCCCCACCGTCGCCGCGCTCTCCGTCTCGGCGACGACGGGCGCGCTCGCGCTGTCCGTCATCCCCGTCGGCATCCTCTCCGAGCGGCTGGGGCGCTACCGCATCCTGCAGATCAGCGTCATGGCCGCCACCTTCCTGAGTCTGCTGGTGGCCATCGCGCCAGGGGTCGGCTCGCTGCTGCTCATGCGCGCCCTGCAGGGCGTGGCGGTGGCCGGCGTGCCCGCGGTGATCATGACCTACCTCGCCGAGGAGATCGACGCCCAACACCTGCCGCGGGTGATGGGCTTCTATATTTCCGGCACGAGCATCGGCGGCCTCTTCGGCCGCCTCATTCCCGGCGCGGTGCTGGAATTCGCGGACTGGCGCGTCGCGGTGCTGACCTCGGGTGGGGTCTCCGTCCTCATCGGCCTGGCGATGCTGGTGCTGCTGCCTCCCTCGCAGAACTTCCGGCCAAAGAAGATCACCGTCTCCCACGAGCTCGCCGCCTTCGCGGGCCACTTCCGCTCGCCGGTGCTGCTCGGGCTGTTCGTGCTGCCCTTCCTGCTGATGGGCGCCTTCGTCTCCCTGTACAACTACCTGGGCTTCCACCTGATCGGCGAGTACGGGCTACCAGAATCACTGGCCGCCGCGGTCTTCGTCATCTACCTTTCCGGCACCTGGTCCTCCGCCCGGGCGGGTCGGGCCGTGCAGGCCTACGGCCAGGGCCGGGTGCTCACCGTCGCGATGGTGCTGGCACTGGCCGGTTTGTTGCTGATGTTTATCCCGACGGTCTGGCTCACCGTCACCGGCGCGCTGCTGTTCACCGCCGCATTTTTCGCCTGCCACTCCGTGGCCAGCGGCTGGGTGAGCGCGGCGGCAAAGAAGGACCGCGCCGAGGCCTCCAGCACCTATGTGCTGAGCTACTACCTGGGTTCCTCCCTGCTGGGCGCGCTCTCGGGCCAGTTCTTCGACATCAGCTGGGCGGCGCTGCTCGCCTGGCTCACCGGGCTCTATGTGCTGGCACTGCTCATCACGCTCTTCGTGCACCGCAAGGCCAAGCAGCAGGGCTAACCCCGGGAACGCCCCCGCACGGGCGCGGATCACGCACGCCCCAGGCGCACACGCCTCACGCACGCCCCCCGCACAGGCCCACGCCGACGCGCCCCCAGGAAGCGCACCCCAGCGCACCTGGGCCGCTAGCGCGAGCTAGGGCTCGCCGTGAATGCGGGAATCCGGAAGTTGGCGCGGCATGACCTTGCCGGTCGGGTTGTACGGCAGCTCGTCGACGAAGACGACATCCCGGGGCACGGAGTGCTCGGCGAGCTTCTCCAGGACCCAGTCCTGAACGGCCTTCTTCGTGAGGCGCCGGCCGGTCTCGTCGTCCTCCCGAACAATCCACACAGCCAGGCGTGCGAAGGTGTCCTCGTCCTCCACACCCTTGACGAAGAGGTCGCGGATTCCCGGCATGGGCTCCAGCACCTCGGTGACGGACTTCGGGTAGACGTTCTCGCCGCCGACGATGATCATGTCGTCGTTGCGGCCCAGGACGTAGAGGCGGCCGTCCTCGGTGAGGTAGCCCTTGTCGCCGATCTCCAGCAGGCCCTTTTCGATCACCATCTTGTCGCGGGCGTTGGTGTACTGCTTCATCGTCATCGCGCCGCGGCAGAAGATGCGGCCGACCTGGCCCGGGGGCAGCTCGTTGCCGTCCTCGTCCAAAATCTTGATGCGCACGCCGGTGACGGCGCGGCCCGCGAGCTTCGGGTCCTCTGCCAGCTCCTCCGGGGTGGTCATCACGCAGGAGGAGGCCTCGGTGGAGCCGTAGAAGTTCGCCAGCACCGGCCCGAACTTCGCCTGGACCGCGCGGATGAAGTCCGGGGTCATCGCGTGGCCGGAGGAGATGATCATCTTCACGCGGGAGACGTCGTAGTCCCCCTCCTCGGCGACCCGCAGCTGTTCCTTGAGGAAGATCGGCGAGGTGATGATGCCCTCGACCTGGTAGTTCACCAGGTCCTCCATCGCCTGCTTCGGGTCGAAGATACGGCGCAGCACCACGGTCGCGCGGTGGGCGATGATGAGGTTGATGTTCGCCCAGCCCCAGGAGTGGAACATGGAGGCGGACATCTGCAGCATCATGTTCTTGCGCCACGGCACGCGGGTGACCAGCGCGCGCAGCGGGGTCGGGATCAGCGGCTCCCGGATGGCCACGCCCTTCGGCGTGCCGGAGGTGCCGGAGGACATGATGATGATGTGGTCGCGCTTCGGGAACAGCGGCAGCTTCTCTGCTTCCGCGCTCGGAGCGGTATCGATGAGTTGCTGGAAGGTCGGCCAGGAGGCGTCGCGCACCTTCGGGTTGCCGAGGTCCTCGGCGTGCCCGATGATGATCTCGCAGCCGCCGAGGTCCTCCGGCAGGCGCTCGGCGAATTCCTCGTCGATGTACAGCAGGTCCAGGTCGTGTTCCACCAGGGACTTAGCTAGCTGTTCCGGGGAGCTGCCGATATTCAGCAGGAAGATCTTGGTGCCGATGAAGCCCTTGGCGCCGATGGCGTAGATGATCGCGCGGCTATTGCGGCACATCACGCCGACCCGGGCACCGGAGCTCACGCCGCGGCGCTGCAGGGAGCGGGCCAGGGCCTGGACGTCATCCAGCATCTCACGGTAGGTGCGCTGCCCCATGTCGTCGATGAAGGCCAGCTGATCTGGGGCGTGGAAGGCCGCGTAGCGCATCTGGCGGGCGGTGCTGAAGCCGTAGCGGGCGATGCCCTCCAGGAAGGCGAGCTGGCCACGCACGCCGCCTCCCTTGGCGACGATGTCGGAGCGCAGCACCGGGATCAGCCCGCGCCCCACGGCGGAGACCTCGGTGGCGAGGCCCTCTGCCGAGTACTTGAGGCTATTGGCGAGCTTCTTGATCTGGCTCAGCGGCGACTGCGTCGTCATATACTTCCCATCTTGTTGGCCGGTTGTTTGGACCCAAAAATTACTATGGATATTACGCCGAAAACAACACGAGCGCGGCGGAACTCGAGAGAATCCGCCACGCTGTGTGTGCTCACCGATGCGGCTACATCGGCAGAATCGTGTGCTTCTTCTTTTCCCTCGGAGTGCGCTTGTGCGCCAGCTGGCGCAGCGCCTGACGCAGCTGCACGCGGGTGTCCTCTGGGGAGATGATCGCGTCCACGTAGCCCCGCTCCGCGGATACATAGGGGCTGGTCATGTTGGCGTTGTAGAAGTCCATGAACATCTTCTTCGCCACCACCCGCTTTTCCGGCGGCATCGCGGCCAGTTCCTTGCCCTTCATCATGACGACGGCGGCCTCCGCGCCCATCACCGCGATCTGCGCGGTCGGCCACGCGAGGTTCACATCCGCCGTGAGGTTCTTCGAACCCATGACGGCGTAACCGCCGCCGAACGCCTTGCGCACCACCACGGTGACCTTCGGCACCGTCGCGTCGGCCAGGGCGAAGCCCAGGTGCGCACCACGGTGGATCAGGCCGACCTTCTCCTGCTCCGCGCCCGGCAGGTAGCCGGGGGTGTCCACGACGAAGACGAGCGGGATGTTGTAGGCATTGTTGATGCGGATGAAGCGGGAGGCCTTGTCCGCGGCCTCAGCATCCAGGCAGCCGGCCAGCACCATCGGCTGGTTCGCGATCACGCCGACCGTCTGCCCGTCGATGCGCGCGTAGGCGGTGATGACGTTGGCGCCGTAGTCGCCCTGCACCTCGAGGACGTTCTCGTCGTCGAAGATGCGGGTCAGCACATCCATCATGTCGTAACCGGCGTTCGGGTCGTCCGGGATGATGGAGTTCAGTTCCTTATCCCGCTCCGTCAGGGAGTCGTTCGGCGCCCAGTACTGTGGCAGTTCGTCGAAGGCCGAGGAGGGCAGGAAGTCCAGCAGGTCCTTGACGTAGTTGAAGGCCTCCTCCTCGGTGGCGGCGACGTAGCTGATGTTGCCGTTGCGGGCCTGCTGGCGCGCCCCGCCCAGCTCCTCCATGGAGACCTTCTCGCCGGTCACGGACTCGATGACGGCCGGGCCGGTGACGAACATCTGGGTGCGGCCGTCCACGGCGATGAGGAAGTCCGTCGTCACGGGGGCGTAGACCGCTCCACCTGCGGAGGGGCCCAGGAGGATGGAGATCTGCGGGCTCTGGCCGGAGAGCGGAACCTGGCGGCGTGCGATCTCGGAGTACATGGCCAGGGAGGTCACGGCGTCCTGAATGCGGGCGCCGCCGGAGTCGTTGATACCGATGACCGGGATACCGACGCGGGTGGCCATGTCCATGACCTCGGTGACCTTCTTGCCGAAGGTCTCGCCCACGGAGCCGCCGAAAACGGACTTGTCGTGGGCATAGATCGCGACGGGGCGGCCGCCGATGCGGCCGTAGCCGGTGACCACACCGTCGCCGTAGGGGGCACTCGGGTCGCCCGGGGCCTGGCCGAGGGCACCGATCTCGGTGAAGGAACCCTCGTCGAGGAGGGCGTCGATGCGCTGGCGCGGGGTGGTGAGCCCAGCGGCGTCGCGCTTGGCCTTCGCCGACTCGGAGCCCGGGTCCTGCGCCAGCTCGAGCCGGCGCTGCAGATCCTTCAGCTTCGCGGACACGCTGCTGTCCGCTGGAGCAGTATCTTCACCCTGCGGGTTGGCCTGGTCAGCAGAGTCTTCAGACACGTCGGGGCTACTCCTCATCCTGTGGTTCTTCGTCCGTGGCCGGGGTGTCCTTGATCACCTCGGTGAGCGCGCGGCCCACCTTCGAGATCTCGGGCTCGTCGACGATGGCGAGGTGGTCGCCCTGCAGCTGGATGACATCCAGCTCGGTGACGATCTCGCCCCAGCCGCCGTCCGGCGCAATATCACGATAAGCCGGTTCCAGCTCGATTGCACCATCGTGCATCCGCTCGGCGCGGAAGAGGGTGACCGGTACATCGACGGCCGCCCAGGCGTGGAAGTCCAGGGACTCGAGGATGCGGTTGTCCACGAAGCTGGCCCGCTGGTGCTCCAGCACGCCCGCGGGCAGCCCGAGGCTGGCGGCCTCCGGGGACTGCAACATCTCCTGGAACATCGCGAGCATGACGTCCTCGCCCTGCAGATCCAGCAGCTCGTGCGGAACCTCCATCTCGAAGCCGTAGGTCTTGTTGACGAAGGCGGCGTAGCGGTCCCAGCGGGCGTGCATCTCCTCCTTCGTATCCGGCGCCGGGTTGGCCGGCTGCACGGTGTCCAGCAGGACGATGCGCTGCACCTCGGCGCTAGGCTCGCCCGCCGCGGCGCGCTGGGCGAGCTGGAACGCGACCTCATAGGCCAGGGCCCCGCCGAAGCTCCAACCACCGAGCACGACCGGGCGGCCATCGGCCAGGGCGATGATCTCGTCCAGGTAGGCCGCGGCGCGGTCCTTCAGGCTGCCCTCGAGGCGTTCGACGCCGTAGACGGGGACGCCTTCCGGCAGGCGGCGGGTCAGCGGCTGGTAGACCACCGAGGAGCCACCGGCTGGGTGGAAGAGGAACAGGCTCGGCTTTTCGGAGCCAGCCGGGCGGGCGCGCAGCACGCGGATGTTGCCTTCGACGGCGGTCTCCAGGCTGGCGCGGACGGTATCCGCCAGGGCGGCGAGGTCCGTGGCTTCGGCGACCTGCTCGGCGGTGACCTCAGCACCGGAGCGTTCGCTCAGTCGCTCGGCGACCTGCTGGGCGGTCTCGGCGCTGATCTTCGGCAGCGGGCTGGTGACACCGGCTGCCGCCTTGCCGTTGATCTTCGCCCAGGTGGCGAAGACGAGGCGCTCGGAGGCGTCGCGCGGGGCGACTCCCCCGGTATTGACGGTGTAGTCGGTAGCGCCCTCGGCGTCGTCCGCTGCGTCACCTGCTGGCTGAGCGTCGGTCTGCTCCGGCGCCTGCTCCGCAGCTCCCGATTCACTGGTGCGGGAGGCGATCTCCGCCTCGACCATGGCGATGACGGTGTCCACGGAGCCGTCGCGGAGCTGCTGAACCTGCAGCGGCGGCAGGTCGAACTCGTACTCCACCCGGTTCTTGATGCGCATCCCCATCAGGGAGTCCAGGCCCAGGTCGATGAGCGGCAGCTCGCCCGGCAGGTCCTCAACGTCGTAGCCCATGGATTCCGAGACGATCTCCCGCAGCCGCTGGGCCACGCTCACCCCACTGTCCGGGGCCCAGCGGGCCTCGCCCTCCTGGACTTCCGGCAGGGCGTGCGCGGACTGTGTCACCGCGCCCAGCTTCTGCCCTGCGTCCTCGGTGGCGTTGGCAGCCACAGCGGCTGGTGCAGCAGCTGCCGCGCCAGCGCTTGCGGCCCCATCCAGCGTGCTGACGAAGGCCTCGCCCAGCACCTGGCCGGTGCCAGCAACGTCGAAAACCTGGAGGGACCAGCCGCCCAAGGTGCGGGTGGCGATGGTCGTGATCTCGCCGGCTGCGGGCAGCACCCCGTGGGACTGTGCCGCGCTGACGGCATGCCCCGGCGCGAGCTCGTCGGCCAGCGCCTCGGCAAGCACTTCCAGGGAGGCGATGCGATCCGCCTGTGTCGCGAAGGCCACCCGGCCGTCCGGCAGGTCCACGCGGCTGCCCGGCAGGCCCTGCGCGCCTGGGCCGGACGGGTGGGCGTCGGTCCAGTGCGGCTGTTCCACCCAGTGCTGGCCCGGCAGCTGCAGCGCGAAGTTGCGCGGGTACAGGCGGCCAAAGTCCAGATCGGCGCCCTCGGCGTAGAGCTCGGCCAGGAGATTCAGCAGCGTCTCCGCGGCCGGCTCCTTGCGCTTGAGCGCGTAGAGGGTCTTGGCGTCACCCGCGTCGTGGGCGAAGGCGATGTTCATGATCGGCATGAGCGCGACCGGGTGGGCGGAGAGCTCCACGAAGGTGCGGTAGCCGTCCTTGAACTGCTGGCCGGTGGCGTCCGAGAACCAGACCGGGTGGCGGGTGCAGTGGACGAAGTAATCCGCGTCGTGCACAGCCTCGCCCGGCTGGTAGACCTCGCCGCGGTGGACGGTGGAGTACAGCGGCGTGTGGATCGGGCGGGCGGTGATGCCGCCGATCTCGTAAAGGAGTTCGGAGAGGATCGGGTCGAGCATCGAGGTGTGCCCCGCGCCCTTGACATCCAGCATGCGGGCGAACTTGCCCTCGCCGTCCAGGTACTCAACGAGCGCGGCGACGGCTGCCTGCGGGCCGCCGACGGTGGTCATGCCCGGCGCGGCGTAGACCGCTGGCTCCACCTTGGCGAACTCCGGGTGCTCGGCGCGGAAGGTCCCCAGCGCCTCCGGGCCCAGTTCGATGACGGCCATCGCCCCGGCCTGATCGCCGGTGAGCTGACTCTCGCCCTCGCCCATGAGGCGGGAGCGGTGGCAGGCCACGATCATGGCGTCCTCCAGGGACAGCCCGCCGGAGCCGTAGGCGGCACCGATCTCGCCCAGGGACTGGCCGACGACCGCGGCCGGGCGCAGCCCGAACTCCCGCAGCAGGTCGGTCAGCGCGATCTGGACGGCGGTGATGGCGACCTGGGCGGATTCCAGGTCGAAGTTCTGCTCGTCGTCGTTGATCTTCTCCACCAGCGACCAGCCGGATTCGCGCTGCACGATCTCGTCGATCGCGGCGAGACGCTCAGCGAAGAAGCTGGAGATTGCAGCGAGCTCCTTGCCCATCTTCCGGTGCTGGGAGCCGAAGCCGGAGTAGACCCAGACCGGGCCGGTGGCAGCCGGAGAGTCCGCGGTGAAGACGGATGAGCCCTTCTTGCCCTCGGCGAGGCGCTCCAGCCCCTCGATGGCTTCGGTGGTGTTGGTGGCTCGGATGATGCCGCGGGAGCGGCCGTGGTTGCGGCCAGCGAGTGCTCCGGCGACGTCCAGCAGGTCGGCGGACTCGTGCGAGGCCAACCAGTCGCGCAGGTCGCCTGCGGCCAGGCGGCGGCGGGAGGGCAGGAATCCGGAGACCGGCAGCAGAGCGGCTGGGGTCTCGCATGCCTCCCAGTCGATCAGCGGGTGGGCCGGGTCCGTGCCCGCGGCGGCGTCCGAGCCGGCGTCTGCCTTGCCAGCGGCCCGTTCCTCATTCAGTGCGGCAGCGTCGCGCAGCTCTTCCTCGGTCGGTGCTGCGATCACCACGTGCGCATTCGTGCCGCCGAAGCCGAAACCGGACACACCGGCCACCGGGCGGCCGGAGTACTCCGGCCATTCGCGCGGATCCTCAACCACCTCGAGGCGCTGGGCGTCGAAGTCGATGTGCGGGTTCGGGCCCACGTAGTTCAGGCTCGGTGGCAGCACGCCCTCGCGCATCGCCATCAGGACCTTCATCACGCCGGCCACGCCCGCCGCGGCCTCGGTGTGGCCGAAGTTCGTCTTGGCCGACCCCAGCAGGGTCGGGTGATCCGCATCGCGCCCCGCGCCCAGCACCTCGCCAAGCGCGCGGGCCTCGATCGGGTCGCCGAGGATGGTGCCGGTGCCGTGGGCCTCCACGTAGTCCACGGTCGTCGGGTCGATTCCCGCGTCCTCGTAGGCGGCGCGCAGCACTGCGGACTGTGCCTCCGGGTTCGGCGCGGTGATGCCGTTGGACCGGCCGTCCGAGTTCACCGCCGACCCCTTGATGACGCCGAGGATGTTATCCCCGGCTGCCACTGCATCGGAGAGGCGCTTGAGCACGATCACGCCGGCGCCGTCGGAGCGCACGATGCCGTCGGCGTCCTCAGAGAAGGCGTGGATCTTGCCGGTCGGGGACAGCACCCCGGTCTCGGAGAAGGCAACGGTAGCGAAGGGGTTGGCCAGCAGATTCACGCCACCGGCGATCGCAACCTCGGAGCTGCCGTCGCGCAGGGAACCAACCGCCTGGTGGATCGCCACCAGCGAGGAGGAACAGGCGGTGTCCATCGCAACCGACGGCCCCCGGAAGTCAAAAGCATAAGAAATGCGGTTGGCAACGATGGAGCTGGAGTTGCCGATCAGGGCATAGGGGTGGGCGACCTTCGGGTCGGCGATGATGAGGTTCGCGTAGTCGTTGTTCGTGGTTCCCATGAACACGCCCACGTTGTCTCCTCGCAGCGAGTTCGCTGGGATCAGTGCGTCCTCAAGGGCCTCCCAGGTCAGCTTCAACAGGATGCGCTGCTGCGGGTCCATGTTCGCGGCCTCCAGCGGGGAGAGCCCGAAGAATTCCGCATCGAAGGACGCCAGGTCCGGCAGGTAACCGCCCGTGAGCTGCGCGTCCGCCATGCGACGAACCATCTCCGGGTTCTCTGCCCACTCGGACCAGCGGCCCTCCGGCAGCTCACCGATACCGTCCTGGTAGCTGATCAGCAGGTCCCAGAACTCGTCGGTGGTCGGGGCACCCGGGTAGCTGCCGGCCATGCCGACGACGGCAATGTCCCGCTCCCCCGGCGCCTGCTCGCCGCCCACGGCGCGCCTCTTTGCGGACGTTGCCGCCGGGGCGTTCGCCTGACCTTGGGAACTCAAGTAGTCGACGAGCGCCCCGATGGAGTTGTGCTCATAGGCCACGGTGGCGTCCACCGACAGGCCCGTCATGCGCTGCAACTCCCCCGAGAGGATCACCACGTCGCGGGATGAAAGCCCGAATTCCTCCAGTGGCTGATCGTCGCGGATCTCCGCCTCCGGGGTGTCGGTGGTCTCCGATACCCAGTTACGCAGCCACTGCCGGAGCTCTGCTTCGCTCCGGGGGTGGTCCTGCTGAGCGCGACCCACGTTATCTTCTGCCATGGTGACCGGGTGATTCCTCTCGTTGCAATGCGGCGCGTCCTAGTGAATCTTTCATCCTAACGGACGAGCCGCCTAACTCTAGTTGAACTGGCCCTGCGAGTAGGCCTTCGCCGCAACACGGCGGGCGATCTTGTTTGCGCTGGAGCGCGGGATGTTTCCGGCGTCCACGATGCGGATATCCGCCGGCTTCAGGCCGTGGATCTTGGACACGGCCGCGCGGATGTCGTTGGCCGCAATGCCATCCTCCACGGGGGAGGCCTCCGGAGTGCGCTCCGCGAGGATGACCAGACCCTCGACGTCCTGTCCCAGGTCAGCACCCGGCACCGCGAAGGCCGCGATCGCGCCGTGGCTGACGTGGGACGTCGCCGCGGCGGCCGTCTCCTCGATGTCCTGCGGGTAGTGGTTGCGGCCCGCGACGATGACGAGGTCCTTCAGGCGGCCGGTGATGAAGACCTGATCGTCAACGATGACGCCGAGGTCGCCGGTGCGCATCCAGTTATCCTCCGGCGCGTTACCCGCCCGGGAGTTCTCGGGCAGGCGGTGGTCCGCGGGGAGGTGGTTGCGGAAGGTGTAGGTGGTCTCTTCCTCGCGGTTGAGGTAGCCGGCGGCGGTGTTCTCACCGTTAGTCCACAGCTCACCGACCTGGCCGTCCGCGAGCTCCTTGCCGGTCTCCGGGTCCACGATGCAGAGGCTCTGCCAGGGGCAGACCTGACCGACGGAGGTCAGCGGCATGGCTGCCTCATCACCCTCCGGCAGCGCCACCGCGGTGCCGCCCGCGAGCTGCTCGCGGTCGAACCACTGGGTCCACGGCCGCTTTCCGGTCTGTGGGGTGGTAACCAGCAGGGAGGCCTCGGCCAGTCCGTAGGACGGACGCATCGTCTCACGGCGCAGCTGGTAGTTGGCGAAGAGGTCGAGGAAGCGCTCCACGGAGGCGTGGGTGACCGGCTCGGAGCCGTTGACCAGGCCGTCGACGCGGGAGAGATCCAGTCCCGCGAGCAGCTCCGCGTTCGCCTCGTCGGCGGGGTTGGCGTAGCGGGTCGCCAGCTCGAGGGCGAAGTTCGGGACGACGGTGTAGATGTTCTCCTCGTCGTCGCGCTTGTCGAGCTGCTTGATCCAGCGGGCTGGGTTCTGCAGGAAGTCCCGGGGGCTCATGAGGTCGAACGGGATGCCCAAGATGGAGGCAAAAGCCGCGAGGATCAGGCCCATGTCGTGGTGCAGTGGCAGCCAGCTGACGATGCGCACCGGCGGCTGCAGCTTCACGGCGATGAAGATCTGCAGCACGTTGGTGACGATGGACTTGTGCGTCAGGACCACGCCCGCTGGGGTGCGGGTGGAGCCGGAGGTGTACTGCAGGAACGCCTCGTCGGAGCTCTTCGGCGCGAGCTCCGGGTGCTTGGCCAGCAGCTCGGCCGGGTTCTGCCACTGCTCAGCGAGGCTGTCCGGCAGGGCGTCGGCGACAAGCACGCGCGGGCGCTCCGGGGCCGGGCGGTCGGCGAAGAACTCGCGGACCGCGGTGGCGGAGCGCTTGTTGGTCATGACGGCCACCGGGGTGGAGGAATCCAGCACCGCGGTGAGGTGGTCCGCGTGGCCCGGCTCGGTCGGGTCGTAGAGCGGCACCGGCACCAGGCCGGCGTACATGATGCCGAGGAAGCTGTAGACGTACTCGGGCGAGTTATTGGCGAGGATGGCCACGCGGTCGCCGCGCTTGGTGACCTGCTGCAGGCGCACGCACACGGCCTTGATGCGGGTGTTGATCTCCTCGCGGGTGTACTCGCGGAGCACGCCCTCGGCGGAGTCGTTGTAGTCCCAGTAGCGGTACAGGACCTTGTCGGCTTCTCCCTGCGCCTTAGCGGCACCGAAGAGCATCTCGTTCATGCCGGAGAGCGTCAGTGCATCGGGCACGGCAATTTGCCCGTTTTCATCGAAAAACTGCTGCATGGCGGAATTGATATCCATCGGTGGACCACCTAGTCCCTTCTCTAGAGTCACGAATAGCTGTTTTGTACCCTAAACTATTTAGGTGTGCGATGCACCACTTGAGGGTTCGTGTCTGAAGTTTTTTAGATGGGCTGCGCCACAAGGTCGCGCACCCAGTTAGTGATCCACTCTGGCGCGGTCATTCCGTCGACGACGTCGCGGTTGGTGTCGTAATGGGCATGGATACCGTTGGATCCCACCAGCTCCTTGGCCCGGGACACTGCGTTGCCGATCGTCGGTGGCGCGTCGCAGACCGTATCCCCGGCAGCACAGAAGTTCTTCACGCGGTCATTGAGCTCGCCGAAGCCATCCGGGCGCCCGCCGCGCATCGTCGCCCCCGGCACGATGGGCTGCACGAGCGCGTTCACCGCGTGCAGCGCAACCTCAGCGCCGATGCCAGTGTTTTCCTTATTACCCACCAGTTCGCCGTGCTGTGGCTCCTGTCGACCATCCGCGATCAGCGCGACACCGGCGATCAGGGAGGGATCCACCGGCCCGCGGTGGTTGCCGATATTCGACGCCAGGTCGCCGGCAATGACCGCGCCCTGGCTGAACCCGACGAGGATGAACTTCGTGGCCGGGCACTTCTCGTGCGTCGCCTGAATCTCCCCGACGGCGCGCCCCAGGCCCTGCTTGCGGGAGTCGTCGTAGCTCATCTCGTGCTGTGCGTTGAAGTTCCGGAACTGCGCGGTATAGGGCACCGTGTGGATCTTCACGCGCTCCGGGTCGGTCTGCTCCTGCAGCGGTTGGGTGACGTGCAGCAGCAGGGAGCGGGGATTGGCAGTCGGATGTACCGGGTCGTCGTCCGCCTTGGACTCCCAGGTACCGGGCAGGGCGACGACCTCGTAGTCCACACACCCCGGCGGGTTCGGGCTCGCCTCGCGGCCCGGCTTCCCAGAGCCCTCGTGGGAGCCGGGTCCGCCGAAGCCACCCTTCCCATCGGTACCCAGCCAGGAGCCGATGCCGGCGATGATGAGCACCAGGAGCACCACCAGGCCGATGATCGTCACGGTTTTGCCGATTGGCTTGCGCATTATTCTTCTTTCCTCCCGGCCGCGCTTAGCGGCAGAGGTTTTCATCCGCGGCGGTGCGCAGATCCTTCATCATGGATTCGAACTTCTGGGTGAGGGCGTCGTCCCCCTTGGGTGGGTCGACGAGCCCCTGGGCGAGCATCTGACCGGCCGCGACCCCGATCAGCGGGGTATCCGATTCGCGGCAGTGATGGTAGCCGGCAGCGATGATCTGCGACTCGACTGCATTGCGGCTCGCCTCGTCCACCTTGTCGAAGTGCACGCCGGACTTCTCCAGAGCCGCCAGGAAGCTCTCCTCCTCCTCGCTGCGGTCGTCGCCCTCGGGGACGTCCTCCACTTCCTCGACGGCGCCGTCCTGCGCACCCTTGCCGGTCGCACCGTGGTCGCCGGAGGACGCGTCCTCATCCTTGGAGTCGTCCTTGTCCTTGCTCTTATCGTCGCCCTTGTCCGGCTTCGCGGACGCGGAGACGCTCGGCACGGCGGTGTTATCGGCCTGCTCCGAGTTGTCGACGGTGCTGCCCGTGCCACATGCGCTGGCCGCGCCGAGGAGGGTCAGGCTCGCCAGGATGGCCAGCGGCCGCCGCATCGTTGGGAGGCTGGTCTTTCGCACAGTGCGCTTCCTTTCCATTGGCGCCGGAATTCGGCGGGTCAGCCATATTACGACCCCGCCGGGGCTGGGGCTAGTAGCCAGGCGCGGTGAACGGATTGACTAGTTAAAACGATACCGGGCACCGGGGAGAGCGCTGGCGCACGCGCCGCCCCTCCCGGTGCCCGGTCTGCCGGGGTTCATTATCCCGGCCCCGCCCTATGGGCGAGTGTTACTTCTTGACGATCCTGCCGTTAACGTGCTGGATCTCGCCATTCTGGAAGCGCACGACCTCGCCGCCCGCTGGGATCGCGGTCTGGTCAGCGATCGGCAGGCCGTACTTGCCCTGCTCGTGCTTCTCCTCGCCCCAGGCGTCGAAGATCGCGCCCTTGTAGATGATGTGGGCGCCGGTCTTCGGGGACCAGTAGATGTAGCCGCCGGTGAACTCGGAGAACTTGCCCTTCTTGTTCGGCAGGTCCATCTCGCCGGTAACCGGGAAGCCCAGCTTGGACTCCGGACCCTTGGCAGCCATGTACTTCTTGGCGATCTCGCCCTGGACGTACTGGGTCTTGCCGTCCTTGTCGCGGGTGATGACGCCGTTCTGGAAGCGCTGCACCCAGCCGTCCCCGACCTTCTCGGCGTTCGCCACTGGGTAGCCGAGCGGGCCGTTCTCGTAGCCCTTCTCGCCCCAGGTGCGCATGATGTCCTTCTTCACCGCATAGGCGCCGGTCTCGTGGGTCCAGTAGATGTTGCCGTGTTCGAACTCAACGAAGCGGCCGCGGCCGTTGGAGATCTCGTGTTCTTCGCTCTTCGGGTAGCCGAGCCAGGAGTGGGTTGCGCCCATTTCCACGTAGCGGGCACCGATGCGGCCCCACAGGAAGTGGGCGCCGGTGTCCGGGTGCCAGTAAGCGCGGCCGGAGCGGTAGTCCTGGACCTTGCCGCCGCGGGCGGCGTCGTATTCGCCGGAGACGCAGGCGCCGACCTGGGCGCCGATCTGCGGGTTAGCCTTCAGCGCATCGCCGATCGCACCGCCAGCAGCGCACTGGGCGCCACGGTCATCCTCGGAGAGGGAGAGTGCATTAGCGATCTGTGGCCACGCCTGGGTCATCTCGAACTGCCAGTACGGCCAGTTGTGGATGCCGGAGTTGCGGAAGTGGGCTGTAACCTTCACGCCCTTCTTCTTGGCCTCCTTGAGGAAGGTCTGGGTGGTCAGGCGGGACATGACCTCCAGGCCGATACCGGCCGGGCTGTTCTCCCCCGGGTTGCCCGGTGTGCCGTTACCGGCGGAGACATACACGGACATGTCCTTCAGCAGGCCAACACCCAGCTTCGGGTCGTGCTCGTACCAGTCCTTGGAGCCGAACGGACCCCACATCTTCTGCGCGTCGTAGCCGCCGCCGTCCTGCGTGGCGTAGGCGATGCCCTGCGGCATGCCCGGGGAGGTGGTGTCCAGGTAGCCGGAGAAGGAACCGACGAACTTCCACATCTTCGGGAAGCGCTGCGCGAGGTTCATCGCCGCGGTGCCACCCATGGACAGGCCGACGATCGCGCGGTCCTCGGTGCTGCGCCAGCCCTCGCGCAGGACAGCCGGGAGCTCGTTGACGAGGAAGCTCTCCCACTTGTAGTGCTTGCCCTTGTCCGGCTGCTGCCAGTCGGTGTAGAAGGAGGACTCGCCGCCGACCGGGAGGACGACGTTGACGTTCTTGTCCGCGTAGAAGTTCGCGATATTCGTGGACAGGGTCCAGCCGGACTCATCCTCGCGGGCGCGCAGGCCGTCGAGGGCCCAGACGGTCGGGAACTTCTGGTTCGGCTTGGAGTACCAATCGCGGGCCAGCAGGATCTGGACCTTCACCGGCTTGCCCGGCATGGCGGCAGAGTTGATGTAGACATTCGCCCAGCGGTCGGTGATCCACTCGACCTTGTCCACGGACACGCCCTCCGGCAGGCCCGGGAGGTTCTGCTCGGTCACGCGCACCGGCTCGCGTGCCGGAACGTTGTCGGGCTCAAGGTAGCCAGTGCCGGAGCCAGGGCCGCTGGAGCCAGCCAGGCTACCGGCAGGGCTCTGCGCGTTGGCAGCTGGCATCAGCGGCAGGGCGAGAGCCGCGGCCAGCGGCAGGGCAAGCGTCGCCTTCCCCAGACGGGACGGGCGGGGGAGTTTCGCAGCAATGCGCATGTGTTTTCTTCCTTGTGTCCTTATGAACGTCAATAAAACAGCCGAGATCCAGGCTGGTAGCTCCCGGTCGAAGCGGGTTCCCCTCCCGCTTCGGCCTGGGTTTCTCGCCAGCCTCAATAGCCACAAAGCCTAAAGCTTCACTTAAGGCTTAAGCTTACTGTTTCGTTAGGGCTTGTAAAGCACACTCGACGGCAACTCGCAGAAAAGTTTCCGAGACGCAAAGAAAGGGGCGCTTCCTCGATGGAGAGGAAGCGCCCCTTTTCTATAGAGCCAGGGTGTTCAACCATTCACGGGAGAACACGATCCCATCAGGCTCGAACCGGACTAAGCACCCAGTGCGCGCAGGATGTGCGGGCGAGCCTTGCTGAGCTCGGCGCCCCAGTTATTCCAGTTGTGAACACCGACAGGGCTGTAGCTGACGACCGGGTTAATGCCAGCGCCGCGCGCAGCCAGCTCAAACTTTCCGGTCGAGGTGCGGGAGAAGAACTCCAGCATGACCGCGCTAGCTCCGACAACAGGGTTGTTCACGAAGTCGATATCCGGCGTCGGGCCACCAAGGGAAGCCGAGAGGTACATCGGCATCCCCTGCAGACGGCCGACATTCAGGGTCGGGTCGTTACGGAAGCGACCCGGGCTCGCCGGCGGACCCCACATGTTTTCAACGCGAGCACCCGGACCGGAAGAATCCTTCATCGAGTAGTCCATCGCGAAGTACATGCCCGGGAAGGTCGGGTTCAGGTAACCAGACATGGAGGTCACCTGCTTGAACTGGTTGCGGTGCCACGCGGCAAGATTCATCGCGGCCATCGCACCCATAGACAGGCCAACCACGGAGTTATTGGTGCGGGAGACGCCAAACTCGCGGGCCAGGTAATTCGGCAGCTCACGGGTCAGGAAGGTCTCCCAGCGCGGCTTACGCGGGCCATTGTTGCCACCCCAGTGGCCTTGCCAGTCGGTGTAGAACTGACCCTTGCCACCGACCGGCATAGCCAGGGTGACGTTGTCGTTGACGAACTTGCGCGGAGCATGCCCCAGCTCCACCCAGTCGCTGTAGTGCTCTGGAGCACGCAGACCGTCCAGGAAGTAGACACCGGCACTGCCGCCACGGGAGGCAGCCTGGATCTGGACCTTGATCTTCTGGCCCATCGACGGCGAACTGACCCAGCAGTCCTGCACGTAGTACTTGTACGGGGACCAGGTGCAGCCCGGGCGCAGCACGCCACGGGTATCGGCCGATGCCTGCGGAGCAACGACGGTCGCCATGCCGAGCGCAGTAGCGATGGCCACCAGCACTGCTGTGAGGCGCTTGCCCATAACCATGGAGCTCATTTTAAGGTTCATGAAAAATCCCTCAAAGACGAATAACTAACGGCATGACGTTATCAAATCTTTATCTGAAACGCCATGCCGTTCGTATGAAAACTTTTGCTTTGAAAACTCTCTTGGATACTAGAGGGCCGGGACCACGTAAACCGCGATGCCGATCGTCACCAGCCAGGCCAGCGCCAACACCTGCAGAGCGCGGTCGTTGAGCGCGATTTCATCCGGCGCCCCGCCGTCGCCGCGGTCCACATCAGCCGCGTAGCGCAGGATCGCCACCGTGAATGGAACCATCGAGATCTGGTACCACACCGCGGCCGCACCGCTGACCTGCTGGGAGAGATCAAAGCCCCAGAGCGCGTAGCTCAGCACCACGGCTGTTGCGGCCAGCGTCCACACGAAACGCAGGTAGGTCGGGGTGTAGCTTTCCAGAGACTTGCGGATCTTCGCTCCCGAACGCAGGGAGAGCTTCAGCTCCGCGTAGCGCTTACCAGCCGCCATGAACAGGGAACCGAAGGCCGCGACCAGCAGGAACCACTGGGACAGGATCACCCCGGCCGCCACGCCACCGGCCATCGCGCGCAGCATGAAGCCGGAGCTGACCAGGGCGATATCGATCACCGGCTGGTGCTTCCAGCCGAAGCAGTAACCCAGCTGCAGCGCGATGTACACGGCCACGACGATGGCCAGCCCAGGCCCGGAGCTAGCCAGGAAGGACCCGCCCACCGCGAGGGCGATGAGCACCACCGACATGATGTAGGCCAGCGAGACCGGCAGCACACCAGCAGCGATCGGCCGGAAGCGCTTCGTCGGGTGCTGGCGGTCGGCCTCGACGTCGCGGGCGTCGTTGATGAGGTAGATGGAGGACGCGGCGAGGCAGAAGGCCACGAAGGCGATGAGGATGTCCAGCAGCACGCGGCCCTGGAAGATGACGTCCCCACCGGCCGCGACGGGCGCGGCGACGACCAGGACGTTCTTCACCCACTGCTTCGGACGCAGCGCCTTGATCATCCCGTCGAGCAGGTTCTTCGGTGGCTGCAGCTTCTCCGCCTCCACCGAGGTGCTCGTCTTCGACGCGTCATATTCCGTGCCCTCGTAGCGGCGCGCCGTCGCATCCGCCGACTCAATGCCGGAGGTGTGGGGCTCGCCGCCGAAGAAGGATTCTGGATCCCGATTGCTCACTGTTACGCGTCACTCCCTGTGGAAAACAAGTGTCTTTTCAACCCGCTAGGCACCGCGGCCGCTCAGCCGCTGCTTCAAGCGGGGGACGATCGTCTTCTGAACCGCCTTGCTGGTCGTCAACCCGATAAGCGTACCGACGATCACGTCGCTCGGGTAGTGCACGCCCAAGACTAGGCGGGAAAAGCCCATCGCGGGAACGCCCGCTAGGGGCGCCTTCTTCCCGGTCAGGTCCGCCATGCTCACCAGCGCCGCGGTGGAGCTGGTGGCGTGCGAGGAGGGGAAACTCAGCTTGGACGGGGTGCCCACGCCGATGCGAATCGCCGGGTCGTGCGGGCGGGGTCGGCGCACGATGCGCTTGATGATCACGCTCGCAGCGTGCGCGATGAAGGCGGAGACACCCACGCCCAGCCACTCGGCCCGGCGCGGCTTATCCGCCGTGGCACCCGCTGCGGAGACTGCGAACCAGCCGAGTGCGTGCTCCCCGAAGTGGCTCATACCGCGCGAGATGCGCTGCACCGAGGCCAAGCTGGAGCCGCTCCCCGGCTCGCCGATCGCGTTCTGGATCGCGACCAGCGCGCGGGTCTCACCGAACGGATCCCCCACGACGCGACCGGCGGTCTGAGAATCCTGCGTGACCATTAGGCACGCTCCTTCTTCGGCGCCAGATCGGAGTCCTGGCCGGCCTTGGCCAGCTCGGAGTCCGGCTCGAAGATCTGCGCCCAGCCCTCGAGGCTCGTCAGGTACGGGTGCGCCTCGCGGTAGCGGGTGCGCAGCTCATCGAAGCGCTCCGCGACCTGCTTCTGCAGGCGCATGGACTCGCGGGCCAGTTCCAGCATTTTGGCGCGGTCGCGCTTGCGGTAGACCACTCCCCGACCGTCGGCGGTGGTCACGGTCGCCCCGTCCACACGGGAGAGGCTGAACCACCGGGCCTCGATCGGCGGCAGGCTGACCTGCGGCACCTCGTGGTGGCGCTCGTCCGCCGGCTTAGCGTTGTTGATCACAGCCTGAGCCAGCGTCTTGACCTTTGCCGGGATGCTCAGCGGGATGCGGGTGAGGTTGCGCGGCCCGCCGGATGGGTGAGGCAGCTCGGAAGCCGACGGGATCACCACGGCATCCGGGTAGCTCTTGCGCAGCGCGTTGATGCGCGGCAGGGAGGTGTCCAGGATGCTGAACAGCTGCTCCGGGCCGGCCAGGAAGTCCTTCATCGCCTCATTCTGGATGGCGACGGTGGAGTACTCCAGGCACAGCAGGTGCTTGGCGGTGGCCTTCGCCATCGAGGTAATGATGCCGCGCGGGCTGCCCTCGTGCTGGATGGCGGCGACGATGAGGCGGTTGCGCAGGTGGAAGTAGGCCTGCCAGTCGATGGCGTCGTCCTTATCGGACCAGGCCATGTGCCAGATCGCGATGCCTGGCCAGGAGGCGGTCGGGAAGCCGGCGTCCTTGGCACGCAGGCCGAACTCGCCGTCGTCCCACTTGATGAACAGTGGGAGCGGCTGGCCGATCGTGTCCGCGACGACGCGCGGGATCATGCACATCCACCAGCCGTTGTAGTCGACGTCGATGCGGCGGTGCAGGTCCCGGGAGTCGATCTCCTCGCCGGAGGCGTTCTTGCCGTAGGAGCCGCGGTCGCGCAGCGGGTGCTTGTAGAAGTCGTGGTCGTAGTGGGTGTGGGGTGCGGCGGTCCACATGAAGGAGCCGCGGTCGATGACCTCACCCATGGTGTGCAGGTGGCTGCGCTCCTGCAGGTTCAGCATCTGGCCGCCGATCAGCATCGGGGAACGCGCGTAGCGGGCAGCCGCCAGGGAACGCAGGACGGAGTCCGGCTCGATCTGGATGTCGTCGTCCATGTAGAGGATGAACGGGCTGGTGGTGCCGCGCTCGGCGTGGCGGGCCTCGTACATGATGCGGGAGTAGCCGCCGGAGCCACCGAGGTTGCCCTGCTGCACGATGCGCAGCTTCTCACCGAAGTGCTCGCTGACGGCCTGGAAACCGGGCTCGTCGGCCGGGTGCTTATCACCCTGATCTGGCATGATGACCGCGTCGATGACCTTGCCGACCTCCGGGTCGGAGGCCAACGCCTCGAGGGCGGCGACCGCATCGGCCGGGCGGTTGAACGTCGGGATGCCGATGGTGACGCGTGGCTCGGCGGCGGGCAGCTTGTCACCCGGGTTCAGGTGGGTTTCGGCTGCGGTGTCGGCGTCGCGCACGACGGCCGGGGACTGCAGGATCTGCCCCTCGGCGGGCTTGGTGGCGTACCAGCCGGCGGAGTGGACGGTGGTCTCGGACTCGCAGGTCAGGTCGAACCAGATCCAGCCGCCGTCCTCGAAGGGGGCCAGGGAGACGGTGAACTCCGCGGTGCCGCGCCCCTTCTCGTCGACGTCGACGTCCGCGCCGGTCACGGCGATGCGGGAACCGTCGATCTTGGAGCGGTAGATGTCCACGCGGGCCTCGCCGGTCAGCTCGATGCGCAGCTGAACCTCGTCCAGCTGGGACCAACGGCGCCAGTAGGAGGCGGGGAAGGCGTTGAAGTATGTCTCGAAGGAGATCTCCGCGCCGGCCGGGATGCGGCACTCGGTGCGGGACAGCGCGGTGACGCGGCCGGTGGTCGTGGACTCGTTCTCCACGATGTAGAGGCTGCGGACGTCGCGCGGCTCGCCCCGCTTCGGCAGGATGATGCGGGCGAGGCGAGTATCGTCAAAGTTTTTGCTGGAGTGTCCAGTCATATGAGCAGGTCAAACCTTCAGATCAGACAATAGTGATGGGTAATCGCCCCTATTATCCCCCACGACCCGCCCCTGATGGCAGTACGCCACGGCCCGCACCGGCTTTCTCGCTGTGGAGATCCGGTGCGGGCCGTGGCGTATGTGCGCGGGCTCGCGCGTTGTGTGAGCCGCTTGGGGCCGTGCCTTGCGGGCGAGCCCCAGCGAGCTATCGGTGATGCCTTAGATGTGGCGGGAGAGGATGCGCGCCACGCCCTCGTTACCAACCTTGGTGAGGTGGGTGGTCATGTTGTAGGGCGTCGAGGTGTTGTCGACCAGGCCGGAGACGTAGCGCTGGTTCGCTGGCGCGCAGGTGCCGTTGGCGCGGGTCGGGCCTTCCATGTCGATCCAGCCCACGCCGGTGGCCTTCGCGGCTTCACGCTGCCAGTGCTGGGCGGCGTCCTGGGCCATGCGCACCGGCGGGATGGTCAGCGCGACGCGCTGCAGGGCGTGGGTCTGGATCCAGCAGCCGGTGCCGTACTTATCGACGATGTGCGGGTAGCCCACGAAGGCGACCTTGGCGTTCGGGGCTGCGCGCTTGATGCGCTCGACCTGCGGGCGCACGCCGGCGACGAAGTTGCGGGTCTGGACGTTGATGTGGCCCGGGGCCTTGATGTTGTCCAGGATGCCGATGTTCATAAACACCGCGCGGGTGGAGCGGTTGAGATTGCCGTGGGCGATGGCCTGGTCGACCTGGCGCTTGAGGTTGTTATCCCCGTTGGATGGGGCGTAGGCGACCGCGCCGTTGCAGGCGTAGTCCTCGACCTTCACGCCGGTCTGGCGCTGCAGGCTCGCGGCGACGCGGACCTGGCCGCGCTTGCAGCGCCCCTCCGCCGGGGCGTTGCCGGTGACCTTGCCCGGGCCCTGCCAGAACTCCGCCATCTGGGATGGGAAGGTGCCGGTGCCGTTGGACCACATGGAGTCGCCGAAGAGGACGACGTTGCGCGGCGCGGCGTCGGCGGCTGGGGCCGTTGCGGTGACTGCGCTGCCGGCCATCACGACTGCGGCGAGCCCCGCGAGCATTTTCGACATCTTCTTCTTCAGCATCTACCCATCCCTTGGTTTTGCGTTGGAAACTCTATTGTTCTGCACTTCTCGCAGCTTCGTGCCGCTTCGCGGTTTTTCATTGTCGTACATCTGGCGCGTAGATCCAATTGCCAGCCAACTCCTAGCTGAGACACAGCGACGGCACGGCGGGTCACTGCCGTCACTTTGGCACCATCCTCGCCGACGCCCCGCCCCTTCGAAATCGCCACTGACCTGCCCCTTTCCCCATCTTGGCAACGCCTTGTTTTCATGTTGGCAACACTGTGTTGCTAAGTTAGCTTCCAGCGGCTTTTTCGCTTAATTTCTTCGCGGTTTACCGCCGCGCACTAGTTTCCAAATACGCAGAAGGTTTTCCCATGTTCCTAGCCTGGCGCGAAATGCTGTTCGCGCGGACCCGATTCCTACTGATGGGCGTCGTCCTCGGGCTGATGTCCCTGCTCGTCGTCATCATCTCCGGCCTCACCGCCGGCCTCGTCAACGACGGCGTCTCTGGCCTGAAGGCTCTGGACGCGGACGTCATCGCCTTCGAACGCGGCACCCAAACGGACTCCGCGTTCACCCGCTCCATCGTCGACGTCGACGAAGCCGGGAAGATGGCCGAGCTCGACGGGATCACCGACACCGCCCCACTCGGGCTCACCATCGCCAACGCCCACAACCAGGACGGCACCGCCGTGGACCTGACCCTGCTCGGCGTACGTCCCGACTCCTTCATCGCCCCGCCTGGCCTGCCAGCCATGAGCCCGGCCGCCGACCGCGGCGAGCAGACCAGCACCCCGCACGAGGTCATTCTTTCCGCCACCTTGGCGGATGAAGGCATCGAGGTCGGGGACACGATCACCGTCGACCGGCTGGAGACCCCGCTCAAGGTCACCGGCTTCGCCGACGGGCAGCGCACCTTCGGCCACGTCGACGTCGCCTACCTGCCGCTGGACGTGTGGCAGGAAATCCACGCGGGCGCTCGCCACGGCGAGGCAGTGAAGCCGGAAGCCTACGAGGAGGCCTCCGTCGTCGTCGCGAAGACCGCGGACAAGGCAGACACCGCAGTACTGTCGCAGGCCGCCGGGCTGGACGTCCATACCTTGAAGGAAAGCTTCGACTCCTCCCCCGGCTACACGGCGGAGATGATGACGCTGACGATGATCAAGTGGTTCCTCTTCGTGATCGCGGCCCTGGTCACCGGCGCGTTCTTCCTGGTCTGGACGATCCAGCGGGCGGGCAGTATCGCCACGCTGCGCGCCATGGGCGCCACGAAGGGCTTCCTGCTGCGCGACAGCCTGGGCCAGGCCGTGAGCATCCTCGCACTGGCAATCGTTGCCGGCGCGCTCATCGCCGTCGGCCTGGGCAGCCTGCTGGAGCGCACCGCCATGCCGTACGCCACCGAGTTCGGCTCCGTCATCGGCGGCAGCCTGATCCTGTTTTTCGCGGGCCTGATCGGCGCGGTCGTTGCCGTCTACCGCGTCACCCGCACCAACCCGCTCGCAGCCCTAGGAGAGAACCGATGAGCCACGCACTGAACCTCAGCGATGTCACCATCCAGTACAGCGACGGCGATTCCCAGGTCACCGCCCTCGACCACGTGAACCTCGCCGTGACGCCGGGCGAGTTCGTGGCCATCGTTGGGCCTTCCGGGTCCGGCAAGTCCACGCTGCTCGCCGTGGCGGGCGCGCTAACCAGCCCGGATTCTGGGCGGGTGGAGGTCGCGGGCCAGGACATCACCGGCCTCGACGATGCGGGCCTGGCGAAGGTTCGCCGCGAAAATATCGGTTTCGTCTTCCAGTCCTCCGGCAGCTTGCCTTCTGCCCTGACCGCGGAGGAGCAGCTGGAGCTGGCCGCGCGCGTGATCGGCAAGCGGGGGCGCTACTCCAATGCCGAACTGCTGGGGAAGGTCGGCATGACCCGGCGCGCCCAGCATCTCCCGGGCAGCCTCTCTGGCGGTGAACGCCAGCGGGTGGGCATCGCCCGGGCGCTGGTCGGAAACCCGCAGGTTCTACTGGTCGACGAGCCGACCGCGGCCCTGGATCGCAGCCGCTCCCAGGAGATCGTGGAGCTGCTCGCCCGCGAGTGCCACGAGTTCAACGTGGCGGGCGTGATGGTCACCCATGATTACGAGGTCCTTGGCCACTGCGACAAGGTCTACGAGATGGTGGACGGTCGCCTGAGTGTGGCCGACTAGGTCCGACGTAGACTCGGGAGTATGCCCAAGATTACGGAGGAGACGGTCGCCGAGCACCGCGCGGTCCAGCACCGCGCGGTGCTGGAAGCCGCCGAAAGGCTGATCGTGGAGCACCGCGGCAAGGTCCCCACCCTCGCGGAGGTCGCCGCGGAGGTCGGGCTCGCCCGCCCTAGCGTGTACCGCTACGTCTCCTCCCAACACGATCTTCTGGTGCAGCTGCTGATCCAGTCCACCCAGGAGTGGAACGCGGAGCTGGAGGCCAAGATCGCGGACGCTCCACCGGAGCCGCACCAGCGGATTCGCGCTTATGTGGACGCCACGCTGGATCTCTTCGCCCACGGCGCCCACGGCCCGCTGGTGGCCGCGGCGCAGAGCTTCCCGGCGGCCTTCGCCGATGAAGAGGTGCAGCGCTCGCACGCCGGTTTCCAGACCATCGTCGCGGACTTCTGCCCGGGCGTGGCCCCGGTGGACATCGCCCTGCTGAACGCGGCGATCGGGAGGGCAGCGGAGATGGTCGACAGCCCGGAGGCCTTCGACCATGCACGGCAGACGCTGTACGCGATGGCCGAGGCGCTGGTCTAGCAGCGCTGGATCATCTTGGCGCGGCCCCGGGCCTGCGTCCTTGGGCTGTGGCGAACCACAGCCCAACCCCCGAAGCCCGCGCTTAGTGCCCGCGCGGCTGGCTCAGCGGCGTGCCCGACTCGAAGAAGGGCTGCAGCTGGTTGTCGTACATGGACAGTGCAGAGCCGATCGCCATGTGCATGTCCAGGTACTGGTAGGTGCCCAGGCGGCCGCCGAAAAGCACCTTGTTGTTCTCGGACTCCGCGGCCGCGAGCTTGCGGTAAGCCTCCAGCTTCTCGCGGTCCTCCGGGGTGTTGATCGGGTAGTACGGCTCGTCGTTGTCCTCCGCGAAGCGGGAGTACTCCTTGACGATGACCGTCTTATCCTTCGGGTACTTGTCCTCGCGCTCCGGGTGGAAGTGACGGAACTCGTGGATGCGGGTGTATGGGACGTCCGCGTCGTTGTAGTTCATCACCGGGGTGCCCTGGAAGTCGCCGGTGTCCAGGACCTCCTGTTCGAAGTCGAGGGTGCGCCAGCCCAGGTGGCCCTCCGCGTAGTCGAAGTAGCGGTCCAGCGGGCCGGTGTAGACCACCGGTGCGTCCGGGGACTCGGCGCGCAGCTCGTCGCGGACCTCGAACCAGTCGGTGTTGAGGCGTACCTCGATGTTCTCGTGGTCTGCCATGTTCTCCAGCCACTTGGCGTAGCCCTCGACCGGCAGGCCCTCGTAGGTGTCGTTGAAGTAGCGGTTGTTGAAGGTGTAGCGCACCGGCAGGCGGGAAATGTTGGACGCCGGCAGTTCCTTCGGGTCGGTCTGCCACTGCTTGGCGGTATAGTCGCGGACGAAGGCCTCGTAGAGCGGGCGGCCGATCAGCGCGATGCCCTTCTCCTCGAGGTTCTTGGCATCCCGTGGGTCCAGGCCGTCGGTCTGGTCCTTGATCAGCTGGCGGGCCTCGTCCGGGCTGTAGTACTTGCCGAAGAACTGGTTGATCAGGCCCAGGCCCATCGGGAACTGGTAGGCGGTGCCCTTGTGCATCGCGAAGACGCGGTGCTGGTAGTCGGTGAAGTCCGTGAACTGGTTGACGTAGTCCCACACCCGCTTGTTGGAGGTGTGGAAGAGGTGGGCGCCGTACTTGTGGACTTCGATGCCCGTGGTGGGCTCGGCTTCCGAGTAGGCGTTGCCGCCCAGGTGGTCGCGGCGTTCGACGATCAGGACGCGCGCGTCGTGCTGCGAGGCGGCGCGCTCGGCGACTGTCAGGCCGAAGAAGCCGGAGCCGACAACAATGAGGTCATATTTCCCGTTTGTGCTCATGTGCCCCAGGGTACTGGGTGGGCCGGGAAAACTAGCCGAGCAAAACCCGTTATCAGCGCCATTTGATACTCTTTGATATATCGGCGATATATCAAGAGGTATCAAAATGCAGCCATCTCCCTACACACCAGGTTCAGTGGCCAAAGAGACCTACGGTCGCGAGAAGCATATGAAAAACCTGCGACGGGAACTCGCTTTTCTTGCGCAGTTTCAGGAGCTTGTGGGGCGGGTGAGCGTTTTCGTTGGACCTCGTGGCGTCGGAAAAACCTCCTTACTCCGCGCCGCACAACGCGAGGCCGAAAATATCGGTATCAATACCATTTTCGTCACCGCAGGTGACGGCCCCTTCGTCCAAGAACTCATGCTCGCTCTCGAAGAGCTATCTGAAACGTGGCACACCGAGGCCAAGGACTATTTTCGAGGGCTGATAAAAAACCTTCGGATCACCCTGGGAGGCTTTTCGATCGAAGCGCCCCAAATCAATGACGGAACCTCAAGGAATTTAGGTCGCCAGCTCCAGGAGCTGCTCTCTAACGCCGGGGACAACTCTTCGAAGAAGGGTAAAGGGCTCCTAATCCTCATCGATGAAATTCAGGCAGCTGACCCCGAGGGAATGCGCGCTTTCGCCTATGCCTGGCAGCACATGCAAGCTGAAAACCCCGATCTGCCAGCAATGACCATCGCAGCAGGGCTGAGCCACGCCCAGGATGCCATCACCGATGCGGTGAGTTTCGCTGAGCGCTTCCGTTACGTCTATCTCAGCAATCTCGACGGCCCTGCGGCCCAAAATGCGCTGACGCAGCCTGCCAAGGCACAGCAGGTCACATGGTCAGAGACCGCACTTTCCCTCGCTCTATCTAGCGTCCAGGGCTACCCTTATTTCCTGCAAGTGATTGGCGATGAAACCTGGGCCGACGCCAACTATCCTTCCGCCGGATACCAGATCACCGAAGAAAACGTCTCGAATGGCCTTTTGGAATTCAATGAGATCAGGCAGAGTTTCTTCAGAGCCCGGTGGGCCAAAGCAACACCTAAGGAGCAAGAGGTACTTCGAGCCATGGCGCGTCTCGGTGGCGGCCGGGTCTCCCGATCGGATATCGCACACGAACTAGGTGTATCCACCCAAACCCTCAGTCAGCCACGGGCGAATCTCATCGACAAGGGGTTGGTGTCTTCTCCTGAACACGGCTTCCTCGAGTTCACCGCGCCCGGCTTCGCCGAGTACGTGCTGGCGGTCGACGGCGCATAGCCGAGCAAAACCCGTTAGCTTTCCCACCACTGGCGAACCGGCATGCCGGTGGAACCATCCGCGTAGGGCTTCACGGCCAGCACCTGGTGCAGCTGCACGATATTGTGCTCGAAACCCCACTCGGAACCGGCCATGTACAGGCCGAACAGCCGGGCGGTGGCCTCACCCACGACGGCCACCGCCTCGTCCCAGTTCTCCGCGAGCAGCTCGCACCAATCGTGCAGGGTGCGCTGGTAGTGGAAGCGCAGGTTCTCCTCGTGGTGCACGTCGAAGCCCACATCCTGCATGCGGGTCACGATCGTGCCGGAACCGGTGAGCTCGCCGTCAGGGAAGATATAGCGGCCGATGAACTTCCCGGCGTTGATGCGCTCGTTGGTGGGTCGGGTGATGCAGTGGTTCAGCATCCGACCCCCCTCGCGCAGCCGACCGTACATCAGCTGGAAGAACTCCTCGTACTGGCGACGCCCCACGTGCTCGAGCACGCCGATCGCGGAGATGGCGTCGAAGTCGGTCTCGGGGACGTCGCGGTAGTCCATCAACCGGATCTCCGCGAACTCCTCCAGGCCCTGCTCGCGGATCTTCTCATTGCCCCACGCGACCTGCTCCTCGGACAGCGTCACGCCGATGGCCTTCACCCCACGGGCGGCGGCGTAGCGCACCATCCCGCCCCAGCCACAGCCGACGTCCAACAGTCGGTCGCCCTCGGAAAGCCGCAGCTTGTCGAAGACCAGGCGGTACTTATTCTCCTGCGCCCGGTCGAGTGGTGCCTTCGCGGCCGTGCCCGTCGGCCACACGCTCTTATCCCAGCCCTCCGGGGTATCCGACTCATCAGCCGGGTAGTAGGCGCAGGTATAGGTCATGGAGTCGCCGAGGAAGAGTTCGTAGAGGTCATTGCCCACGTCGTAGTGGCGCTGCACGACCTCCTTATCCCGCTGGCGGGAGTGCCGGGAGAGCCCCTCGAACAGGGCCTTCTTCCACCCCGGCTGGTCCTCCTGCGGCGGGATCGGCATTGGCCGGATCGCATTCAGGTGCTTCAGGGACCGGGCGATGCGCGCCCCGGTGGCAGCCGATGGCTTGCGGAAGGACTCGTAGTAGAAGGTCTGCAGGGCGTCGAACATGCCATAAGGGTGGCCGGGGTTCTCGCCGCTCACCTGCAGTGCGCCGGTGATATAGGCCCGCGCGAGCCCCAGATCGCCGGGCGCGGTGACGATATATGCCAGCGCATCGGAGCTGGTGATATCCAACCGGAGCCGCGCATCGGCCGGCCCGGTCTCGGAGCCGTCGAAGCCGGTGACGTGGAAAGGCAGCGGTGGCGCGGTGATCGCCTCCACGATCTCCGCCACCGTCATTGGAGTGAAACCCGAATTCATGTTTTCTTGCCTTTTCTTCTTCGCTGTTTTTCTGTTGTCCCTTTAATTTTTGACGTCAACGCGCCCGCATTTGCCCTGGCCGAGCGCTATGTCAGGCGCCCTGCTAGGCCCAGTCCACGGTCTTTTCGTACAGCCCGGGGAAGCGCCCCTGCGGGTCGTAGACTTCCTTGAGCTGGGCCGGGAAGCTGCCGCCGTAGAGCTGCTCAAAGGTCTCCCGGTCGTAGAAGGCCTCGGAGTAGAGGGACTTGTGCCCGCCAAGGGCGCTGACCTTCTCCTCGACGAGCTTGTTGAATGCGCCGGCGGGGGCGTCCTTGCCCAGCAGGTCGACGGGGACGGAGGACCAGAAGCCGACGTTGACCCAGGTCTGCCCCACCGTCAGCGGGTAGAGCGGCCACGGGTGCTCCTTGTCTGCACCCAGGGTCTCGCCCTCACCGACCAGCTCGTTGCCGTCAGCTCCGGTGCCCCGAATGCGGATTGGGCAGAGCCACACGGGCTCGATCTCGCAGGAATGGAAGAACCACTCGAGGAACTCGGGCAGGTGCTCCGGGGTGACCTCGATGTCCTGGACCACGCGCTCGCGGGCGGGCCGATTGTTGGCGGCCTCGATGCGGTCGGCGAGGTCGTATTTGCGGTCCCAGCCGATGATCTTCCAGTAGAAGCTGGAGCGCAGCAGGTCGCGGGGCCACATGCGGCGGATCGTCGGGTTCTGGGTACCGAAGGCGCGGCTAGCCCAGAACCAGTCCACGTCCCAGCGCCACAGGTAGTCGCGAATGCTCAGCCGGTCGCGGAGTACGCCTTCGGGGTGCTGAATCGAGCGGTAGTAGATCCGGTCGCGGGTGTAATCGCTGGTGGGGCCGATCTCGTCGGTCTGTCGGCCGAGCATGAGGTAGCACTCCTCCAGGCTGAACACGGCGCCGTCGAGGTAGTCCACCGCCTCGCCGTCGTACTCGCCGGTCTCGATGATCTGCTCCATCGTCTCGGTGAGCGCGTGGACGTCGTGGAAGCGGACGTGGCGCAGCTCCACGTAGTCCTTGACCTTCTCCAGCTCGATCTTCAAGCGCACCGCGTACCCGAGGGAGCCGTAGGAATTCGGGAAACCCCGGAATAGATCGACGTTCTTCGTCGGCGAGCAGGTCACCACCTCGCCGGTGCCGGTGAGGACGTCCATCTCGATGAGGGCCTCGTGCGGCAGCCCATTGCGGAAGCACGCGGACTCCACGCCCAGGCCAGTGACGGCCCCGCCCAGCGTGATCGTCTTCAGCTGCGGGACGACGGTCGGGCTGTAGCCATAGGGCAGGACGGTATCCACGAGATCCTCGTAGGTGCACATCCCTTGCACGTCCGCGGTTCCTGCCACCGGGTCGACGGCGATCACCCCACCCAGGCCGGAGACGTCGAGGCCCGGTGTGGTCGACTGGTTGCGGCCACGGAAGAGGTTGGAGGTCTTCTTCGCCAGGCGCACGTTCTCCCCCGGCGGGATGGCCTCGTAGCTGGCTCGCAGTTTCTCCACTGCTTGCCCGTGCGCGAACCAGCCAACCGGTTGCAGTTCGCGCGCATCGAGGCCGTTGCCGATACGTAACGCATCGGTAGTTTTCCCGACGGTCTCCACGGCAATATTCTTCAGCGCACCCAAGACAGTCATATCTCCCACCATAACCACGCGCATCTTTTCACGCCGTGGCGGCGGGTGGGACACGGCAGTAGCGGCGAGAAAAGGACGCCCGAAGCCTAGAGCCAGCGCTGCAGGACCTCGGCGACCCCGTCGTCGTCATTGCTGGTGGTGACCACGTCCGCAGCCACCTTGACCTGGTCCTCCGCGTTGCCCATCGCGACCCCGAGCCCGGCCCACTCGATCATCTCCAGGTCATTGGGCATGTCCCCGAAGACGACGACGTCCTCCCGGCGGATCGGCTCCGTTCCAGGTGCCGCCTGTTCGTTGAGGTGCGCTATCAGGTCCTCGATGGCGCTGCGCTTGGTCACGCCCGGCGCGGAGAACTCCACCAGGCCACCGCCCCAGCTGTAGGACATGTGGCTCAGCGCGGGGTCGATGTGGTCGACGAGGGCGTCGTAGATCTGGCGGGAGGTGACATTCGGGTTGCGGCCCAGCAGCTTCACCGCGGGCTGGGAGATGACCTCCTCCACGGGGCAGATGAGGTGCTCCTCGGACTCCCAGGCGTGGGTGAAGTCTGGCTCCACCACGTAAAGCTCCTCGGCGCGGTCGAAGGCGCTGGCACCCGCGCGCTCCACGCCGAAGCCCACGCCGGGGCCGGCCGGGACCCGTGGGCCGGCTTGGCGGCCGAAGAGGTATTCCGGCAGGTGGGTCGGCAGGTGCCGGGTGTGCTCCAGGGAAGTCTCGACGATGCTGCGCATGTCCTCGGGCGAGAGGGTTTTCGCGCGGACGATCTCGTCGCGGGCGGAATCGTAGGTCACTGCACCGTTGGCGCAGATGCACAGCGGGCGGATCGGCAGCTGCTCGAGCACCGGCAGCATCCAGCGGGCGGGTCGGCCGGAGGCCAGGGTGAAGATCGTCCCGCTGGCGGTGAGCCGGCGGACGGCGTCTCGCAATCGTGGGGAGACGCGCTCCTTGCTATTGAGCAGGGTGCCGTCGATGTCGCTGACGATCAGCCGCGGCTGGTTCATTAATTCTTCCGGTCCTGCTGGGCCTGCTGTTCGCGCTTGCGCTTGCGTTCCGCCTGGTCTGCACGGTCCTTGGCGGTGGCCTCCTCCAGGGTTGGGGCGGTGCCGCCGAAACGGGCCGGGACCCAGGACTCGCCCTTCGGCATGGGGCCGTAGCGGCGCACGTACTCCTGCTGAGCCTCGTCCAGCTGAGCCTTCATAGCTTCGTGGAGGCGCTCCGTGGTCTCGATGGAATCCTCGGTGACCTCGATGGGCTCGCCGACGCTGATGACCAGCTTCGCGTCCTTGGGCCGGAGGTTATTCTTGCTGCCCTTGGTCCAGATTCGCTGGGAACCCCAGATCGCGATCGGGATCAGCGGAGCGCCGGAGTCGCGGGCAATGATCGCCGCCCCCTGGCGCAGTTCCTTGACCTCGAAGGAACGGGAGATCGTCGCCTCTGGGAAGATCCCCACCAGTTCGCCGGCCTTCAGCCGCTCGATGGACTCATTGACGGAGGCCTGGCCATCCGCACGGTCCACCGGAATGTGGCGGCATGCCTCCATCGGTGCCTTGGCGAACTTGTTATCCCAGATCTCCTTCTTCGCCATGAAGCGCACGAGGCGCCCACCGCGGAAGTGCGCGGGGATACCGCCATAGACAAAGTCCCAGTAGCCCGTGTGGTTCACCGCAAGCAGGGCCCCGCCCTCGGCCGGGATCCGCTCGTGGTGCATGACCACCACCTCAGCGCGCTGGATGTAGCGCATCAGCAGCTTCGCCGCCCGAATGATGATCCGGCCGTACACGAGCTCCTGGGATTCCGGGTGCTTCGGCGTCTCCACCCCCTTGCTGGTCAGAATGAAGGCCGAGTCGGTCCACCGATCAATGGAGAAGATGGATCCCACGCGGGATAGGAATGCCGGGGGCTTAACCATGGTCGTGATCCTCTGCTGTGTAGGAGCCCCGCCGCACGAGGACGGGGCTGAAGTGGTGGGGCTCAAGTGGTGGGCGCCGTGGTTCAGAGCCCTGTCGCTACAGGACCCTTGAAGTACAGGGTCAGGGCCTGGTGGCCTAGCTCTTCGGGGTCAGGACGTCCTTGCCCACGAACGGACGCAGTGCCTCCGGGACGACGACGGAGCCATCGGCCTGCTGGTGGTTCTCCAGGATGGCGACGAGCCAGCGGGTGGTCGCCAGGGTGCCGTTCAGGGTTGCGGCGACCTGCGTCTTGCCGTCGGCGTCCCGGTAACGGGTCTGCAGGCGGCGGGCCTGGAAGGTCGTGCAGTTCGAGGTGGAGGTCAGCTCGCGGTAGGTGTTCTGCGTCGGGACCCAGGCCTCGGTGTCGAACTTGCGGGCTGCCGAGGAGCCCAGGTCGCCGCCAGCGGTGTCGATCACGCGGTACGGGACGTCGATCGCCGCGAGCATGTCCTTCTCCAGCTGCAGCAGTTCCTGGTGGATCTCGGTGGCCTGCTCCGGGCGGCAGTAAACGAACATCTCGAGCTTGTCGAACTGGTGCACGCGGATGATGCCGCGGGTGTCCTTGCCATAGGAGCCGGCCTCACGACGGAAGCAGGAGGACCAGCCGGCGTAGCGCTTCGGCTCGTCCAGGTCGATGATCTCATCGGAGTGGTAGCCGGCCAGGGCGACCTCGGAGGTACCGACGAGGTACAGGTCGTCCTCCTCCAGGCGGTAGACCTCATCCGCGTGGGCACCGAGGAAGCCAGTGCCGCCCATGACCTCGGGGCGCACGAGCACCGGCGGGATCATCAGCTGGAAGCCCTTCTCGGTGGCCTTGCGGGCGGCCAGCTGCATCATGCCGAGCTGCAGCAGCGCACCGTCACCGGTGAGGAAGTAGAAGCGGGAACCGGAGACCTTCGTGCCGCGCTTCATATCGATCAAGCCGAGGGATTCGCCGAGCTCCAGGTGATCCTTCGGCTCGAAGTCGAAGGTGGTGGGCTCACCAACGTGCTCGAGGACCACGAAGTCCTCCTCGCCACCAGCGGGCGCGCCCTCAACGACGTTGGAAATCTGCATCTGCAGATCGTGCAGCGCCTGCTCCGCAGCGCTCTGGGTGGCCTCCAGATCCTTAACAGCCTGAGCCTTCTGCTTGCCCTCCTCGCGCAGCTGGGTCTTCTCCTCATCGGAGGCGGCGGCCATCTTCTGGCCCATCGCCTTGGAGAAAGCCTTCTGCTCTGCGCGGGCCTGATCGGCCGCGGAAATCGCCTCGCGGCGCTGGCGGTCGGCCTCCAACAGCTGGTCAACCAGTGCTGGGTCCTCCCCACGGGTACGCTGGGATTCACGAACGAGATCTGGATTTTCGCGCAGGAGCTTGAGATCAATCATGGCTTCTAGCTTAGCTATAGTGGTGGGATAAAGTTTCCTCCCGCACCGCCGTCGCCGAAGAAAGTGAAACATGAGTATTAGTCACGCCACCTGGACTCGCCGGATGCGCAGCGTGACAGTCATGACCCTGGCAGCACTGTGCGGTGGCGTCGCCACCGGCGCCTACACTTACGTCGCCGATAGCAACGCCGGACCGACCATCGCGCAACCAACCAACGAGGCCGAGGCCCCCGAGGTTCGCGCCGCCGCGTTCACGAACGCGGACACCGGCCAGTGCGTCAACTGGACCCGCACCCCGAGCGGACAAAACACCGACTTCCTCACCGTGGACTGCAAGAAGCCACATCGCTTCGAAGTCTCCGCCCGCGAGGACCTGCGTGCCTACCCCTCCAGCGAGTTCGGCGCGAAGGGCGACCTACCGGACGTCAAGCGCCAGGCCGAGCTCAGCCAGGAGCTCTGCGTCGGCCCCACCATGCGCTACCTGGAGGGCAAGCTGGACCCGAACGGGCGCTACGCCATCTCCCCGATCCTGCCGCCGGAGTCCTCCTGGGCAGAGGGCGACCGCACCATGCTGTGCGGCGTGATGGTGCAGGACGCCGAGGGTAAGTCCGTCGAAACCACCGGCCTGGCCGCCGAGCAGGACCAGTCGCGCGTCTACGAACCGGATACCTGCGTACAAGTGCAGGGCCGCTCTACCCGCGTGGTGCCGTGCACCGAGGACCACACCTGGCAAGTCACGCACCAGGTTGATCTGGGCAAGATCTTCAAGGGCGATGAATGGCCCGATATCAAGCGCCAAAACGACGCTCTGAACAAGATCTGTACCGAGCAGGCGGAGAACTACATGGGTGGCGAGGAGAATCTCTACCAGTCCACCCTGACCCCGTTCTGGACCACCCAGCCGGAGGAGTCCTGGGCCACCGGCTCCCGCCAGGCGAACTGCGCGCTGATCGCGACGGAGGGCGACGGTTTCGGCACCCTGAAGGGCGATGCCCGGCAGCAGTTCACCGTCAACGGCAAGCCGCCGAAGACCCCGCCGAAGCGACTGCCGAAGCGCGGCGACTCCCCGGCCCCGGAGGGCGCTAACTCCGAGGGCAACCCGACTCCTTAAGCGGGCGCCACGAGCGGAAGTGATTGAGCATTGAGCATCGAGGTCAGCGAAGAGGAGTTCGAGGAACTCGTCGACCAGGGGCTGCGTCGAATTCCACGGGAACTACTGGACAACGTCGATAACGTCGCGATTGTCACCGAGGACTATAACCTCGATTCCCCCAGCATCCTGGGGCTTTACGAGGGGGTCGCGCTCACCGAGCGGACCAGCGAATACACCAGCGCGCTGCCGGATAAGATCACGATCTACCGGATGGCGCTGCAGGACGTCGTCGACACCCGTGAGGAGCTCGTTGAGCAGGTCGCTATCACCGTCATCCACGAGCTCGGCCACCACTTCGGCATCGACGACGACCGGCTCCACGAGCTCGGCTGGGGCTAGCGGGTTTAGCCCAGGGGTAGCTGGGCTAAAGCCGGTTTAGCTGGGTTTAGGCCAGCTCCGGGGCGCCGAACGGGCCCCACTCGGTGACGCGGAAACGGCCACGCACCCCATCCCGGAGCTGCTCGCCCGCGAAGTCCGCGACCTGGTCCAGCAGCTCGCCGAAGTCCTCTGGCAGGGCGATGGAGACCACCTGCCCGTTCGGCAGGTATGCGCGATAAGCGAACTCCGGGTCGACCGCACCCAGCCAGGTCGCGACGAGGCGGATCACGGCGCCGTGGCTGACCAGCACGGCGTCCGCGCCTTCGGCCTGTGCCGCCGCGACCACGGCGAGCGCCTGCGGCAGGTAGCTGCTCAGAACCTGGGCGCCGGAAGAGCCACCGGGGACGATCTTGTCGATCCGACCATGCAGCCAGTCCCCCAGCAGTCGGTGGTAAAGCTCGTGCGAGTCCTCGTCATTCTTCATCTCCATGTCCCCGGCCGGAATCTCGGAAACGCCATAGACGGAGGCCAGGGAGCCTGCGTGCTCGCCCGCCAGCTCGACGGCAGCGGTGTCGGCCAGTCCGGCGAGTTCGCGGCCCCGGAAGCGCTGGAAGCCATCGGCGAAGCTGCTGCCCGGCGCGGCCGCGGCGATGGCCCCACCCTCGGCGGCGAAGGCCGTAGCCAGGCCTGCTGCGGTCTGTTGGGCACGTGCTGCCTGGGAGGAAAGGACGTGCACGCGGTCGCTGGCGTTGCGCAGGTAGCGGCCCGCGGCGCCGGCCTGCTCCCGGCCGAGCGCGGTGAGGCTTGCGCCTGGCAGGGCGGTATCTAGCGCGTGGATTTCATTGGACGTGGTCTGGCCGTGGCGGACCAGAAACAAGCGGGTCATGTTCTCGCTTCCCTCTCTCAAGCCCGGTGGTCTTCTGCGGGGTTCATCATATCGGCCAGCCACCGTTCGGAGGGGCCGTCATCCGGGGTTTCGGCAGCGACATTGCCCAGAATCTTCACCAGGTGTTCCTCGTCCACGCCGCGCGGGGCGGTGGCCAGTGGCCAGGAGCCGAGGTAGCGGATCCAGGAGCTCTCCCGCTGCAGTCCCTGCAGGGCAGCGGCGACGGCGGAGTCCTCGATATGGCCGATCATCTCGATGTGGAATACGTAGGTGCCCAGCAGCTCGCGGGTGGGCCGGGAGCTGATTCGGGTGAGGTTCACCCCGCGCAGGGAGAGTTGCTGCAGGGCGTAGATCAGGCTGCCGGGGCGGTCGTGCTGGGCGGTGAAGGCCACTCCGGTGCGGTCGTGGCCGGTCCGCGGTGCGGGCGGGACGGGGCGGGAGACCAGGGCGAAGCGGGTAAAGGCCTCGGCGACGTCGGCGACGTCCGTGGCGATCGCTTCCAACCCATAGATTTCGAGGGCGCGCAGCGGGGCCGCGCAGATATCGGCACGCCCCTCGGCGACGGCCTGTGCCGCGGCGGCGTTGGAGGGCGCTGGGCTGAACTGCACCTCGGGCAGGTTCTCGGCCACCCAGCCACGTACCTGTGCCTCGGCGACGGGGTGGGTGCTGAACACGGGGGTCGCCGCGCCCTCCTCGGCGCTGGCGGCACTGCGGAAGCGCTCAGCCTCCCCGGCGCGCACTCCGATCGCGAAGCGGATCGGAACCAGCAGCTCGGCGAGGATCTGCACGCGGTCGCCGGTGACCAGCGCGTCCTCGGCCTGGGCGACGGGGCCATCCACGGAGCTCTCCAGCGCGATGACGGCGTAGTCGGCCCGGCCTTCACGGAGCTCACCGAGCGCATCGGCCGGGCTGGTGCGGGGCTCCAGTGTGGCGGCGCTCTCGGGGTCGGTGCCGACCGAGCTGGCGGGCACGCCGGGCACCTGGCCTGCGCGCAGGAACTCGAGCGCGGCCTGCTCGGTGAAGGTGCCCCGCGGGCCGAGGAAAGCGATGGTGGGAGTGTTGCTCATGGCCTCCGATACTAGTGGGCTACATCACGGGGGTGGGCGGGGCCGGCGGGTAACCTAGCCGGTGTGACACAGCTCAGCCCCACCCCCGATACTTTCGCCCAGCGGCTCGCGGCAGTGAGCCAGCAGACCGGACTTTCGCCCGCGCAGCTGGGGGTGGCGCGGGTCTACGACCGCCCGCACGTCGATGAAGCGCGTAGCGCCTCCCACCTCAACGGGGAGGAGCTGCTGGTGAAGGACACCCAGCAGGTCGCGGGCGAGTGGGTGACGATGGGCAATGCGCGTCAGGGCTTCCGCGCCGCGCACAGCGATACCGCGGTGGAGAACCTGCTCGCGACGGGCGCACGTCTGGTTGGGGCGAGCGCGAGCGCGGAGTACGGCACCAGCGCCTATACCGAGCCCGTCGGGCAGGAGGCCCCGGTCAACCCAATTAGCCCGTCGATGATGACTGGTGGCTCCTCGGGCGGGGCTGCGGCGGCGGTGGGCCACGGGGTGGCGCGGATCGCGCACGCGACGGACGGGGGTGGCTCCATCCGGGTGCCAGCGGCCTGCTGTGGGCTGGTGGGGCTCAAGCCGGCGCACGATACCTCAGTGGGTGGATTCAATCCTTCCGCCCACGGCTACCTTGCGGACTCCTTCGCGAACACGCGCAAGGCCTATCAGCTGCCCCGCACCCAGCCGTGGGGCCTACGGGTGGGCTATACGAATCAGCCTTTCCACCACCACTCCCGGGTGGATCCCGTGATCGCCGCGGCCACCGCAGGGGCCACCGCGTTGTTAACCAACGGGGAATCGGTGGCGGAGGTCCACCAGGCACCGCAGCCCTATGACCCGGCGAATTTCGAGCTTTTCGCGACCGTCCTCTCCACCCGCTGCGCGGAGCTGCCGGAGCCGCTCTCGGAGCTCACGAGCTGGCTCAAGCGGCAGGGCGCGGGTGTGCCCCGCTGGCGCCGTGTGGAAATGGAGCGCAGCATCCACCGGATGCGTCAGACAGCGCTTCACCGTTGGTCGGCAGCGGGCTTGGATGTCGTCGCCACCCCGATGCTGGCGTGCGCTCCCCCGGCACCGGGCGCGTTCTCGCGGCTGAGCCCGCGACTGAACTTCTGGGCGCAGACGGCCTGGACGCCGTGGGGCACACTGTGGAATCTCTGCGGTTGGGCCTCGGTGACGGTACCGCTGGTTGACCCGTCTCGAGTGCCGGGCCGGTGGCCGATCGCGCTGCAACTCGGCGCGGTGGGCGACCGGGTGAGCGCGTCAGACCTTTTGGCTTTGGGCGAGCAGGTGCAGGCCGCCGCGGCGGTGCTGCCGGTGGAGGGGCTCTCGCTGGCCGAGCCCGGTGACCTGGGTTCCCTGAACTACGAGCCCCGCCCCGGCGCGGGCAACCACAGCGCTGGGTGCGACTGCACAGCGGAGCACAGCCACGAGCCCTGCGAGCAACGGCAGCCATGAGTGCCGAGCTCCTCCCCCGCGACCGGCGCGCCCTGCGCGTCGAGCTCGCCCTCCTGCTGGCGGTCACCTTCGGCGCCTCCGGTCTGCGCGCGACGCTACGGCTGGTCGAGGCCCTCACGGATCCCACCCCGCTCAATGAGCAGGAGGCTTTGCTCAACCAGCCCCAGTCCCACCTTGCGTGGCTGGATCCGGCTTTTCAGCTGATCACCTCCGGCGTACTCCTGGCGTGGGGCGGGCTAGCAGCCTTCCTGCTGCTGCGGCATCTGCCGCCCCAGTCGGCCCCGCGTCAGCCGGCGCGGACCCAGCCGGACCCATCCCAACCGACCCTGCACCTGCGGCCCCGAGCCAAGGACTGGCCCCACGGGGCGGGGCTGGCCGCACTCATCGGACTGCCGGGCCTGGCGTTCTATGCGCTGGCGGTGCACCTGGGCGCCTCAAAGGTCGTGGTGCCCTCCGGGTTGGGTGAGCACTGGTGGACGCTGCCCTCCCTGCTGCTCAACGCCTGGGCCAATGGGGTGGCCGAGGAGCTGATCGTCGTCGCCTGGCTGGCAACCCGGCTGCGGCAGCTGAACGTGCGCTGGCCCGCGATCTTCGCGGCCTCGGCCCTGCTGCGGGCCAGCTACCACCTCTATCAGGGCGTATCCGCGGGCCTGGGTAATGCGGTGATGGGGCTGGTCTTCATCGAGTATTTCCGCCGCACCGGCCGGGTCTGGCCTCTCGTCATCGCCCATGGGCTCATCGACACGGTGGCTTTCGCGGGCTATGCCCTGGGCGGCGGTGGCCTCGTGGGCGTCGGCTAGGTGGGAACCGGGCTGCTAGGCTTAAGGGCCATGCGCCCGGAGAATACTGCAGGCCAGAAGGCCGAAAATCCCCTTCCTGATCAGGCTGACCCCTTCACTCAGAACCAGTCGCTAAACCCGGAGGCACTTGCCTCCATCATCGCCTCACTCTCCACGAGCAGCCAGGACTATCTGAAAGCTATTTGGAATCTCCGGGAGTGGAGTGCGAACCCCGTGACCGCCAAAGCCCTGTCCTCCCAAGTCGGGGTGCGCCTGTCCACGGCCTCGGATGCAATCAAGAAGCTCCGCGAGCAGGGATTCGTGGATCATGCCCCCTACGGGGAGGTTACCCTCACCGACGTGGGGCGCCGGGTCGCTCTCACAATGGTGCGACGCCACCGCCTGCTGGAAACCTTCCTGTTCAACACGCTCGGTTACCGCTGGGATCAGGTCCACGCGGAGGCGGAGAACCTCGAGCACGCGGTCTCCGATTTCCTGGTGGAACGCCTCGCTGACGTGCTGGGCAATCCAGCTACCGATCCGCACGGGGATCCGATTCCTTCCGCCGATGGTCAGGTCGCGATGCCGGACGCCACCCCGTTGACCGCCTTAGCTCCGGGCGAGCTGGGCCAGGTGGTGCGGATTGCCGACGATAACTCGGAACTGCTGCGGTTCTTTGAGTCCCAGGACCTGGGGGTGGGAATGCAGGTCAGCTGGGATCAGGGCGCCCCCTTTAGCGGCTCAGTGTTGGTCCAGGTGACGGGTAAAAAAAGCTTTCCCCTCGGCGAAGACGCTCTGGGGGCAATTTGGGTGTTGCGCCCAACCAGGAACTAACTACCGCGCGGGGATCTTAGGTCAGGCGGGGGCGGGTACCGAAGATCGGTGGCGGACCAACAGCCATGCTGGCCTCGAAGAAGCTGGAAACTTCCTCGGGGTGAGCCCCACTCTGCAGCCTTAAAAAGAGAGAGAACAAATGCAGAACATCTCCCACCACCTCATCGGGAGAGGCAGAGCTATCAATCAACTCCTTGGCCTCAGCGTGATTGCCGTCGTGAAGAAGTTCTGTGACGGCGATGCTCTCAATCCAGGAACCGTGGCGTTGTACAGATGGATGTTCTCTCATTAGTTTCACCTTCTTTTTCGGCGGTGCTGGCACTGAAAATGCGGTAGAAACCCCACTCCAGAGTGCCGCAATCCCCGGGTGAGGATTGAACGAAGTGCTCCCCTTCGACGGGGTATCTCCACGCCACAAGCATAAGTTCGACACACCGTAGTTACAACTTGGTCGCGTGGTATCTATTTGTTACGTCGGCATGTATTATGGTGCCATGACTTCGACGTCCACACCTGGAGCAGAAGAAGAAACCCCAGATCTTCTGTACTTTTCCAGCGCTTCCGAAAACACCCACCGCTTCATTCAACGCCTGGAACGCCCCGCACTGCGCATCCCCTTGAGACCCAGGCTCGAAGGCATGATCCGAGTCAACGCCCCCTACGTTCTTCTGCTGCCTTCCTATGGCGGCGGAGCGCTCAATGGGGCCGTACCCAAGCAGGTGATCCAGTTCCTCAACATCCCAGAAAACCGTGCCCTAATCAGGGGAGTAATCACCAGTGGGAATACCAACTTTGGGGAGCATTACTGCATCGCTGGTCCTGTAATTTCCCGCAAATGCGGAGTACCGGAGCTCTACCGTTTCGAGCTCCTCGGCACCGACGAGGACGTCGAGAAGGTTCGCAATGGACTGGACGCCTTCTGGGCACAGCAGGGCAAAGAAAACGCCTAATACATGCAACCCCCCAGAAACGACAGAAACGATTAAACCCACCCCGACCAGCTACAAGGAGTTCAATGAAGAAAACCCTAGAAAGCTCAATCACCCCGCCCAAGAGTAAAACCGACCTGCACACCCCTATCCGCCCCATCAACTGGAACCGAGTGCAGGACGAAAAAGACCTCGAAGTCTGGCTCCGACTCACCGCGAACTTTTGGCTGCCTGAAAAGGTACCCCTCTCCAATGATCTGCCGGATTGGAACAGACTCTCTGACCTGGAACGAACCCTCACTATGCGGGTCTTCACCGGATTGACCCTACTGGACACCATGCAGGCCACGGTCGGCGAAATCAGCCAGATTCAGGATGCCCTCACCGAACACGAGGAGGCCGTCTACACCAATATCGCCTTCATGCAGGCAGTCCACGCCCGCTCCTACTCCAGCGTTTTCTCCACCCTGTCCAGCACGCCCGCAATTAACGACGCCTACGACTGGGCGGTCAAGAACGAGGTTCTGCAGACCCGCTGCCGCAAGGTGCTGGTGCACTACTTCGGCGAGGATCCGCTGAAGCGGAAAGTCTCGGCCACGCTGCTGTCCTCCGTGCTGCTCTACGCCGGCTTTTACCTGCCGCTGCACTTCTCCACCCGCGGGGTGCTGAGCAATACCGCGGATATGATCCGCCTCATCCTGCGAGACAAGGCCGTCCACGGCTACTACTCCGGCTATAAATTCCAGCGCGGCATCGAACGCCACCCGGAGCGGGCGGCGGAACTCTCCGATTTCACGCACGAGCTCCTTGAGGAGCTCTACCAGCTGGAGTTGGAGTACTCCACGGAGCTCTACGAACCCTTCGGCCTCATGGCGGATGTAGAACGCTTCGTGAAATACAACGCGAATAAAGCTCTGATGAACCTGGGCTACACCCCAATCTATCCCGGCTCGGAAACGAACGTCAGCCCTGAAATCCTCTCGGCGCTAACCCCGGGCGCGGATGAGAATCACGATTTCTTCTCCGGTTCCGGATCCTCCTACATCATCGGTATCGCCGAGGAGACCGAGGATGCCGACTGGCAGTTCTAGGCGCGGCATCCGCCACCCAAGCGGAGAACGCGCCCCGCCCCCGACGCCCCCCAAGAAAAAGAAGAACACCCCACGAACAGAAAGGGAGACACAAATGTCCTCTCAGCACACCGTCAGTGTCCTGGTCGGGAGCTTGCGCGCAGGCTCCTTCGCTCGAAAAATCGCGAAGCAAGCCATCACCTTCTTCCCCAAAAGCTGGGACGTCAAGATCGTAGAAATCGGCCACCTGCCACTCTATAACTTCGACTACGACGACCCCGCCGTCACCGACCTGCCCATCCCCGATACATACCGCGACTTCCGCGAGACCATCAAGAACTCCGACGGCATCCTCTTCGTCACCCCGGAAAACAACCGCACCATCCCCGCCTGCCTGAAGAATGCGGTAGACATCGGCTCCAAGCCAAACGAGGACGTCGCATGGAAAAACAAGCCTGCCGGCATCATCAGCCACTCCGTGGGACGCATGGGTGGCTATAGCTCTCAGAAGAACCTACGCCTCGCGCTCTCCTATTTCGACATGCCGACCCCGGGGCAACCGGAAGTCTTCCTTGGCCAGTCCCCCACCCTGCTCAACGAAGACGGAAGCTTCAATAACGAAGCCACCCGTGATTTCGTGGCAGGCTACGTGCAGCGCTTCGCGCAGCTGGTGTCGGAGACTGCGGCGTAACTCGCCGCACTGCCCGGATCTGGCCGGATCTGGCCGCTGGTTGTCGCCCACGGGCTCCTCGACACGGCGGCTTTCGCGGGCAATGCCATCGCCCGCGGTCACCTCAACCTGGAATGGCTGGGACTGTAGTTACCAGTGTTGCTGGCGGTGCGCGTGACCGCGTGGCACCGCTCCCGCTAAGATGTCCCCATGAACTCACGCGATGAATACGCCCGCGACCGGGATGGCAGGATCCTGACCGACCGTTTCGGCCGCCCGGTGCGTCGTCGCCCCGCACCTGGTCCCGCGTCGAACGCGACGTCCAGCACTCCCGGACCAGGTCAAAAGCCCGCGCCACCGCGTTACGTCCGCTCGAATATTCCGGACGCCGCCGGCCAGCGCCGTTCCCCGGCACCGGGATCCGAACACGGTCGCCACGAAAGGCCCCAGCACGCAGAAAAGAATCAGCGCGCCGAGCGGCTCCAGCGCCCAGAGAGGGCCCCACAGCGCGAGAGGACGCAGCGACCGGAGCCGCCGCGCTACCGGCAGGCCCCACCGGCTGGTACGCAGCGACCACACGATAGCCGCGGGGGCTACGCACCGCGCCCGGCCGCAGCTCCCCAGCAGGGCGCGTACCGCCCGGCACACCCGGAGGCCCAGCCACGCGGCGCGTACCAGCAGCCGCCGCGCCCAGCCA
>NZ_KV823569.1 GCF_001815985.1 Corynebacterium sp. HMSC27B11 | reverse complement strand
ACAGGCCCACAATTAGGAGACACGCCCTAGATAGGCCGCAACCTACGGGAACTTTGGTTCCAGTAGATCAACGACTTCGCGGGCTTGTCCCCAGGTGGATTGAGCGTCGGGTTGCTGGAAGATTGTCTGGAACATCGCAGAGACCATCGGCCACTGTGTCTTCGGGACCTTTTCGTAGAGGTTTTTCGCGAAATGGGTGCGACAGCGCTGCCACGACGCATCGGGCAGCACGTCAGAAATGGCGTGCTGGATGCCCTCATGAGCATCACTGGTGATAAGGAAAACACCGCGAAGCCCGCGGGCTTTTAAGTCCTGAAAGAAGCCTTTCCACGACGCGTTGGATTCCGCGGTGGCGACATGCATGCCGAGCATTTCGCGATAGCCGTCGGCGTTGACCCCGGTGGCCAAAAGGACGCAGCATGTAACCACCCGGCCGCCTTCCCGCACCTTGATCGCGAGTGCGTCGCAAGAGAGGTAGGCATACCCACCGGGATCCAGGGGGCGGTTTTTGAAATCTGCGACCATCGCGTCGAGTTCTTCCGACATCCGCGAGACGTGCGATTTCGACATGTTGGAAATCCCTAGCGTTGCCACCAGATCGTTTATTCGGCGGGTGGAAACCCCTTTGAGATAGCAGGTTGCGATCACGGTCGATAGTGCGCGTTCGGCACGTGAGCCTCGCTCGAGCAGCCAGTCCGGGAACAACGCGCCGTGGCGCAGCTTCGGCACTGCCACATCGATTGTGCCGACTCTGGTGTCGAGGTCGCGGTGACGGTACCCGTTGCGGTGGTTGACCCGTTCGGTGGAAGCAACACCGTATTCAGCCCCGCACACGGTATCAGCCTGGGCGGAGAGGATCTGGTTGATAAACCCTTGCAGCATCTGCCGCATCAGATCCGGCGACGCTTGGGTCAGCACATCATCCAGATAGGTTGTCGGGTCGATAGAATGCGGAGCAGCGGTCATCGTCATGTGCCTTTCGGTGAGATGTGGTCGTTGAGTCGAAAGGTTACTGACGATGGCCGCCCCACTATTTTCAAGGGCCCACCATCAGTAAGCGTTACACCACACTAAGGGACGCAACCGTAGTTTCCCTGGGATTTTGCAAGATTTTCCAACTAGTCAGCCATTTTTCATTCCCGAGATACGTTTCTCACACTAAGCTCATTTCTAACCATCCACTACAGCGAAAGATGCCCCACCATGGCCAGACCATCTCGCATTATCACCACTTTCCTATTCGCCATCACCCTCGGCATGGGGTTCACCCCTGCCGTGCAGGCTCACCCCACACAACCACCAACAACTACCAGTACACCAGCAGACAACCACGCTGATCAGGTCGCACCCGGACGAGAAAACCTAGAACCAACAGAACCGGGGTTCGACGACAACAACGTTGATAACCAAACAGGTAAGAACTGGCATCCCACCACCAACCCCAAAAGCAAAATCACTCCAGGGAAGATGCGTTCCGATAAAGAACAAATTCCCGGTGGATTCACGAAAGAACAAGCTAACCAAGCCGAAATCCAAGAGGCTAAAGAACAAGCCACGCAGACACGCTCTGGAGTACAGACGTTTGCCGCCGTTGATAACTGTCGGACGTATTGGCCTAGCCCTTTTAAAGTGTGCGGAAAAATCCGGGAAAAGTACGATTCCCTCGGTGGACCAAAGAGTTTCCTCACTTGGCCGAAGTCCAATGAACTCGGCGTTCCTGATGGTGTCGGACGTCGCAATGAGTTCGTCAACGGGTTCATCTACTGGCACCCCCAAACCGGCGCTCATCCGATTACCACGCACTTTTCTGTTGTTTGGGCCCGCAATGGCTGGGAGCGAGGTGAGCTGGGATACCCCACCACCGATGAATTCGCTTTGCCAGACGGAACCGGCCGGAAACAGTCTTTCTCAAAGGGACACATCTATGGATCCCTTGCTGGTCTAGCAGCTATCAAGGGTGCAATCTACGATAAGTGGCTGGAGACAGGTGCCGAACAAGGACAAATGCTCAGCTACCCAATCGAGGATGAGACATCAACTCCAGATGGAGTTGGAAAATTCAGCAGGTTTGTCTGGGGTTTTATCTACTGGTCTCCAGCAACCGGAGCCCATCCTATCTATGGTCCAGTTCTGTATGAATGGGCAAATAGCGGTTTCGAAAAAGGAAAATACGGGTATCCGACCGCAGACATCAAACCGACTAAAGACGGAGGGGATTTGCAGTATTTTCAGCGAGGGCTTATCCGGTCTCCTAATTTTCCTCTTCCGGCATACCAAGAAATATCAGCCTTCGGAGCCAGCCGGCCAGCCAGTAGATCAACTGATTCAGAGGAAGTTATCGGAGACAATTTTGATAGAATGCATGAGTGTATTGGCGGATATGACAACGGAAAACTTACCGTTTTTCACCACTCTGGCGTGAGTCTATACTGCAGGGATCTTTGGCATATTGCCGATAACCACATGCCCCCTCAAGAGGAGATAACGAGACAGGTTTGGGAAGACTTTCAAACCTGCGTAGCACATACGCTCCTATCACAAGAGTTCACCAATAAAACAAGCAGGCCTGGGACATACCTTAAAACAAGGTATAACACTTACTCTAAAGTCAGAAGCTACGCCATTGTATGGAGTAGCTCTTCTACCCTGCACAATGCCTACACGAATGACGACCGAGGCGGAAGGGATTGGGGAGGATGCCGAAAGTACCTACCACGATAATCACACTGTTTCCTGAAGAAGGGATGGATTGGGGACTATGGTCAGAAAGGGATGACATACAGCGCGAACGTGAAGACGATTTCCTTCAGCCATCTGACCTACACCTCAGCATTGGCCTAATCGAAATCTTAAAACGGTGGAACCGCACTTGGATCGAAAACTATGGATATGGTGTTGGAACGTCGTTTGTTTCTTGGTGGAGAGAGGGCTTTGACCTCAACAGCTGGCTACAAGAAGGGCTGTGGATTGCAAGACAGATAGAAGCAGAGGCTGATGTAACTGTCGATAGAAGATTCGCACACTATCTACACCGCCCCATCCCCCTAGTCCCTGCAAATAAAACATTGTCATGAAACACACCTACGTAATCATCTACCCCGACAATGCAAGACCCTCAGCAGTCTGGGGAGTAGATGAAGCAGAAGAAAACGCATTCTGTTCTGCAGCCCACCAAGCTTTAAAAAGTTCACCCCATACCTTCGATGGATGGATCAGAGAATGGCGGAAAAATTTTCAAAGCGACGGCAGAGTTGGTGTCGCTCAGCGATGGAACAGCAGTTTTGATCCTCTCCAATGGATTGCTGACGGAGAAAGACTTTCCTCTGTAATTGAAGCCAATACGAACTACCGCATAGTGCGAGCTTTTAAGGCCTACGCCCGTAATCCTAAAACGGTTGGATAAGAATAAAACTAAGAAAACTCTCGCTTCAAGCCCTGTTTCCCTATCACCCCTATCAACTAGGCAGGGCTAATAGGCGAAAGTGTCCCAGTGTTTTTACTGCTTGCAGCAGTTGCGCTGCTTGTGTCAGTGCTGGCTAGGACGATCGGTGCTTTGAAGTGTCCCAGGTTTTGTTCCGTTTGAGTAGATG
>NZ_KV823568.1 GCF_001815985.1 Corynebacterium sp. HMSC27B11 | reverse complement strand
CCCGTTACCTTGTGAGTGTCCCCGATAATGGGGATAGTCGCTGGTCCCGGTATGGCTTACCTGCCCTGTAGTTTCCATAATCCGGGGGGTGTTGCCGCCGGGTGCCAGGACTTTCGATGACAGCTGATAGGGACACGGCCAGTTTTAAACTAGGTCTCTTTGTAACGTGGGTGCTTGCAACGAAGGTCATGACACCAGCGACTGGAACAACGCCATACCCATCTCGTTTTCTAGGAGCTCATCATGTCTCCGGAGCATTCCATCGACATATTCCTTGGGCTAGACGTCGGCAAATCTGAACACCACGCCTGCGCCTTAGACCGTGATGGCAACAAGGTCTTCGACAAACCGTTGCCTCAACTCGAATCCGAACTAGCAGGCGTTTTTCACCAGCTTCAGAAGCTTGGCACCGTGCTCGTGATCGTCGACCAACCCAACACCATCGGCGCACTACCGATTGCTGTAGCCCGGGACTGCGGTTGCGAAGTCGGATACCTGCCAGGTCTTGCGATGCGCAAAGCTGCAGATCTCTATCCGGGACGTGCAAAAACAGACAAACGCGACGCATTCATCATCGCCGACACCGCCCGCACAATGCCCCACACGCTACGTGCCGTCGACCGCAATGATGAGGTACTCTCCGCCCTAAAGATGCTGTCCGGCTTCGATGATGACATCGCCCGCGATTGCACTCGCACTGTCAATCGGCTTCGCAGTGTCCTCACCCAGATCTACCCCAGCCTGGAACGAGTTTTTGCTGGTAGCACCCTGACTCGCACGCCGATCCTGGAATTATTGATCCATTACAAGGGACCGCAGGGGCTAAAAAGAGCCGGATACCAACGAGTGTTGAACTGGATGATCAAGCGCACACGTAAAGACCCCACCCCGCTGGTAGACGACATTTTTGCAGCGCTGAAAGCTCAAACAGTCACCGTGCCTGGAAGCGATGCCGCCGAGTTAGTAATTCCTCAACTGGCTGCAAACATCCAGGCCCTCAAAGAGCAACGAAACACCATTGCTGAGCAGGTTGAAGAGATGCTCGCTGATTTCCCTCTTTGTGAGGTCTTGATGAGTATGCCCGGAGTCGGCATCAAGACCGCAGCGCAGATCCTTCTTGCGATCGGTGATGGCTCCGACTTCGCTAGTGCTGGCCACTTAGCTGCTTATGCTGGAATAGCACCCGTGACTAGACGATCCGGTTCGTCGATCAGAGGTGAATTCCCGGCACGGTCAGGCAATAAACGACTGAAAAACGCCTTGTTCTACTCCGCATTCGCAGTTATCCGCAGCCACGAACCGTCACGGCGGTATTACGAACGCAAACGCGCTGAAGGAAAACGCCACAACGCAGCAGTCATCTGCCTGGCACGACGCCGATGCAATGTCATCTACGCGATGCTGAAAAACAAGGAGTTCTTCCGCGAAATCCCGCCACGCCCCGTCGCCGCATAAAGCCCGAAGACGAAAGCCGACCAGCACACGCTGGCCGGCTCCTAGGCACGCCTAAGAAACTACTCCCAAGACTGCGCTCGTCAACATCGGTCTGGCACTTGACAAACACATAGGGACCCCCCC
>NZ_KV823567.1:61247-61640 GCF_001815985.1 Corynebacterium sp. HMSC27B11 | reverse complement strand
GGCTCATCCCCGCTAGCGCGGGGAGCACGAATACAACGTCACCTTCAACCTCACCATCACAGGCTCATCCCCGCTAGCGCGGGGAGCGCAATCCGTGCTTGCGGAATACGGGCCCGACGGCGGGCTCATCCCCGCTAGCGCGGGGAGCACCACCGCGACGCGGTGATCCTGGGGGCCTGCCCGGGCTCATCCCCGCTAGCGCGGGGAGCACTCGACTTTTCTTGGCAGTGCGTCGCTACCCTGGGGCTCATCCCCGCTAGCGCGGGGAGCACGCGGTGGACGCGGCCCCCGTGGCGGATGCCCGGGGCTCATCCCCGCTAGCGCGGGGAGCACTCACGTAGAGGAAGGTATTTAGGCTTGGCTAAGGGCTCATCCCCGCTAGCGCGGGGAGCA
>NZ_KV823567.1:60773-61227 GCF_001815985.1 Corynebacterium sp. HMSC27B11 | reverse complement strand
GGCTCATCCCCGCTAGCGCGGGGAGCACTGCGAGTGGCTCCAGGGCTAGCGCCACATTCTGGGCTCATCCCCGCTAGCGCGGGGAGCACGGATGGCCCGCCCGCAACATTGCCCCGCAAACAGGCTCATCCCCGCTAGCGCGGGGAGCACCGTCGGGTGATCGACACGTCCCTGGACGCTGCGGGCTCATCCCCGCTAGCGCGGGGAGCACCAGGTCTCCAGGCAGCCCCGCGCCCCCGCTATCGGCTCATCCCCGCTAGCGCGGGGAGCACTCCGTCCGGGTTGCTCGCGCCGTGGCGGCGAAGGGCTCATCCCCGCTAGCGCGGGGAGCACGCAGACGAGGAACGCAAGCAGGCAGACACCGACGGCTCATCCCCGCTAGCGCGGGGAGCACCGTCAACGGTAATGCCCTGACTGCGGTGCACCGGGCTCATCCCCGCTAGCGCGGGGAGCA
>NZ_KV823567.1:60360-60753 GCF_001815985.1 Corynebacterium sp. HMSC27B11 | reverse complement strand
TCGGCTCATCCCCGCTAGCGCGGGGAGCACCTACAGGACTCCGGGGTGCTGCCGAAGCCCGCGGGCTCATCCCCGCTAGCGCGGGGAGCACTTGGTATTCCGCGAGGATGTAGTGTTCGCCGGGGGCTCATCCCCGCTAGCGCGGGGAGCACGGCGAAGGGGATAGCCTCGCTAGTGCCCGGCTCGGCTCATCCCCGCTAGCGCGGGGAGCACTCGAGGAGTACGCCGATTGTGTGGGTGGGTTGGGGCTCATCCCCGCTAGCGCGGGGAGCACGGCACCTGGAAGCGAATACCACCGCCGAGACGGGGCTCATCCCCGCTAGCGCGGGGAGCACCTGACGCGCTCCCCGCCTTGCGCCCTACCGGCGGGCTCATCCCCGCTAGCGCGGGGAG
>NZ_KV823567.1:48233-59360 GCF_001815985.1 Corynebacterium sp. HMSC27B11 | reverse complement strand
TGACTGCCGCCAATCTTTGCAACAGAGCCCCCAGGGCAAACAGGAAGGTGACGGCGGCTGATTCCCAATAGTTGTCGATGAAGACCGCGCCCACGGCGGCGGTCACGACGAGCAGGTCGATGCTGATCAGCTTCACGCGCAGGGCCTGCACCGCGCTAATGGCGATGCGGTAGCCCGCGATGACGGCAGCAACCAGCATGATCCACTCGATGCCGGTGATCCAGCTGATGGCGATGGCGATGCCCGATGCCACCACTGGTCCCCAGTTTTTCACAGCGGTTTTCGCTGTGTCAGGGGTGTTTTTCTTGCTCACATCTGCCTCTTTACGGTCATGCTGGCTGTTGGCTATCCGGCGCTTAGTAAGCGCTCGGCTTGGCGTTATAACCAACGTCCGCGACGGCACCGACGAGGTCCTTGACGCTCAACGCGTCGGCGTCGTAATCGATGATGATTCGGCCGGAACTGAACTTCACCTCGGCGCTGTCCACACCGGACATGCCGTTGAGTTTTGTCTCGATCTTGTTGACGCAGCTCGGGCAAGAGAATTCGTCGGAGCGGAGGACGATGTTCTTCAGGTTTGCGTTGGACATTGGGGTCTCCTTTTCCCTCGTGTGTGGTTTGTTTCCCCGTTCGTGGGGCTGTGCAAGGGGCTTGATTGCCTGGATGCTTCCTGGTGGTTGCTGTTGTTTCCTTGCTCCAACTCTCAAGTTATGGGGCCTTGCCACGGGCTTCCTTGACGCAGATCAAGTTGAGCGGAATTGGTGCTCGACCGGGGCAAACGCGGGCTTGCGGGTTAGGATCGGGAGCATGCCTTCACACTGCTCTGAGCCACACGTCTGCCCACCCGAGTTGCGGGATCGCGTGATGCAGCACTCCCCTCTCACCAGTAGTTTGGACGCCGCTGGGCGTACGGCATTCGATTCTCAGGTGGTCGCCCACGCGTGGGCCGAAGGCGAGCCACTGTACACGCAGGGTGAGCCCCTACGGGGGCTATATATGGTGATGTCCGGGGTGGTGCGGCTGACCCAAGCCACGGATCAGGGCCACGAGCTGACCGTGGATCTGTGCGGAGAGGGCGACGTGCTGGGCGCGATGATGCCAGGCGAGGTGCAGGCCACCGTGACGGCGTGGGCGACCACGACCGTGTGCTGCTTGTTCTTGCCGGCAGAGAAGCTGACACGCATGGTGGGCGCACATCCGCAGGTTGGGGCGGCGATGCTGCACCTGCAGCAACGCACGCTGCAGGAGGCGCAGACCCGTAAAGTGCACAATGCCACGGCTCGGGTGCGCAGCCGGGTGCTGGAGACGCTGGACTACCTGGACGGGAAGTTCGGGCGGAGCCTAAGCGACGGCGGCCGGATCCTCGAGGCTCCTATCCGACGGGAAGACATCGCGGGGATTGCGGGCACCACACTGGAGTCCACCTCGAGGGAGATGTCCACGCTGATCAAGGCCGGGGTTGTAGCCCCGGGGCGACAGCGGATTGAACTACTCAAGCCCCTGCCAGAAAAGTAATGGCTGGGTTTGGTCGCGCAGGTCGGCGTCCTAACAAAGAGTCCACCACGGAGACGGGAACGAGCCAGCTCGCACCCCCGCTAGTTGCGGAAGATTACGAAGCGCTGGATCAGGAAGTTCAACACCGTGGCGGTCCCCTGCGCGATCACGAAGGAGATTAGGCGCACGACCAGAGGCGAAAAAGTCGTGTGGCTCTCCAGCAGAGGGATTAACAACGGTTTATACAGGCCGACCTGCACCACAAAGGTCAGCGCATAGGTGGCCATCGTGATCACGAAGCGCTTGGTCGATGGCGCGGCGTTGAACGTCCAGCGCCGGTTAATCATGTACGCCGTGAGAGTCCCCAGGACGAAGCCAATAGCCTTCGAGCCGCTATCAGTCATCCCAACGACAAAGCGCAGGAATAGCGTCGAGCCGAGATCCACGATCGCGGACAGCCCGCCGGTCAGGATGAAGCGGAAGATCTGCTGGTTCAGGCCGATATTGTCCTTCACGACGACGTCGCCCGCCCCAGCCTCAGCGCCCGCCTCGCTGTTTGCCGACGCCCCGGCCCCCGCCGAGCCGTTCGCCGCTCCGCCCGCACCGCGCGCGTCGCTGGTCACGGGCTGTTCTGGGCGCTTGCTGGTCACTTGGGCTCCTCGGTTTCGATCTTCGGGACGACGTCGGCGGCTTGGCCTTCCGAATCACTCGACCCCTTCGGCCCCTTGTTGCGGAACGTCCAGAGCTTATTGAAGAGGAAGTTCGCAGGCACCGCCACGATCACGCCGATGAAGTTACCCCAGTAGGAGCGGGTGCGCAGGCCCGTGGAGTTATCGAAAATGTGCTCTGGCAGCCCGATCGGCGAGTTCGGGTGCACCACCAGCGTGGACACCGCCAACGTAATCAGCAACCCGAAAACGCCCACCGCCATGAACTGCGGCAGCTGGATCCACCAGGGCTGCTTGTGGTGCCCCTTGAAGGTCCAGTACCGGTTGAGCACGAAGTTCCACACGTTCGCGACAAGGAAGGCCAGCACCGAAAACAGGTGGTACCAGCGCACGTTCCACTGGGTGTTCAGCAGCTGGAAGAGCACCTCGAGGTCGTCGATGCCAAAGCCCTGGTCGAAGATCTTCTTCGACAGCACGAAGACCACCTGGTTGACCACGAAGCCGCTGGCGCCAACGAGGCCGAAGCGCAGAAACTGCCGCGCGATCGCCTTGGAGCGAGCCAAACGCCCCTCGGGCGTGGGCTTCGCAGCGGTGCGCGGCTGCGGCTGATTGTGGTCGTTGGGAATCTCTGGCACGCAGGTTAGATTACGCGGGTTGCCTGCCGGATTGTTATTCCCTCGCCGCCTGCTCGGGCGTTAGATTGGCCACTCCGGTACTGGCCGGGCGCCCCGTTGTGGCGACCGCAGGCCTATTTTTTACGACGCCGCCCCCACCAGCTCCGCGCCCATGTCACGGTTCACGACCCCGCGGCCCCACTGCGCGCGTCTGCCGGTGCGGGCTCCGGCCCTGCTCCCGGAGTCCTCGTCGACCAGCACCCGCACTCCGTCGCCGACCGGCGCCCCCGTTTAGCCCTGCAGGCGGATCGGCACCCAGCGGGGCTGGTCGGGCTCGTTCTTCAGGCGGCGCTTCCGCACGGCCTCGAAGGCAGCCCAGTCCCGGTTCCAGGTTCGCACCCCGCGCGCCAACGCGAGCACGCTGGTCACGGCCTTTTCCGCGTCTGCGTCGAGGCCCTGCGGCGGGTGGCCCGCGACCGGTTCGATGGGACGAACCTCTCCCCAGCCCGTGGACTTCTTGCCATTGGCCTCCTCGAACGCGGCCTTCGCTGTAGCAACCGCGGCCTCAGCCGCTTCCTGGCTGGCAGCGACGTCCACGAGGTGGAGCTCGCCTTCCCCCAGGCCGCCGTAGCTGATGTCCCCCTTCGAGTCCTCGGTGAGGAACACCGGGTGCACGAGCAGCAGCCGCGCCATCGCGGCCGGGTCCTCACGCCCCTCAATCCATTCGGCCTCCCCCGAAAAGCCCTTCACCCCGTCGGGCCCCAGAAGCCAGGCACCGGAGAAGTCGCCGCGCGTCAGCTCCGGATCGGTCTCGACCTGCCAGATCGCGGTCGTCTCCCCCACTCGGCAGGCGACGAGCACGGGCGGGTAATAGGTGATCGGCCCTGGCGTATCCTCCGGCCGGTCGGAAGGTGCCACCGCCAAGGTCGGGGTGGGTGTCAATGCCACGGCGCTCGCGGTCTTTGCGCTCGAGGTCTCGGCGCTGGGAACTTCAGCGCCAGGGGTCTCGGCGCCGGGAACTTCAGCGCTCGCGGTCTCGGCGCTGGGGCTCTGTGCTTCGCTAGCTGGGCTCATGATCTCGATCTTAGCGACCGCCCCAGACACGCCTCGCCCGCAGACTCAACCACGCGGCACCGGTCACCTCACCCGGCGACTAACCGCGCAGCACCAGTCACCTCGCCCAGCAACTAACGGCGCAGCACCGGTCACCTCACCCGGCGACTAACCGCGCACCGCCCGTTCCTGGGTCTTCCGGTCCGCCACCACCGCGAGCGCACCAATCACCCCGGAGATCACGCCCCACGCGGCATTGGGGTACTCCACGCCTCGGGATTCCAGCGCCTTCACGCCAGCCCGCTGGATCGCGCGATCGATGCGCACCCCCACCGTCACGGCAAGCACGAGCACCGCCGCCGCCCCAGGCAGCACCGCATAAGGCGGCAGGCTGAATACCCGGTCCCACCACTTCGGATCGTTCGGCGGCCAGATCTCCTCTGCGCCCTCCCCGTCCTCGTCAACCGCACCGTCACCAACGGCACCGTCATCGACCGCACCGTCGGGAAGGACGTCGTCGTTGAAGGCGTCCCCGTCGACGGCGACGTCCTCCCCCGCAGCCAGGTCGGCGACGTCACCGTCCTGGGGTACAAACCCCTGCTGGCGGGCGCGGGCGTCGTCGAGAAGCTTGCGCAACTCGGCGGTCTGCCTGCTCGCCTGCGAGAACTCCTCCTTCGCGAATTCCATCGTTTCGACGGTGGAACGCACCACATAGGGGGCGATCCCGGCGACCAGGGCCGCACCCCGGAGCCAGCCACGACGCCGGCCGGCGGGCAGGAAGTCCTTGATTCCATAGAACGCAGCCGTTCCTGCGGCAGCGGCCAGAGCTTCAAACGCGAGTGGTGGTTTCTTCATGCTCAGCATTTTACCCCGGCAGGCAGACACCCCCTTGGATGGACCGCAGCAGCTGGTGGGGCATGTCCTCAGCAGATAGCGAGGCATGTCCGCAGCCCCGGCTAGAATCCCTAGGCATGGCAGGACTCTTCGAAAAAATCAGCACAGGCCTCTCCACTATCGTCAGTAAGCAGCCGAAAGAGCAGAAGGAGCCACCGCTGCGGGTCGGCGGCGTCGGGGAGGAAACAACTTATGAGGCCGCGGAGCGCACGCAGCTGCCGTTGAACTCGTGGATGACGCGAATGATGGCCCAGGAACTGCCGATCATGGACTCGGTGAGCCGCCAGCGGGTGCGCGACATCCTGCGCGACTACGACGGGCCGGAGATCACCAGCGTCGAGGAGCTCCCGGAGGAGATTCGGAAGATCATGGACCTGTACTAGCGGACCAGCCTGTTCCAGTGGGCCACGGCGGTCCTGAACTGTACGGGGCGAATAAGCTGGACCTTCACACACGCAGACATGCTCCCAAAGCGCAGATATACTGCTAATTAGCTACTTTTCGCCCGGCTACCGTGCCCTGTGTGTAGCAATGCGCCAGCCTGCCTCTCGCCCTCCGCGGGCCCGGTGCTGGCTTGCACCGGGTGCGTCGCTGGCTTGCACCGGCGCAACGCCAGGGCGCTCCGATTGAACAACGAAGGATTCTTATGCGTTTTGCACTCGACGTTGTGGCCACGGCCGTCGCGCTGTGGCTGGTCACCCTGGTTATTCCTGGCGTTTCCGTGATGGGCGGCGTGGGCGCCTTCATCTGGGCCGCGCTGGTGTTCATGTTCGTCAACGCCTTCATCGCCCCGGTCGTGCGGCTGCTGAGCCTGCCGCTGCGCATCCTCACGCTGGGGCTGTTCTCGCTGATCGTGAACGCGCTGCTGTTCTCGCTGGTCGGCTGGATCTCCAACGGCATTGGCAACGGCCTGGTGGTCAGTGGCTTCTGGGCGGCGTTCTTCGGCGCGATCTTCATGGCCATCGCCACCTGGATCGTGGAGGGCACGCTCAAGGCGATTGGCCTGCGCTCCGCCCTCTAACCTCGCCCGCGACTCTGACGGGACAACTCACACCCCATCCGGCGCGCCACCTCTCCCGTCATCTCACCCTTGATGCGACCAGGCGCGGCCCCGCGCATCCCCCGACGCGTGAACCCGCCCACCCGCGCGCTATCCGCGCGTTGTAGTGAGATACGCGACATCAAGGATTTGTACTAGCGAACCGACTGTTTTAGCAGGCTATTCGCAGGCTACGGCGCTACGCTTGAAACCCATGAGCATCCATACAACTACAAAGACCCTGACCGGTTGGGGCCGCACTCAGGCCACCACGGCAGAGGTGCTATCCACGCCAGATGTGGAGACCATCGCGAAGGCCGTGGCTCAGGTCGCGGACGATAACGCGGATAAGCCCAGTCACCTGAAGCGCGGCGTCATCGCCCGCGGCATGGGCCGCAGCTACGGCGACCCGACCAACAACGCCGGCGGTCTCGTCATCGATATGCGGGAGCTCAACAAGATCCACGACATCGACCCGGACACGGCGATCGTGGACGTTGATGCCGGGGTGACGCTCGACCAGCTGATGAAGGCCGCCCTGCCCTACGGCCTGTGGGTCCCCGTCCTGCCGGGCACCCGCCAGGTCACCATCGGTGGCGCGATCGGGCCGGATATTCACGGCAAGAACCACCACTCCGCGGGTTCCTTCGGCGACCACGTCCTGTCCATGGAGCTGCTCGTCGCCGACGGCCGCGTCCTGCACCTGGAGCCAGAGGGCACCCCGGATGACCCGAAGGGTGAGCTGTTCTGGGCCACCGTCGGCGGCATGGGCCTGACCGGCATCATCCTGCGCGCCCGCATCGAGATGACGCGCACGGAGACCGCCTACTTCCTCGCGGACACCGACCGCACGAACACGCTGGACGAGACGATCGAGTTCCACTCCGACGGTTCGGAGCACAACTACACGTACTCTTCCGCCTGGTTCGACGCGATCTCCGGCGGCAAGAAGCTCGGCCGCTCAACCATCTCCCGCGGTTCCCTGGCAACCCTGGACCAGCTGAAGGAGTTCGCCCCGAAGCTGGCGAAGGACCCGCTGAAGTTCAACGCCCCGCAGCTGATGACCGTGCCAGACATCTTCCCGTCCTGGACGATGAACAAGCTCTCCCTGATGGCGATCGGCGAGGCCTACTACATGATGGGCTCGCCTGCGCGGAACCAGATCCAGAACCTCACGCAGTTCTACCAGCCGCTGGACCTCATCGGCGAGTGGAACCGCGGCTACGGTTCCAAGGGCTTCCTGCAGTACCAGTTCGTCGTCCCGACGGAGGCGGTCGAGCCGTTCAAGCAGATCATCCGCGACATCCAGGCGTCCGGCCACTACTCCGCGCTGAACGTCTTCAAGCTCTTCGGTGAGGGCAACCGCGCGCCGCTGAGCTACCCGATGAAGGGTTGGAACGTGTGCGTGGACTTCCCGATCCGCCCGGGCCTGGGTGCGTTCCTGGACGACCTGGATCGCCGCGTCATGGAGTTCGGCGGCCGCCTGTACCTGGCGAAGGAGTCCCGCACCTCCGCGGAGAACTTCCACAAGATGTACCCGGGCCTGCCTGGCTGGCTGGAGACCCGCCGCAACATCGACCCGACGGGCGTGTTCGCATCCGATATGTCCCGCCGCCTCGAGCTGCACTAAACACCGACGAGCCTTTTAAAGGAGTTTTTCATGATTGATGCTGTTGGAAAGCCACAGTCCATCCTGCTGCTCGGCGGTGCGTCCGACATGGGCTTGGCCGTGGTGGAGGAGTTCCTCTCCCGCGGCCCGGCGCGCGTGGTTCTGGCTGCCCGCGAGGGCGAGAGCTTGGACGACGCCACCCGCCGTTGCCAGGCCGCCGGTGCGTCTGAGGTGGAGACCCTGGCCTTTGATGCGGTGGATTTCGATTCCCACCCGGCGGTGATCGACAAGGCCTTTGCCGCCGGCGATATCGATATCGCGATCGTCGCGTTCGGCATCCTGGGCGATAACGAGAAGCAGTGGCAGGACCAGAAGCTCGCCGTGCAGGCCGCACAGGTGAACTTCACCGGCGCGGTTTCGGTCGGTGTGCTGCTGGGCCAGAAGATGAAGGAGCAGGGCCACGGCCAGATCGTCGCCTTCTCCACCGTTGCGGGTGAGATGGTGCGCCGGTCGAACTTCGTGTACGGCTCCACGAAGGCCGGCACGGACGGCTTCTACCGCCTGCTCGGCGAGGCGCTGCGCGGCACTGGTGTGCGCGTGCTGACCGTCCGTCCGGGCCAGGTCCGCACGAATATGACGAAGGATTTGGACGACGCCCCGCTGACCGTCGATAAGACCGACGCGGCGAAGGCGATCGCCAAGGCGGTGGACGATAAGAAGACGATCGTATGGGTCCACCCGCTGTTCCGCCCGATCATGCTGGTGCTGAAACACCTGCCGATGTGGGTGCTGCGGAAGCTGCCGATCTAGCGGGATTGGCGTAGGAGCTCCGCGGAGAGCGAAACGGGCCGGCACGGTACACGTGCTGGCCCGTTTGTGTTTCCTAGCTACAGTGACGGCCTGCGCCGGGGCCACCGGAAGCTCGACGCTAGGCCGTGGTCACCGGCGGTTCAGCGCTGCGCCGGGGTAACGCGCAACACGACGCTGCGCCGTGACCTTGGCGCGGACAGCGCCCCGGCTGGACGTCCTAGTCCTCGGCTTTCGGAAGGTCGCGGTGGGCGAGGACGTGGCCCACGGCGTGCGGGATCGGGCTGACGTACTGGTAGGTCTTCGTGTGCTGGCGGGTACCCATCGCGATGCGCGGGGCCTCGCCGACGACCTGCATCGGGTTCAGGCCGGCGAAGCCGTTGGCCGCGGAGGCGTGGAGCACGTTCTTGGCGATCGCGCGGGTGCCCGGGGTGGCGGCGTAGCGGTTGCAGACGAAGTCGTCGATGTTGCAGATGTCGAGCACCCGGTCGCCGAGCTTGCCGTAGCCGCGCATGGCGCCGAGGATGCCCTCACCGTCGCGCAGCGTGCCGCCCTTGTGCTTGCTCTCTGGCCCGTTGTGCGGGTTGGCGATCAGCGCGGCGGTGGCGAAACGCTTGGCCGGGATCGGGCCGCGACCTGCGTTGATGTCCGCGATGATGTGGGAGGCGATGTCCGAGCCTTCGGAGAACCCGACGAGCGCGAACTTCGCATTCGGGCAGTGCGCGGCGGTCTGGGCGATGAGCTGGCGGGCCTTCGCGTAACCCTGGCGCATGGACTGGTCGTAGCTCAGTGTGAAGAAAGGGGTTGCTCGGTAGCCGACGGTACGCTGGGCGATGCCATGTGCACTGAGCTGGTTGGCTACCTGCCCGACGAGGAAGCCGTGCGGGACGGAGTCTGGCACACCGTCGACGGTATTGCCGCCGCCGGGGATGGCAATGACCATGGTGCTGGTGCAGGCGCCCTGCGCGGTTGGGGTGAAGGCGAAGCCAGAGCCGACTGGGGCGGCATCCGCGCTGGCCAGCAGGCCGTTATCCGCCCCGCCTCCGATGGTGGCTGCCCCGCCGAGCGCGAGCACTCCGGTCAGTGCAGCGGCGGCCAGCTTTGCTGCAAACTTCTTCATCCCCACGGTTGTTGCGTCCTTTGGTAACTATGCCCGGATATCTACAAGTAAAACTTAGTATATTATGAGCATTTTGGTTACTCGGGGCAGCCGGGCATGATAACGCCCCTCTGACCGGCGGGATTGTCTTCAGCTGCCGGTAGAGGGGCGGGAACGTGAGGGATGACGTCCCTGGGGAGGACGTCCGTCATCGCGACGTCGCTGACGACGACGCCGGGCGCGGCGTTACTTGATGCGCGCGAGGTTGTGGACGTAGCCGTCGTAGGACTTGTAGGCGTAGTGGGTTCCACCGGCGAGCTGGCCGATGAGGTGGCGCTTCCCGTCGCGGCCCAGGAGGTAGAGCGGCGAACCGGAGTCACCCGGGCGGGACGGGATGAGCCCGGAGACGTCCTGGGTCTTTTCGTTCACACGGACGATGGGGCCGCAGGTCAGGCCGGTGGTATTGCCTTCCTTGCAGGCGATGCGCCCGATCATGCCCTGGTGGACACGCAGCGGAGCGCCGAAGGGTGCGCTGACCGCGCGGCGGTGGATAGCGCGCGTCGCGGCACTGGCTGGCTGGTGGACTGGGTGGACCCGGTCCAGGTGGACAACGTTGTACTGCACCTTGACGTGCGGCTTGAGGCGGAAGTAGCCGAAGTCGTTGATGAAGTGCCCGCCGGGGCGCTTGTTGCCCTGGACAATGTGCCAGCCGGCGCGGACGTCCGCAGCATCTGCAATGACCTGACCCTTGTGGCGGATCTGCGTGACATGGCCGGAAATGCAGTGACCTGCGGTGACGGCGTAGTTGGTGTGCCCCCGACGGACGACGTTGGTCACCGTGCAGGGGTTGACGGAGCCGTCGGCGCGCTGGACCCAGAAGCCGGCGCCGCCCCGGATGATGCGGGACTGGTTGAAGCTCATCCCGTCGAGCCGAGCCTCTGAGCTGCCGAGGGAGCTGCCCAGCGAGCTGCCGCTGGAGCCACTGGAGAGGCTGGAGCCGCTGGAGCCACTGGAACCGCTGCTGGCCGCCGCAGCGATGGGCTGGCCGGTGCCCAGCGTGAGGCCGGTGGCGGCCAGGATGGTGGCCGCTGCTGCTGCGAGGCGCTTCACCGCATTCTTCAATGTCATCCCCTTGTGGCTGTGCTGCGCTGTCCCGGGTCGAGTAGCGCAGTTGGATAGAAGCCTTCACTTTACTTTTTATCAGGAAAATTGCAATAAATATTGTGCAACTCATATGCACAGCCACAGTTTACGCCGGGGCGGCACGGCACAGTGGGGCGAGCGACGCGCAGCCAGGGCAAGCCTACGGCAGGCCAACAAGTGCAGCACAGTTCTGCATTCACACGGCACACATTCACCCCGGTCGGAGTATTTCACTTCCATCCGGCGCGTCGAGGATGTCGACGGCGGAGCTAATCCCCGCCGTAATCGCCGCCGTCTCCGCCCTCAAACAGGAAGCTCAATCCGATGGCGAACGGCGTCATGAAAAGAATGAAGATGAATGTTTCATGCTCCCCAGCCCAGGCCTGCAGGCTATCGATGATCCCCATTGTTGCCCTCCAGTCGATTTTTCTCTTGAGCTCCCGCGCGCCAGCGAGCGCGGAGCCGGGAGATTTGCCCGACAAAACCGACAATAGCGCGCAGGCAGCGCGTGCGCGAGGGTTATGGCAGTGGCTCTGTGGACGTTGTAGTCGGGGAACGGATGCCCCCGTTGGCGCGAGGAACACTCCCCCCTCAATGGCCAGCACCTCCACCTTGCGCGGCGGACCCCGCTAGCGCGGGGAGCACGAGTCCGGCTTGTCACACGGCTTCATCGGCTCCGGCTCATCCCCGCTAGCGCGGGGAGCACA
>NZ_KV823567.1:47881-48213 GCF_001815985.1 Corynebacterium sp. HMSC27B11 | reverse complement strand
GGCTCATCCCCGCTAGCGCGGGGAGCACTGGCGGTCTCCTTTCTGTGGTCGGGGCGGTTAGGGCTCACCCCCGCTAGCGCGGGGAGCACTCATAATTTCGACGGTACTTGCTGACCTGCGTGGGCTCATCCCCGCTAGCGCGGGGAGCACCCAGGAAATCGGCGGCTGGCGAGAGCATGACGCGGCTCATCCCCGCTAGCGCGGGGAGCACACGGTCAGGCCGTCAAGCAGGTCGAAACCAGAGGGCTCATCCCCGCTGGCGCAGAGAACACCGTAGCGTGTCGTGGGGCGAGGCCGCCGACCTGGGCTCATCCCCGCTAGCGCGGGGAGCA
>NZ_KV823567.1:0-47861 GCF_001815985.1 Corynebacterium sp. HMSC27B11 | reverse complement strand
GGCTCATCCCCGCTAGCGCGGGGAGCACACTGGACGACCAGCGGATATTCGAGCCTCAGCGTCATTCTAGCTTCAACTGTACGAAGCCATCCCGCCCCGACCTACCGGCCCTCGTACTTACGCCTCAACTGGCGGGCCTTGCTCCAGCCCGTTCTGCGTCGTGTTTTCTCACTATCGCTTTTGCGCATCATGAGCTTAAGACCGTCAAAATCGGTGGGCTCCCAGTCATGCCGATGCGTGCGGAACTCCATACCTTGCTCGTTATTGCTGCTGTAGACCAGCAGCGCACGGCCGTCCTTGCACAACTCCACCGTTCGATCCCATAGAAGCTCACGAATCCGCGCCGAAGGCCTACCAACAAACGTCCCCGGTGCGAGTTCCATTAACCACTTCGTTAGGTCCCCTCGCAGTCCCGCTGGACAGGCAGTGACGATCAGCACCATCACTGCTCCGCTCCTTCCTTCCCCCAATTAATGCCCGCGGACGTCAGCTCCAGCTCGCTCCACAACATGAGCTCAATGTCGCTCAGCGGCTCGTCATCCGGGACGTTCATCACGAACTTCAAATCCCGCACCATCCGTGGCATCAACCGCTTCTCCACAACGGCGTCCCGAACCAAGCGACGCACCATCGGCCCCACATTTTCAGTGCCGGACGCAACGGCGTTGAACGCTGCCGGAATGGATACCTCCGCCTTATAAAGGTCCGCGACATCGTAAACAAATGACCGGTCAGTTCCCGTATGAATCACTCCCAAAGCAGGCACGAAGCCAAGCCCGACGATCACAGCATGGGCGATGCCGTAAAGCGCCGCACTGCCCGTCGTCAACGCCTGATTAATCGGGTCTGAGGAGTCGTAATTATTCGGGTCGTAGCGCCTCCGATCCCACGCCACACCCGTCCGTCTCGCCTCCTCCGCATACAGCCGTTTCATGCGGGAGCCCTCCCGGCCCCGCAACTGCGCCATCGTCAGCCCCGACACGTCCTCACCGGGAAAACGAAGCCCATACATCCGTCGAGCGCAGTCCAAACGTTTACGCTGATGCGTCACAACCCTGGCCTGCAGCTCAGCCATTCGAGAAGACTTAGCAGGTGGACGACCATGGGCGTAATAACGCACACCACGCTCACCAACCCAGACCGTGGAAACCCCAGAATCTCCCAGCAGAGCTATCGCAGCATTCGTGATCCGAGTCCCCGTACCTAACAGCAAGGCAGCGAGCTGTGTTGCAGGCACATGTGCAACTCCCCGCTGATCCGTCACCGTCAGCGCGTTCCCGTCCCGACTGACCACCGCCCGCTCCACATAGAGGAAAGAAATCCGATCCCCCATCTGCGACAGCGATTGGCGCTCAATCGGAACCTGCTGCGGGGTGCGCACGGCTAACTCACCGGCGCCAAGGTCAGTAGCCCACAGCCATAGCCACGCGCACGACCGATACCCTGCTCCAAGGCCCGCCTCAATAGCTCCGGGTCTGTCACCTCCAAGGTGCCGGTGAACCGAGCCTTCGCAATCCGTACTGGTCGGCTGCGCCCGCCACCAGCCTTCCTGCGGTGAAACACATCAGTCCAGCGCTCCGTGACCTGCGGGGTGTCGAACTCAGACCACCGCGAACGTTCCTCGTCGCTGACCTCGTCATCAACCCGGGGTGCCAACGCAAAGCCAGCCGCATCAGCCTTGCGGTAAAGCCAGCCAATCTGATGCCGCACAGAAACGTGGGCCTTCACCTTGCCCCGCTCTCCCTTCCGGAACTCGGAATACGTCGGGTTGGCCACCAGCTCGAAACGCCATCGCTGCCCACGAGTGAGCTTGTCCAGGAACCGGGAGTAGTCTGCCGTCTGCGCAGGAAGCGTATCCCACCCGGCCTGTTCCACCAGAACCGCGCCCGTCGGTTTCTCTGGACCCACCAAATAAAGCACGTGCCCGTGCTCACCTGGATCCACGCGCCACAGCACTCTGGCGTCCGATTCGTCCAGCTCGGGAGGGAATGCGGCACGCACCGCGGCGTGCATGCGCTGCGGGTCACTCAGTAGCTTTCGCCCTTCCCTCCGGTGAGGATTGAGCCGAATTTTCGTGAATGTCGTCATGCTCGCATCACCGTTTCAAAAAACACGTCACCCGTCGCGGACTTCTCGTCACCATCCGGATTGTCAATCTCCACGTCCTCGGCACGGATCACTTCCCGCCACCCGTACTTTCGGTGCTCCGGGCTGAAGGACACCGGCACGTCCTGGCGGGGAACCGAGCCACCCTCACCGGGGTTGGCATCTCGGTAAATCGCCAAAGACACCTTCTTCGGCGACTCCTTGCGGTGCACCGCGGTGGCGTGCCACGTGTCGTGCGCGCGCAGGGCAGACTCCGCGTCGCCATCCACCACACCGATCACAAGGCCAGGGTGCACTGGGCAAGACCGGCGACCCATGTACAGCGGGTAAGCGGGTCTGCGCAGGGCCTCCGCCATCTGGTCCAGCAGCTCCCGATCTTCCGATTCCACCGCCGCGACGAACGCCGCATCTGAGAGGAAGTACCTGGTCACGAGGCTGGCGTTTGCTCCCGGGTTCTTCAGCCAGGGCTGCGCCGTCTGGTAGTCCCGCAGCAGGCTCCCCGACTGATCAACACGCACTGCAATCCGCAACTTGGCCAGGTCCTCCACGCCGTCAGTACGGCGCCGCCCCTGCGCAGCCGCGATCAGCCCCACGATGCCGGACTTGGTTGGCGTGGTGGCCGTCGCCCGAACACTGAAGCGGGACTCGTCGCCCCAGGACTGCATGGGACCTTTGAGTAGTAGTAAGAGGGAATGCACCATTACTCATCACCCATGAGCTGATCGATGGCGCCGGCCAGCTGCTCCTTCAGCTCCGGAAGAGTCACCTGGGTCGCGATATCGGTAAACGGCTCCGCCAGCTGCCCCAGGCCCATGACGAAGGAGGCCTGCGGCTTGAATCCATAGACGTTCTCCACGTCCCGCGCCTCCTGAGCCAGTACCTCGGCACCGACCTCGCGGCGGCCCTTGTCCTCGGTTGCTTCGACAGGAGCCTCGAAGGCGTTCACCAGGGAGACCGGGCGGGTATCGCGAACCGCGACGTAGACGAGCTCCGGCAGGGTCTGGTTAGCGAAGGTGTTGATCTTTCCGGTCGGCATCGACGCGATGAAGGCCTCAACGAACTCCACGGCAGCCTGCTTCGCTGCGTCCTCGGAGTCCAGGTTCTCGGCCAGACCCTCCAGGTTGACGGTGGCGTAGCGGTACAGCGTCGAGGACATCATCTGTACCGTGCCGATCATGCCAGCACCGGTCTCTTCACCCTCCTCGGCGAGGTCATCGACGGCGGTGAAGTAGTCGAACTCCGGGGCGGAGTCGTGAATCCCGAGTGCGTGGGCGACCTGCACAGCGGCGTCGACGTTGTATGCAGCATCGTCGGCAACCATGCGGCCGAACATGGCGATATCCACCGAGTGCTCCTGGTCGAGGATCGCCTGCGCCTCGCGCTTGGTGAAGTTCTTACCGTCGCGTTCCTGGATCGCCTTCACCGCGTTGTCGATCTGGTGAGCGCTGAGGAACAACAGGTAGCCGGTCTGTGGGTAGGCAACCTCTGCGTCGGTCTCGTCCTTATCCTTAGGCTTCTTCTCGACGGCCGTCTTAATGCCAGCTGCCTTGAAAAGCTGTTCGGTTCGCTCGATCGCGGTGCCCTGCTCCATGCCCTGCTCTTCGAGCTGACGTGCAATCTTCTCCGGGAGTCGCTTGGAACGGTCGCCGATGTTGGCGGCGTCGAAGTTCTCGAAGAAGTAGCGGCGAATCGCACGCTTCCAGGACTGGGAGGAGACGCGCTGGCGCGGCACGCCACCGAAGACGGCGTTCTTCGGCGCGCCCGTATCGTCACGGTTGATCAGGGATGGTGGCAGGGACTGGAGGGCATAGATATCAACGATCTTGGACATGGTGTTTCCTTCCGGATTAGTGGTCGACGGTGTCGTCGTGGTGGTTGTTTAGGACTCTTCGGTGGTGGCTCGGCCACGGAATGTTCCGTTGGCGAAATCTCGACCCCATCGCAGGAGCACGCCGTTACGCCGGCGGGGGTTCTGCAGGCTTCGCAGGTCCTGCGCAAGCTGCCCGTAGTCAAAGCCAATCTTCTTGTCTCGCAGCAGCGCAATGAGATTGCGCAGGTGGATCATGCGCGTGTCTTCGTTAAACGCGGACTGCATCGCGTCAAACCTCGGTTTGATCGACTTCGATTCCACCGTGGCGTGCAGCCGACCGCAGGCCGCGGCGAAAGACTGCTCCGAGTTATGCACCTGCTGCTGGGAACTCTGCATGTGCTGGCCGAAAAGAGTGAGTGCATAGAACGCCGCGCGCTCAGACGGGGATGCGTGGTCCGACTTCCCCTGCTCCCTTTCACTCAGGGGCACGACCAGTGCCATGAGTACGGATTCCAGCGCGAGGGGGTGGTTCTCCAGCTTGAGGGCTCCCGCCTTACGGAGCTCGGCCAGCGTCCCGCGCGCGTTTGCTGCCGCAGTGTTCCCACCCGCGAGGTAGTCGCGCTGCAGGACCTCTGCCGTGCGCCCGACCGCAAATTTTAGGTTCGGACGCTGCTCCGCGGGAGTGGTCGCCTCCGCCGTTCCAGTGCCCGCCACGTCCGCAGCCACACCGGGTGACGGAGCGGTTGTTTTAAGATCGCTCGCCATTGCCTTCTCCTTCTTCGCTCATCGTTTTCTGTGGGGCAGTAAGGGGGAGTTCCTTATTGAGTTTTCGTTTGAGTTGCTGGAATGCTGTGCCTGCATTGATGACGCGGCCGCCAGAGTCCTCGTCCAGGAGCCTGCCAATCAGCGCCTTTTGCCCCGCCCCATTCAGCAGATCCTGGGCGATGCCCAGCGCTGCCTCACGTACGGTGTGCTGCCAGGAACTCACTTCCTGTGCCATATTCTTCGGATCCAGTCCCCGCAGCCAGTTGTGGAAACGGGGCTCCAGCTGGGCATAGAGGCGGTCGGCGGCATCGACACCGAATTCGTATTCTCCGCCGGCAGCCACGTAGAGCTGGCCAGCAAAGGCGCCCACCGCGGTCGCCGCCCGTCCCGTGGCCTCCGCGCTGTTACGGACATCATTACGAACCGCGCGGCTCCACTCAGAGTTCCGGAGCAGATGCACTGGAAGCCCGATGGAGGAGCTCACGATTGTGCCGTAAGTGGAGCTCTGCGGGCCATAGGCCATGGACACAATCTGCAGGTCGAGGACCTCCCGATCCTCGAGGATTCTCGCGACGTTATCGACATTCTCCGGCCTTTTCGGCGGCAGCTCCCGGCTTGAGAAGCCTGGGTCTCCGTCCACCGCAACAAGGGCATCCAGCGAGCGCCAGGTAGTGCGCTGTTCGTCGTAGGGCCGCGGGTAGTAAGCCTCAAGGCCCTTCTTGGACTTGTTCTTACTGAACCTATAAGGGGTCATCGGGTCCCCGAAGACGTTCAGCCCAGCATTCGGGATGCGGTCGCCATTACTCACCAGCACCCGGGTGACCACACCATCTTCGGTGAAGAGCCGGATTCTGCGGGACTGCCACGTCGCCAAGTCTGCTGGCCCTTTCGGTTGGGTGGCTTCCAGGTCCTGAGGCGCGGCGGTATCGGGCTCGCGCTCCCAGACTGGCTTATCCGTCTCGGCGGCAGTGGACACGCACGACCCCGTGGTGTTCAGCACGAGGGTCTCGAGTAGGTTGGCCCCTCGGATAACGGTGCCTCCGGTTAAACCGGACCAGCCCTGCCCGATGGGGTAGCCCCTGCCTCCCTTGATCCGTGGATCCCCCACGGCCCCGGATTTAATACCCGAGTAGTCGTAGGCCTGGGCATGGATGAGCCAGCGTGCCGCTTCGTCATAGTTGATCGACGTCCGGCCTGGCCCGGTGCGCATGGTGAAGTAGCTATCCTCCGAATCCGGCAAGATCCGGCGGATCTCGTTGCTGGTGTTTTTCGCCGTATGAAGGTCAGCTACCTGCATGAAGGGCACCGCCGGGTCCAGCAGGTCGAAGCGGTCCTCGATGTTAGCCAGATACCCGAGAACGACCTCGTCCTTCCCCGTCTCCCGCAGTGTTTCCCTCGTATCGAGGAACCATGTTTCCCACTCAAATTTCTTGCGCGACCGTGGGCTCGGGTAACGCCGCACAAAATCGTGGTAGTGCGCTCGCCAAAAAATGGCGAGTAATACCCGCAGCACCGCGTAATCCTGCGTGGGGGAATCCCCGACGACGGCTAGTGGTTTCGCGCTACCGTCGAACACCTGGCGGATGCTCAGCAGCTGGTTTCCTTCTGCGGTCCGGCACTTGATCCACGGTTCATGCACGAGGTTAAAGGTCTCGTTACTTCCCACCGTTTTCTCCTTTCCCGCTCACTGTCCCACTCCCTGCCTGTTAATCCTGTTCATTAATCATTTTTCCGATCTAGCTAATAACCTACGTTGCGGTGCAGACACGGTTCGGTCGCTCCGTTGTGGTGTTCGAACAGCCACACTGCTCTCCCCGTGATCCTCGGTCACCTCCTTGACTTAGGCACGACCTCAAGGCCCAACTCCGAGCTGTATCGCACCAGGAACCTCCCGATCTCGGCTTCTCCCTTCTCATCAAGACGAAGAGCCAACTGCCCCTTGAGGAGGAAGTGCTCCTGCCACTCCGGTGGTGTTTCTTCCTCCAGCCGAGTGACGACCGCCTCGAAGTCCTCCTTCCAGTTCGTCATCCGGGTCGGCAGCCGAACCGTGCTCATGGCCAGATCCCAGGCCTGCTGAAATTCAGGCGTAACTCCGCTCAGAATCTCCACGGAGTGCTCAGCGCTCCGCGCGGTCAGGGGTCGGTAGCCATAGTCAGTACTCACCACTGGAATGACCTCGACGGTCGGCTCGCTGTCACGGACCTGTGCCGCACCCCGTTCCTCATCTCCCAGTGACTGCGCCGCAGCAATAAGGCCACAGAAGAGCGATTCGAACTCCTCCGCATCGAAGGCCGATGGAACCCGGTATCTTGCAGACCGCGCGTGCGCCCGTTCCGCTCGGCTCCGGCTCTCACGTTCTGTCTCTGCCCAGAGCTCAGCCCACCCCTCCGGAACCGCGTGAGTAGCCCCGTACACCGCCTCCACCAAGGGGGCGGTGTCGTCCGGCCGTCGGAATCTTTCCGGCAGGTGCAGCAGGGTGGCGAGGAGGATTTTGGGGTCGTAAATCGCCTGGGCTCCCTTATCGAGCTCCGGCACGCCGTCGCGGTCCACAACACCGCGAATAAATACCTGCGGCTTCCGCAGCGCCGTCGGCCTGTCCGACGTTGGCCGATGGTGGCGGTGAATGCGCCCGATACGCTGAATCACCAGGTCCATGGGAGCCAGGTCGGTGATCAGAACGTCGGCATCGATGTCCAAGGACTGCTCCGCGACTTGGGTTGCGACCACGATCTTCCGCGCAGGCCTCCCGGCCCCCCGGCGCGCCGCAGGCCCAAGCTCCTCGCGCAAACGGTCCTCGCGTTGCGAGCGCTCCCAGGCCATGAAGCCCGCGTGGTGCAGCTCGACCTCATCCGGATAGGCCTCGGCGAGCTCCTGGTATGCCTGCTGTGCACGCGCGATCGTGTTGCAAATAACCAGCGCACAACCACCCTCAGCGAGTAGCTGATCAAGCAGCGCCTGCAGCTCGGTGAGCCCGTCCCCGATGACCTGCAGGCTCGCGTCGAGGTTCCTCGGCGACGGTTCCGGTTCCCAGACCTCGTCCTTCTCCTCCGTGACCACCGTGATCCGCGGATATGCGGAGGACTCAACCCTCAGCGGCTCGCCGCTATACGCCTCCGCGAGCTCCTCGCGCTGACGGGTGGGCAGCGTCGCGGTCATGACGATCACGCTCGCCCCGTAGTAGGCGAGCCACGCGAGGGTGGTCTTGAGATAGTCGGAGGTATAGGCGTCGTAAGAGTGAACCTCGTCGAAGATAATGACCTTCCCCGCTAGCGCGAGGTGTCGGAGCATGGAGTACCGCTGCACCAGCGCCAGCATAAGGACCTGGTCCACGGTGCCGACGACGATATTGGAGAGCAGTCCGCGCCGTCTTCCGCTCGTCCACTGGCTGGCGACGACTTTTCCGGCAGCGCCGCCTGCCTCATCTTCCGCGATTCCTTTGTACTTCAACGCCCGGTAAGGTTCCGCGAGCTGGTTCTTCGAGTGCGCCAGGTACAAGGACGCCACCGTGTCGCCGGTCGTCCCCTGCGCCCAGTTAATGGTGCGATCGAGCAGCCCGTTGGCGGTCGCCATCGTCGGCGCGGCGAAGTAGACGCCCTGGACGCCTCCCTCGGCCCCGAGTTGATGGGCCGCGGCGAGTGCGGCTTCGGTTTTACCCACCCCGGTTTCCGCTTCCAGGATGTACAGCGCTGGCCCCTCGGTAGCGCGTACAGCCTCGACCATGGTGCGTTGCACGCTGCGGGCGCAGAATTCTTCTGGCCACGAGAAGGACCGCCGGAAGAACTCATCGATATTCGCAGCCGGCTCGGTTGGGTCCCACGGCGGGGTGATGTCGGTTTTCGTCATACCGTTCTCCAGGCGCTCTCGCATGGGCTGGAGGGCAAGTGGGAAGGCGTCGACGTTGGAGGCAATCCAGTCCGCGAAGACGACGATGCCGGTGAGCAGCTGCAGCTCCGGAGCTCGAGGTGTGGACATCTTGCTCAGAACCGGTTTAATCTCCGTTAACTCAGCGAGCCCGTCCAGGAGTTCCTTGTGGATCTCCCGCCAGGACTGCGGATAGTCCTTCAGGGCGTCCTCGACATCCCGACGGAGGTGCTCCTCTGCCGGAATTCCATGGTGAGCACCAACGATGGAGCGCAAGCGTCTACGCATAGTGCTGGACGCCGAGGTCTCCGACTCAAGCCACTCCCCCAGCATCGCGGCGGAGGCCACACTGTGCGGCACCGCCCGTAAATCGGTCTCTCGATACCCAGTATCGAGCGGTAGTCCGGCGTCCGAGACTGCGTTAAGCAGGTAGTCATATCCCGGCTTTTTATCCAGCAGCCCCTGGAAATACGTAGTGGCCTTTCCTACGTCATGCCCGCCAGCCAGCCATGTCACGAGGCGGCGCAACTCCCCCACGTCAATACCCAACTCGCCACTTAGGTCATTCTTTGTCGCATCCGCGACCCAGATATCGAAAACCTCCCCGGCGGTCGCGGCCACATCCGCCAGGTGTTGCGGCAGATTGAGATACTCCCCCTCTTCCCCAGACTTCGCCCACAGTGCCGCGAGCTGAGGACTCACTCCACGCAACCACGCATCAAGCTTGCTAATAAAAGCATCGCGCGTATTGGAAGCGTTCGATTCACGAGTGTTCGAGCTCCCAACGCCATGTCCGGGGAAAGTCATACAATCCTCACTACTTCCGGTGGTGAACATAACCATAGCTACTTCACAGATCGAAAGCAAGCTTCTCGAACCCCTTTCGAACAATCCCCAATGCCCCAGTTACTTTTTAAAGTTACGCCCATAACCTTCCTGAGGCGTACTCTTGAGCACGCTCCCCGCAGCACTAGCTCCGGCGGGGATGAGCCTTGGGGCATTGGCGAATGCGCCACTTCCCCGCGCTAGCGGGGATCCCCAAGGCTTCTTTTCTTTTTCCGCCCACCCCACCGCAGAACCGCGCACCCAGAACCCCGCCGATTTCGCATAACGCGCGTTACACCATAATGTGAGACAGCGCACGCTTTCACGCTTTTTAGCAAGCTGGCATTCAGAGAAAACTGGTGGAATACCCAGAAACATCGTATTCTTCCCAGAAACGGCGTGATGCACGCCACACCCCCGCCCCGTTCGACATGATTCGTCGGGGCTCGCACTTTTCGCTCGGGAGATCCCCGCACCGGAAACAGATCCAAGGAGGAACATTGACACCCAATCAAGTCGGCCTAGCGCTCGTGCTGCTAGGCGTGATGGTCTTGCTGGGCAAGACCATGCGAATCAAGTGGGGCTGGACCCAAAAGCTGTTCCTCCCTGCCTCCATCCTCGCGGGCTTCCTGGCTCTCTTCCTCGGCCCTGAGGTCTTCGGCTCCATCGCCTCGGCGCTGGGCACGGACCGCTTCGCCGAAGGCGGCATCTTCGGCGAGGAGACCCTCGCCGTATGGAAGACCCTCCCTGGCCTGCTGATTTCCGTGGTCTTCGGTACCCTCTTCCTCGGCCAGAAGCTGCCGAAGCCGAAGGAGGTTGTGGAACTCGCCGGCCCGCAGCTCTCCGTGGGTGTGGCCTTCGCCTCCGGCCAGTACGTCGTGGGTATCGCGCTGGTGACCTTCCTGCTCGCCCCGCTGTTCGGCATTAATGAGGCCGCCGGTGCGCTCATCGAGATCGGCTTCGAGGGTGGTCACGGCACCGCTGCCGGTATGCAGTCCGTCTTCGAGGACATCGACTGGGCTGAGGGCTACGACCTCGCCGTCGCCGTAGCCACCGTTGGTCTGCTCTCCGGCATCGTGATCGGCGTGGCCGTCATTAACTGGGCCATCCGCACCGGTCGCACCGAGGTCATCACCGAGGTCAAGGACCGTTCCATCGAGGACCAGCGCGGTCTGTTCCGTCGCGACGAGCAGTACATGGCCGCGAAGATGACGACGCGTCCGTCCTCCGTCGAGCCACTCTCCCTCCACGTCGCCTTCCTTGCTGTGGCAATCGGCGTGGGTGTGATCCTGCTGAAGGGCCTGCAGTGGATCGAGCAGATGCTGTGGATCGACAAGATCGAGCTGCTGAGCTACGTCCCGCTGTTCCCGATGGCCATGATCGGCGGCATCTTCGTCCAGCTCGGCCTGAACTTCCTGGGCTACGAGCACCTCATCGACCAGAACATGATGCTGCGCATCCAGGGCCTGGCTCTGGACCTGCTGATCACCGCTGCCCTGGCGACGATCTCCCTGCAGGCCATCGCCAATAACTTCTGGGCATTCCTGATCCTGTGTGCCGGCGGCATCCTGTTGAACGTCTTCCTGCTGCTATGGCTGGCGCCGCGCTCCATCCCGGAGTACTGGCTCGAGCGTGGTGTCGGCGACTTCGGCCAGTCCATGGGTGTCACCGCAACCGGCCTGATCCTCATGCGCATCGTCGACCCGCAGGCGGAGTCCCCCGCTTTCGAGTCCTTCGGCTATAAGCAGCTGGTCTTCGAACCCTTCTTCGGTGGCGGCATCATCACTGCCGTATCCATCCCGTTCATCATTGCGGTCGGACCACTCCCAGTCTTGGGCGTCATGACGGCGCTGTTCATCTTCGCCATCGCAACCGGCCTGTTCTACTGGGGCCGTAAGTTCGGCATCGACCGGTCCAAGGCCGCTGGTGGTACCAAGGCCTTGGGCAACCACAAGGCCAACATGGAGGCCAAGGCGGCCGCCGCGGCTGCTCAGCAGCACAAGGACTAAGCCACAACAGCTAGCCAAAAAGCTCAAGCCGGGTGCTCGGCGCGGAACTCTCCGCACAGCACCCGGCTTTTGCTTTGCCCCCAGGCCGCGGCGCGGCTTGGGCTGCGTGGTTCGGTAGGCCCGGCCTCGTACGCCCGTTTGTCCTGCTTGATCCCGGCAGGACCCACCCGCGTACCCTGCGCGGACCGGCAGCCCCCTTCGCCGCGTGAGCTACGTGCCCCCTACCTGGCTCCCACCTACTTCTCGTTCTGCGACTTCTTCGCCTTCATCGGCGTCTTCGCATCCAGAGGAACGAACACGGTGAACAGCACAATCACCACCGAGAAGACCGCACCCACCAGGAAGGCTAGGTTCAGGCCCGAGGCCAGGCCACTCACCGCGTCACCCGGGGCGCTATTCAACGCGCGCTGGGTGCCGAAAGTCATGATCGCGATAAAGATCGCGGTGCCACCGGCAGCAGCCACCTGCTGGAAAGTATTGAGGATCGCCTGCCCATGGGAGGCCAGGGCGTCCGGCACCGCGGCCAGCGCGTTACTCATCAGCGGGGTCATCAGCAGCGCGATACCGATGTGCAGCACCACCGCGACCCCCGTCAGCGCCCAGAAAGAGGAGTCCCGGCCCAGCACCACCAGGCCCAGCATCGCGGCGCTCATCAGGATGGATCCCGGGATGGTCAACACGCGCGTACCCCGGGCGTCGTAGACCCGGCCCACGAACGGCCCCATCACGCCCATCGCCAAACCACCGGGCAGGATCGCCAGGCCCGACTGACTCTCCGAGAGCCCCATCACCTGCTGGGCAAACATCGGCATCAGGATGATGAAACCGAAGAGCATGCTGAACGTGAGCAGCATCAGAGCCAAGGAGAGCCGGTAGTTCCGCTCCCCCAGCGGGGCCAGATCCAACAACGGTTCGCGCACCCGCTTGCCCGCAGGCTCGCCGTCCCCCGCGTTCGCGGCAACCGCGCTCCCCTGCGCACCCTGCTCCTCTGCAGCAGCCGCCTTCCCGGCGCGGGCCTCGCGGGCCAGCGACCGCTGACGCGCGAAAAAGACGGCGAGAATCACAATGCCACCGAGCATCACCCCAACCCGGCCCACCGGAATCCCGTGAGCCAGGTCGGACAGCCCAGCCATGCCGTAAAGCGTGGCGGCGAAACCTGCCGCGGAAAGGAACACCGAAGGCACGTCCAGGTACGGGCGGGTCGGCTCCTCGAAGTTCCGGACCAGCAGCAGGCCCACCACCAGGGCGAGCACCACCAGCGGCAGCATCAGGATGAAGATCCAGCGCCAGCCCAAAGAGTGCAGCACCAAACCAGAAAATGTCGGGCCCAGCGCCGGGGCCACCGCGATGACCACAGAGACCAGGCCGAAGACCCCGCCGCGGCGCTCCAGTGGAACCAGCCGCATGATCGTCGTCATGAGCAGCGGAATCACCAGCGCGGTGCCGGAAGCCTGAATAATGCGGGCGACCAGCAGCACCGGGAAGACCGGCGCCACAACCGCGAGCACCGTGCCCGCGAGGAAGAGCAGCATCGCTGCGGCGTAAACCTGCCGCAGACTAAAACGCTGCATGATGTAGCCGGTCATCGGGATCACCACGGCCATCGTCAGCATGAAGCTGGTGACCAGCCACTGCGCGACATCCGCAGTGATCTCGAAGTAGCCCATCAGCACCGGCAACGCGACCGAGAGAGTGGTCTCGTTGAGGATGACCACGAAGGCTGCGGCGACGAGCACGCCGATCAGGAGCTTCGCGTTGGGTGCGGGTGTGTCGGCGGTGTGCGAGCCGCTGTTTTCGGCGCCGGTGCTAATGGCTTTCTCCTATTGTTCGAGTTCTTTATTTTTCTCCATGTCAGCGCGAATCTCCGCGAGTCGGGAGCTGGCCTTGACGTCGCGGCCAGCTTCCGCGATCTCGGTCATGCGGTCCTGAACCGAGCCCTCGACGAGCTCCTGGGCACCCAACGCATTCGCGTAACGGGATTCGATCTTATCCCTGACCTTGTCCAGGGTCGGGACGGCCTCATCCGGGGCGAGGGCGGCGTCGTTCATGGAGGCCATCGACTTATTCGCGGTCTCCTGCATCTTCGCCTGATCGGCCTGCGCGCGCAGCTGATTAATCTGGTTCAGCTGGTCCTGCAGGCGGGTTTCGGACTCCTGCTGCTGACGCTGTGCTTCCTCCGCGCTTCGGGACGCCGCCGCGTGCAGCTCCTTGGTCTCTTCCAGCTGCTGCTCGACGGTGACCAGGTTGGAGGCGAAGAGCTCCGCGGTCTGGTTCAGCTCCGTGGCGCGGTTGGCGTCGCCCTCCGACTGGGCTTGGTCGGCCTGCTGGAGTGCGACGCGGGTCTTTTCCTGCAGCTCGGTCGCGTCCTTCTGGAGGCGGTTGAGCTTCATCTCCAGCTGGTTACGGTTACCGATGACGCTGGCTGCGTGCTCGGTGATCTTCGCGTGCTGCTGGCGGGCGGCCTCCTCGGCCTGACGGATCTGCACCTTGGGGTCGGCGTTCTCCTCGATCTTCGTGTCGAAGGACGCCATCAGGTACTTCCAGCCCTTGGAAAATGGGTTAGCCATAAGTATCGCTCCTCTAGTAGGTCGTGCGCCCCAGAGTAGACACGAATGGCTCACCATGACCGCGCAGCGGCCAAGAAAAGACCCGCGTGGTAGCGCGGGCCCTCAGTGCGGAAAGGCGGGGGCTTAGCCCTCCTGCTGAGCCTCAGCCTGCTTCATCTGCTCCTCGACCTGCTTGCGAACCTCGTCCATGTCCAGCTTCTCAGCCTGGGAGATGAGGTCGTTGAGGGCCTCCTTCGGCAGCATGCCGGCCTCGCGAGCCAGCAGGACGCCGTCGCGGAACATCATGATCGTCGGGATGGACTGGATCTGCAGGGCTGCCGCGAGCTCCTGGTTAGCCTCGGTGTCCACCTTGCCGAAGGTGACCTCCGGGTGCTCCTCGGAGGTGGCCTCGAAAATCGGCCCGAAGCGCTTGCATGGGCCGCACCACTCTGCCCAGAAGTCCAGCAGGACGATGCCCTCCTTGCCGACGGTCTCCTGGAAGTTCTCGCCAGTGATTTCCTTCGTAGCCATGTGTTATCCCTTTCGCTGCTTACGTTGTGTCCGCCCGGGGTGCCCGCCCGGCGCGGCGAATTTTTATCGTTTCTTTCTGCCCCGTGCAACGTTGGGTGCAGTTTGCTTTATTCCAGGGTCGGCGCACGAAACATGAGTTACTTTGTTTTTTATGAGCATTCCGAACGCATCTTTCGCTGAAGCAGCCCCGTCTGCCACCTATAAGGCCTGGAAGAAGCTGGCCAAGAAGCCGGCCGGCAACCGCCTGTTCTCCGTATTCGCGGCCTTCAAGGCCCCGTACTTCCTCACCGTGCTGCCGTTCGTCAAGGACCTGCGCCCGGGCTACTGCCAGGTCACCGCGCCGAAGTGGTGGCTGGTCCAGAACCACATCGGCACCTTCCACGCCATTGCCGCCTGCAACCTCGCTGAGGTCGCGATGGGCATGCTCGCCGAGGCCTCCGTGCCGAACACCCACCGCTGGCTGCCGATGGGCATGGAAGCGAAGTACCTGAAGAAGACCACCGGCCGGCTGACCGCCACCGCGACCGCCGAGCTGCCGGACTTCTCCACCATTACCCGCGAAACCGGCGGCCAGGAAGTCCCGGTGAAGATCCACTTCGAAGATTCCGCCGGCGTGGAGTCCACCTACGCGGAGATCAAGATCTGGGTCACCGCCAAGAAGTAGGCGCGGCTCACCCTTGGAAGGCGAACCAGCGGCCGCCCACCCGGTGCAGCTCGACGTCCATGTCGTAGAGCTCCCCGAGCTTCTCAGCGGTCAGCGCCTCGTCCACCGGGCCGCTGGACAGGATGCGCCCGTCCTTCATCAGCAGCACGTCCGTCGTGGACGCCGCGATCTCCTCCACGTGGTGCGTGATCAGCACCGTCGCCACCTCCGGCCGGGCCTCGCGCAGCCGGTCCACGACGTGCAGCAGCGTCTCCCGCCCCGGCAGGTCCAGCCCTGTCGAGGGCTCGTCCAGAAGCAGCAGCTCCGGCTGCGTCACCAGGGCCCGGGCGATCAGCGTGCGCGCCCGCTCCCCCTGGCTCATCTGCGGCCAGCGCCGATCGGTGCGGTTGCCCATTCCCACCAGATCCAACAACTCGCTGGTGCGCTGCTTCATCTCCTCGGTGTAGTCGAAGCGCTGCACGTAGCCATTCGACCCGGACGCCCCGGAGAGCACCGCCTCATAGGCCGTGATGTCCCCCAGGTTCTTCCGCGGGTCCACGTGCCCGATGCGTTTGCGCAGCTCCAGGGTGTTGACCTTCCCCATCTGCTCGCCGAGGATCTCGACGGTCCCGGTGGTGGGGAAGGACTGCGCCCCCATCAGCTTGAGCATGGTCGTCTTCCCCGCACCGTTGGGCCCGAGGATCGACCAGTGCGTGCCCGCGGGAACCTTAAGGTCAATCCCGGAGATGAGGTCCTTACCATTGCGGGTCACGGCCACCCCCGAGATGGAGATCGCCACCGGCCGCTCCCCCGTACCTGCAGTGTTCGCGTCGCTGTGATCCATGCCTCATAACCCTACGCCCCCGGGCAGACACGCCCGCGGGCCACCCTTCCCCTTCCCCGTTTCCACCCCGGGGCGCGGTGTCTTCTTGTTATGACGACGTCAGGGCGAAACCCAGCCCCCACGCCGCGCAGGCCACCCCGAGCATGCCCACGGCCACCAGGGCGGCCACCGCGTAGCGGCAAACCACAGCGTAGCGGTGGAGCGTGGAGCGCGGTGACGCAGCAGGCTCGGCGGCCTCAGGCGGTGCGAGGAGGTCCGTGACCAGGCCGACCGCCACGGTGGAGAAGGTGGTGAAGCCGCCCAGGAATCCGGTCCCCATCACGAGCACGGCCGCGGCCCCGCTCACCGAGACCGGCCCCAGCGAGAGCTCGCCGAGCGCATCCGGCCCCTCCCCCGCACCGGTGGCCGCGCCCATGAGCAGGCCCAGCAGGAGGCTGCCGACGGTATTAATCACCGCCAGGCTCGCCAACGGGGGCACGTGGCGTTTCAGCCAACTATCCGCACCCCAGCGGGCGAGCGCGCCCAGCCCGCCAGCGATGGCCATGAGGAGCACCGCGCCTGCGCCATAACCCGCCATCACGCATCACCCCCGAGGGCGCTCTGGTCCGGCTGCCCGCCGGGCTGCTTGCCCGCGCCCTGCTCGGCGGACTGGGAAGTCACACCCCCGCGCTGGCTGGCGGCGCGGCCGGCAGCAATGCCGGCCGTAGCCGCGCACACGCCCAGCACGATCGTGGCCGCGAAGTAGCCGAGAACGGCAATGGCGCCGGCGTCGTCGTTAATAAAAGCGACCGCACCGGCAAGAGCAGAGTAACTGGTGAACGCCCCGCAAAAACCGGTGCCGAGCAGGAGCTTCTCCCGACCCGCGAGGAACCAGTCGCGCCGCACGGAGGAGCCAAACCCCGCTGCCGCATTGTCGTCCCGGAAGAAGCTGCCCACAAAGCCCAGCAGCCCCGCGCCGAGCACATTCGCGGACAGCAGCCCCCACTGCCCGGCCAGGCCGGCCCCGCCGCTGAGCGCATCGGTGAGCACCCAGCGGGCCAGGGTGCCGAGCAGGCCGCCGGTGAACACGAGCAGAGCGCCAATCACGCTGTTCAGCGTACCGCCATCCCAGAAACGCGAAAACTCGCCCACGGCCAGCTGTACAGCTCACTGGGCTTCAGTGAACCGCTGTGCCACTCGAGGGCACAGGCTGGCGGGGCGAGTTTCAGGCAAGGAGGTGGTGGCTACCACCGCCTGGGCGCTTAGGCCTCCTTGACCGCGGAGACGTCGAAGTTCAGGGTGATCTTCTCGGAGACCAGGACACCGCCGCCGTCGAGGGCGGTCTGCCAGGTCAGGCCGAAGTCCTTGCGGTTGATGGTGGTCGCACCCTCGAAGCCGATGCGGGACATGCCCCACGGGTCGGTGACCTCGCCGTTGAAGTCGAAGTCGATGGTGACGGACTTGGTGACGTCCTTGATGGTCAGGTCGCCGGTGACCTTCAGGCCGTCCTCGCCGTTGGCCTCGACCGCGGTGGAGGTGAAGGTGATCTTCGGGAACTTATCCACCTCGAAGAAGTCGGAGGTGCGCAGGTGGCCGTCGCGGTCGGCGTTGCCGGTGTCGATGGAGGCGACGTCGATCTCGACGTTGATCGCTGCGTCCTCGAGGTTCTCCTTGGTGCTGGCGGAGCCGCTGAACTCACCGAAGTTGCCGCGGACCTTGGTCACCATCGCGTGGCGAGCGGTGAAGCCGATCTCGGTGTGAGTCGGGTCGATGGTGTAGGTACCTGCGTAGTCGTTCACGGACTTGGTCACGGTGTGCTGCCTTTCCTTGCGGCGGCTGCGTTGTTCCGCCGTGGTGATTTTTCTTTCGGGACGTCAGGCTCCGGCCTGGCGTTGATCTCAACCATAGGCCGATGTTGGTGACGTGTCAACTACTTAGAAATATGTTTAAATGAATGCACCATGAGCAGGAATGATTCACAGCTGACGCCCCAGGACGACGCCACAACACAGGCAGCCCCGGGAGCGAAGCACAATGCGAAGGACGGTACGGCACAGCCCGAGACCCAGCAGGCAGGCCAGCACCCGGCGCAGGACGTGCGCTGGCTAACCGACGAGGAACAGCAGGTCTGGCGCCAATGGCTAGACCTGGGCGCCCGCATCACCAACGCGCTCAGCCGGGAGCTACAGCTCGACAGCACCATTTCGCTGGCCGACTACGAGGTGTTGGTCTACCTGTCGGAATCGCCGGATCACCGGCAGCGCGTCGTGGCGCTCGCCGAGGCCATCAAGTGGGAGCGCTCGCGCCTGTCCCACCAGATCACCCGCATGGCCAAGCGCGGGCTCGTCCGCCGCGAATCCTGCGATAACGACGGCCGCGGCGCCTTCGTGATCCTCGAGGAGCAGGGGCTGGAGGCCATCACCGCCGCCGCACCGGGGCACGTCGAAGCCGTGCGCCACATGATGTTCGACGGGCTGAGCGCAGAGCAGCTCGCCGCCTTCCGGGACGTGCTCGCCCACATCGAGCCGCAGGTCGCGGACCAGGAGGAGCGCATCGCCGCGGCTCTGGCCACCAAGCGCGGGCGCGGCAAGGCGCAGCACTAAGAACTAAGAAGAACTAGCCCGCGCGGTACTCGGAGAACTTCGAGTACTGCAGCTGGTGGGCCACCACCACGGTGCCGATCGGGCCGCCACGGTGCTTCGCGAGGATGATGTCCGCCTCGCCGGCGCGCTCGTGATCGCGGTTCGCGCTATCCGGGCGGTTTATCAGCATGACCATATCCGCGTCCTGCTCCAGCGAGCCGGACTCACGCAGGTCCGAAATGCGCGGCAGGGCGTCGTCGCCGCGACTCTCCACGCCACGGTTCAGCTGGGAGATCGCCACGACCGGGACGTCCACCTCCTTGGCCAGCAGCTTCAGCTGGCGGGAGAACTCGGAGACCTCCTGCTGACGGGACTCGACCTTCTTGCCCGAGCTCATGAGCTGCAGGTAGTCCACCACGATCAGCGCGATATCGTGCTGCTGCTTCAGGCGGCGCGCCTTCGCGCGGATCTCCATCATCGTGAGATTCGGGGAATCATCGATGAAGATCGGGGACTTATCGATCTCCCCGATGCGGCGAGTCAGCCGCTCCCAGTCGTCCTCCTCCATCTTGCCGCCACGCATCGCGGAGAGGTGTACCTCCGCCTCGGCGGAGAGGATGCGCATCATGACCTCGGACTTACTCATCTCCAGGCTGAAGAGCACGGAGGCCTTGTTCTGGCGGATGGAGGCCGAGCGCATGAAGTCCAGCGCCAGGGTGGACTTACCGACACCAGGGCGAGCCGCGACGATGATCATCTGCCCGCCGTGCAGCCCATTGGTGAGGTCGTCCAGATCCTGGAATCCGGTGGCGATGCCCTTGGCGGTGCCGCCCTGGGACTCGAGCTCGTCGATCTCGTCCAGGGTGGGGTCCAGCAGGCGCTCGAAGACCTCGTAGTCCTCGCTGGTCGCGGAGTTCGTCAGCGCGAACATCTCCTGCTGGGCGTTGTCCACCACGGACTCCACCTCGGCACCTTCGATGCCGGAGTAGCCCAGCTGCACAATGCGGGTGCCCGCGGTCACGAGCCGGCGCAGCGTGGCCTTCTCCTTGACCAGGTTGGCGTAGTAGCCCACGTTCGCACTGGTCGGGGTCTTGGACATGATGGACTGCAGGTACGGCGCTCCGCCGATCTGCTCGAGCTTGCCATCCCGGTCCAGGCGCCCGGCGACGATGACCGGATCGACCTCCTTGCCCTCCCCGTAGAGGCGGACGATGACGTCGAAGATCGTCTGGTGGGCGGGACGGTAGAAGTCGTCCATGACGAGGACCTCGACGACCTCGCTGATGGCGTCCTTGTTCATCAGCATGCCGCCGAGCACGCCCTGCTCCGCCGCGACGTTCTGTGGCATCTCGCGGCCCAGATCCTGGAATTCTTCACGACGTCCACCCGAACGCCCGGATCGGCGCTGGCCGGATCCGAAGTTATTGCGGGCGGGCGCGGCAGAGCTCCACGCACCCCCACCGCTATCCGGGTGCGGGGCGTGGTCCTCCTCCGGTGGTGGCGGCAGGAGTTCTGCGCCGTCGTCGAAAGACATTCCACCCATGTTGCTCTCCATCGTGCCTCCGCGTGCTTAATCAGGCTCGGTTATCACCCTAGCCAGCGCTGCGGACAAACCCGATTCGGCGGCCCAGAGCGTTCTAATTCTTGTTCTTCAGATGACTGACTCGGGGCCGATCCAGCGCGCATTCGGAGGAGTTATCCACAGGCGATTGTGGATAGCTCTGTGTATGGCGTGTGGATGATGTGTGGACAAATCCACAAGCCCCAGGTCAGCTTGTGGATGAACTGTGGATCAGCCTGTCCATAACCCTCTGTGCGCCCTATTTCTGCAGGTAGAGAGCTTTTCCAAAAACCTGCCGAGAAGCAGACCCCCCTGTGGATAACTCGCGAAAATGCCTATAAGTGCAGCTCAATATGGCGTGTCCCCCACAACCTTCACCCACCGCTAGACCCCCCGAAATTACAAGTTTTGGGACGCCCCGCAGGCAGTTATCCACATCCTTGCCCACACCGCGCAAGGCCCTTGAATACACCAAGCCCCCGGCGGGATCATTCCCGGCCGGGGGCCTCGTGCTTGCTGTTGTCTATGTGTGCGTTCCGGCGTTCATCGCAGCAGCGCCGCTCGCCTGTGCGGCGGCCTGCACACCAGCCAAAACGCGGTGAAAAATGAGCCTGTCCCAACGCCATTGTGCATGGGCGGTTCCAACCCGGCCCCTGGGTGTCTAAGCCAGAGGCATGGAGGGCCGGACCCGCCGTAAAACCGGTTGTCTAGGCCGGCGAAGGTCAGCGAGGGCTTAAGCGCACAGCGCTCAGACGGCGCGGCGCATGCCACCCGCCTCGGCGCTGGACGCCAGGCTGCTTCTGCGATTACTTATCGGCGTCGACCACTGCGAACTCGAGGTTCGCGGTCATGCCGGAAACCAGCTTCACATCCACGGCGTACTTGCCCGTGTTCTTGATGCTGTTCTTTGGCAGCTTGATGGCGTGCTTGTCCAGCTTCGGACCGCCTGCGCGCTCAACAGCTGCGACGACGTCTGCGGTGGTCACGGAGCCGAACAGCTTGCCGCCCTGTGCGGTGCGCACCGGCACCTGAACAGCGGACAGCGCCTCGAGCTCTGCCTTGACCGCCTCTGCGTGCTCCTGGTCGCGGATAACGCGATCAGCCTTGGCACGCTGGATGTCCTTGATCTGCTTCTCTGCGCCGCGGGTCGCAACGATGGCGTAGCCGCGTGGCAGCAGGTAGTTACGTCCGTAACCAGCCTTGACTTCAACGATGTCGCCGGGGACACCGAGCTTGTCAACGGCGGTGGTGAGGATCAGCTTCATGATCCAACCCTTTCGTTGTGCATGGAGTGTTGACGTGAACAGTGATTATTGCTTCTGGCGGCCGGTCTGCCGGTCACCAGCGCTCATCAATTGGTTCAGAATGGCGGCTCTTCGTCGCCGACACCGAAATCAGTTTGAGGTGCAGAGTTCCACGGGTCATCGGCATTGGAGGCGTTCTGCCCGCCGAAGCCACCCTGGTTCTGCTGGCCACCCATGCTCTGCCCAGAGCCGGAGCCCTGGTTGAATCCGCCCTGGCCGCCCTGGTTTCCACCAAAGCCACCCTGGCCACCCTGACCGAAGTTGGAGCCGCCGCCCTGGTTTCCACCAAAGGACTGCCCGCCACCACGGGGGTTGCGCTGTACCTGCGCGGTCGCGTACTTCAGGGACGGACCGACCTCGTCGGCCTCCACCTCGAAGACGGTCCGCTTCTCACCCTCGCGGGTCTCGAAGCTCCGCTGGCGCAGCCGACCAGTGACGACCACGCGGTCGCCCTTGTTCAGCGAGTTGGCCACGTTCTCCGCAGCCTGGCGCCAGATGTTGCAGGTGAGGAACAGTGCCTCGCCGTCGACCCACTGGCCTGCCTGCGCGTCGTAGCGCCGCGGGGTGGATGCGACTCGGAAGCTGGCGACTGCGGCACCCGACTGGGTGTAACGCAGCTCCGGATCAGCAACAATGTTGCCGACCAGGGTAATTGGGGTATCTCCCGGTGCCATTGATAGTTCCTTTCAGCTGGGGTTATGCAGTTAAGGCCAGGTTAATCGCCTACGCCCCGTGCTGCATGGGTGAAGCTGATTTCTTACTTGTCCTTGCGGAGCACCTTGGTGCGCAGGACGTTGTCGTTGAGGTTGAGCACGCGGTCGAGCTCGCGCACAGTGTCCGACTCGCAGGTCAGGTCGAGAACGATGTAGACGCCCTCTTCCTTCTTCTGGATCGGGTACTCAAAGCGGCGCTTGCCCCAGACATCAACCTTGTCGACCGAGCCCTTTTCCTCGCGGACAATGTTCAGGTACTTGTCCAACGATGGGGCTACGGTGCGCTCATCCTGGGAAGGATCGACGATGATCATGACTTCGTATTGACGCACGGACCTCATCACCTCCTGTGGTCTAGTGTTTCGGCCATGCTTATTTGGGCATGGCAGGAGGGTCGTTGCGTCAGCAACCTGGCCAGTGTACCCCGCTGCCTGCGGAAATGGGAAATCCGCGGCCACAACCCCCGTTGCTCCCCTCGCGCCCCCGCTCGGCCCGTCTCAGGCCGGGTTATTTATTGATCGACGCCCAACCCACGGCCAGGGTGACCGGGATGATCGTCATGAAAATGATCGCGATGGAAAACAGCAGGATGATCACGTTTTTGGGCTTCTGCGCGTGGAAGCTGTAGAACGCCGTGCCGAAGAAGATGAATCCGATGAGGATGCTGCCCATCCCCAGGTACAAGGACATCGACATTGCCGCTCTAACTCTCCCTTAGTCCGTTGCGGGCGCGGTTTCGCTGCGGCTCTTCCCAGCGGGCTTCTTCTTCGCCCTGGTTGCGCCGCTTTCTTTTTCCGACGTCAACCGCCTCGCGCCCGGCTCCTTAGCCGCCAGGATACCCGCGAGCGGGTCTGCTCCCGAATGCGCGGCGCGCACCAGGTCGCCCTGCCTGCCCGGCGCGGTCAGGCGCCCGTCGGTCTGCAGCATGTCGCGGATGACGATCACCGCCATCGCGACCACCAGGCCCAGGCGCAGCACCGTCACGCTGTCGACCAGCCAATTCGGCGCCGCCTCCTCGGCGGGGAGGAATTGCCACATCCGCAGGTACCAGTAGCCGGCCTCGATGGTGGCCCAGATGAAGTACAGCCGCCACCGGGGCAGCGCCAGGGCGATCAGCGGCACCAGCCAGATGGAGTACTGCGGGCTCCACACCTTATTGGTCAGCAGGAAGGCAAGCACCGCAAGGAAGGCGACCTGAGCGACCCGGGGCGTCGTCCTCAAATAAAAGACAACGAACCAGCCCAGTGCGACCAGCGCTACGAGCAGCAGCCCGGTGGTGATGTAGTTGAGCGTCTCCACGCCCTCGATGGCCTTGGAAGGCGAGCCGCCGTCCCAGGCCTGGTTGCCGGTGATGTGGGCGATGACCGCGTAGATCGTCGAGCCCTCGTAGCCGCGCACGGAGTTCAGGCGGAAGAACTCGCCCCAGCCGCGGGGCGCGGCGATCATCACCGGGGCGTTGAGCAGCGCCCAGCTGCCGATCGCGCCACCCAGCATGCGGCCCAGCTCGCGCCACGCGCGGGTCTTCAGGCACAGCAACAGCAGCGCCCCCAGGATGAACGCGGGCCAGAGCTTCGCGGCCACCCCGAGCCCGCCGAGCACGCCCGCGAGCAGGGGCTTGTGATTCGCCCACGCGGCCAGGCAGCCCACCGCGAAGACGATGGAGAGCAGGTCGAAGTTCGTGAACGCGTGGACGATGACCAGCGGGGAGGCGGCCATGAGCATCGCGTCCCAGGTGCGCGCACCCACCAGGCGGGTCAGCCGCGCCACCCCGATCAGCCAGCACAGGGCCAGACCAATGGAGGAGACGGCGAAGAAGACCACGGAGGCGGGAACCGGCGGCAGGCCCAGGGAATCCCACGCGGCGTGGACCGGACGGGCGAGTGCCGCGGCGAAGAATTGATAAAACCCGGAGAGCACCGGGTACTCCATCCACCGCTCCACCCCATCGGTGGTGATGGACTGGAAATACGGGACGGTCAGGGTGTCCAGGCCACGGCCGCCGAACAGCGGGATCTGGTCCGAGTAGCAGGCGGCGGTGTACTGCGGGCGGCTCGACCAGTCCAGGTGAGCCTGGCCCTCAGCATTGACGTTGCCGCGCAGGCACGGGGCCTTCTGCAGCCAGCCGAGAATGAGGAAGAAACCCGCAGTCGCGAGGATCGCTAGCTGCGGGTTCCACCGGGGCGCCACCGCGTGGCGGTCACGGTTGGCCATTTAGCCCAGGAGATCGTCGATGATCTGGCCGAGGTCCGGCGGCGGCGGGGCTCCGCCACCAGTGTTCCCGCCACCCTGGCGCGGTGGCGTGGCCGGCTCCGGCTGCGGGGCCGGGGCTTCCTGCGATGGCTGTTCCTGCTCCGGCTCCGGCTGCGGGTTCTCCGGCTCGACGTAGCTACCGCTGTCCGGAACACCGGCCGCAGCCTCGCCACCGGAGCCCCAGTTCTCGATCGGGTCGTCGACCAGGGAGCGGTCCATCACGTTCTTCCAGATGGTGGACGGCATGCCGGAGCCGTACATGGTCCCGCCCCACTGGTCGACCAGCGGGCGGTTGTCCACGCTGCCGATCCACACGGCGGTGGCCAGCTGCGGGGTGGAGCCGATCATCCAGGCGTCCTTGTTTCGGCCGGTGTCACCGAGCTGGGCGGTACCGGTCTTCGCAGCGGACGGGCGGCCGTTGGCCAGGGCGTTGCCGTTGGAGTAGGCCGCGATCGGGCCCATCGCCTCGATGACGGCGTTGGCAATCTCCTTGTCGATCACCTGGTCGCCCTCCGGGTCGGTGTTGTCGAGCAGGACCTCACCATTGGAGTTCTCCACCTTCTCCACGAAGTGCGGGCGGTGGAAGACACCCTCGTTGGAGAGGGTCGCCAGGCCAGCGGCCATGTCCAGCGGGCGGGACTGGTACTGGCCCAGGACGATGCCCTCGTACGGCGTGCCGCCGTTTTCCTGCAGGGTCTTGCCGAAGCCCGGCAGCTCCTCTGCCACGCCCAGGCGGTGGGCCATGTCAGCCACGGCCTGCGCGCCCCCGTCGAGAGAGCGGGTCAGGCGAATGAAGGAGGTGTTCAGGGACATCTTCAGGGCCTGCGCGATGGAGCAGCTGCCGCAGGATTCGCCACCGACGTTCGTGACCTCGGTCTGGCCGGTGGTCACCGGGGAGGAGTCGAAGTTGTCGTAGATCGATCCGCCCTGGTCCAGGTAGGCGGCGAGACCGAAGATCTTGAACGTCGAGCCAGTCTGCATCGGCGCATTGGCGTAGTCCCAGCCGACCGGGTCGTCGCCGCCGTAGTAGCCGCGCACCCCGCCGGTCTTCGGGTCGATGGAGACGACCGCGCCGCGGATGCCCTCCATCGCGCCCTCGAACTGCTGGTGGACCTCGTCGACGACCGACTGCTGCACCTTCGGGTCGATCGTGGTCGTGATCTTCAGGCCGCCGGTGTTGACCTGGTTTTCGTTGATGCCGGCTTCCTCAAGCTCGCGGATGACTGCCTGCTTGATGAGCCCGTTGGTGCCCTTGGCCTGGGAGACCTGCCCTGCCTTGGCCGGGTCCTGAGCCTTCGGGTATTCCGCGGTGTCGCGCTGCTCCTGGGTGATGGAGCCCATGCCGAGCATGCCGTCGAGCACGTAGTTCCAGCGGGATTCCGCGCGCTCGCGGTTGGTCCACGGGTCCAGCACGCTCGGGGACTGGATGGACGCGGCGAGCACCGCGCCTTCCTCGACGGTGAGGTCCTTGACGTCCTTGTTGAAGTAGGCGTGCGCGGCGGAGTTGATGCCGTAGGCGTTGCGCCCGAAGTAGATGGTGTTGAGGTAAGCGCCGAGGATCTCGTCCTTGGACCACTCGCGGGCCATCTTGGAGGAAATCACCAGCTCCTTGGCCTTACGGGAGATGCTGAGCTCGTCGCCGACCATGGCGTTTTTCACGTACTGCTGCGTGATGGTGGAGCCACCGCCAGCGCTGCTGTTGCCGGTGAGCTGGCCGAGCGCGGCGCGGCCGAAGCCGGTCAGGGAGAAGCCGGGATTGTCGTAGAAGTCCCGGTCCTCTGCGGCGAGGACGGCCTCGCGGACGTGCTCCGGGATGTCGGAGACGTCCACGTTGGTGCGGTTGCCCTCGGGCGGGATGATGCGCGCGAGCTCGGTCTCGTTATCGGAGGCCATGATGTAGGAGACCTGGTTGTTGACCAGCTCCTCTGGCTCCGGGACCTTGGTCACGGAGTAGGCGGTGAAGAAGGCCACGACGGGCACGATGATGGCGACCGCGATGAGCGCGGTGAAGCCCACCAGGACTTTCTTGCGGAATTCGCTATCGCGCCAGTGGTTCTTCTTGCGTGCCCGCGCGACGTAGTTGCCGCTGCGGACAGAGCGCCCGGAGCCGGACCCGTTCTTCTTCGGGCCTGGCTTCGCGGCGTTGTTCTTGCGGCGCGGCGGCTGAGTGTTCTTACTCAACGAGCTATGTCTCCTCATTGAAAAGGGCAGTCGATTTTTATTACTTTACGCGGTCGCCCCCGTGGTTTGCACCTTTCGCGCGCCACTTTCGCCACAGGGGTTAACTTCCTTCCCATCCGCGTGGCCCGCGCCTTCTCGGAATGTCCTGCTCTCTCGGTTCCCCTCCCCTACCTTTTAGGACGTCGCCCCGGGCCAGCACTTGATCGGTTTACTGGCGGCTCTTGATCGGTCAACCGCCTTAAGCACCCCAATTGCCAAGGTCAGCGGCCTTAAGTTGTTCAGCTATGAGCAATAATTCGACTTCCCCTGCAGCGGCCGAGGGCCGCACGGTCAACATCGCGATCGTCGGCCTCGGCAACTGCGCCACCTCCCTGGTTGAGGGTCTTGAGTTTTATAAGGACGCCGCCCCGGATGCTGAGATCCCGGGCCTGATGCACACCGTTTTCGGCGATTATCACGTCGCGGACGTCAAGGTCGTCGCCGGTTTCGACGTCGACGCGGACAAGGTCGGCAAGGACGTCTCCGAGGCGCTGTACTCCGGCCAGAACCAGACGATCAAGATCGCGGACATCCCGCACCTCGGCGTCGAGGTCAAGCGCGGCCCAACCCACGACGGCCTGGGCCGTTACTACCAGGAGTCGATCGAGGAGTCCTCGGTGGAGCCGGTGGACGTCGTCGCTGAGCTGAAGAAGGCGAAGGCGGACGTCGTCGTCAGCTACCTGCCGGTCGGCTCTGAGGAAGCGGACCGCTTCTACGCGCAGTGCGCCATCGACGCTGGCTGCGCGTTCGTCAACGCCCTGCCGGTGTTCATCGCCTCCGACCCGGAGTGGGCACAGAAGTTCCGCGACGCGGGCCTGCCGATCATCGGCGATGACATCAAGTCCCAGGTCGGCGCCACGATCACCCACCGCGTGCTCGCCCACCTCTTCGAGGAGCGCGGCGTGCGCTTGGACCGCACGATGCAGCTGAACGTCGGCGGCAACATGGACTTCAAGAACATGCTGGAGCGCGAGCGTCTGGAGTCGAAGAAGATCTCCAAGACGCAGGCGGTGACGTCCAACCTGAAGACCTCCCCGCTGGCGGGCAAGGTACACGACAAGAACGTGCACATCGGGCCGTCGGACTACGTGGGCTGGCTGGATGACCGGAAGTGGGCCTACGTGCGCCTGGAGGGCTCCGCCTTCGGTGAGGTGCCGCTGAACCTGGAGTACAAGCTCGAGGTGTGGGACTCCCCGAACTCCGCGGGCATCATCATCGATGCTGTTCGCGCGGCGAAGATCGCCCTGGACCGCGGCGTTGCTGGGCCGGTTGAGGCGGCGTCCAGCTACCTGATGAAGTCCCCTCCGACGCAGCTGCCGGACGATGTGGCGCGCACCCAGCTGGAGGAGTTCATCTCCGGCGGGATCGCCTAAACCGCTCACGTGCGTCGGCTGAGGCTTCGGATCAGTCGGCGTCACACACCGCTACCCCCGGGGTGCTACACAAGCCTCCGGGGGTAATTTTTCCCGTGATAAGGGATTATCTGGTACTCGATAGTTTTGCACCGACAACACTCAGGTAGATTGGACAATATGCCACGTTCAAAAATGGACATTGCCCGGGATCTTCGCCCGAGCCTCACGCGTCTCTACCTGCTGTACTTCCGTAAGACGGAGCAGTCGAACATCTCGCAGGCCCAGCTGTCGATCATGATGATCCTGGACAGCGAGGGTCCCATGCGCATTTCTCAGATTGCTGCGATGGAGTCCATCCGCATGCCGACGGCGTCCAACGCCGTCAACCAGCTCGAGACGATGGGGCTGGTCCACCGCGTTCGGGACGTCAGCGACCGTCGCGGCGTGCGCGTTCAGCTCACGGACAAGGGGCGGGAGGAGCTGCACAACCAGGAGGGGGCGCGCAGCATCCAGCTCGCCAGCATGCTGGAGAACCTCAGCGAGGAAGAGCTGCAGACCGTGGACGCCTTCATCCCGGTCATCGACACCATCCTGGAGCGGTACTCTGAGGATGACGAGAGCGTTACTCCAGCCGATCCCGCGAAGTAGCGCTAAAAGCTGAATTGGGACGGGGAGCTCAACGCTGTGGCACCGAAGAAGACGAAGAAGTCCCGCACCTCTAAGAAGGCATTCCGCCCGCCAACGCTCGCGAAGCCGGTGATCGCGCCGCGCGTGAACCGGGCGCTGCGCGTGCTGGTGGCGTGGCCGCCGCATGCCGGGAGCGTGGGCGAGGACTTGGCGCGCACCGTTGCCTGGCTCGCGCAGGAGAACCCGCTGGTCGTGCGCACCGCGACGGTGATCTCCCAGACCTGGCCGCAGACGGACGCCCCCGCCGCGGCGGCGGATCAGGCGGACCTCTACCCCACCGCCAGCTCGGACCTCTACCCCACCAGCCCGGACACCAGCGGTAGCCACGGCACGCCGGGGGCCGGGGTGGGCGCGGCTGAGGCGCTGGGCGCGCCGGTCGCCGGGTCCGCCAGCCCCACCAGCTTCACTGCGGCCCGGGAGGCCTTCAATACGTGGCTGGCGGCAGAAATGACCGCGGCGGGCGAGTCCGCGCGTGCCGCGCTGCTGGCCGCCGGGGTGCCCGAGAAAATGCTGGATGAAGAGCAGCTCGCGATGGTCTACAGCGACCATTCCGAGACCAGCCGCCTCATCGAGGCCGGTGAGGAGTTCGGGGCGGATGTGATCCTGCTGGGCTCGCAGGCGGATTCGCCGGACGGGCGCTACCGGATGGGCTCCACCGCAGACGCGCTGCTGCACTGCTCCCCGCTGCCGCTGATGCTCGTGCCGCGGAACCTGGACTTCTCCAAGGCCGGTCCGACCCGCGTGAACTGCGCTTATGTGGATACCGAGCAGTCCCAGCAGGCACTGCGCCATGCCTCGGATCTCGCGCGGCGGTGGGACGTGCCGCTGCGGCTGGTGGCCTTCTCCCCCGCCGGGGTCTCGCTGGATCCCACGCAGGTCGCCTTCGGCGATGCGGTGGATGCTGCGGGCACCGGCGGTGCTGGTGCTAGCAGTGCCGCAGCCCCGTTGGCGGAGGCTTGGCAGGTGCAGGCCAAGGAGCTGCTGGAGCGCGGCCGGAAGCGAGCGCTGTCCCGCCACCCGGATCTGGAGGTCACCACGAAGACCGGCATCGGCGCGAGCTGGGAGGAGGCCGTCGGCGCGATCAAGTGGCGCAAGGGCGACCTGATGGTCATGGGCTCCAGCGTGTTGGGCGATTTCAACCGAGTGTTCATCGGCCCATCCACGAACCAGATCCTGCGGCACGTGCCGGTGCCGGTATTCCTCAGCACGGTCTAGTTGGTCGGGTCGAGCGAGCCGAGTCCAGCTGCCCCTCCCCCGTTGTGCGTGCCGCGCCGCAGCACAGACGCACTACCCCGCCCGGGTTACTCTTCCCCGCTCGAGTGTGGCAGCGGGGTTTAGCTTTGTGGCCGGGATCTCTTAAGGTTGGGAGCTACCAGGAGTTTCACCGAAGGAGAGGGTAATCGTGAGTACGTTAGGCCCGGGGCACCCGGAGAATCGCGCCGAGCTGCCGCCGGAGGACCTTCCGCCGCAGAGCGCCGGCCGCCCGAAGCTCACCGAGCTCGATTACGAGGCCGATCCCCTCGCCCGCCTGGAGCGCAATAACCGCTCGACGAAGCAGGCGATCATCTACTTCTGTGCCGTCCCGGGCATCGCTGCCGTCCTGGCATTGGGCACGGCAATCATCTCCCGCATCGTGGGCGGCCCGTATTGCGATGCCGATTCCTCCGCCTGGTTGTGCACCGAGGGCTTCCGGCTGTTCTTCCACATCGCCCCTGCTCTGGTGTGCTTTTTCGGGCTCTTCGGAGCGGCGTATATCTGCTACTACAAGTGGAAGCGCCACCAGCGCTGGCGTCCGTGGATCGCGGTGATCTGGTTCATCATGCCCGTGGCGATCGGCTGGTCGGTCAACAGCGCGGCGATGCTGATCCTCAACGCCTAAAACTCAGCGCTCCCCACGTCCCAACGGGGCCCACCCCCAACGGGTCCCGAAAGGCAAAGCTCCAACGCAAACCCCCAGATGCAGGCCGCCCGGTCCCCTCCCCGGGCGGCCTTTCGCGTTACTTCGCGACGATATTGATCATGCGGCCCGGCACGACGATGACCTTCTGCACCGTCTTGCCCTCGATGTGGCCCTGCACGGTCTCGTCAGCCAGCGCCGCGGCCTCCAGGTCCTCCCGGGAGGCATCCGCGGCGACCATGATGCGGGCGCGAACCTTGCCCATGATCTGAACCGGCATCTCGATCTGGTCGTCGACCAGCCAGTCCTCTTCCCACGCCGGGTACGGCACGAAGGCCACGGAGGCCTCGTCCTGGGTCAGGCCAGAACCCTGACCTGCCCCGCCAGCCAGCAGGCCAGAGGCCTCCGCACCACCCAGCACCTGCCACAGCTCCTCGGCCAGGTGCGGGGCCACCGGGGCCAGCATCAGCGCCAGCGCCTCCGCCGCCGCGCGCGGCACCGCAGCATCCGCCGCGGCACCCTGGGCGCCACCGGCACCCGCCGCGCCGTACTGTTTCGTCAGGTAGTTCACCAGCTCGATCAGCTTCGCGACGGCGGTGTTGTTGTGCAGGTTGGTGTAGTCCTCGTGGACACCCGCCAGCGCGCGGTTCACCGCACGGCGGTCCTCATCCGGCAGCGAGGCCAGCGTGTTGACGTCCTCATCGACGACCGCCTTGCCGGACGTCTCGTCCACGACCAGGCGCCAGGCACGCTGCAGGAAACGCTGCGCGCCGACGACGTCCTTCGTCGCCCACGGGCGGGAGGTATCCAGCGGCCCCATGGACATCTCGTAGACGCGCAGGGTGTCCGCGCCGTAGTTATCGCAGATCTCGTCCGGGGAGACGGAGTTCTTCAGGGACTTGCCCATCTTCCCGTACTCCTGCTGGACCGGGGTCTCCGCCCCGGTCTCCGGGTTGACGTGCACGAATGCGCCGTCGCGCTCCACGACCTCCGCGGCCGGCATGTACACGCCTCGGGAGTCGGTGTAGGCGTAGGCCTGGATGTAGCCCTGGTTGAATAGGCGGTGGTAGGGCTCGAAGGAGCTAACCACGCCCAGGTCGAAGAGCACCTTGTGCCAGAAGCGGGAGTACAGCAGGTGCAGCACCGCGTGCTCCACACCACCGACGTACAGGTCCACGCCACCAGACGGGTTGCCCTCGCGCGGGCCGACCCAATAACGCTCGTTGTCTATGTCTACCAGCGCGTGATCGTTATTCGGGTCGATGTAGCGCAGCTGGTACCAGGAAGAACCGGCCCACTGCGGCATGACGTTCGCGTCGCGGTAGTAGGTCTGGGTGCCGCGTCCATCGCCGAGGTCCAGCTCGACCTCGATCCACTCGCGGGCCTTGGCCAGCGGGGGCTGCGGCTCGGTGTCCTGATCCTCCGGGTCGAAGGCGACCGGCTTGTAGTCCTCGACCTCCGGCAGCTCCACCGGGAGCATGTCCTCCGGCAGCGGGTGGGCGACCCCGTCGGCGTCGTAGACGATGGGGAAGGGCTCGCCCCAGTAACGCTGGCGGGCGAACAGCCAGTCGCGCAGCTTGAACTGCACCTTGCCGTGGCCGTAGCCCTTCTCCTCGAGCCACTCGGTGGTGGTGGCCTTCGCATCTGCCAGGGCGAGGCCGTTGATGTCCAGACCCTCAGCGTTTGCGCTGTTCACGGCCTTACCACCATCGGTGTACGCGGCGGTGAGCCGGCCGTCCTCGCCCTTCTCGCCGCCGGCGACGACCTCGCGGATCGGCAGGCCGAAAGCGGTGGCGAAGTCGAAGTCGCGCTCGTCGTGGGCCGGGACCGCCATGATGGCGCCGGTGCCGTAGCCCATGAGGACGTAGTCCGCGATGAAGACGGGCACCTGCTCGCCATTGACCGGGTTGGTGGCATAGGCACCGGTGAACACGCCGGTCTTTTCCTTGTTCTCCTGGCGCTCCAGGTCGGACTTCGCGGCGATGGACGCGCGGTAAGCGGCGACGGCCTCGGACGGGCTGCTCTGGCCGAAGGTCCAGCGCTCATCGGCGTCGGCGTAGGCGGCCTGCGCGGAGCCGGCGGCGTCCTCAGCTGCGGAAACGAGGGTGTCGACGAGCTCGTGCTCGGGGGCGAGCACCATGTACGTCGCCCCGAAGAGGGTGTCCGGGCGGGTGGTGAAGACCTCGATCGGGCCCGCGGCGGAAGAAAACGCCAGCTGCGCGCCGCGGGAACGGCCGATCCAGTTGCGCTGCATAGACTTGACCTTCTCCGGCCAGTCGAGGAATTCCAGGTCCTCGAGCAGGCGGTCGGAGTAGGCGGTGATGCGCATCATCCACTGCTGCAGGTTCTTGCGGAAGACCGGGAAGTTACCGCGCTCGGAGCGGCCTTCGGCGGTGACCTCTTCGTTTGCTAGCACGGTGCCCAGGCCCGGGCACCAATTGACGGTGGAGTTGGAGCGGTAGACCAGGCGGTAGCCGTCGATGATCTCCTGGCGCTCGGCCTCGGTCTTCTCGGCCCAGTCGGCGTGCTCGGCCTCGAGCTTCGGGATGAGCTCGGAGATCGGACGGGCGCGGCCCTTCAGCTTGGAGGGGTAGCCCGGCGCGGGGTCGGCCTCCGGGTCGAACCAGGAGTTGTAGATCTTGAGGAAGATCCACTGGGTCCAGCGGTAGAACTCGCGGTCGGTGGTGGCGACGGCGCGGCGCTTATCGTGGCCGAGCCCCAACCGGCCCAGCTGGCGCTCCATGTTTTCGATGTTGGCCATGGTGGTGGTGCGCGGGTGGGTGCCGGTCTGAACGGCGTACTGCTCGGCGGGGAGGCCGAAGGCGTCGTAGCCGAGGGTGTGGAGCACGTTCTTGCCGGTCATGCGCTGGAAGCGGGCGTAGACATCGGTGGCGATGTAGCCCAGCGGATGGCCGACGTGCAGCCCGGCGCCGGAGGGGTAGGGGAACATGTCCTGCACGAAGATGCGGTCTTCCGGCAGCTTCTGCCCGTCGGTGGCGAGGTCGCCGACGGGGTTGGGGGCGTTGAAGGTGCCGTGTTCGGCCCAGTGCTTCTGCCACCGCTGCTCGATATCCGCGGCGAGCGCGGGGGAGTAGCGGTACGGGGTCTGGTCGGACGTGTCAGCTGGGGTGTTCATGGTTGGTCATTCTAGTAGACGGGGTAATAGACTGAACCGCATGATCGTGCTCACCATCCTGCTGGTTATTCTCGCCCTCGCTGTCCTGACGGTGGGGCTGCTCGGGTTTATGGAGAAACTGCCTGGTAACGGGGTGGTTGGGCTGCGTATCCCGGAGGTTCGGAAGTCCCCCGAGAACTGGGTTTTGGCGCACAAGATCGCGGGCCCGGCGTGGATGGGTGCGGGTGCGGCGCTGCTGGGGGCTGCGCTGCTGACGACGGGGATCGGCGGCTGGATGTGGCTGGTCTTCGCGCTGTTGATCGTGGGGGCGCTGTTCCTGATCGGGATGGGTTCTGCGATGGCGGCGTCCACGATGGCTCGCCTGGAGCACCTGCGTGGTCAGGAGGCCGAGGAGGCACGGGCCGCTGAGGGGTGCTGTTCTTCTGGTTCTTCTTCCGACGACGACGCCTCGGCCGGCGGTTGTGAGCCGACGGCGGAGGAATGTGCGTCGGGGAATGCGTGCGGTAGCTGCTCGCTGAATGGCGCGTGTGAGGGCGGGGGAGCGGCCTTCGACGCTGGTCAGGGTGCCGGTTCTGGTGCTGGTGCTGGCGCTGGGCAGGGCTCGCAGCAGGCGGCGGCGAAGCCTGCGCTGGATCTGGATGCGGCCCGCCGCGCGGTGGCGGAGCAGGACCGCCGCTAGGGGAGCTTTTCTGCGGGGGATCATTCGCACTTAGACCCCTGCTGTCGCGCGTTTCCCCCGTCCGACGCTTGAGCGTTTTAGGTAAAATTCCGCCCATGGCCAGTGCGTATCATCCGAACACCCAGGCTGAAATCAACAAACTCTTCTCGCTACAGAAGCAGTACGCTCTCGAGCGACGCTTCAGCGATCTCGAGAGAAAGAAGAACGCCCTCGCGCAGTGGAACCCCCTTAAGGTCGCAGAACGGCGGTTCCCTTTCTACGCCGTCTTCGTAGGTGTAATCACGTCCGCCACAGCGATGTACACCGTCCACCGGTCGCTGGTAGTCATCGCCATCATGAGTAGTGTTGCGTTATTTCTCGGTCTGTTCCCGGGTAAGATCAGCCCGCTGTTGGTCGTTGAGGCGCTCGGTCTCAGCTTCATGTTCAAGTACGGCATGAAGAGTGGCATCACGATGACCGTGGTCTTTCTTATCCTTACTGCGCTGGCCTACCTGGCGGGCAAAATCTCACTGCGCACCATCTTCGCTGAAAAAATTGCTGAGCAGGAGAAGTCTAAGCAGCAGTCGATCGCGATGATCGCTCAGCACCAAGGGGTTCTTCAGGACCAAGGCATTCCGCTAGCCCAGCGGAATAAGGCTTTCGATATCTTCACCGGCGCATCACGAACCCCGGAGACTGTGCAGGACATCATCGATGTTCTAGCTAGCGGGGGCGCCTACGACATCGACAGCGCAGTGCGCGCCCACAACGAAGACATAGAGCGAGTAAATGCTCTGCGTGCAAAAGAGCAGCGCCGCATTAATGAACAAAACAGGCTGGCGGCAGCACTCCAGCGCATGGCCTTCTGGAACTCGATGCAGCTCGACGCAATTGAGGACGAACTGCGACGTCGCTAAGAGAGGTTGTCCGCGGCGTCTTCTAGACTGTGGGGTATGAACCCCGGTAAGCCCCCGAGCACCGCGTCCGTGGACGCGGCGGACACTCCTGCATCCGTCGACGCGAACAGCAACGCTGCACCTGCCGTCCTCGTGTGCGGCAGCATCAACGTCGACACCTTCGTGGGCCTCGATGAGTTCCCGCACCCCGGCGAGACCATCATCGGCCGCCGTGGCCTGCAGGGGCTCGGCGGCAAGGGCGCGAACCAGGCCGTCGCCTCCGCCCGCATGGGCGTGGAGACGATCCTGCTGGGCGCAGTGGGGGAGACCAGCGCCGATAACCCCAGCCAGCCGCTCGACCCGCTGGCGCTGCTGGCAATCAAGGAGCTCGACGAGCACGGGGTGAACACCGCCCACATCGCCCGCACCAACCAGCCCACCGGCCAGGCGTTCATCATGAACGACGCGTCCGGCGAAAACATCATCATCGTCACCTCCGGGGCCAACGAGCTGGTCAGCCCGGCTGAGCTGACGGGCCTGGCCACCGAGCTGGCCGATGAGCGCCCCATCCCGGTTGTGCTGGCCCAAGGCGAGCTCACCCCGGAGCACTCCGCGGAGCTGCCCGCCCTCGCCGAGGCCATCGGGGCCCGGCTGATCCTGAACCTCGCCCCGGTGACGACGAAGGACGCCGACCTGGTCGCGGCGTCCGACCCAATCGTCCTCAACGAGCTGGAGGCCGCGGACATCACCGGGCTGCCTCGCGAAACCCCCACCGAGGAGCTCTTCGCCGCGCTCAAGGACGTCGCCCGCACCTGCGTGGTCACCCTGGGGCCGGCGGGCGCGGCCGTCATCGACGAGGACGGAGTCACGCGCGTGCCCGCCCCGCAGATGGAGACCATCGTGGACACCACCGGTGCCGGGGATGCGTTCTGCGGCACGCTCGCGGCGGCTGTGGCCACCGGCTCCTCCCTGGTGGACGCCACCCGCGTGGCTGTTGCGGCCGGGTCCTTGGCGACCCAAAAGGCCGGCGCGGCGGCGTCGTACGCGACGGAAGCAGAGATCCGCGACCTGGCGGCGGAACAGGAAAACCGCAGCTAGAGGCCGAAAGCGTTCCCCTGGACTAGGATCACCACGCCCAGGCCTTCCATGCAGCCTTCAGGCCATCGACCAGCGGAATCAGACCGAAATAGGGGATCGTGCTGGGCGGCAGGAAGGCACCCGCACCGGCGACGACAGCCAATCAATCCCAATCGCCATCTGCTTACCCCAAATACTCAAAGCAGAATGCCGATCTAACCGCCTAAATCACTTTTATCTTCAAGGGGAGATAATAGGCTGAAAAAATCTAATGTCTGAGAATTATTCAGCGCATACAGCACGCAGCTATATACTTCGTCACTCAGTTCATCTAAATCTGAAACATTGGCACTCGCGCTGAATGAGATAGCGACCGTATTAACCTCAGTCGCATCCGGACTTCTTCCATCATCCCCCGTCGGAAGCTCTAAATTATATTCATTCTCTCGGTCAACCCCTTGAACGCAGTCAATTATTTCCATTACCATGGGACTATCTTTCAACGCCCTCAGTAACCGTGACTTGATTACGCTAAACCTTTGTGGGGAACACCTAACGTTGAGCTCCTCTTCAAATAAATGCATCGTCAACTCCCTCAGTCCTTAATACAGTGAGCGCAGCGAGAGGACGATGATGTCGGCGATATTCGTCACGGCGAAAAGGCCAACAGCCTGGGCGATCGTTGCGAACAAGGGGGCTTCCTAGGGTCGGGCGCGGAGTATGCGCGAGGTGTGAAAGTGCGTGAGCAATATCCTAGCTTTCGCACCGCGTTCTCCCAGGTGCGCGTGGCACACTTGAGGTATGAGCACTTCTGCAGCCAACAACACCCAGCCTCGTAAGATCATCCTCGACTGCGACCCCGGCCACGACGACGCCATCGCCATGCTCCTGGCCTGGGGAAACCCGAACCTCGAGCTGCTCGCGGTCACGACCGTCGCGGGTAACCAGACCCTCGAGAAGGTCACCAAGAACGCGCAGGCGCTGGCCCGCGTCGGCGGGATCACCGGCGTGCCCTTCGCCGCTGGTGCGCACCGTCCGCTCGTCGGGCCGCAGCTGATCCCGGATGAGATCCACGGCGAATCCGGCCTCGACGGCCCGCAGCTGCCGGAGGCTGGCGTGGAGCTGGAGGACACCCACGCCGTCGACCTGATCGCGCAGGTCATTGAGCGCGAGGAGCCGGGCACCGTCACGCTCGTGCCGACGGGCGCGCTGACCAACATTGGACTGTTCGCGCGCCGCTACCCGGAGCTCGTCTCCCGCGTGGCGGGTGTGACGCTGATGGGCGGCGGGCACCACACCGGCAACATGACTCCGTCCGCGGAGTTCAACATCCTCGCGGACCCGGAGGCCGCCGCGATCGTCTTCGACGCGGAATGGCCGGTCACGATGGTTGGTTTGGACGTCACCCACAAGGTGCTCGCGGTTCCGTCCCGCATGGCGCAGCTCAAGGCCGTGGGCACGGACGTCGCGCAGTTCATCGCGGAGCTCGTGGAATTCTTCGGCGGCGCGTACATGAAGGAGCGCCGCTACCCGGGGCCGCCGATGCACGACCCGCTGGCCGTTGCGGCGGTGGCTGACCCGGAGGTGCTGCGCACCGTGGCGGCCCCGGTCGTCGTGGAGACCAAGGGTGAGCACACCCGCGGCATGACCGTGGTTGACCTGCGGCGCACCTGGGGCGCGCAGGATCAGACGGCTGAGCAGCCGGGCGATCCTTCCGCGCTGTGCCGCACGGATGATTACGCCTGCGCGGGCATGGATACCTATGGCGAGCACGTGGAGCCGGTGCGCCACCGCGTCGGCGTGGACGTGGACGTGGATCGCTTCTGGGATCTGCTGGTTGATGCGCTGACCCGCATCGGCGACACCGACTTCCGCAGCTAGCGCCGGGAGCGGGGGCGGGGGAGCGGGGCACGCCCCCTCCTTCACGTTTTGCAGAGTTTGATGTCGCTTTTGGACGAATTTCCGACATCAAACTCTGCAAAACGCACAATAGACCGGCAATAGACGCGCACTGGGCCCGCCGGGGCGTGCAGCCAACATCACAGGAAAAAGTGTGGACTCGCACGAATCACCCGCTTATCCTGCAAGTATGAACGCAACTACGCCCCGCTCAGGCGGGCCCAACAACCCCGCCGCCGCGACCCCGGTCATCGACCCGGTGGATTCGCGCAAGGGTGGCCTGCCACTGCTCATGTTCGTGCTCATCACCGCGGCGGTGGCATTCCAGCTCAACGCCTCGATGCTCTCCCCGGTGCTGCGCACGATGGCCACCGAGCTCAACACCGACGAATCCGCGGTCGGCCTCACCCAGACCGCGTTCTTCACCGGTGGCGCGATGTGCGGCCTGTTCCTCCCACGCCTCTCGGACATCGTGGGACGCCGCCGCATCCTCGTCATCATGCTGGCCGTGATGTCCCTGGGTGGCCTGCTCGCCGCCCTCGCCCCGAACATCGGCATCCTGATGCTCGCCCGCGCGCTGCAGGGCATTTCCGGCCCGACCATCCCGATGACGCTGATCATCCTGCGCAGCCAGGTTAAGGACGAGGTTCGCCTCGGCACGTTGATGGGCCTGATCGCCGCGATCAACGGTGGTGTTGCGGGTATCGACGTCCTGCTCTCCGGCTGGATGGCTGAGCACTGGGGCTTCCGCTCTGTGTTCTGGCTGATCTTCACCGTCGGCGCGGTCGCCACCGTAGTGGTCGCGATGTTCGCGCCGGAGTCCAAGCCTTCCGATAACGTCCGCATGGACTGGATCGGCGCGGCCGTCCTGGTCGTCTCCGTGCTGTCCATCACGCTGGCCGCGAACGAGGCCGGCAAGGGTGCCGCCGCGGATTGGTTCTACGTCATCGGCCTGGTCGCTGCTGGTCTGATCGTGTTCGCCATCTTCTGGCGCTGGGAGACCCGCCAGGAGAACACCGCTGGAGCGGCCCCGCTGGTCGCCCCGAAGTACCTGCGCCGCCGCGAGACCTGGGGTCTGCTGCTGACCACCGTTCTGACGATGACGGGCGTGTTCGCTGCCGTCAACGGTGTGGCACCGTCCCTGGCTCAGAACGCGGAGGCCGGTTTCGGCATGCGGGCGACGATGGCGTCCCTGCTGCTCCTGACCCCGTACGCACTGGTCGGTTGGGCGGTGGGCCCGTTCGCTGGTCGCCTGGCGCCGAAGGTGGGCTATGCGAACCTGCTGCGCCTGTCCAATATCGCGTCCATGCTGCTGCTGTTCCTGCTGGCGTTCGTGGGCACGCGCTCGAAGATCGTGCTGATCGTGGGCGTGATCCTGCTGGGCGTGACCTATGCGGGTATCGGCAATATCGTGCTGAACAACCTGGGTGTGGTGAATTCGCCGCAGGATAACCAGGGCTTCCTGCCGGGTATGAACTCCGCGGCCTTCAACCTGGGTGCGGGCATCTCCTTCGCGGTGCTGCCGGTGTTCCAGGTGGTGGGTTCCCCAGAGGGTTCGGACTCCGCCGCGGGCTACACCACGGCCTTCCTGGTGGGTGGCATCATCCTGGGTCTGGCTGCGCTGACCAGCCTGTTCATCCCGAAGAGCACCACGGCAGAACAAGAAGCCGCAGCGCAGGAAAGCGCCACGGCTTAAGCATCCGAAAGGGTTGATGGGGAGCGGGGGAGAGCGCGGGGGCGCTCGCAGCGGGAGGCGTGGGGGCCTCCCGCCCGGGGGCTAGCTATCCGCTTCCGTAGGGGGTCAGCGCCCCCGGGTCAGCGCACCGCTTCCCGCCCGCCCGGGGCTAGCACCCGGGCCAACACCCCACTCACCCAGCCCCGCCCGGGGGACTAATTTCCTACTTCACCCGGCCCTGGGGTTTGTGCCCCACGGGCCAGCGCCCTACTTCTCGCGCTCGTCCAGCGCCTTCTGCGCGTAGGACTCCAGCGAGGTCCCCAGCAGCCCGAACTTCGCGAGCTTCACCGGGGCAGGCTGCTCCGCGAAGTAGGCCTGCAGCATCTTGCTGAACTTCTCGTACTTCTTCTCCGTGTACGGGTACCAGTTCGCTTCCAGGCCAGCGCCCTGCGAGCCGTCCTTGTCCACGATGACGGACTTCGGGTTACACCAGGCGCGCAGACCCTCGGCGCCCTTGTGGCGGCCCATGCCGGAATCGCCCACACCACCAAACGGCAGCGCCGGGGTGGACTCCGTGGCCATGACGTTGTTGATGGACACCCCGCCGATGCGCAGCGCCCCGGCCACCCGGCGCGCCCGGTCCATGTCGGCGCTCCACACAGACCCGGTCAGCCCGAAGGGCGTGTCATTCGCCCGGTCGATGACCTCCCGCTCCGAGCTGAAGCTCAGCACCGGGATCACCGGGCCGAAGGTCTCCTCCGTGACAACCAGCGCGTCCTCCGGCACATCGACCAGCAGGATCGGCGGGATCAGCGCGGAACGGCCGTCCCAGTCCTGCCCGGTGAGCTGCCGCGCACCACGTGAAACAGCGTCCTGAACCTGCTCGTTGACCCGCTCGATCTGGAAGTCGACGGTCATGCGGCCCAGGTCGTTGTTGCGGGCGTCCGTGTCCGCCTGCGTGAGCAGCCGGGCTTGCCGGACCAGCTCGGCGACGAACTCCTCCTTGATGCTCTCGTGGACGTAGAGCCGCTCCACGGAGGTGCAGGACTGCCCGGTCGCCGTCAGACCACCGAACAGTGCCCCGGCGGCGGTGCGGGGGATGTCGACGTCCTCGAAAACGATCATGGGGTCCTTGCCACCGAGCTCGAGCTCGACGGGAATGAGCATGTCGGAGCACTGCTTCATGATCTTCCGGCCGGTCGCGCACGAGCCGGTGAACATGACGAGGTCGGGGTGCTGGTCGATGACCTCCGCGCCCACGGCACCGTCGCCGTAGACCACCTGCACCCAGTTCGGGGCGATGGCGGCTTCCTCCATGAGGGATTCGATCAGCCCGGCCAGTGGGGTGTGCTCGGAGGGCTTGTAGACGACCGCGTTGCCGGCAGCGAGCGCGGCGACGATCGGCACAATCGCCTGGAAGAAGGGGTAGTTCCAGGGCGCGATGACGAAGGCCACGCCGAGTGGTTCGTACCAGATCTCGGACTTCTTACCCATCATCGTCAGCGGGGTCTCGACCTTCTGCGGGGCCAGGACCTTCGCGGCGTTCTTCTCGTGCCAGCTGATGACGTCCAGCGCGCCGAACATTTCGGACATCAGGATGTCGCTGCGGGACTTTCCGGTTTCCTCCCGGACGCGGTCGACGATCTCCTCGGTGCGGTTGACGATCGCGCCGCGCAGGAGGCGAAGGTGTTCGAGGCGTTCCTCGACGCTCAAGGCGCGAATGGATTTCTGTGCTTCGCGTGCTCGTTCGACGACGCCCTCGACCTGGGCGTATTCGGATTCTGGGATCTGTGTTGCCATGGTGTGTGCTCCTTGTGGTTGCTGAGCGCGGGTTAGTCGCGTGGGTTCTGCGCGTCGGCGGCGGCGAGGGCGGCCTCGTAGGCCTCCTGGTTGATGGTGGTCTCGTAGCCGATGGCCTGGTGGATATTGGGCAGCTGGTTGGGGTTGGTGCCCCGGGCAAGCAGTGGGGAGTCGGTGAGTTCTTCGCCAAGGCGTACCCCGAGGTTGGAATAGTAGAGGCTGTGGACGACACCCTTGATACCAAGGTTGGCCATGCGCATCAGCCCGGCGAGTGGCTCGGGGAACTTGGCATTCGCGTTGGCCATCGCCACGATCAGGCGGACCAGGGGAGTGGGCGCGTAGGCGCAGACGGTGGCGAGGACGAGGAAGGCGGTGCGGTCGTCGTCGTACATGTAGGAGAGCATGCGGTCGATGCCGGCGGCGCATCCGGACTCGGAGAAGGACGGTAGCGCCCCGCCTCCAGACGTCAGGGGCACGGACGTCGCGCCACCGGACGCTGCGGTCGGGGACCCTGCGCGTCCGGACGCGGCCTTGCGGGCCGGGACGCCGGGGATGACGACGTCGCCCAGGCGCAGCAGGCCCTTCATCTGCGTGGCGGTGAGCAGCTCGGTGGAGCGGGGGTTGAGGTTATTGCTGGTCATGTCTGCTTTCTTCCTTCCTTAGCTCGCGGCGATGATCTGCTCGGCGGCCTTGAGGGACAGGGCGGCGATCGTGAGTGCGGGGTTGATGCCCGGCGCGTTCGGGAAGATCGAGGAGTCCGCGGCGTGGATGCGCTGGCTGCCGTAGAGGGTGAACTCGGGGGAGACCACTCCCTGCTTGGCGCTCGCGCCCATCCCGAGCCCGCCCATGAGGTGCAGGCCGATGCCGAACTGGCCGTAGAGGATTTCCTCCGCACCGGTGGCGTTGAAGATGTTGCGGATGGCGGCCATGCCGGCGTCGCGGCGGCGGGCGTCCTCCCGGTTGAGCTTCTTCTTGATCACCGGGTTGCCCTTGCGGTTGATGGTGATTTCGCCGGGGTTGGTGTCGCGCACGCAGACCTCGATGCAGCCCAGGCGCGGGAAGTCCTGCATGATCTCCGCGTGGCGGGCGCCGAAGCCGGGCAGCAGAAGGGCGATGTTGCCGGGGCCTGCGAAGACGTTCTCCAGCTTGAAGCCCTGGCGGCGGAAGCTCGGGTCGTCGGACTTGTAGTTCTGCAGGGGGCCGGCGAAGGCGCGGACGTCCTCGGCGTAGCGGCCCAGGTTCATGTACTGCGGGTGGGTGAAGAAGTTCTTGCCCAGGCCCGGCAGTTGCTTTCCGTAGCCGCTGCGCAGCAGCAGGGCGGTGTTACCGATCGCCCCGGAGGCCAGCACGACGCGCCGGGCGGTGAAGGTGCGCTCCACGTGGGGTTCGAAGTAGGTGGGTTTGCCGAAGCCGCGGCGACCCTTCGGGGTGTTGTCCGCAGGCACGCGGGTGGTGACGGTGACGCGGTCGGGGTGCTCGGTGATGGTGCGTGCTTCGGCGCAGTCGATGAGGTGGAAGCCGTGCTTTTCTGCTGCTGGCAGGGCGGTGACGGCGGTGGATTGCTTGGAATCGATGCCGCAGCCGCTGAGGCACTCCACGCAGCAGTTGCCGTCCTCGAAGCGGCAGTCGGCCTCACCGCGACGCAGTGGGGCGTAGCGGTAGCCGTTGGCGTCGAAGCCGTCCGCGAAGTTCTTGGCGTTGTTGTTGCGCCACTCTTCGGGCACGTTCTTGAGGCTCATGTTTCCCTCGGCGCGCTCGTAGTAGTCGGCGAGGTGGTCCTCGTTGAGCCAGGAGACGCCGGACTGGTCGCGCCAGGAGGAGAAGGCGACGTCGTCGAAGCGGTCCATGAGGGCCTGGTTGACGATGGACCCGCCGCCGACAACCTTGGGGCGGAGCAGGCCGAGGCCGGCGTCGGTGGTCAGTTCCACGCCGCCGCCCCAGAAGAGCTGGGAGCTGGAGTCGATCTCGGTGCGTGGGTAGGTGTGCCGGTCGTAGCGCTTGCCGGCTTCCAGGCCGAGGACGGTCAGCCCAGCGGCGGCGAGTTCGCGAGCGATGTTGAGCCCGGAGGTGCCGGCGCCGATGATGATGACGTCGTAGGTTTCTTGCGCCGCGGCGGTCGGGTCGATTCTTTCTGCGGTCACGGGTGTGGTGCCTGCGGCGGGCGTGGTGGCGGCGGTCGCGGTGCCTGCCGTACCCTGCGGTCCTGCGGACGGGTTCTGTGGTGCGCGGCCTGGTGCCGTGCCGGTGCTGCGGTCCCCTGGGTTATTCATCATGGTGGTTAGTTAACCCGACGAAACCCTCTGTGTATTCTATATTTGTGAAAAAGTTTTAAAGCTGCCCGCGGGGTGCAATTCTCCCCATGGCTGACGGGCCTGTGATGCGGGCTACAATGCCAAGAATGAGCGCCGATAACCCCGCCCCGCAGAAGCAGACGGTCCTGCAGAAGATTCTGGGCTACCGCCCGGACTTTTTGATTGTGTTGATCGTGCTCGCGGTGATCGCGGCGGTGATCGTGCCGCTGCGTGGGCAGGGCGCGGAGATCGGCAACTGGGTGGTGACCATCGCCATCGCCTTCCTCTTCTTCCTCTACGGTGCGCGCCTGCACCCGAGGGAGGCGCTGGAGGGCTTGATGCACTGGCGGCTGCACCTGCTGATCATCGCTTTCACCTTCGCGATCTTCCCGCTGATCGGCGTGGCGCTGCGGCCACTGTCCGGGCTGATCGGGCAGGAGTTGTACCTGGGCATTTTGTTTTTGACGTTGGTGCCCTCCACGGTGCAGTCCTCGGTGGCGTTTACCTCGATCGCCCGGGGTAATGTGGCTGCCTCGATTGTGGCGGCGAGTGCCTCCAGCCTGCTGGGTGTGGTGCTCACCCCGCTGCTGGTGCTGTTGTTGATGTCCACCGCGGAGGGTGGTTTCCATATCGACGCCAGCACCTTCTACAAGATCGGCCTGCAGCTGTTCTTGCCCTTTGTGGTGGGTCAGCTGTTGCGGCCGTGGGTGAAGGATTTCGCGGCCTCGAAGGCGACGAAGAAGGTGGACCAGATCTCCATCGGCCTGGTGGTGTATGTGTCCTTCTCTGAGGGGATTGTGGACGGGATCTGGTCGACGATCAGTTGGGTGAGCGTGGTTGGCCTGGTGCTGGGCTCGGTGGTGCTGGTGTACCTGATGCTCTCGGCCTCCTCGTTCGCGGCCCGGAAGCTGGGTTTTAACTATGAGGATCAGGTGGCGATCCAGTTCGCGGGCACGAAGAAGTCGCTGGCCTCTGGTTTGCCGATGGCTGCGGTGATGTTCGGCGGGGGAAGTTTGGGGATGATGATCCTGCCGCTGATGATCTTCCACCAGGTGCAGCTGATTATTTGTTCCTTCCGGGCCTCCAGCTACGCCGCGAAGTATGAGGAGGCCCCGGAGCGTGCCACGACCTGGTAGCGCCGGCCTCGCAGCGGTCCTAGCTGCGCTTGAAGTAGCCGATGCGGGGCCGGAAGCCCTGCGGATGCTTCAGCTGCGCGACGGCGTCCGCGATGATGAGGCGGAAGCGCGGCTTCATCGGGGGCAGTTGGGCCACGGAGAACCAGCCAACGTCGGTGGATTCTTCGTCGCCGACGATGGGTTCAGCGAGTGAATCATAGTCGGGGAGTGTGGGGTCGAGGGGGTTGGCGTCCTTATCGGTGAGGACGCACCGCATCGCGGTATCCATGTATGCGGTCTGGTCCCCGTTGGGGTAGGTGACCTGGTCGGTGGCGCCGACGCCGAGGAGGGCGGCGACGGTGACGTATAGGCCGGTTTCTTCTTTGACTTCGCGGATGGCGGCGACGTGGGGTTCCTCGCCGGGGTCGACGATGCCGCAGACGGGCGTCCATTCGCCGTTGTCGGCGCGTTTGACGAGCAGGACTTTCGGGACTTCCCAGAGTGGGGCTTCGGGCGGGACTTCTTTGAGGACGATCGCGGTGATGCCGGGGAGCCAGAGCGGGTCGTTGCCGATTTTTTCACGCAGGTTGAGGATGAACTCGGGGGTTGCCATGCCTGCAGTGTAGCTGGGTGGACGCTGGGGTTGGGTGGGGTGGCTGGGGGAGTGGGTGTGAGTGTTAGTGGCGGGCCGGGGCGGGTAGGTGCGCAGGGTTGGGGATGGGAAAAGGCTCCCGGGGCCGCGCGAACAATGCAGTTCATGTGGTCTGGGAGCCTTCTATCCGCCTAGTGGCGGTGATGCGCTACAGCGCACTGCCCTTCCGGCCTACAGGGGGACCAGCTTTCGCCGGCCCTCACCTGAAGCCGAGGGTGTTATTTAGTTTTCGCGGCGGCGACGGCCTGCCAGCAGTGCGCCACCGATGGCCAGAGCCATCGCAGCAGCACCCAGCATGATCGCCACACCGGACACACCGGTCACAGCCAGGGAACCCTGACGGTCAGCGCTGGAGCTGGAAGCACCAGACTGTGCGCCAGAATTACCGCCCAGAGGGCCGACCTTGCCGGACTGGCCGCCAGCGTTAGCACCCTGGTTGCCAGAACCCTGCTGAGCACCCTTGTCCGCAGGAGCCTTGCCGGCACCAGCACCGTGGCCCGGGGTGGAGGAGCCGTGGGAAGAACCGTGGGAGGAGCCCAGGTGGCTACCGATGAGGCCACCGATGATGCCACCACCGATCAGGCCCGGGATCAGGCCGTCAGGGAGGTCAGAGGAGCCACCCGGCTTCTTGCCGCCACCCTGGTCACCCTTCTCCTCAACAACCGTCACAGTGAACTTCTCCGTGTCCGTGGACCCATCCGGGTAGGTGACAGTCACCGTGACGGTGACCTTGTCGCCGTGCTTCGCGCCCTCCGGAGCGGTGACCTTCAGCTCGCCGGTCTTCGGGTCAGCCTCAACGGTCCAGCCATCCTTGCTGACCTCAGTCTCGATCTTCGAGCCCTCAGGCAGCTTGTCGCCCTTGTTCGGGACATCCACGGTGCCACCTGGCTTGACGGTCTGGTTCTCCCAGTCCGGGGTCACCTGGTCAGCCTGGTTACCCTTCGGCTTGTCGTTCGGGTTGGTCGGAGTCACATCCTCAGGGTTCTCAACAATCTCCACCGTCACGCGGTCGATCTCGTTACCCTCAGGATCCTTGACCACAACAACGACCTTCTCGCCCGGCTTCGCATCCTCATTCGGGGTCACGGTGATGTTGCCGTTGTCGTCGATTTCAGCCTTGCCCGGGCCCTCGGTCTCAACCGTGGTGTCCGGCTTGACCGGGCCGCCGTCGTTCGGGATCACGATCGGCTGGTCTGGGGTGGTCTTGCCGTCCTCCCAGCTCGGGTCGGTCTCAACGGTGACGGTGAAGGTCTCGTTATCCTTCGAGCCATCCGGGTAGGTCACCGTGACAGCGATCTCGGACTTATCGCCCTGCTGTGCCTCAGCCGGCGGGGTCACTGTGATGGTGCCATCCGGAGCCGTGGTGACGGTCCAGCCCTTGTCAGACTTGGCCTCAACCGTGGAGCCCTCTGGCAGCTGGTCCGGGCGCTCGTTCTTCACGTCAACCGGGACGTTCGGCTTGGTCGTGGCGTTCTTCCAGGTCGGGGTGTACTTCACGGCATCGTCGCCGGTGTTGTTGCCCTCGTCGCCCTGGTCGCCACCCTTCTCGGTCACCTTGACCGGAACCTGCTGCTCGGTGCCCTCGATCGGGTCACCATTCTCGTCGACGTTAACAACCGGAACCTTGTAGTCACCCGGGGTTGCCTTCTCATCCGGGGTCACGGTGATGACGCCGTTCTCGTCGATCTCGACAGTGATCTTGCCGTTTTCGTCCTCGACGACGACCTTGTCGGCCGGGTTACCGTCCTGACCGACCAGCTTCGGGGTGTGGCCTTCTGGAACGTCGGTGGTCGGGGTGATCTTCTCAGATCCGCCCTGCTCGACCTCGGTATCCTCCGGGTACTTCTGCGGGTCAACCGCGTCCGGCTGTTCAACCGTGATGGTGACGTCGACGTTGTCCTTCGAACCATCCGGGTAAGTCACCTCAACCGGAACAGTGATCTTGTCACCCGGGGTCGCATCCTCAGGGACGGTCACCGTGATCTCACCAGTGTTCTCGTCTACCTTGACACCCTCAGGAGCATCATCACCAGGCTTGAAGGTCGTCCCGTCAGGAGCCTCGGTCGGGTTGCCGTCCTTGTCCTTGAACTCAGGCTTGTCGATCTTGACGTCGTCACCAGGCTTACCCGAACCATCTTCGTAGCCAGGCTCGTAGATGGTGTTCTGGTTCGGAA
>NZ_KV823566.1 GCF_001815985.1 Corynebacterium sp. HMSC27B11 | reverse complement strand
AGGCGTATTCACAACCAATCACCACACACCACAAAAAATAGTGCGTCGAGCTGGTTATGCCACAATTTTTAACGACCATCACTACACAACAAACAATTGTGTAGACACCTGCATCAAGGACTTTTTCGCAAAGCCCCCGAAACACACTAAACAGTGCATCAAGCGACAGTCGGTGGCATGAACAACACCCACGTATCAACCACTCCCCACCACCATAGAATCGGTGGCGCGTCAGAGCAGACTGCATCATCATGTTCCAAGTCATGTATAAAAAATCAAACAATCCCAACAACCACACAAAGTGGCATCAGAACCGTTGATCTGCTTGGTTCATCACGCTATTGAGTTCTCAAACAACATATGCACACAACACTCCACAACCACAACACTGTGGTGCTTCACGTTGAGGCGGATTCCGAGCTTATCACCCACATGAACCAGAAGCAAACCGGAGAAAAACTCACGATCCTTGGCGTTCACACACTCGGTGACAAGAAACAAGACCGAAGGGAAATCCAACCACCCGGTAATAACCGGCGATCTTGCAGGATTGCTAAGCTACACCATCCAAGAACCAGATGCAAACACAGAAGCAAAACCCGTTAAGGATCTTGATTCCCCCGTGCGCACCGGGCCTGTCGGCCTCGCTTGCAGATCAATAATCTACACACCGCCCACAACAAACACAAAACCCCAGCTCAATATCGTTTTTGAACTGGGGTTTCTCTGTGCGCACGGACGCTATTCAACCAAAGTCTGAATGTGGCCGGCGTTCCGAGCATCCTGCTTGATGATGCGGGCGTAGAAGACCCACACCGCTATCGCCACATAGAACGCAGAGATAAGGACACCAATGGCCACTCTCGGTAACGGATCAACGTCTCCAGTGAAGAACAACTGGAAACAGAGCACCGTCACCATTGCCATGCCGTAGGCGAGGAAACCCCCAAGCGTCAGCGCACCGGCCTTTGGCCACCGCAGCGTGGCGAGTGCAGTTAACAACGTGGTGCCCAGAATGAGGAAGAGCACGATCAGCCCCAGCATCGGCGCACCCGCCAGAATCTCTGTTCCGCTGAACTGCTCCCGGAGCGTGCTCTCACTATTCAGCAACGCGGGATAACCGACTAGGACCATGACCAAGGGCACCGACCAGCTGGTCCTAACAGTGCCCACCAGCGCAGCTTTACGCCATGCCCGCCTACTTCCGCCAAAGGCCAACCATTGAACATAGTTTTTTGGCAGCCCGTACGCAGTGAGCAGCCACCTGCTCCCGATGAGGGCGCCAACAAGTGCGATCCCTAGGTAGGCGCCGATCGTATCCGCCGCCCAGGGCCAGAATGCCAACACGAGGCCAAGAGCCAAGGCGATACCGCACTCCCATTTCGCCAGGGTGCGCCCCAGCAGGCGCAGTGGTTGGATCACCGCCGCGTCGAGTGCCGTGTCTGCTTCGAAAGCCACCCGCTCTTCGCGGCTCAAGTCCTCCGCATTCGAGCCTGCCGGGGTAACGGCTCCACCTTCAGAGCTCGACGCAACCTTCCGCGTTTTCGCCTTCTCCGCTCGGACCAGGATGTTCTGCTCGCCCACCGCGTCATTGCGAATCTCCACCTGCGCACTCCAGCCCCGATAGACGGCATAAGCGAGAAGAAGCAAATAACCCACAAGGCAGGAGAGCAGAAGCTTTCCCGAGGTCAGCATGCCGTTAGCGGTCCGAGAAAACACCACGACAATGAGGAGATAAAGCGCCGAGGCCGGCAGCGCCATCCCCCACATAGCTGCCGCTAGTCGGCGGATCTGCGCCGTGGTCAGCCCGAACGCCCGCAGTTCTTCGCCCTTCGGCTGGAATACCAAGTGCACGCTTCCCACAGCACCGCCCAGGAAGATGGCATAAAAGAAGTTCATTGGCCGGTGTTCCGCCTCGCCAACGATCGCGAGGAAGCTCATGAGAACTACGAGGAGCACCCTCCACAGCACGCTCCGCCACGACGCGAAGAGGAAGACCTGGCCCATCACTCGGGTGTTCACTCGCTGGACCTGGGCCGAAGCCTCGCCCGCTACCCCCTTGCTTTCCGCCACCTTCATCCCACCGTCCAATGGCTGGGCATGCCGATCACTCGTCTTACTACTCATCGCCGGCCACCTCTCCGGTGAGCGCGAGCACCGCCTGCTCCAAGTCCGCGGCCTTCAGCTGGACACCGGCGCGTTGCGCTGCCGACTCTGCCGCCACGGCTTCCGGCGATTCGGGATCATAGCTGAGGGTCAACCTGCGCAAACCGGTGCTGGTGACGTCCTTAATAAGGAAGGAAGAAGGAGGGACCGACAAGGAAGCAGCCCACTGGTCAAGGAAGGCGGCCACTGCCTGGCTGGGGCCGGAGACCAGGTGGATGCGGCCAGAAACGGTCTCGAGGGGGCCGGATTCCAGGAGCTTGCCCTCGTCGATGATGATTACCTGGTCGAGTAGGCGCGAAACGTCCCCGAGGTGGTGCGTGGACAGAATGACCGTGCGGGGATTGCGCTCCAGGTCGGCCATGAGGAATTGGTAGAAGGCCTCGCGACTCTGCACGTCGAGGCCGAGATAGGGCTCGTCCAGCAGGGTGATCGGGCACTGCGCTGCCAGGCCAAGGATGATGCTCACCGCCGAACGCTGTCCGCGGGACATCGCGCGCAACCGCTTGCTGGTATCGATGCGGAAGGCCTGGATCATCTCCTCCGCGAAGGCCTGATCCCAGGTTGGCCAGCGAAGTTCCGCGACCCGCAGCACGCTACGCACCGGGAGGTCCTGTGGCCACGTGGCGTCCGGGCCGGCGAGAATGATGCGCTCCAGCGCCCACTCGTTATCGCGGATGGGCTGACCGTCCAGGGTCACCGTGCCGGAGCTGTTCAGCTGCTGCGCGATAGCCCGGAGCAGGGTGGTCTTCCCCGCTCCATTCCGTCCGATCAGTCCGTAGACCTGACCGCCCGGGATCTGCTGGCTGATGCCGTCGACGGCCGGGTGGGTTTTCTTGCCGAAGCTGACCGTCAGCTCCGATAGTTCGATGCTGGGTGCAGTCCGGGGCGGGATGCTCGTTCCAACGCTTTCTTTCAGGTGGTTCATTGTTGTGCCTTCCTGTGTGGCGGGACGCGTGATGCGTCGACTTAGCGGTCTAGCGTGATGCTCTGGGCTGGTTGCCGCTCGAAGGGCAGTGTTTTGCCTGCTCTCCGGTGCTCTGCATGGGCGGCTGGAGTAACCCGCGGGGTGCGGGTTTCGGTGCGTTGTTGGGGTCAGTCATAGAGCCCCCGGCTTTCAGCGACGCTGCCCAGCAGCTCGCGGAGCTCGCTGGCGGTCATGTCCAGCTTCGCGGCCTCGTCGACCAGCGGCACCAGGTAACGGCCGGCGAAGGCCTCCTTGCGTTGCGCGATGACCTTCTCCCGCGCGCCCTCAGTAACGAACATGCCGATACCTCGCTGTTTCTGAAGCACCCCGGCATCCACCAGCAGGCTCAAGCCCTTGCGGGCGGTGGCCGGGTTGATTGCGTGGAAGGCCGCGAGCTCGTTCGTCGACGGTGCCCGCTCCCCCTCTGGCAGGGAGCCGTCCACAATGGCATCCGCTACGAGCTCAGCCACTTGTTGAAACAGCGGCGTGGTGGCTTCCTCCATGGCACCTCCCTGTATTCGTGTTCGATCCCCTCGATGGGGCTTGGTTGACGTTCACCGTGCGACCAGGTTGCGGTTCAACACCGCGCCCTACCTAGTCGGTTAGTTACTTGTGTAACCAACCATACAACAACTCTTTGATGCACACTAGAGGGGAAAGCGCCACGCGCACAGGCGCTCAAGAAGTACAGTGCGCAATGGATAATGCACTGAAAATTGTGAAACTAAAGAAACGGACAACCGACCCATCATGCTCGAACGAACGCAGATCTTCGTCGATACCTCTTATCTCCTAGCTAGCTTCTATAACTCCTGGGAAACCGGCGCCCGCGCGCAATTAGAAATCGACCTTCCGGAGGTCGTATGTACCTTGGGCCGTATCGCCCAGGATCAGCTCAAACAGCCCATTCATCGACAATTTTGGTACGACGGCATCCCGGAGTCAGGGCCGCACCGCTACCAGCGTTCCCTGCGCAGCGAACCTGGCGTGCAGCTACGCAGCGGCCAGCTCATCGAGTGGGGAGACCGGCGCACGCAGAAGGCAGTGGACACCCGCCTGGTCGCGGATATGGTGCTCGCCGCCGTCCGTGGCAACGTCTCGGATATCGTCCTCGTCTCCGGCGACGCGGACATGCTGCCCGGCGTGGAAGAGGCCGTGAATGCGGGCATTCGCGTGCACCTCTATGGCTTCGGCTGGGACTCCATGTCCTCCCAGCTGCGTTTTGCCTGCGATACGACCACGATCCTCGACCCTCGCGAGGATTTCCGGGACACGATGCGACTGCAGATCCTGGAGGGGCCGCTGCCCGCCAACGCCAGCACCACCCCAATCCCTGGGGAAACGCAGGGCGAGGACAGCCCCAGCCCGGAGTTCAAGCCCCTCGGCGATGCGGAAGAGCCCGAAGAGTCCGGACCGAGCGTCATTCCGGATATGGAGCACAACAAGCAGGTCACCGAGCCCACGGCAGAAGCGGGCAACAACACCGCGGCCGGGGACAACGCGCCGGCCGAAACCGCCACGGAGCCGACCTCCGCGGCAGCACCCGAGCAGGCTTCGGCCACGGCCGCAGGATCCGAGGATGCACCGGCAAGCGCTGTACAGACCAACGCTGCTGCGGCAACCACCACGACGGATGAGCAGGCAGAGTCCCCGTCGGCCGCCCCAAGCCCCGCGGCGCACCCCGCCGCACCCAAGTCTGCGCCGAAGCCCGGACCCAAGCCGGGTCCGGCACCTACTGCCTCCGCCGAACCAGCGATGTCCGAGCCGGCCGCCGAAACGACGGCACAACCGACCCCCAACACCGTCGCAGCTCAGGGTGCTGCGGCACCGAACGACGCGGCGCCGGACAACGCGGCTGAGCAGAGCGGGGCAGCACAGTCCCAGGCACAGGAACCAGCCACAGCCACCGAGGGCACCCCGGAAGCAGCGCCGAAGCCGAAGCCGAACCCATCCATGATGGCCCGCCACCGCAAGCTGCGCTCCCGCTACGTCCCGCTCCCCAACGAAGTCTGGGCGTCCGCGGGAGAGCAGAACCCCTACGACATCGGCCAGCAGTACGCCGTCTGGTGGTTCGACAACGCCGCGAGCGAGGCCCAGAAGGATAACGCCCACCTGCTCTCTGGCGGCGGCCTTCCCCCGGAGATCGACCGCCCACTCCTGCAGTTCGCCTGCGATACCCTTCACGAATACACCCTGACGGAGGCGCAGCGCGTCGGCCTGCGCGATGGTTTCCACAGCGGTATCCGCGGCATCATGCTCCGCGGCCCGCGCGGTTAAATCCGCCCTTCGGTGTGCATGTGTTTTGATATACGCATGCACACCGGAACGACCGTCGAGCACAACCAAGCATCCGTCACTGGATTCAGCACTGCGGAAACGCAGCCCGATGCCCTGAGCCCGCTGCGCACAATCGTGCACATGCTGGTCACCGGCGCGGTCGCGGCAGTGGCGACGGTCGTGGCCTGGTTCATCATGTCCAGGCCGAGCCTTCCGGCGTATAACACCAGCTACGTGCTCAAGGCGCTGAGCAGCGTCGGCTCTGTGCTCGTGATCCTCTTCGCTGCGGTGTCGGTGTACTACGTGCTCCACCCTCGACCCGGCTGGTCGAACTGGCAACGCCGCGTTCTCGGCGTGCTGCTCTACCTGGCTCCGGCCGGCCTGGTGATTACCAGCATCGGTATTCCACTGGCCGCTACCAGCCTGTACCTGGATGGCGTGAGCGTCGACCAGGCTTTCCGAACCCAGTTCCTGTCCCGCCTGACGGACACCCCGGGCTGGGTGGACATGGCCTACCCGGACATGCCGAGCTTCTACCCTGGCCTGTGGTTCTTCACCGGCGGCCTCTTCGCCCGCATGACCGGGTTGGCGGGCTGGGCCGCGTACCAGCCGTGGGCTTTGATGACCCTGGCTGCGGCTTTTTCCATGCTCGTTCCCCTGTGGCGCCACCTCACCGGCTCACTGGCCTCGGGCGCGACGGTCGCGCTGGTCACGGCGGTGGCAACCCTCCACGTGGCGCCGGAGGAGCCCTATGCCGCCATCGTCGCGGTGGGAATGCCGGCCGCGATGGTGATGACCCGCCACGCGCTGCTGGGCTCCCGCTGGGCACTGTTTGGCGTCATGGTCTACCTGGGGCTGTCGGCGAATCTCTACACGCTATTCACCGCTCTGTCTGCGCTCTCGGTGGTGGTCATGGCCATCGCCGCTGCGATCCGAGAGAAGGGGATCCGTCCACTGCTGAAGCTGCTGGCCATGGGGGTCGGCTCGATCCTCATCGCGCTGCTTGGCTGGTTCCCCTACCTGCGCGCGCTACTCACCCAGCCCCACGGTCCGACGGGCAAGGCACAGCATTACCTCCCCGAAGATGGCACCGCGTTGATGATGCCTTTCTTCGACCTTTCCGCGCTCGGTGTTCTGACCCTGATCGGCCTGGTCTGGCTGGTTGCCCGCCACCGTCAGGACGACGCCCGCGCCCTGCTGGTCGGCATCCTCACCGCCTACGGTTGGGCGGTCGCCTCCATGGCCATGCCACTGCTCGGCACGACCCTGCTGGGATTCCGCGTGGCGCTGCCGATCGCGCTGCTCTTTGCCGTGGCCGGCGCGCTGGCGATCATCGACCTGCGGGGTGTGGGGATGCCGAAGTTCTACCCGGCGACCGTGGACCCCGCGAAGTCCCGCGGTGTGACGCGCGTGTTCGCCGCGATTCTGGCATTCGGGACGCTCTACTACGCGATCGATATCCCAATGAATCACGAGAAGAAGATCGATACCGCCTACACGGACGCCGACGGCAACGCCATGCGCGGTGACCGCATGCCCGCGGACGCCACCGTCTACTACGCGCAGATCGACGAGCACCTCGCCGAAAAGCTGGGGAAGCGCTCCGGGGCGACCATCCTCACCGATGAGCAGCACTTCATGAGCTTTTACCCCTATCACGTGTATCAGGCGATGACTGCCCACTACGCCAACCCGCTGGGAGAGTTCGAGCGGCGCAACGAGGAAATCGAGTCCTGGACACAGATCACCGACCCAGATGAGCTCATCTCCGCGATGGATCGGGCAGCCGAGGAAGAAGGGTGGACCGCGCCAGACGCCCTCGTCCTGCGTGGCGAGGTGCCAGCCGAGGAAGGTGGGCCGGCGGGTCGCGACGCCACCCCGATGGAGGAAGCGGAGTTCTCCTACCTCATCGCGGATGACATCTACCCGAACCAGCCGAACGTCCGTTTCCGCACCGTCCACTTCCCGGCGAGCGCGTTCCAGAAGCACTGGGATGTCACGCAGATTGGGCCGTTCGCCGTCGCCGTGCGTAACTAAGGCCACGCGCGTACTAGTCCACATTTGACCGGCGGTAACGTACAGTTATTAGCCGTGTCTACGGTGCAGCAGCAGAATAATAAACAGCCAGATCAAGGGCCCGGAAGCTCGGTGAACCCCACCGCGCCGCCACAGGCGAACCAGGCCCCGAAGAGTGGCACCAGCAGTCGGATCACGACCCTCGCGATCGTCTCCGGCTTGCTGGGCTTCTTGCTTTTCATCGCCACTCCATTCTTGCCGGTCAACCAGGAGCAGTCCTCCTTTTCCTGGCCACAGAACGGGGACCTGCGTAGCGTCACCGCACCGCTGATCAGCTACTCCCCAGAAAGCCTGGACGTTTCGATCCCGCTCTCCGAGATCGACAAGCTCAACGATGGCCAGAGCAACGTCCTATCCACCGTGCCGGAGGGCTCGAAGGAGGAGACGCTGCGCGGGCTCTTCGTCCGTAACACCGACTCCGGCCTGGACGTCATCATCCGCAACGTGGTGCCGCTCTCCCTCAAGGAGAAGGACCTCAAGGAACTCTCCGATGATGCCCTGCTGCGCATCACCTCGGATGCCGAGGTCACCCGGGTCTGGGTGGACGGCACCACCACCGACGGCGAAGAGCTGGACCCTGCGGTGTACTCCGGCGATATCGACCGGGATACCCGCCCGATGCTGACCGGCATCTACACCGAGTTCGAGAACACCCCGGACAACGCGAAGGCCGCAGCCGATGCGGGGCTCAAGGCCGACGTCAAGGTGGATTCTCGCTTCTCGAGTACTCCGACGCTGCTGAAGAACATCGTCATGTGGCTCGGCCTGGCCTTCATGGTCGTCTCGCTGTGGGCGCTGCACCAGATCGACAAGTTGGACGGGCGCACCGGCTCCGGTCGCCTGATGCAGAAGGACTGGTGGAAGCCCCGCTGGGTGGACGGCTTCGTAGGTGCCGTGCTGCTGATTTGGTTCTTCATCGGCGCGAATACCGCCGACGATGGCTACCTGCTGACGATGGCCCGGGCCAGCCACGAGTCCGGCTACATGGCCAATTACTATCGCTGGTTCGGCGTGCCGGAGTCCCCCTTCGGCTGGCCGTTCTACGACCTGCTGTCGCTGATGGTCAACGTCTCCTCCACCTCCCTGTGGATGCGACTTCCCGCCCTGCTGGCTTCCGCGGTGACCTGGCTGGTGCTCTCCCGCGAGGTGCTGCCGCGCCTGGGCGTGAAGGTTAACCAGCGCGCCGTGGCGCACTGGACCACCGCGGTGGCCTTCCTGATGTTCTTCATCGCTTTCAATAACGGCACCCGCCCGGAGCCGATCATCGCGGTCTTCTCGCTGCTGACCTGGGTCTCCTTCGAGCGAGCCATCGCCACCCACCGGCTGCTGCCGGCGGCGATCGGTACGCTGCTGGCCACCCTGGCGCTGGGTGCGGGTCCGACCGGCCTGATGGCCGTGGCGGCGGTGCTGGTCTCCCTGAGCGCACTGATCCGCATCGCGGTGCGCCGCCTGCCGTGGCTGGGCGCCGAGAAGGGTGCGGGCCGCGGGAAGGTGATTCGCGGCATGCTCGCACAGATCGCACCGTTCCTTGCTGCGGGCACCGCGATCCTCGTCGGCGTATTCGGCGACCAGACGTTTAGCACCGTGCGCGAGGCCATCGCCGTTCGCTCCGACCGAGGTCCGTCGCTGTCCTGGTACCAGGAATACGTGCGCTACACCTCACTGCTGGAGCAGTCCACCGACGGCTCCTTCGCGCGCCGCTTCATCGTGCTGATGATGATCTTCAGCCTCGGCGTGGTCGTGGCGTCCATCCTGCGCAACGGGCGTGTCCCGGGCGCAGCGAAGGCCCCCACCGCTCGCCTGATTCTGGTCATCCTCGGCACGGCCTTCTTCATGGTCTTCACACCGACGAAGTGGACTCACCACTTTGGCGTCTACGCGGGCATTGGTGCAGCCCTGATCGGACTCGCGGCGATCGCCGCCTCGCACTTCTCGGCGAGCTCCGCGCGCAACCGCGTGCTCTTCCTGGGCACCACGCTCATGCTCTTCGCGCTGTCGCTCTCGGGCACGAATGGCTGGTGGTACGTCTCCAGCTTCGGTGTTCCGTGGTGGGATAAGACGATCCAGATCGCTGGCATTGAGGCCTCGACGGTGATGTTGGCCATCGCCCTGCTCACCCTGATCTGGGGCGTGCTGCTGGGGTACCGCACGGATGCGCAAAAGGCCCGCGCCCAGTCCGCGGGCGAGGTTGCTGACGTCGACAATGGCACCGATGACGGTGCGGTGACGGATACGACGAACCGGAAGCGCAAGTACCGCGTCACGATGGTGACCGCGGCACCGATCGGTGCGCTGACCATGCTGGCACTGGTGTTCTCGATCGCGTCGATGGGCAAGGGCTTCATCTCGCAGTGGCCGGCGTACTCGATCGGCAAGGGCAACGCCGTCTCCCTGGCTGGGCACAGCTGCCAGCTGGCCGAGGATGTCCTCGTGGAGACGAATACGAATGATTCGCTGCTCAAGGTGGCCGATGGTTCGCCGATCGGTGACTCCCTGACCACCGAGGACTCCACTGGCTTCCTACCGAACCGCATCCCGGCGCACATCGACCCGGATGGTCGTGGCGAGGATGCCGTGAGCCAGAACTCGGTGGAAACCGCGATGAAGCTGGATGGCGATCAGCCGAGCAGCGGCACGAATCTGAGCGAGGAAGACAGCCAGGCCAGCAGCGAGGGTACGGACGGTACCGCTGGTGCCTCGTCCAATGACCGGAACGACGACGCCGCAGCCTCCGGTGACCGCAGCGGTGGCGCAGAGGCTGCGGACGGTGGTCAGGATTCCGGCACCGCCGGTGGCCTGCTGCCGAAGCCGGGCGTGAACGGTTCGCACGCGCGTCTGCCATTCGAGCTGGATCCTCAGCGCGTACCGGTGGTCGGTTCCTTCCAGGAGGGGCCGCAGTTCTCCGCCTCGACGACGACCAAGTGGTACTCCCTGCCGGAGAACCGGGAGGATCACCCGCTGATCACGTTGAGCGCGGCGGGCACCATCGGCCACTACGATTCCGACAATGTTTTCCAGTACGGGCAGCTGGTCAAGGTGGAGTACGGCAAGTCGACCGGCAAGGGTCAGGACGACTTCGAGCCGCTGGGCGAGGATCTACCGCTGGACATCGGCACCGCCCCGCAGTGGCGCAACCTGCGCATTCCGATGGAGTGGATCCCGGAGGAGGCGGATCAGATCCGCATCGTCGCGGTGGATACCAACCTCACCCCATCCGAATGGCTGGCGCTGACCCCGCCCCGCGCCCCGAAGCTGGAGCCGCTGAATGACTACGTGGGTTCCGAGGCTCCGGCGCTGCTGGACTGGGCCACGGCTTTCCAGTTCCCGTGCCAGCGGCCATTCGACCACAACGTGGGCGTGGCTGAGGTGCCGGAGTTCCGCATCTCGCCGGATCACTCCGCCCGCCGCATCCTTACCCCGGTGATGGACTACGCCGGTGGTGGTTCCGTGGGGCTGGTGCAGATGAGCACGCAGGCCACGGAGCTGCCGACTTACCTAAAGGATGACTGGCTGCGGGACTGGGGTGTGCTGGACCGCCTGCGGACCTTCCCGGATGCCACGGGCGAGAAGCCGCGTCCGGTTGAGGTGGACGTCGAAGAGAAGACCCGCTCGGGCTTCTGGTACAACGGCCCGATGAAGTACAACGATGAATAGTTAGCGGCTGGCCTGCCGGTAGAACGGCAGGCTGGCAGCGCACGTGGGTGGGCTGTACTAGCTGCCTCAAGCGTTAACTGCCCCGGCAACGACGAAGCCCGCGGCTCCTCGTACCTCGAGAGGAGCCGCGGGCTTTAACTTTGGCGAGCGGGTGTGCTCCGGTGTTTAGCTCAGGGCGCGCAGGAGACCCTGGAGCGCGTTCGGGTCGACGTTGAGCTGACCGTTCTGCAGCTGGCCTGCCCAGTCCTGGGTGCCGCCGACGGTCTGGATCACGCGGAGCAGCTGGCCCAGGTCAACGCTGGAGCTGCTGCCGGCGCTGCCCAGGGCACCGGACTGGCCCGCCATGTTGAGCAGCTGCTGGATCGCCTCGGTGGGCACACCACCGTTCTGGCGAGCCTCGCCCAGGGCACCAGCCAGCGCGGTGAGTGCAGGCAGGAGTTCCTGGCCCTGCTGGATCTTCTCCGCAACCTGGTCCTGCGGCACGCCGAGCTGCTGGGAAATCGCTGCGGCCACCGGGGCGGTGAGCTGTGGCAGCGCGCTGTTGATGAAGGTCTCCGGGGACACGCGACCACCGACGACGCCGAGCAGCTGGACCACGAAGTCCGAGGTGATCGGCATGTTGACGCCGGTCTGGTGCTCGATCTCGTTGACGATCTGAGCTTCCTTCTCGACGATCGGCTGGGTCGCTGCCAGCTGGTTGGAGGTCTCGCCGGCCGGGGAATTGTCCGCCATGTCGCCGGCGAGGGCCTGGAGCTGGGCGTCGTCACCGTAGTACTCGTTCAGGTCGACGTCGGTGATCACGCCGTCGACGGAACCGTTGCCGCTGTACTGCCAGAAGGTGACCTTGTCCCAGCCGCCCGGGATGTCTCCCGGCAGGCTGTTCGAGTAGTAGGCCAGCCACAGCGGGTACTCGGAGAACTCCGTGGTGTTCGCCATCTTCTGCTTCCAGAAGGAGTAGTAGGTGTAGATGATCGGCTGGCGGCCGGTCTGGAGCTTGATCTCGTCGATCCATTCACGCACCCAGTGCTGCAGCTGCTCCGGGCTAAGGCCCTGATCTTCCTCGAGGTCGAGGACCGGCGGCAGGGAAGGCTGCGGGCCGGTCGCGATCACGGAGGCATAGAACCGGGCCTCGGCGCGCGGATCGTTCCAACCCGGGCGGGCGTAGTGGTAGCTGCCCGGGATGATGCCGGCCTGCTGGGCCTTTACCGAATCCGAGGCGTAGTAGGGGTTGGTGTAGTTGGTGCCCTCGGTGGCCTTCACGAAGGCGAACTTCTGGCCGCTGGCAGCGACGGTGTTCCAATCGATGGCTGCGCCGCCCGGGTGCTGGTGGGAGGCGACGTCGATGCCCGGGATTGCCCAGGAGGGCACCGGGATCACGTGGCTCGCCATCAGCGCGGCGACAGTGGCAGAGGTGCCCAAAAGGGCAGTTGCCGTGAGGCGTGCAGGGGTCGAGGTACGGCGCGTGCGGCGCCAAGGCAGTGAACGCATGTGGAATAGAGTACCCAACTTTCACTCTTTTCACACCTGTATCGCACGTAATCACCAGCATCTTACACCACTGTAATTAACAAAAGCCCCATTGCGGGGCTATGTTTTTGCCCGTCGCGGCGGCACCGCGACCCAGGGCGAGGCGCCCGCTAGGGCTCGCTGAAACCACCCTCGACCTGCCGCAATGCCTTCTCCTCCCGGTAGAAGCACGTGGCGAGCACGGCGACCCCGGCGACCCATACGGCCGCCATCGCGAACAGTGCCGCTGGCTCCGGCCAGCTGATATTCCACAAGAAATGCAGCGCAAAACCGGCGAAACCCCAGCCGAAAACCTGCCCACAACGCCATGCTCGGCTCCGTTCGCGCGGCCCCCACAGCGCCCGCCCGATGCCGTATCCAACGAGGCCGCTGAATACCGCGTGCAGGCCGATACCGAACAGCAGCCGCATGCCGTACGCAGAAGCTGCCCCCGCCACATCCGAGGCAGGATGCAGCACGCCGAGGAACAGCGCGTAGAGCGAGCTCTCGTAAACCTCCATTCCGAGGCCAACGAACACACCGGCGAGCAGGCCATGGTGCGGCCGGTTCCACCAATCGCGGCCGATCCACAGCAGCATCCAGATACCCAGGGCCTTCGTGATCTCCTCCGGCCAGGCCCCACCAAAAGCCGTCGAGAGGATGGGCAGGCCAAGTTTCTCCGGAATCTCGCTGGCCGCATCCGCCGCGGTGAATACCGCAAGCACGCTGCTGGCACTAGCACCCCACCACAGCGCCATGGTCACCAATCGTCGCGGCGTACCCCGGTAGCAGCGCAGATGGCTGAGCCCCCACCAGGCCACGGCAACCAGAGCAATGGAGATGCCAAGGGCAACCAGCAGTGGCAGCCCGGGGGCCGACGGCGTCGCAAGCAGCAGCGCGAAAATGGCCAATACTGTGCAGAGCACCGCCAGCAGGGTGAAGCAGATATAGACCCCACCACGCCGAATGCGGGGACCCGAGGCAACCTCCGGCGACATGCCCAGCGCGGAGCCAGCCTCGGAGATCGGCAGTGGCAGGGCGCTCCTCTGCGGTGTCGAGTCGGCAGGGTTGCTGCGGCCCTGGGATTGCTGTTCCGGCAGCATCATCGGCCTCCCTCCTGCTGCTGTGGAGAGACCTCGGTGACGGCCTCTGGTCGCAGCTCGGCGGTCTTCAGCAGCTCGTTGACCATCGCCTTCGTGCTATCCACTCCCCGGGCCGTGACCTGCAGGCTAACGAGCGTGCCCTCGCCGTCCCCGCCCTCATCCTCGCGGAAGAACCCGACCGTCCGACTGAGGTCGGCATCGGAAAACGGGTCGACGTCCTCGCCCTCGTCGTTGGCGGCGGCTACCTCGTAGTAGTCGGTCACCCAGACGTCAGTCACCCCGGTGCGCTCCTTCAGCTCCGGGGCGATCTCGAGTGCGGTCTCCGTGTACCGGACGGGTCGCATGCTCTGCAGATCCGCGAAATTAATCGCCCGGATCGCCCGGTCCACCGCCAGCGCCTGGTCCTTCACTGAGAGCATGCTCACGACCTCCACCTGGGAGGAAGGGCAGGAGAACTCCGGCGTGACCATCGCATCCTCGGTGATCGGTGCGGCGCAGTCGCGCAGCACACCGAAGTCCAGGGGCCAGTCCGCGAAACTCATCAGGTTTTCATCGAAAGCCTCCGCCGGGTTCGCGTAGTGAGCCGGCGCCTCGGCGCTCAGCGCGGCGTTCACCGCCACCGGCCCCGCGAGACCCACCACGGCCGCTGCTCCCACCGCGGCGACGTAGCGGTTTCGCCGCGCCTTCCCGAACGGCACGCTCGGGGCCGTCAACTGTCTCCGATCCATTTTTTCATCGTAGCCCCCGCCCCAGACACACCCCATGTCCACCAACACTGGTCCGGCGGGCGCACGGTCGCCGACCGGGGTGACGTCCTAAAAAGAGAAGACGACGCCGTGTCTGCAGCGCGCACTACAGTGGGGGAACATGAGCGAAAAGAAGACAACATCCAGCCAGCCGGAACTGCCGGATAACATCACCGAGGCCGCCGCGGGCGAGACTATTTCGCCTGCTCAGGACCTGTACCGCCACGTCAACGGGCAGTGGCTGGCCAGCCACGAGATTCCCGCAGACCGGGCCGTCGACGGCACCTTCCACCAGCTGCGTGACCAGTCTGAGAAGGACGTCCGCGCCATCGTCGAGACACAGCCCGCCGATTCCCAGATCGGTGCGCTGTACTCCTCCTTTATGGATGAGGAGGGCATCGAGGCGGCCGGGCTCGCACCGCTGGACGCCGACCTGGCCGGGATCAACGCCGCCGCGGACATTCGCGAGCTGGCCATCGAGCTGGGTGAGCTGGACCGCGCTGGCGTCGGCGGCGTGGCGGGCTACTTTGTCGCCAAGGACGCCGAGGGCGATGCCGAGCGCGCCTACCTGGTGCAATCCGGGCTAGGCCTGCCGGACGAGGCCTACTACCGACAGGAGCAGCACCAGGACACGCTGGCTGCTTACCGCGAGTATGCGACGGACATGCTGGAGCTGTACCTCGCGGAGGGGCGGGCTCTGCCTGGGAGCCACGCGGGTGCGGGCGCCGCGGAGGCCGCCGAGGCAATCCTGCGCTTCGAAACCACGCTTGCCGAGGGTCACTGGGATAACGTGACCAGCCGCGATGCGGATAAGACCCACAACCCGATGGCGGTGGCGGACCTGCCGACGGGCTTCCCCTTCGCGGAGTGGTTCGAGGCCACCGGCATTGCCGCTGGTAGCACGGCTGCCGAGCGTGTGATCGTGAGCCAGCCGAGCTTCATCGAGCACGTCGCGAAGCTGGCCGGCAGCGTGCCACTGGACGATTGGAAGCTCTGGGCGACCTGGCGCGTGCTGAACTCCCGTGCGCCTTACCTGCCGGCGAAGTTCACCGACCGGCGTTTCGAGTTCTACGGCCGCACCCTGAGCGGTTCGACGGAGCAGCGTGCCCGTTGGAAGCGCGGCCTGGGTCTGGTCGAGGGTGCGATCGGCGAGGAGGTCGGCAAGAAGTTCGTCGCCGAGCATTTCCCGCCGGAATATAAGGAGAAGATGCTCGAGCTGGTGGACTACCTCATCGAGGCCTACCGCGAGCGCATCTCCACCCTGGAGTGGATGACCCCCGCCACCCGCGAAAAGGCGCTGGTGAAGCTGGGTAAGTTCAGCGCGAAGATCGGCTACCCGGAGAAGTGGCGCGAGTTCGATGGGCTGGAGTTCGCCCCAGGCGGGGCCGAGCTGCTGGCTAACGTGCGGGCGGCCAGCCATTTCAATCACGACTACGAGATCAACAAGCTGGGCAAGCCCACGGATCCTGCGACCTGGTTCGCCACCCCGCAGACCGTCAACGCTTTCTACAACCCAGTGATGAACGACATCACCTTCCCCGCCGCGATCCTGCGCCCACCGTTCTTCAGCATGGACGCCGACGCCGCCAGCAATTTCGGCGCGATCGGCGCGGTCATCGGCCACGAGATCGGGCACGGTTTCGACGACCAGGGCTCGAAGTTCGACGGCGACGGCAACCTGCATTCCTGGTGGAGCGAGGAGGACCGTGCGGCGTTCACGCAGCTCACGGACAAGCTCGTCGCGCAGTTCGAAGGTCTCGTACCGACCGGACTGAAGCAGCGCGGGGAGACCGCGCACAAGGTCAACGGCTCCTTCACCCTGGGCGAGAATATCGGTGACCTCGGCGGCCTGGGCATCGCCATCGTCGCGCTGCGCCGCTACCTGAGCGACCAGGGCGTGGCGGTTGAGACGCCCGAGGGCCCCAGCGCGGAGTACCGGGAGGCGCTGCAGCACGTCTTCCTGCAGTGGGCGCGGGTCTGGCAGACGGCCATCCGCCCGCAGATGTCCGCGCAGTACATCTCCATCGACCCGCACTCGCCGGCGGAGTTCCGCTGCAACGTGGTCGCGTCGAATATCCCGGAGTTCTACCAGGCCTGGGAGGTCACCGAGGCCGATGGCATGTGGCTGGCCGAGGACCAGCGCGTGACCATCTGGTAGCTACGTGGCCTAGAGGTCGGCGAAGAGGTCGGGCTCGAAGTCCTCGGTCTCGTCCGGGACGTACTCCTCGACCTCGGTGAGATTCAGCAGCGCGCCGGTGGGATCGGTGATGGTGGCGACCCGGCCGAACTCGGAGTCGAAGGGCTCCCGGATGATCTGGGCGCCCAGCCCGCGGGCGGTATCGACCGCAGCGTCGATGTCCGCGACCCCGAGGTAGAGCGTCCACATGGAGGGCAGCTGCATCTCCTGGGTATCCCAGAGGCCGACGAGTGCCGCGCCCTCGAACTCGCCGAGTGCGTAGCGGCTGCCGTCGGAGTTCTTATCGACGCGGATATCCCAGCCAGCGAGCTCGTGGTAGAACTCCAGAGTCTCGTCCCAGCCCTGGCCGACCATGAGCTCGTGCCATACCGGCGTGCCCGGCTCACCCGCGGCGAAGAGCGCGTGCTCATCCGCAGGATTCTTCAGTCCGATGGCCGCCCCGCTGGGGTCGATGACCACGGCCATCTCGCCGCGGTCGGTCTCACCATCGGCGCCCTCCCCTTCCGGGGCCCCGAGCACCCGCGGCTCCAGGACGGAACGGGCACCGGCGTTGACGGCGGCGTTGTGCGCGACCGTGACGTTCGGCGTGTAGAGCGCCAGGCCCCACATGGAGATCTTCTCCTCCGGGATGGCTCCGATGCCGGCGACGGGCATGCCGTTCTTCGTCGCGACGGCATAGCCCTGGCCGTGCTCGCGGTATTCCCAGCCCACGAGTTCGGCGTAGAAGCGCTTCGCGGCATCAATATCGGTGGTTGCCAGGTCCAGCCACAGCGGCATGCCTGGTTGCGCCTGCATAGCGGGCATTAGAGATTCCTCCACTTTTCGGGGTCGAAGTCGTCATCGGCAGTGGCTTCATCGAAGAACTCCCCAAGGTCGTCCTCTTCAGCCAGGTTTTCGCTATCGGCAACACTACGGCCATTCGCTCCGACCTCTGCGCCGAGGGTGGTGCCGGTCTCGGGGTCGGTGATTGTCACCTGGTCGCCGTCTCGCAGGGCCTTGCCGCGGCGGGTTTCGGCTGCGCCGTTGACCGACACCGCCCCTTCGGCGAGGACGTCCTTGGCCATTCCCCCGGTTTCCACGAGGTTGGCGAGTTTCAGGAACTGCCCCAGCCGGATCTCGGTGTCACGGATAGGCACGACAGGAAAATCTTGCTGCATGTTGCCCATCCTACGGTGCCGGATTGGGCGAGTCGTTTTTGCTTTTCTTTTTATTGCATTTGCGCATCTTCGGCACTTTGCTAGGGCAAAATCAGCAACATGACAAGCCCCGCATTCACTAACGCTTCCAGCTCTTCCGCCGATTCTGGTGCGGCGGGAGAATCCCAGTACCCAACGATGCTCTCTCCCTTCGAGGTTGGCGGCAAGACTTTCCGCAACCGCGTGATCATGGGTTCCATGCACACCGGCCTCGAGGACAAGCTCGAGGACGCCCCGAAGTTGGCCGAGTTCTTCCGCGAGCGCGCGGAGGGCGGTGTTGCAGCCATCGTGACTGGTGGCTACCCGCCCGTGCTGGAGGGCAACCTGACGCCTTTTGGTCAGCCCTTCAACTCCCAGGAAATCGCCGACGCCCACCGCCAGGTCACTGAGGCCACTCACGCCGGTGGTGCGCTGGCCATCCTGCAGCTGCTGCACGCTGGCCGTTACGGCTACCACCCGATGGCGGTCTCCGCCTCCGCATCCCAGTCCCCGATCACCCCGTTCCCGGCCCGCGAGCTCTCCGACGAGGAGGTCCGCGCGACGATCAAGGCCTACGGCGAGGCGGCGAAGTATGCCAAGGATGCCGGCTACGACGGCGTTCAGATCATGGGCTCCGAGGGCTACCTGATCAATCAGTTCCTCGCGGAGCGCACGAACCAGCGCACCGATGACTGGGGTGGTTCTGCGGAGAAGCGGATGCGCTTCCCGATCGAGATCGTCAAGGCGGTTCGTGCCGCGGTCCCTGAGGACTTCGTCATCGACTACCGCATCTCGGTGCTGGACCTGGTCGAAGGTGGCCAGACTCAGGAGGAGATCCACGAGTTGGCCCGCCAGCTGCAGGACGCCGGGGTGGACATGTTCAGCTCGGGTATCGGCTGGCACGAGGCGCAGGTTCCGACGATCGTCACTTCCGTGCCGCGTGGCGCCTTCGCCTGGGCGACCGCCGAGCTGCGCAAGGTCGTGGATGTGCCGGTGGTCATCGCTAACCGCATCAACACCCCGCAGGTCGCCGAGCAGCTGTTGGACGGCTCCTTCAACCCGGAGGGTGGCGAGGCCCGCACCGGTGGCGAACCCTTCGGCGAGTTCGTCTCCCTGGCCCGCCCGATGCTGGCGGATGCTGAGTTCGTCAACCGCGCCGCCGCGGGCGAGGCAGAGCTGATCAACCACTGCATCGCCTGCAACCAGGCGTGCCTGGACCACACCTTCACCAATGAGCGGGCCACTTGCCTGGTCAACCCACGCGCGGGTTACGAGACGGAGCTGAAGCTGCTGCCGACCCGGACCGCGAAGCAGGTGGGCGTGATCGGCGCTGGTGTAGCGGGTCTGTTCGGGGCGGAGGCCCTGGCGGAGCGCGGCCACCACGTGGAAATCTTCGAGGCCAGCGATAAGGTCGGCGGCCAGTTCCAGCTGGCCATGCGCATCCCTGGCAAGGAGGAGTTCGTCGAGGCGCTGAAGAACGTGCAGGCCCGCCTGGCCAAGCGCGAGGTGCCGATCCACCTGGGTTCCCCGCGCACCCCAGAGGAGCTGCTGGAGGCTGGCTTCGACGAGGTCGTGGTGGCCAGCGGCGTGACCCCGCGCATCCCGGAGTTCCCGGGCCTGGCGGAGGCACTACGCGGCGAGGTCGATGGCGTGAGCGCCATGACCTACGCGGAGCTGCTCAGCCGTGAGAAGGAGGCCGGCAAGAATGTCGCCGTCATCGGCGCGGGCGGCATCGGCTACGACGTCACCGAGTTCCTGGTGGAGGACCGGGGCGGCCAGCCACAGTCCATCCGCGAGTGGAACGAGCACTGGGGCGTAACCACCGACCCGGAGGTACGTGCGAACCTGACCCGACCGAACCCGCCGCAGCCGCTGCGCAAGGTCACCATGCTGCAGCGCAAGATCACCCGCATGGGCCGTGGGCTGGGCAAGACCACCGGCTGGGTGCACCGCGCGGCAGTGGCGATGGCCGGGGTGGAGCAGATCGTGGGCGTGACCTACGAGAAGCTGGACTCCGAGGGCCTGCACATCACGGTGCCCGCCCAGGACATCAAGGAGCTGCAGAAGGCGCTTTCCAAGGCGAAGAAGGCCAAGGACGCCGAGGAGCTCGCCCGCCTGGAGACTGCCATCCGCGAGGAGCGCAAGGAGCTGGTCATCCCGGTCGACACCGTTGTGCTGTGCACCGGCCAGGAATCCGTCCGCCCGGACAAGGCCGACGGCACCAGCGACGATGCGGAGCAGAAGGTCCACATCGTTGGTGGCGCGGATGTCGCCGCGGAGCTGGACGCCAAGCGTGCGATCCGGCAGGCAGTGGAGCTCGCCGCTCGCCTCTAGAGCCGCCTCTAGAGCTGCTCCGCGTCCGGCTCCGGCACCCGGTCGTCGACCATCCCGATGGCCTGCATCAGCGCGTAGCAGGTCGTCGGGCCCACGAAGGTGAAACCGCGGCGCTTGAGCTCTGCGGCCATCGCCACCGACTCCTCTGACTCCGAGGGCATCTCCGCTACGTGCGCTGGGGGCTGGTGCTCGGCCGGGGCGTAGGACCAGATCAGCACCGGCAGGCCCGCGGGCAGGCGGCGTACCGCCCCGCCCAGGATCTCCCGGGCTGGATGATCCTCCGGTAGCTCCTGCAGCTCCGGGTCCTCCCGGAGGGCCACCGTGGCCTCGGCATTGCGGTAGATCGCGGCGTGCTTTCGCGGGTTGCGGATCAGCGCGGGGTCGGCGAGGGCCGCCTCGCGCTGCTCGGCGTTCATTTGCGTGATGCGGGTGGCGTCGAAAAGAAAGAAGTGATCCCTAAAAGCGCGACGCTTGCGCAGGATCGTCGCCCACGACAGCCCCGACTGGAAGCCCTCGAGGCAGATCCGCTCCAGCAGGCCGGATTCCGTGATGATGGGCCGGCCCCATTCCTCGTCGAAATACTCCCGCTCCAGCTCGGAGCGCATAGCCCAGGGCGGGCGAACCACGCCGTCGGCGCCGATGATGTTGCCGCGCGCGGTAGTGACCGGCTGGCGATGATTGTCAGATGTGCGCTTATCCATAATTCCCCCTTGAGTTTAGGCTGTGCGAAGTGTTGATTCACCGCTCGCGGCTTGTGCCCCGCGCGGCTCGCCGTGCACTTCGCTGTGCACATTAGCGGGCGCAGCAGACATCGCCCTCTGCTTAAGGCAGAATTCAGCCCCGCCGCCGAATTAAATCATTTTCAAACCTCCTGGTCAGCGGGTTTTCCCTTTCGCAGCTTTCGAAAAACTACCCCCGCTTCGCTGCTTGCGAAAATGGTATTCATCTAGCTAAAATCAGCTCCCTACCCCGGGTGCCTCTTCTTGGGTCGCGCTGCCCCACGGTGGCCAGCGCAGAGAGCAGCAGGCATCCATTAAAACGTGATCGAGCAGTTCGCCAGACAAGCAAAGGAGGGCCACGATGAACACACCGTCGATGAACCGCCCCCGCCCGGCGAAGGATCACCCCGAGGACGACGAGCCCCGCGATACCGGCACCTTCAAGGCCACCCTCCCCGCGCTCGGCGGCTTCCTCACCTCCGATGGCCAACCCATCGATCCCGCACCGCAGGATCAACCTGCGCCCCGCGCGACGCTCCCCTTCTACTGCGATGGCGAGGACCCGACCCCACGACTGTGGCTCACCGTGACGTCGACCCTCCTGGTGATCTCGATCGTCACCCTGATTCTGGTCTCGCTGTTGCTCTACGTCCTCGGCGACGACGTCATCGGCCCCGCCGACGGCCTGTTCAGCGTTCTGCGAACCTCCGTCCGCTAGGTCGGCCCATCAGATTCACGGCGAAGGGGCCGCGCTCTTCCTCTCCCGCGCCCGCCAGCACCGCGCACCACCGTGGGCTAATTTGATAGGCAGCATGTCTACCACCCCCACCCCTAATCTGCCCTTTTCCGCTGGCCGCACGGCCCTGCTCAGCGCGCTCGCGGAGTTCGGCGCGGCTGTGGTGCACGCCCCGCCGGGCACGGGCAAGACCACCCTGGCCCCGCAGTTCCTCGCCGATGCTGACCTGGTTGCCCCTGATCAGCGCGTGATCGTGACCCAGCCCCGGCGCGTGGCTGCCCGCTCCGCCGCCGCCCGCCTCGCCGAGCTGCGAGGCACCGAGCTGGGCGAAAAAGTGGGATATACGGTCCGCGGAGATTCCCGCGTATCCAAGCAGACCCGGATCGAGATGGTGACCCCCGGCGTGCTGCTCCGGCGCATGCTGCGAGACCCCGACCTGCCTGGGGTGGGCGCGATCGTCGTGGATGAGGTCCATGAACGCCACATCGAGTCCGACCTGGTCTTCGCCATCGCCGCCCAGCTGCGGGAGTTGCGCGATGACCTGCTGGTCGTAGCGATGTCCGCGACGGTGGACGCCCAGCGTTTCGCGAATCTGCTCGGGGTACCGGAGGCGGTGGTGCACGTTCCAGCCCCGATCTACCCGTTGGATATCCACTACGCCGCCGCCGCGGATTCCATCACCCACCGCCGCAGCGATAGTCGCCCCGGCCAGCCCGGTTCCATCGAGGCCTTCATCGCCGCCGGGGTTCGCCGAGCTCTCGCGGAGACCGCCGAAGGCGACATCCTGGCCTTCGTCCCGACCATCCGTGGCACCGAGCTGCTCGCGCAGCAATTCGACTCCCCCGAGCTCGCCGCCTTCGCGCTGCACGGCCAGCTCAGGCCGAAGCAGCAGGCCGAGATCGTCAACCCGCGCGGGGCCACCAGCGCCAACTCCTCCCGCCGGGTCATTTTCGCCACGGACGTCGCCGAATCCTCGATCACGGTGCCGGGCGTGCGCGTCGTCGTGGATACCTGCCTGTCCCGCGTGTCCCGGCGCGATTCCTCCCGCGGCATGTCCGTTCTGGTCACGGAGTCCGCCGCCCAGGCCAGCTGCGTGCAGCGGGCGGGTCGTGCGGGCCGCGAGGGCCCGGGCACGGTGTTCCGCCTAATCAGCGCGGATGAGTGGGCCCGACTGCCGGAGTTTGCCGCCCCTGCGATCCAGACCAGCGACCTCACCGGCGCGCTGCTGGACGTCGCCGCCTGGGGCGCACCCATGGGTGAGGGTCTGGCGCTGCCGGACCCCTTCCCCCAGAACAACGCCGCTGCCGCCGCTGCCACGCTCCGCCAGTTGGGGGCGATCGACGCCGACGGGACCATCACCGAGCTCGGGGAACTACTGGTCACGCTCCCCCTCGATCCGCGCCACGCCCGCGGCGGCCTGCTCGCCAGCCGGCGCGTCCCGGTGGAGCTCGTGGCCCGTGTGCTGCAGTTTTTGGACGTCGCCAGCTCCCAACGTGCCCCGACCGAGGCGGTCAAGGATATTTCGCCGAAGGACCCGGCGGTACGCAGGCTCGTCCGCTTGTTGCAGCCGCACGCCCCACGTGAGCTCAGCGACCCGCTGACCGGGGAGGACGCCATCGCCTACACGATCGCCTGCGCTCGGCCGGACCTGCTCGCCCGGCGCGTTGAGCCGGGGTCGGAGCGGGTGCTGACCGTGGGCGGCACCGGGGCAGTCATCCCGAAGGGCATGCCCGGGGTGGATGCGCCGCACAATGAGCAGTGGTTCGCGGTGGCGGATATCGGACGCAGCGAATCGGCGTCCGCGCGGAAGTCCGGGACGGGTTCGATCCTGCGCTCGGCCATGCCGATCTCCGAGGAGCTGGCCCTGGCCGCAGCCGGTGGCGTCGTAAAGGAAAGGACCGCGAGCTACAGCGTGGAGAAGAAGCGGGTGCAGGCACGGGAACGGACGGTCGTGGGGGCGGTCGAGTTGAGCAGCGCCCCAGCCAAGCCCAGCGCGGCGGAGGCGGAAGAGGCGGTATCCGCCGCGATTGCGCAGGCCAGCCCGGAACAGCTGGAGGAGATGCTCCAGCTCAGCGGGAACGCCCGCGAGCTGGTGAAACGCATGCAGTACCTGCACGACGCCGCTGCCGCTGGCTTCGAACGTGCGTCGGGCTACCCGGATCTGCGGGCGGGGCTGCCGGAGGAGCTGTTGAGCTTTATCGCGGCGGATATTGCGGCGGGACGGCGGCCCGATATCGCGAGCCTGCTGCGCGGGCTGATCCCGTGGGACCAGCCAATCGACGAGCTCGCGCCGGAGTCCCTGGAGCTGCCGAGCGGGCGGACGCGGCGGCTGACCTACCCGGAGGTGCTGATCGGAAGCGCCGCGGATGGCGCTGTGAATGACGCGGCCAGCGAGGCTACAGACGAGGTCGTCCCGGAGAGCTCCGGCGAGGGGCAGGCCGAGCCAGCCCCCGAGATCCTCGCCGAACCCGTGGTGTTGGCGACGAAGCTACAGGACGCGTTCGGCCTCACGGAGTCCCCGCGCATCGCGGGCCGGCGGGTGCAATTCCACCTGCTTTCCCCGGCGCAGCGGCCGGTGGCGGTGACCGATGACCTGGGGAGTTTCTGGGCCGGGCCTTATCAGGGGGTGCGCAAAGATATGCGGGGCCGCTACCCGAAGCACGCCTGGCCGGAGGACCCGGCGGCGGGTTAGGGCAAAAGAAAAAGGAGCCCCGAAGGGCTCCTTGGTGTGGGCTGTGCCGGAGGCGGTTTAGCGCTTCGGCAGAACCATCTTGAGGATCCACAGGAGGATCACCGCGCCGAGCAGGCAGGTCAGGAAGCTCCAGAACATGCCGCCGGAGTTGACGTTGAACAGGGTGAGGACCCAACCGCCGATGAAGCCACCGACGATACCGACGACGATGTTGGCGAGAACGCCCATCTGCGCGTCGGTGCCCATGATCTTCGAGCCGATCCAACCCGCCAGACCGCCGATGATGATCCAGCCGATGAATCCGAGGGCCGGGGTTGCTTGTGCTGCGAGAATCAATGTATCCATGCCCTCCAGTCTGCCAGCACCTGCGGTTTTATGCCAGGTTTATTTTTCTAGGGCGAATTATTCTAGCGATCGCGCCGCTCTCGGAGCGTGGTGTTGAGCCACTCCAGGAGCACGATCGCGTGGTTCTGTTCGGTGTCTTTCGCGCCATAGAGCAGCAGCACCCCGTCCTTCGCGGTCTGCTCGGTTTTCGCATCCGAACGGGGTGGCTTGGCGCCGGCCTCCTCGAGTTCCCGCAGTGCGTCCTCAATCTCCCCGTTATCGAGCGCATCATCCAGCTCCGTGCGGTAGCGGTTGCTGAAGTCCGTGAAGCTCAGCTCACCCGAGTGGAAATCCTTGCGCAGCTCCGATGAGGGAGTCAGTTCCTTGGGCCAGCCCGTCAGGGGCAGATTCTCCTTGGATACTCCCCGTGGCCACAGCCGGTCGACCAGGAACCAGGCCTCTGCCTCGCCGCCGCTACCGCTGTTCTGGTCGCTGCTCTGCGCGCTCCCCTGTGCGCCGCTGTCTTTGACGACGTCGTAGACCCGTGCCAGTTCCATCTGTTCGCTCCTTCGTTCCGCTTATCTCTTCTTCCGCCCTCCACGGTACGTCCGCGGGTAACCTGGGGATATGTCTATGAATCTGAAGAAGGCCAAGGACGTCAACACTGCCGCTGTCATCGCCACCGGGCTCATCGGTGGCTGGCTCACCGCCCGCGAGACCGAGATTCGCCCGCTCGGTGGCGTGATTCTCGCTGCGGCCGGCGGTTACGCCGCCCGCTCCTGGAACGCCAAGGTCGGCGCGCCCACCGCCGCTGGGCTCACCGCCGGTTACCTCGGGGCCTTTGGCCTCTCCCACCCGCTGGCGAAGAAGATCGGCGCCTGGCCGGCTGTCCTCGCGGTCACCGCAGCATCCGCTGGAGCCGCACACTTCCTCTCCGACGCGAAGTAAGCCCGCCCGGCCCTTAGCTGAGCAGCGCGCCCACCATGGCCTCCGCCATGGTGTCGAGCCGATCCTGCTGCTCCGCCGGGTCCCCGGTGAAGGCCACAGGCTCAGCCGCCACCTCCCACTGCAGGCCGGCGATGATGGAATCCATCGCTTTCTCCGCCCCAGTGGTATCGAATCCACCCCGGATCCACCAGGAGACCGGGGTGCCCTTCTTTTCCTCGTTGACCTCGTAAAACAGGGTGTCGAAGTAGTGCTTCAGCGCCCCGGAGATATAGCCGAAGTTCGCGGTTGTTCCGAAGATCACCGCGTCCGCTGCCAGGAGCTCCGCCTTATCCGGCTCCAAGGCCTGGCGCTCAACCACCTCGATGCGGGGCGCGCTCTCCCCCAGCGCCTCGGCGGCCTGCGCGGCAGCCTCCTGGCACTTCTCAACCACCCGCCGGGCAATCGGCCGCACCGTATCCGTCGGGCTGTGGTGCACGATCAGCAGAGTTCGAGTGTTGCTAGCCATGCCCCCATTATGGCCACCCACGGGCCAAGAAGTGGGCAAGATGGAAACCATGAGCACCGCACCACTGATCCTTCCCTTCCAGGGCGTTCGCCCACGCATCCACGAATCCGCCTATATCGCCCCCGGCGCGACCATCATCGGCGACGTCGAGATCGGCGCCGATTCCTCCGTCTTCTACGGCTGCGTCCTGCGCGGGGACGTCGGCCCGATCCGCATCGGGGAACGCACAAATATCCAGGACAACTCCGTCCTGCACGCGAACCACGACTCCCCCTGTGTCCTCGGTTCGGACGTCACCGTCGGGCATAAGGCCCTCGTCCACGGCTGCGAGATCGGCGACGGCGTCCTGGTCGGCATGTCAGCGACGATCCTCTCCGGTGCCCGTGTTGGTTCCGGAAGCCTCATCGCGGCTGGTGGCGTCGTCCTAGAAAACCAGGAGATCCCGGCGGCGTCGCTGGCGGCGGGGGTACCGGCGAAGGTGCGTCGTGAGATGAGCGAGCAGGCACAGCAGGGACTGGTCGAGCACGCGGGCCGCTACGTCGAGATCGCGAAGGGGCAGCCGGATCCGTCGGAGGCGATCGAGCTCGCCGAGGTGCGTTTCCGCTAGCACCACTTCGCGTCCGTCCACTCCCCTCGCATCAGCTTGCTCCCACTCATTTTCCGGCCGCTGCCACCGACGTTGCAGGGCTTGGGCAGGACACTTCCTCGCACCCCACCAGCGAGCCTTCTTCTGAGTTCGGCCCGGCACCCGATAGCATGAAGGGGCTATGGCCAGCACAGGTGGGAAAAGATTCCGTAACGATATCGAGGGCTTGCGCGGTTTCGCGATCGCCCTCGTGGTGATTTTCCACGTCTTCGTGGGCAAGGTGTCCTCGGGCGTGGATGTCTTCCTTCTGCTGGGAGGTGTGTTTTTCTTTGGCTCCCAGCTCGCGAATGCGCGCAACCCGAAGGGGCTGACATTCGTTCAGTCGCTCGTGCGCATCATCCGGCGGCTCTTCCCGCTGCTCGCGGTAGTCGTCGGCGCGACGTTGGCGGCCGGGCTGCTGCTCATGCCGCGGATCCAGCACCTGCAGCTATCTAAGGACGCGGTCGGCGCGCTGGCCTACATCACCAACTGGCAGCTGGCGTTTTCGGGCCGTGATTACAACACCGCCAGCTCCACGGTCTCGCCGTTCCAGCACCTGTGGAGCATGTCCGCGCAGCTGCAGATCTACGTCGCATCCCTGATCGCGGTCACCCTGATCGCGCTCATTTTCCGACGTTTTTCCCGCAAGGCCTTGGCTGTCATTCTCACGGCAGTCACGGTGCTTTCTTTCGCCTTCGCGACGTACCAGCACGGCCAGGACCAGGCCGTGAACTACTACCACTCCTTCTCCCGCTTCTGGGAGATCGGGCTGGGTGGCCTGCTGGGCATGCTGATCATGCCGCGTTCCGACCACGGCGAGAAGCCGCCGGCACCGATCGTGCCGCCGCTGAACACGTGGGTGCGTCAGATCTTCGGCTGGCTGGGCCTCATCATGATCGCCTCCACCGGCCTGATCATGGATGGCGCACAGACCTTCCCGGGCCCGGGCACGCTGTTCCCGCTGGTGGGTGCGGTGATGGTGATCCTGGCTGGGCAGAACGGCAAGCCGGTGGGTGTCACCCGCATCCTGGAGAGCCGCTTCATGCAGTTCCTGGGCCGGATCTCCTACGCCCTGTACCTGTGGCACTGGCCGCTACTGATCATCCTGGTCTCCTACACGGGCTACGACGCCCAGGAGCAGCCATTGTTCGGCGTGGCCATCATCGCAGCCTCGGTGGTCATGGCATGGCTGTCTAATCGCCTGATCGAGCGCCCACTGCGCCAGACCGGCCGCCCACGTCGCGCGCACGTGCTGTGGACCCCGAGCTACTGGTGGGAAGCCATCCGCGTGTGGCCGAAGACCGCCTATGCGATGGTGATCATCCTGATCGCCGGTGGTGTGGTCGCCGCGGCCCCGCTGGTGGCGAAGAACCAGGTCGAGGAGGGCGAGGAACTCTGGCGCCTGGCGTCGAACGTCGAGAACTACCCTGGCGCGCTGGCCTTCAGTAACGACGCCTTCGTCCCACCCCGTCAGCCCCTGGCCCCACCGTTCGAGGAGATGGGCCCGCTGCTGCCGCCGACGCAGCCGGATGGTTGCCAGATCGGCTTCGAGGAGGATCACCTGATCCTGAAGCGGAACTTCAACCGCTCCGAGGAGGAATGCGCCTACGGTGATCTGAACTCCGAGCGGACGGTGTACGTGATTGGCGGTTCCCATTCCGAGCACTTCATCCCTGCCCTCGACGAGGTGGGCCGCCGCCAGGGCGTGAAGTTCATGCCGATCCTGAAGATGGGCTGCCCGGTCAACGCGAATATCACGAAGTGGGATGGTTCGGACTTCCCGTCCTGCCGTTCCTGGTCGAAGAAGGTTGTGGACCACATCCTGGCCCACCCGCCGACCGAGGGCGTGTGGATGACCGGTACCCGCCCGTCGGATATCGCGGGTAATGGGCCGGAGCAGGTGCCGCCGGAGTACGTGGACCTGGTGAAGCTGTTCACCGAGAACGGCATCCACAGCTACCTGATGCGCGATAACGCCTGGCACATCCAGCCGCCGGAGATGGGTGACCCGGTGCCATTCAACCTGCGCGAGTGCGTGGGCGAGATGGTGGACGGCACCCGCACCGCCACCGAGCGTGGCCGGAACTTCCCGGGCGTGCGGGACCGTTGGCGCCCGACGCCGGAGGAGATCGAGGAGATCAACGCGGAGTGCGGCACCCCGCAGGACGCCTCCCTGCTGCCGGAGGACCCGCAGTTCAAGGCCTATGCGGGTCTGGACGTGACGCTGCTGGATGTCACCGATGGCTTCTGTAAGGACGGCTGGTGCCCGGCGATCATCGGCAACCTGGTGGCCTACCGCGATCAGCACCACTTCACGAACATCTTCGCCTCCCGCTTCGCGGACGCGATCGAATACCAGATGTACAAGAAGCCGCGCGGTGCGCAGGGCTCGGAGGATAAGGCCCGCAAGGCGCCGGATGCGCGAGCTGAGGAGTCCGGTGAGGTCGCTCCCGAAGCCCCAGGGGCAGAGCAACCGGGTGCACCGGACGCTGGGCAGCCGGGCGCTGGTCAACCGGATGCCGGTCAGCCTGGCGCTGGATTGGACGCCCCAAGCCCGGATGAGATTGGGCAGCACCCGCCGGTGCAGGCCCCGGCGGTTCCCCAACCCGCTGCACCGGCCGGCGACTTTTACTAGCTAGGTCCCGGCGCTCGGCGCCCTTGCTGAATCAACCCCAGCGGCTTACCGCTGGGGTTCTTTCATGCGTGCTGCTTCTCTCTTGCAGCTAGTGGCGTTCTTGGAATTTTTAGGAGATCAGATCCAGGGGCATGTCGGAAATATCGCGCAACCGTCGCCCGTGCACCAGCATTTCGAGAATTTCCTTAGCGTCTTCCGAACCTGCTTCATGCACCGCTTTGCGCAGTTCAGGAAGCGCAGCGTGGTACACCATGTCAATGTCACCGGTGCCCAAGGCCAAGGAGGCGATCCTCGAAATCATCGGCTCCGCGGTAATCGCAATGATGTGCGGGGCGCGCCCCTTACGGTTGCGAATCAGGTTGAGCGCCTCACTCCGCGTGTTCTGTGCTCGGTCCGAACGCATAGTGAATTTGCAGCTGACAACCGCATGCAGAAACCGAGAAGAGGAAGGCTGCGTATTGGATGCGCGCATGGGAGAAAGCAAACCAGCCTGTTCATCCACGAACTCCAACTCGGCGTTCAACGCTTCATCGCTATAGGCATCTCGCGTGACGAGGATGTCCGGCGCGATGGAATAAGAGTTCCCCAGCACCGCGGCGAGGGTTGGCTTGTTTTCGATTTCGACCGCCAGATCCCCAAGGTGAAGATAAGGCTCATAGCGAGCGACGTGACTCGCACGATGGGAGGAGCCCACGACGTCGACAAACCAGTTTCCTGGCTGCACAGCCGCCATCGACCGAATCGTTGTACGCAGAAAGGTGCCGACCGCGTTCTCAAAATTCGATCCCGCCGTCTGCCCCGCTAGCTTCTGTCGCACAGGCACGCCCAGATTCTCCGCCAGGTGCAACGCAACAACCCGGCTAGCCCGGCTGCCCCTATCGGCATTCGAGGCGATTCCTTTATCGGAGATCGCCAAGGTTCCCGTATCGATGAGCTCTTGAATGAAATCTTTACGAGCCTGCGAAAGGACAGCTGGGTTCATACGTGGGCAATTCATATCTAGCTAGTCATTTCGAGCAATTGGACCGCCCCATACGGAAATGCAGGCAGCGAACCATCGGGGATCGGTTCCTTATTGAGCGCAGAGGCGATTCTCTCGCCGATGGCACGTGCAACCGGCGGTGGAAAAGCGTTCCCGACCTGCCTCCACGCCGCGGTTTTGCGGCCCATCCACTTCCAGTCCTCTGGAAATCCCTGGATCACCCCACCCATCTGGACAGTCAGCCTAGGCATCTCCTCGTTCGGGTCCTCGGTGAAATCCGCGCCAGGAGCCTCCTCCGCGATAGACGAGCCCTTTACCCCCAGCCTCTTCCATGCCGCACGCGCACGCGAAGGCCCCACGTCCGGGCCCCCATGCTTCTTACTTCCGCCAACCAGTGTTGGGGCGATGTCTTGCGCACCTGCTGCCCAAGCGGTCGCACCTGGCCAACCGCGAGAGGACATCAGATGGTGCAAAGCCTCTCCCACCGTAGTGCGATGCGAGACCGGCTCAGGCCAGGCAAAATATTCTGCATATTCATGCTGCAGCGCCACCATAATAAATCGTGGCCGGAGCTGCGGCACCCCATAATCGGCGGAAATGACCAGCTCCCAGAACACGGTATAGCCCATGTCATTCAGCTCTTCGATGAGCTCGGCGCGGTAGGCCTCGAAACGCGGCTGTGCCATGCCTCGGACATTCTCAAGCATCACCGCTCGGGGCCTTGCGATCCTGACCAGCTGCAGCGCCCGCGGGAAAAGGTCCCGCTCATCATCCTTTCCGAGCTGCTTACCCGCGATGGAAAATGGAGGGCAGGGCACGCCACCAGCGAACAAGTCCAAGTTCTCGGCATAAGGTTCGATATCGAAACTCAGCACATCTTCGGCGAGAACGTTCCAACTAGGCCTATTTGCCCTTAACGTCTCTACCGCATCTGGGTCGATCTCAACGGCGGCGAGATGATCAAACCCAGCTTGCTCCAGACCTAGCGCCTGCCCCCCTGCACCAGCACAGATCTCCACCGAAGTTAAAGCCTCCGCCTTGAAGGCGGGCACTGCATCATCATTTCCAGTCATGGTTTACTCCGCTGTCCAAGTCTTCTGGCTCCAGTGAGCCAAGTCAATCTGTTCGATTACCGCCGAACCTCGCGCCCGTCCACCCCCAGCTGCGTGCAAAGTACAACGAACGTAGTGGTGCGTCGCACAAACTAACCTGCGCACTCTCGGAAGTTTTCGCCTGTTAGTCTAGCAACGAGCCAGACAAGGACACCCCTTATTCGCTAATATGTTCGATTAATTCGCTCCGAACCGCTCAGTTCCTCCCCGCCATGCCACACATCGTTTTTCTCGACGCCAACGTGCTGACCAGCACCACCGTGCTGCGGTGGCTTTTCGACCTGCGCGCAGCACTGGTCGGTGAGGGGTACGAACTGCGGCTCGTGACGTCCTTAAAAACCCTGTCGGAGACCGGCTCCACGATGAACTGGCGCGTACCGCAATCCACCGGCGCGCAGCGGGATCAGCGGATGGCGGAGCTGCGCCGCGAGATGGACGGCGTCCTCCCCCATTACCCCAAGGACCTGGCCTTCAGCGGGAAGGACCCCGGCGACTACCACGTGCACGCCGCCGCAACCGCCTGCGGGGCGACCACGCTGCTGAGCTTCAACCGCCCCTCGGACTTCACGAAGAAGCCCGCCCGGGAGAGCTACCGAGTCATCAACCCCGACGATTTCCTCCACGAACTCGGCACCACCCATCCCGGTGCGTTGACGCAGGTTGTGGCCGCGCGCACGGGCAAGAAGGGCACGGCTGAGGAAGGCACAGCAGACGCCGCTGCGCTGGTTCTGCAGCTCAAGAAAGCGCGATGCCCCCGGCTCGCGAAACTATTGCCGGGGGCACTGGGAAGCTAAGTTAGCCGCGTTCGTGCTGCCTTAGTCCTGTGTGGCGAGATCAAACTTCCAGGCGCTGCCCTCAAGATCACCGCTGCTATCCAAGTCACTGACCAGGTAGGCCTGTCCCCCGCGGTAACCCACGTACTCCGCATCCTCGAGGTCGCCGCAGTAGCTGAGTTTCTTGGTCGCCCCCTCCTTGAGGCGCAAACGCTCCGGGTCGCGGTCCAGCTTGAGCGCGCTACCCGTCGGGAACACGACGCGCATATCCGGGACGTGGAATTGGAAGGCGAAACGATCAGTCTCCCGTCCGAGGCGGAACGTCGCGTCCGCGCAGACCTGCGCCTTGTCAACGTCGATCTTGTCGACGGTGATCTTTGAGCCCGAGTAGCCGTCGTCCTTGACCTTCTGCGCCTCCCCAGTCTTGGCAACGTTCTTGCCCAGCTTCTCCCACAGCGGGGAGGAAACCTCGACCGGTTCGACGTTGACCGGCAGGTACTCCGGGGAGTCGAAGTCCGTCAGGTCCTTGCTTGCGGTGGCCTCGCGGTCCTGAATGTCCAGGTTTGTCAGCTGGCTGGCCAGCGGCTTCAGCGCGCCGCACGTCGCCGGAGTGGACAGGGTGCCCACGAACAGGCCGCTCTTACTGTAGTAGGTGCACTTTTCGGTCGGCTCGGTGGACAGGTAGCCGTCCTCGCTCTTTTCCTGCGCGGTCCAGCCGCGCAGACCGTCACTGCTCAGGGAGACGCTGTCGTCCGGCACCGAGACGCCTGAGGACGAGCTGTCGATCTCCATGGTGACAAGGACCTCGCCACCATCGGCGGTCTCGTACCAGCCCTGGCAGGTCTCCTCGTCGCCGGAGACTTGGACGTCCTTGAGGCCAACGGAGTTCCAGAACTCTTCCCCCAGGTCGCAGTCGGCGAGCTTGTTCTTGGAGACGTGCTTCGCGATCTGCTCGTTATCCCAGCCCAACGGCCCTTTTTCGGTACCGCGAGTGGACTGGTAGATCCACAGTCCCGCGTAGACCAGTGCCGCGATGACGAGGACGGCTAGTGCGGTGAACGCCCACGGCTTTAGGTTCTTGCGGGGCTTGTCTTGCTGCCCCTGCGGCGGTTGACCCCCAACGGGCCCTTGTGGACCCGGGCCCCCGTGAGGCCCCTGTGGACCCTGTGGCGGCGGGGCACCGTTGCCGGCGGGCTGCTGCGCAGGCCCGTTGGCTGGCTGGGACGGCACGCCCCAGTCGTATGGCTGGTTCTGGTTAGGCGAATTCACGTCAGGATTCCTTCTCAGGTGGCGTCCAGCTCCCTTTCATCGGAGCACAACAAGAAACACGGTATCGCACGCGAAATGGTCTCGTGCGGATAGTGCAAATGTGCGGGTAGAAGGCCAATCGGGGAAGTTCGGTAGAGCGGAGCATTCGCTCCCAGTGATCTGATAAATTCCTGTTAGAAAAACCCGTCGATGCTGGCCGGAAGGAAGCACATGGCCCACTACGACCTTTATCAAGCTCTCAATCTCGACCGCTCCAAGGCACCGGACGAGATCAGCGCCGAGCTCTCCGAACGCCTGGAGAACAACGAGCTGGACAATATCGGTGGCCGCGAGGAAGTGGAGATCGCCCGCTCCATCCTGGGTGATCCACAGAAGCGCACCGCCTACGATTCCCGCCTGGATGATCCGAACGCGCCTGAGGTGGACGTCAACGCCCTCCGCCAGCTCGCCGCCGCGGATTTCTCCGCAGGTGCTGCGCCGACGGGCGATCACGCAGCGGGCGCCGGTGTTGCAGCTGGTGCTGCCGGTGCCGCAGGCGCAGCGGGCATGGCTGGCGCAGCAGGTGCCCAGCACTCGCAGGAGAAGCAGGGCCCGTCGCTAGGCGAGCGCTTCAAGGAGGCCGGCACGAAGACCCAACAGCAGGTCGCGCCCGCCGTGGAGAAGACCAAGAAGGAGTTCGGCCGCTCCTCCAAGATGGCAATCCTCATCACCGCGATCGCCACGGCCGTCGTGATGCTGCTGATCTTCGCCGCCGTGAGCCTCTTCGGCGGCATGGGTGGCGATAACGTCACCGGAAAGGGTGCGCCGAATAAGAAGGTCGAACAACTGTTGAAGCTGCGCGACCGGGACAAGACGGATAAGTGGATCCGGGAGAATATCCACATCAAGGCCCAGGATGCCCTGATCGACGAGCTGGATCTCAACGATGATTACCGCGGTATCGACCGCTACCTGGGTGCTGAGGACCCGAAGGCCCTGTACACCGTCGATGACCAGGACTTCATGCGCCTGTCCATGAACTTCGACGAAGACAAGGTCAAGGACGCGTACAAGAATAGCCAGCTCAAGAAGAGCTACACCGTCCAGATCGGTGATAAGAGTGGCCGTGACACCGGCCAGCGCCTGGACGTCGTTGAGCTGGAGGACGGCAAGCTCGTCGTGAAGTTCTACGACGTGGGCTCGCAGAGCTGGGCCGATTTCGTCGAGGACTTCGACGTCGACGACATCAGCTCCGGTAGCAAGTCCTCTTCCTCTTCCAAGGGCTCCTTTGGTGACTTCTGGAGCGAGCTGACGAGGCAAGCGTTCGGCGATTAATTCGCCGCCGCGACGATCGCCGGGGCGCCCTCTGCCGCGGTGGCCCGCAGCGACCAGTCCGCCAGCCGGGTGAGGTCGGTGCGCTCCGGGGAGATCTCCAGGATGCGCGCACCGGCGGCCTTCGCGACCTGCGGCAGGCCCGCTGCCGGGTAGACCACGCCCGAGGTGCCGATGATGACCACCAGGTCGGCCTCCCGCATCGCGGCCTCGGAGGCATCCCACTCGCGGTGCGGCAGCGGCTCGCCGAACCACACCACGCCCGGGCGGACGGGGTTGCCGCACAGGGAACAGTTCGGTGGGGTGACGCGCTCCAGCTGCTCATCGGGGAACTCCGGGGTACGGGCGGGCTTGTGGCAGATGGCGCAGCGGTAGCTGAAGAGGCTGCCGTGCAGATGCGAGATCCGCTTGCTGCCCGCCCGTTCATGCAGGTCGTCGATGTTTTGGGTCACCACATGCAGGTTGATGCCCCGCTCGGAGGCCCAGGAGGAGTTCTCCCACTCGGCGATGGCCACGTGGCCGGCGTTGGGAGCTGCCTGCTGGCAGACATGCCCGCGCCAGAGGTACCAGGCGTACATGGGGTCAGGGTCCTTGGCCCAAGAATCCAGGGAGGCCATATCCTGCGGGTTGATGCGCTCCCAGATACCTGTCTGCGCGTCGCGGAAGGTGTCCAGCCCGGAGTCCTTACTCATTCCCGCGCCGGTGAAGACGACGACGTTACGCGCGCCCGTCAGGACGTCGATCAGTTCTTGCGGTAGGCCGTCGTTCAGCGTGAAAACACCAGAGTTCGTGCTCATGGCCCAAGGCTAGCCCGTGGCTGGTCGTGCCGGGTTCGGGTTACCCAAGAAGCTGCTCGCCCCTCCTGCCCGGAACCAGCCCGGCGCCCAGCTCAGCAGCAGGAAAGCAAGCTGCACTCTGCGAGTTCCACTACTCCGGCCGGGCTGGTGCACCTCGACCCTGGGGTTCTGCGAGCCGTGTATCGAATTGGCTACTAGCGAGTTTCCGGTCAGCGTAGGTGATGAGATCGAGCACGTCGTCCGCATAGTAGCCACGTTGTCCTTGTGGACCCACAGACTTTGACCGCAAGATTCCGGCCTCCTCCAAAAAATCCAGTGCTTGACGGGCACTCGCAGGAGCCTTCCCATAGATGCGGTTGACCGTAGCCACCGTGACCACTGGGTGTTCCGGCAAAGCCTCCAAGAGGCGTATCACCAGGGAGTCCCGGCGCAGTTCTCGCACCTTCCCGCTAGCCTTCCTCGCAGCATCGACTTGCTCCGCCCACTGCTGTTCCATAGCGCTCAATTCATTCGAAAGCTCTTCTGCCTGGCCCACTGCCACATCAGCCGCTTCAACGAATAGGTCGAGCCACCCGGAAAGGTCCCCCTCCCGGAACTTGGTCAATCCCTCGACGTAGCGCTGCGACCATGTTCCCAGAACGAGGCTGATGGGCAGGAGGGTTTTCGGCGCGAGGCCACGGCGTTGAAGGACCCCATGAATGAGTGCTCGACCGACCCGGCCGTTCCCATCTGCGAACGGGTGAATCGTCTCGAATTGTGCGTGGACAATCCCCGCCTGGAGAAGCGCACCGTGGGTTGCACTATTCAGGTATTCAACGAGGTCTTCCATAAGTTCCGGAACGTATTCTGGCGGGGGCGGAACGAACTCTGCCCCAATTGGGGTGAAGTCCCCGCCACCGATCCAGTTTTGTTGCTCACGTACGCCTACAGGGATCCTCCGCTCACCGCCGATGAGCTGCTCCTGCAGACGCTCCAGCATGTCGACCGTGATAGGACCCAGTGCTTCGAATTGTTCCTCCACGCTCCGGAGCACGGTGAGGTTGCGGGCCACCGCTGCAGCATTCGGTTTGAATCCCCGGACATCCTCACTCTGCGCGAGTTCTGCAAGAGCAATCTTGTCTACCCTCGGCGCAATCCCCTCGATCTTGGAAGAAGCAACTGCCTCTGAACGCATCAGCCATCGGGCGATGCTCTCCAACTGCGTAGCGCCTTGTAGCCGCCCAAGCTGCAAAATCTTCCGCTCCACAACAGCCGCTTTGTGCGACACGTCGTCGTCGACAAGTAGCGGTGCACCACGCCGGCCCTGCATCAAAAAATCTGGGACAAACGCGCGGAAGTGTCCACCAGCCTTATCGCGTTTCGGCACCCCTGGTGCATCGATTGGGTGCCAATGCTGATCAACGTAGTGCCCCATACACGCCTCTTTCTGGGTAGCCGGGCTACGGCTCACGCCCTGGGCGGCAAGCCAAGACTTATCCTTTAGTGATTAAGGGCTACACCTTCGGCTCAAGGTTTATACCTTAAGCGTTAAAGGGTAACTCTTCGGCTCAAGAGTACCCTTTTAACTTTTATCCCAGCACCCTGGTTTAGACCTGATCGATCGGCTTGATCATGATCGTCTCCACGTCCATGTGCGCGGGCCGGCCCGCGATCCAGCGCACGGTTTCGCCGATGTCCTCCGCCACCAGGTTCTGCACGCCCTCGTAGACCTCGTCCGCGCGGGCTTGGTCCCCCTTGAAGCGGTTCAGCGAGAAGTCGGTAGCAACGCGGCCCGGGTCCAGCTGGCAGACGCGGATGCCGTCCTCGGCGAACTCCATGCGCATCACGTCCGTCAGTGCGGTCTCCCCGAACTTCGCGGCGTTATAGCCCGCCCCGTTCCGGTATGCGCCACGCCCGGCCATGGAGACCACGTTGATCACCTGTGGTGCCTGCCCGGCCTTGAGCTGTTCGTATAGGGCGCGGGTGACCTGCAGGGTTCCCATCACATTGGCCTCGAACATCCAGCGCCAGTCCGCCGGGTCGGTCTCCACGATGGGCTCCAGGCCGCGCGCCCCGCCCGCGTTGTTGACCAGCAAATCGACGCTCCCGAATTCCGCGGCGAGCTGTTCGGCCACCGCGTCGATGGAGTCCTGGTCGGTGACGTCGAGGACGATGACGGTGGCCTGGCCGCCGGCGTCCTGAATTCGGGCCTGTACCTCCCGGAGGCGTTCCTCGCGGCGGGCGGTGAGGACGACGTGCCAGCCGTCGGCGGCGAGTGCTTCTGCGGCGGCGGCCCCGATGCCTGCGGAGGCCCCGGTGACGACGGCGGTGCGGGTGTTATCCGTGGTGTTAGTCATGCCCCTCAGGCTAGTCGGCGCCGCAGACACGCGCGCCGGTTCGCCGGCGGGATCCTAGTCCCGGTCGCTGCTCGCCCGGTCGGTGCTCACAGAGCCCGGCCGTCCCGCGACCACCGTGGCCGGTCCCTGCACAGCGCCGATGGCCACGGCTACGAGCAGCATGACCACGGCAGCGCCAACGTAGAGCGCCAGCGGCGACCACCCCGAGTCCACCAGGTAGCCGACGACGAGCGGGCCCATGATCGCACCGATGCGCCCCACGCCCAGCGCCATGCCCACGCCGGTGCTGCGCAGGTGGAAGGGGTAGGACTGCGGGGTGATCGTGTACATGCCGGTCACGCAGCCGTTGAGCAGCATGCCCACGGCCACGCCCAACGCCAGCATGAGCACCGGGAAGCCTGTGCTGAGGATGAAGGCAATCAGGATCCAGCCGGCCATGAGGGAGAAGATCACCAGTGTGGTGCGGGTGCTCAGTCGGGTGGTCAGCACGCCGAAGAGCACGGAGCCCACCGTTCCGCCCAGGGCGAGCATGATCCCGCCCAGCGTGCTGAGCTGCTCGCTCAGCCCCACCTCGGTGAGCAGTTTTGGGGTCCACTGATTCGCGAAGTTAAAGCCGAAGTTCACCAGCGCGAAGCCCAGCCACAGCAGCAGGGTGTTGCGCAGCAGCTCCGGGCCCAGCAGGTCGCGGGCACGGCCCCGCTCTGCAGCCGAGGGGACTGCGACAGCCACCCGCTGCTGATCCTCCGCGCCAGCCGGCACCTTGCCCATGCGCCGGGCCAGACGCTGGAGGGCGGCGTCGTCCCCGCGGGCGGCGAGGGTCTCCGGGGTCTCCGGAACGAAGAAGAGCACGGCGAGCAGCGCGACCGTCGTCAGCACCGCGCCAGCGAAAAACACGACACGCCAACCATGATCCGGGATGAGGGTGGAGGCAATCGTGCCACACAGGGAGGCACCCAGGCCGTAGCCCGCGGCGTAGATCGCCATCGCCAGGCCGCGGAAGCGCAGGTTGGAGAACTCGGAGGTCAGCACGGTCACGCAGGCGAGCACGCCGCCCACCCCGATGCCGGTGATCACGCGGTACACGAACAGCTCCGTCACACTACTGCTGAAACCGGTGGCAATGAGCCCGGCCAGGGTAATCAGCAGGGAGATCACGATCAGGCGCTTCCGGCCGAAGCGGTCGGCCAGCGGGGCCAGCGCCACCGCACCCACCCCCACGCCGATCAGCGCGGAGGCCAGCAGCCAGCCGAGGGTGGCGCCGCTGAGATCGAACTCTTTAGTGACCGCATTGGCGGAAAAAGCCATCGCGACCAGGTCATAGCCGTCCAGGGCGTTGACGAAGGCGGCGACCGCGATGATGAGCCACTGATAACCGGACATCCGGGTGTTATCGATGAGTTGGCGCAGATCCATCAATAATCCTTAAATTCTGCGTAGCCCCGCCGGTCAGGGGGCGTGAAACTACGTATCCATTGAACTGGGAATAAACCTAGCCATTGGGGCGGACAGAAAGAATTTCAGCCCTTAAGATTCGAATAATCTGTTCGATCTCTGCCTCCTTCAGGGGTGAAGGCAGAGTGAAACGCAGCGCGGATTGCGCCAACTCCGGGCTATAGCCCATCGCCAGCAGAACCGGGGAGGGCTCGGACTGGCCCGCACGGCAGGCCGACCCAGAGCTCACCGCGAAGCCTGCAGTATCCAATGCCACCAGCAGGGACTCACCGCTGACGCCATCAACAACGAAGGAGGCGTGGTTCGGCAGCCGCTCGGTGGGGTGCCCGGTCAGCGCAGCACCCGGCACGTCCGCGAGCACGGCCTCGATCAGCGCGTCACGGGAGGCCATGAGTTCCACGGCGCGGGTGCCGATCACCGCACGGGTGGCGGCGACGGCGGCGGCGAAACCCGCGGCCCCGGCAATATTGCTGGTGCCCGCGCGCCGCCCATTTTCCTGCTCCCCGCCGTGGATGACGGGCTCTAAGGCGATATCCCTGGGCAGGAGTAGGGCGCCCATGCCCTGCGGTCCGCCGAATTTATGGGAGGCCACCGCCGCGCTGGTTATCCCGGCACCGGGCCAGCCCCCGTCCGCGAAGCGCACCGGCAGGCCGGCGGCGGCCTGGACGGCGTCGATGTGAAGGGAAATCCCCAGCTCGCGGGCGGTGGAGCTGAGGTTTTCGATGCTGCTCACGCTGCCGACCTCCGCATTGGCCAGGCCCACGGCGACCAGCGTGGTATCCGCGGTGAGGAACTCCCGGGCGGCGGTATCGAGCACGCGTCCCGATGCGTCGACGGGCAGGTAGTCCACGGTGAAGCCGTGGATGCGTCGCAGGTAGTCCACGCTGGCCAGCACAGAGGAGTGCTCGGCCTTCGTGGTCACGACCCGGCGCCCGCGCGGATTGGCGAGCGCGCGTCCGATGATGCCGAGGTTATTCGCCTCCGTCCCGCCGGCGGTGAAGATCACGCCGTCTGTGGGGACGCCGAACGCCCGCGCCACCGTAGTGCGGGCGTGGTCGAGCTCCCGGTCCGCGCGGTGCCCGGCGCTGTGCACGCTGGCGGCATTACCCGGACCGGCGTCCCACACCCGGTTCATCGCCTCCCGGGCGGCCGGGTGGAGCGGTGCGGTGGCGGCGGCGTCGAGGTAGCGGGCCATTAGGCCGGATCCAGAGCGTCGAGACCCAGGTCGAGGGAGCCCGCGGAGTGGGTGAGCTTGCCGACGGAGATGACGTCCACGCCGGTGGCCGCGAGCTCCGCGACCGTCTCCAGGCTGACGTTGCCGCTGGCCTCGGTGGCAGCGCGGCCGTCGATCAGGGCCACGGCCTCTGCGAGCTCGGCGGGGCCGAAGTTATCCAGCATGATGCTGTCCACCCCGGCGGCCAGGACTGGCTCGATCTGGTCCATGCGGTCGACCTCCACCTCGATGTGGGTGGTGTGGCCGACCCGGCTGCGCACGACGCGCAGGGCCTCGGTGATCGAGCCCTCCCCGAGGCTCGCGGTGAGTGCGGCGAGGTGATTGTCCTTGACCATCACGGCGTCCGAGAGCCCGTAGCGGTGGTTGTGGCCACCGCCGACGCGCACGGAGTGCTTCTCGAAGGCCCGCAGGCCAGGGGTGGTTTTCCGGGTGTCGACGATGCGGGCATTCGTGCCTGCGACGGCGTCGACGTAGCGGGCGGTCAGGGTGGCGATCGCGCACATGCGCTGCGCGAAGTTCAGGGCGATGCGCTCGGCGGTGAGCACGCCGCGGGCCGGGCCCTCGATGACCGCGAGCTTTTGCCCCGCGGTGAAGCGGGTGCCCTCGGCGGCCAGCTCGGTCACGGTGATCGCCGGGTCGGTGAGCTCGAAGGCGGCGCGGACGACCGGACCGCCGGCGAAGACCCCGTCCTCGCGGGCGGTCAGCGCGGTGCGGAGGCGGGCGTCGGCGGGGATGGTCGCCTCGGAGGTGATGTCTCCCCACGGGGCGTCCTCGGCGAGGGCGGCGCGGACGGCGGTGGTGATGGTGTCTTGGGTGAGCATGGGGCCTTTCGGGTTCTTCTACGGGTCTTGTTGTCGTGGGGCTTGTTGTCGTGGGGCTTGTCGCTGCGTTGTGTTAGCTGGTCAGGGTGCTTTCCTGGGCGTCACGTTCCGGCGGGGACGGCCCGCAGGAAACGGGAGCTGGCCTGGCCCGGATCTGTGTGGGGATAATCGCGGCGGCGGTGGGCTCCCCGGGATTCGGTCCGGGCCTCCGCCGCGGTGGCCACAAGTTGCGCGACGGTTGCGATGGCACCGGGGGTCTCCGCGAGCCGCTGCCGGGCCTGCCGGATGCCCTCGCCGGTTCTTTCGACGTCCAGCCCCTCGCCCACGGCGTCCCGCGCAGCGTCGTCCAGCATCGCGGCGTTTTGCAGAGCGGCGTTCGATTCCGTGACGTCTGCGGCAGGCGTCCCGCCCAGCCCGGTGCCTTCCGGCAGCGTCAGTTCGACGTCCAGCACGCGGCCCTCGGCGGTCGCGGTGGCCAGGCCCGTGGGTTGCTGTCCCCGGTCGCCGGGGGTCTGCGCGGCGGCGTCCTTGCCAGCTGCGGCGGCGAAGACCAGCGCCTCCAAAAGGGAGTTCGACGCCAGACGGTTCGCCCCGTGCACGCCGGTCCGGGCGGCCTCACCAGCTGCGTAGAGACCGGGAACGCTGGTGCGTCCGTGCAGGTCGGTGGCGATTCCGCCCATGCAGTAGTGCGCGGCCGGGGCGACCGGAACGAGCTCGTGGCGCCAGTCGATGCCCTGCGAGGCGAGCATCGCGGTGATGCCCGGGAACTCCTCGGTCAGCTGCGGGATGTGGCGGGCATCCAGCCACACGTTCTCGGTGTGTTCGTGCAGGGCGCGGCACACCCCGGTGGCGACGACGTCGCGGGGCGCGAGCTCCGCGCGCGGGTCGACGTTCTTCAGGAAGCGCTGGCCCGCATCGTCGAGCAGCACTCCCCCGGCCCCGCGCACCGCCTCGGAGATGAGAAAGTTGGTGCCCGCCAGGACGGTGGGGTGGAACTGGACGAACTCCATATCCGCCAACACCGCCCCGGCGCGGGCCGCCGCGAGGATCCCGGCACCCGTGCACACCCCACCGCTGGTGGCGCGCGGGAAGATGCCGCTGTATCCGCCGGTCGCGACGATGGTCGCATCCGCACGGAGGTCTACCGTGTCGCCCGCGCGGCGCAACCGGGCGCCGGTAACCACGCCATCCGTGAGAAGCAGTTCGGCCAGTTCGCAGCCGGGGTGCTGGGTGATCCCACCACCCTGCGAGCCACCACTGTGCTCGCCCGCCTTCTGCTCAACCTTCTCTGCGACCTTTTCCGCGAGGAAGGTGTGCAGGGCCGCCCCGGTGCGGTCACCCCACGCGTGGATGATCCGCTCCGCGCTGTGCGCCGCCTCCAGCGCGAGCGCAGGCGTGCCATCCGGGAGCAGGTCGGCGGGGAAACCGGCCGCGAGCAGGCGGCGCACCGCCACCGCGCCTTCCGCGGCCAGGAACTCGACCGCCCGGGCCTCCTCGGTGCCCGGCGCGACCAGCCCCGCCCCCGCGGCCAGGGTGTCCGCCACGTGCGCGGCCACGCTATCGGCAGGGTCGATCGCGGCGGCGATCCCGCCCTGCGCGAGCTGCGTGGCTCCCCGGCTGGCGGCGATGCTGCCACCCGGATAGATCAGGGCTACCTCTGCGCCGGCAGCGACCGCGGTGAGCGCGGCGACCATGCCGGCCACCCCGGAGCCTAGGACGTTGACCTGCGGCATCAGTGAGGCTTCGCGGCCAGCATGCGCTCGAGGGCGACCTCGGCGTGCTCGGCGACGGACTCGTCCACGGTGATCTGGTTGACCACCTTGCCGTCCACCAGGGACTCCAGCGCATAGGCCAGGTAGGCCGGGTGGATGCGGTACATCGTGGAGCACGGGCAGACCACCGGGTCCAGGCAGAAGATGGTGCGGTCCGGGTACTGCTGGGCCAGGCGGTTGACCATGTTGATCTCGGTGCCGATGGCGATCACATCGCCCGGCTTGGAAGCCTCCACCTCGCGGCGGATGACCTCGGTGGAACCGGAGACGTCCGCGGCGTCGACGACCGGCGCCGGGCACTCGGGGTGGACGACGACGCGCACGCCCGGGAACTCAGCGCGCGCCTTCTCGATCTGCGCGACGGTGAAGCGCTTGTGCACGGAGCAGAAGCCGTTCCACAGGATCACCTTCGCCGCCCGGATCTCCTCGGCGGTGTTGCCGCCCAGCGGCAGGTGCGGGTGCCACATGATGATCTGCTCGTCCGGGATGCCCATCGCACGGGCGGTGTTGCGGCCCAGGTGCTGGTCCGGCAGGAAGACGACCCGCTCGCCGCGCTCGAAAACCCAGTCCAGGACGGTGCGGGCGTTCGAGGAGGTGCAGACGATCCCGCCGTTGCGGCCGCAGAAGGCCTTAATGTCCGCGGCGGAGTTCATGTAGGTCACCGGGATCAGCGGTGCCTTGTCGGCGACGGCACCGTCAGCAGCAACGTCCCCGTTTGTACCCAGCACCTCGCTGAGTTCCTCCCAGCAGGCCTCGACCTGGCTGATGTTGGCCATATCGGCCATGGAGCAGCCCGCGGAGAGGTTCGGCAGGATCACGGCCTGGTTGTCCTGGGAGAGGATGTCCGCGGTCTCCGCCATGAAGTGCACGCCACAGAAGACGAAGGCCTCGGCCTCCGGGTGGGCCTTCGCCGCCTGGGCGAGGTTGAAGGAGTCACCCACGAAGTCCGCGAACTTCACGATCTCGTCGCGCTGGTAGAAGTGGCCTAGGATCTTCACCCGGTCGCCGAGGGTCTCGCGGGCGGTGGTGATCATGGCGTCCAGCTCGTCCGGGGTGGCGGTGGTGTAGCGCTCCGGCAGCACGCCCTGGCGGGGTGCGGCGGTCGGGAAGTCATCGCCGTGGGAAGCGCCCGGCCCGTAGGAGGAGTTCTGGTCGACCTCCCAGGGCTCGGCGGGCAGCTGGGAGTCGCAGGTGCTGGACTCGGCGTCGGCGGCCTTGAGGATGAGGTTTGTTACGGAGCTCATAGTCTTGTGCTTTCTGTGGTGGCTGCCGGTGTAGGCAGGCGGGTTGAGTGGTGGGCTAGTCGTGTCGCCGGTTGTCGGTTTCTACAGTTCCGGCCGGTCGGATTCGGGGACGAAGCGGTAGTACTTCGCTGGTCGGTGTTTGGTGCCTTCCTGGTGTTTCCCGGTTTCCTCGACGTCCCCGCTGGCGAGGACCTGGCGACGGAAGTTGGCCGGGTCGAGCTTCTTGCCGAGGATGACCTCCTGGACCTGCCGTAGTTCGGCGATGGTGAAGGAGTCCTCCAGGAAACGGTGCGCGACGAGGGCTTTTTCGGTCCTTCTTCGCAGCCGGTCGATGCCCGCGGCGATGATTTCCGCGTGGTCGAAGGCCAGGGGTGGGAGGTCATCGGTGCGGAACCAGGCGATGTTCTGTTGTTCTGGACGACACTGCTGCTGGAAGTCGCTGTCTCGGAACTGTGCCCAGTAGGCGATGGTCACGGTGCGCTGCGCCTCGGCGGAGCGTTCCACCGATCCGAAGGCGTAGAGCTGTTCCAGGTAGTTCGGCTCCGCCTGGGCGGCGGCGACGAGGTTCTCCAGTGCGGTTTCGGTGAGGGTTTTATTCCATTCGGTGGGTCCACCGGGCAGCGCCCAGGCGCCCTCGAAGGGTGGTCGGATGCGGCGCACGAGTGGCACCCACAGCGCGGGGCTGATGCCCTCCACGTGTGGTGGGTCGATGGCGAAAGCCACCGTGGACACCGCCACCGTGGGGCCGAGTTGCCGCCTTTCGGCGACGTTTAGGCCGGTCCAGCGCCTCATGCCGGGCCTCCTCACTACTTAATGTCATATTGACACTAAGTAAGAATATGGTGCAGCTCACCCCCGGTCAAGGCGAATGGCCGGGTCGGGGTGCTAGAAGAACAGCGGGAGCAGAAAGGCCATGCCGGTGCTCCAGGAAAGGTGCAGCGCCGTCGCGGCGAGGATATTGCCGTACCGGCGGGCGAGCAGCGCGGTAAACAAGCCGATACATAGTGAGCCGACCAGCAGCAGCGGAACCCCCATCGCCACCGTGACCAGCACATAGAGCGCCACCTGCAGGCCGAGGGAGGCGGCGGGGCTCGCGAGGGAATCCAGGGTTCGGCGGGCGACGTCGCGGAAGAAGAGCTCCTCCCCCACCCCGTTGAGCACCAAGGTCAGCACCGTGGCCCACAGCGCGTCCACCCGCATGTTGTCCATCAGCCCCGCGACCGGCTCCGCCAGCACCGGAATACTGCGGGTCACCAAGGCACCCAGCAGGAAGATCCCGAGCAGCACCACGCCCAGACCCACGCCGACCCCGAGCTCGCGGGCGGCCGTGGAGCCGGCGCGCGGGCTAAAACAGCGGCGGTCGCCGAAACCCAGCCACGCGCTAAGCCACACCAGGAAGGCCACGGCGGTGGCCAGGTAGAAGCTGGCCGAACCAGCGGGCGAGGAAGAGACCCAGAACAGGCTGGCGGCACCCAGCACGGCCGGGATCAGGATGATGGCGAGGCGCAGCGCCACAGGCTTATTCTCCATGCGCCAGATGCTACCGGGGCGGGTGGCCACGCCCCGCACGCCGTTCAGGCGCTTACTCCGCGCATTCGCCGCTTACTAGCCCCGCCCTCGCCACACGCCACCCTCCCCGCACGCGCACTAGCTATCCACCGCGGGCGCGCTGTTCACCGGCCGCCCGGAATGCTTAAAGTGAGAGCATGCTTCCCCAGATTTCCGTCGGCGCCCTCGGCGGCACCATCGCCATGAGCTCCCAAAGCTCCACCTCGCCCGTCAACCCCCAGCTCGGGGCCGAGGACCTGATCGCCGCCGTCCCCGACCTGCAGGACGTCGCCCGGATCAGCGCGAAGACCATCAACAACGTCGCCTCCCCGGCGATCACGATGTCGGATATCCTCGCCGCGCTGCGCTACGCGGAAGAGGCCGTGGACGCTGGCGCCGCGGGCGTCGTCCTCACCCACGGCACCGACACCCTCGAGGAGACCGCCTTCCTGCTCGACCTGATGTGGGGCCGGGAGGAACCGATCGTGCTCACCGGCGCGATGCGGTCGCCGAACCTGTTGAGTTCCGACGGCCCGGCGAATCTCATGTCCGCCGTCCTCGCCGCCGCCAGCCCGGACGCCCGCGGCCTCGGCGTCCTAGTTGTTCTGGACGACACCGTCCACGCCGCCCGCACCGTCGCGAAGACGGACGCCACCGCGCTGTCCACCTTCCAGTCCCCCGGCTGGGGCCCGCTGGGACGGATCTTCGAGCGCGAGCTGCACCTGCAGTTCCGGCCCGCCCGGCGCGAGGCCGCCCTGCCCGCCCCGGCGGACGAGCCGGTGCGTATCCCGATCGTGGAGAGCGCGGTGGCCGAGGACGGCGAGTGGGTCGCGGCATTGGTGCAGATGAGCCCGCGGGCAATCGTGGCCAGCGGCTCGGGCGTGGGGCACCTGGCGGTGCCTGCCGCCGACGCTCTGGAAAAGGTGCTCAAGGAGGGAACCCCGGTGATCGTGGCTTCGCGCACGGGAGCGGGGCGGACCCTGACCCGCACCTATGGCTACGCGGGCTCCGAGGCCGACCTATTGGAGCGCGGCTTCATCCTGGCCGGTGCGCTCACGGCCCGGAAGGCCCGGCTGCTGGCGCACGTGCTGCTGGCAGCGGGCGCTGATACCGAGCAGCTGCGCGAGGGCTTCGCCCGCTTCGGCGCCTAGGCAGCCCGCGGCAGCGGGGCTGCACCGGAGCCCAACACCGAGCGGGGTCTACCCCCATTCGGCCTCGCTGGCCTATTCGCAGGCCACGCCGTCCTTGTCACCATCCAAGCCCGGGCGATAACCGGGCTGACCAGCGTAGATCGGGGCGGCCCCGGCCGCCCGGGCCGCAGCACAATTCTTGTAGTACACCGCGCCACCCGACTGTGCAGGGGCCACCGGCGCTGGGGCCAGCGGTGCGGGGGCTGGCTGGGCCGGAGCCGGTCGCGGCTTCGGCGGAGCCGGCTGGGCTGGCTGCGGCGGCGGGAGCTGGGCTGCCCCAGGTCGCAGCAGGCCGTCGATGGCGTGCGGGCCGGTGCCGGTGCCGTCCCCGGCGAGGTTGATGGAGCCCGGGCCGCAGCCGTCGAGCACCCGGTTGATGGCATCCTTCTCCGCAGCGGTGACCCACAGCTGGTAGGCGTGCTTCACGTTCACCTGGATGGCGACGTACTGGCAGCGGAAACCCTTATTCTTCGGCAGCCAGGTCGCGGCGTCGCCGTCCCCCTTCTGAATATTCGCCTTCCCCTGAACGGCCAAGAGGTTGCGGTGGTCATTGGCGAAGGCCTCGCGGCGCTCCGGACTGAGCTGCTGGGCGCCCTTCTGCCAGGCATCCGAGAGCGCCACCACGTGGTCGATGTGAACCTCGTTGGAGGTTTGCGGCCCGCGCTGGAAGTTCATGACCTGCCCGGTATACGGCTCCTTGAGTTGGCCAGCGAGCACCTTGCAGCCCTTCGGTGCCGAGACCATCGTCATGTCGCGGGCCAGGACGTCATTGCGCTGGTCGCAGCCGTTGCGGTCGATGTCCTTCCACCGCTGGCCGAACTGGGAGCGCTCGTAGCCGGTCTTCGGCGCGCGCCCCTTGACGGCCAGCTCGTCGAGTTTGCCGCGGACGATCCGCACCGCGTCCGTATCCTCCGGTTTCTTCTCCTCCGGGGCCGGGGACGCGTCGGCGGCGGCTGCTGCCTTCTCCTGTGGTGCTGGGGAGGATTCGGCCGTATCGCTCGCCGCACTGGTGGCAGCCGAACTCTCGCCGGCGGGCTCTTCGGTTTCGAGCTCGCACGCAGTGGCGAAAAGCAGTCCGGTGGCACCCAAGACTGCCAGTACTGGGCGGAGCGCCCTAGCGGGCGTCTTCCACCGCTGGTGAGGGCTGGTTTTCTTCATGACTGGCAGCATAGCCCACGCCGCCGACAGGTTCGGTCTTCCAGGCGTGAATTAATAGAACACAGAATAGAATCAGGCCGGTCCAGCCCTGGGAATTACCCAACAGCCACAGGCCCGGTTCGAAGGCGTAGGTCTCCTGATCCGGGTACAGGTCGTGCAGTCCCAGGTAGTTGGCCACGATCACCAGCAACGCGGCGATGCGGACCGCCTGTGAGCGGGTGCAGAACACCAGCGGGAAGACCAGCACGATGCCGATCCAGTGGTGCGTGACAGCCAGCGGCCCGGCCAGGCACACCCCCAGGATCACCAGGATCAGGGCGTGCACGCGGCGGCCGGTGCGCTCGAAGCGCCAGGCGCCCCACAGGCTAAGCGCGGCGATGATGACGAAGCCCGGCTTCATGATCGCCAGCGCGGTGTCCCCGTCGACCCCCAGGCGGGCGATCAGCCCGGTTAGCGACTGATTCGGCGGATACGGCGGCGCACCGCCCCGCTCCTCGTTCACGAACTCGGTCGTCCAGAAGTAGCGGGAGGCCTCGGGGCGCAGGATCCACCCGATGACCGCGGTGAGCAGGAAGAACCCGGCGGAGCGGGCGACGGAAGCGAAGTCCTTGCGCACCAGGAAGATCAGCGCATAGGCCGCCGGGGTGATCTTGATGCCCGCGGCGATACCGATCCCCAGGCCCCGGACGCGTCGCGGCGTGAAACCAAACACGTCCGCGGCGACCAGCAGGATCAGAAAGACGTTGATCTGGCCGTAGTTCAGGTGGGCCCGCACCGGCTCGAAGCAGGTGGCAAGGCCGGTAAGCCCAATGGACCAGGCCCAGAAGTAGCGGTTATCCATCGGCCCCGGCAGGCCAAGCCCGCTACGCTGCAACCACCGCACCGCCATCGCGATGATGCCGAAGAGTGCTGCCACGCTGGCCAGCGTCCAGAGGACCTCCATGGTCTGCTCCCCCACCCAGGTCAGCGGGGCGAAAAGCAGGGCGGCGAAGGGCGGGTAGATGAAGCGGAATCCGGAACGGGTGTCGAAGCCCACGTAGAGGTTCTCGCCGTCGATGAAGGCTTGCCCGGCATCGCGAAACACGCCCACATCCAGCAGGTACGCGGAGAGCGCGTGCTGGACGCCAGCGGTGATGCCGACCGCACCGACGATCAGCCCCACGACCAGCACGATAGGTCCGAGCAGATGCTGCGCCCGGGCGAAATCTGGTTTTGACATGCGAAAAACCTTAGCAGCCCGAGGAAAACCCGCGGTGTGTCAGCAAGCCCCGCCCACTTATGGGAACATGAATTTTATGAATTCAGCAGTCAAGACGATCACGGGCGCCGCGGGCAAGCCCTTCCAAAAGCTCAAGCTGCCGCAAAAGGTGCTGCGCGAAGGCTTCGAGAACCCCAGCCTGGCACGGCGACTGTTCAACCTGTGGCCCCCGCTGCTGGGCGCGGGCGTGCGCATCACGCACATCGCGGATGACTGGTCCGCCGGCCGCCTGGAGCTGAACCTGCGCTGGTGGAACCGCAATATGCACGGCGCGGGCTTCGGCGGCACGCTGTTTTCCATGACGGACGTACTCTTCGGCACGCTGGTCATGGGCCGCCTGGGTTCGGACTACGAGGCCTGGACCCGCACCGGCACCTTCCAGTACCTCTCCCCGGGACGTCGCGGCGCCTACCTCGACGTCGAGGTCACCGACGAGCTGCTCGCCTGGATGAAGGAGGTCGTCGCCGAGGACGGTTACTGCAACGTCCCTTATACCTCGGTGATCTACAACAAGGACGGCTCCGTGGCCGGCATTGGCCAGCAGGATTTGCACGTCCGTCCGCGCCGTTCGGGCAAGCTTGCCCACCTCAGGCGCGCCCCGGAGCCGAAGCACGCCACCGAGGCCCGCGGCCTGGTGCTGGAGTCCCTGGCCAACGCGGTGCTGTGGCACTGCTTCAAGGAGCAGCCGAGCGTGCTGACCTCCCTGATGAGCCGCCAGCGCCGCATCCCGCAGCCGGATGAGCAGATGCGCATGGTGGTCCGCGAGGTGCTGGACCGCGAGGCTGCGACCCGCGAGGAGCTGCTGGAGCTGGGCGTGGCGGAGAAGTTCCTGGACTAGGGTCCGGCCACCCCGGCCCCTCCCTGAGGCACATAAAAAGCCGCCGACCACGGTGAAAACCAGTGGTCGGCGGCTTTCGCGCTAGCTATGCCCGCTGCGCGCCTTAACCGCTCCTCGCCGGTTAGTAGATGGCGGCGGACTCGATGCGGCTCGGGGTGGCGTAGGCGATCGTGGCGGTACAGACGATGCCCGCGAGCGTCACCAGGGTCGCCCAGTCCCCGTCCAGCAGCCCGCCGAGCAGCACCCACAGCACCGCGGCCACCACCGCGAGCGCGATCACGGCGATGCCGAAGAGGTGCTCATTGCCCGTCCCGGAGACCGGGATGTACAACAGACCCGCGCCGATGCCGATCAGGCCGGCGACGACGGCCGCGAGCACGGCGGAGGACACGCCACCGGCGCTGTAGCCCGCGATTTGGGCGACCAGCAGGTCGACGAGGAAGACGACGGCGAAGGTCACGACCGCGCCGAGCAGCGCGAGCAGCACCAGGTTGCTGACCACCTTCTTCGTCTGGAAACGGCCCGCGATCAGGCCCTCTTGCGAAGGCTGGGCCTCGTAGTAGCCCTGGTTGTACTGCTCCTGGCCGTAGCCCTCGCCATAACCCTGCTGGCCATAACCCTGGCCGTAGCCATGCTGGCCGTAGCCCTGGTTGTACTGGCCTTCGTTGTTATTGGGGTAGGTCATGCCATCAATCCTTTGTCCTTATATTGTGCGGTGCCCAACTTTACCGGCTGGGCTGATCTCGATCAGCCGGGCACAGGTTTAGCAGGAAGTCCTTATTATCCTCACGGGAACTAATCCGCCCGCCCCTCCGACCACTCACATACAGCCGCCTGTAGGCCCAATGCGGCCTCACCACCGGCTACACCACTCACCTAGGCCGGCGCCGAAGGGTGCCGGAAATACGTCGGAGGCGTCAATGGAGTTTTCTCTCCTTGCCGCCGGCATGGATACGGCCGGCGGCTTAGACACCGTCGCCTTGTCCCGCTGGCAATTCGGCATCACCACGGTTTATCACTTTATTTTCGTCCCGCTGACCATTGGGCTGGCACCACTCGTGGCGCTCATGCAAACTTTCTGGGCTGTCACGAAGAAGCCCCATTGGTATCGCGCCACCCGCTTCTTCGGCGTGGTTCTGCTCGTGAACTTCGCGATGGGCGTGGCCACGGGCATCGTCCAGGAGTTCCAGTTCGGAATGAACTGGTCTGAATACTCGCGGATGGTCGGGGACGTCTTCGGCGGCCCACTCGCCCTCGAGGGGCTGGTCGCCTTCTTCATGGAGTCCGTCTTCTTAGGCATCTGGATCTTCGGTTGGGGGCGGATCCCCACCTGGCTGCACACGCTCGCCATCTGGGCGGTGGCATTGGCGGTCAATCTCTCGGCGTACTTCATCATCGTCGCGAACTCCTTCATGCAGCACCCGGTGGGCGCGGAGTTCAACCCCGAGACCGGGCGCGCGGAGCTCACGGACATCGTCGCGCTGTTGACCAACCCCACCGCGCTGGCGGCCTTCCCCCACGCTGTGGCTGGTTCCTTCCTCACCGCGGGCACGTTCGTCCTCGGTGTGTCTGGTTGGTGGTTGATTAAGGACGCTCGGGCCAAGGCGAAGGCTGCCACCGCAACCCACGATGGCGCGGCCCTGGACAACGCCCCGGCAGCCGAAGCGTCGGCGTCGGGAATCGACACGGCAGCGACAGACACCGCACCGTCCAAGGCAGCAGCGTCGTCGTCCGAAAAAACTGCCGCAACCAGCGACGACGACCGGCACAGCATACACCGTCCGGCGATGAAGGTGGGCCTGTGGACCACCATCCTGTCCTCGATCGGACTGTTCATCACCGGCGATATTCAAGCCAAGCTGATGTTCGATCAGCAGCCAATGAAGATGGCCTCGGCCGAGTCCCTGTGCCACACGGAAACCGACCCGTCATTCTCGATCCTCACGATCGGAACGCACAATAACTGCGAATCGGTCATTCACGTGCTCAAGGCGCCGTTCGTGCTGCCTTTTCTCGCGGAGGGCAAGCTTTCAGGCGTAACCCTGCAGGGTGTGATGGATCTGCAGGAGAAGGCGGAGGCGCTGTACGGGCCGGGGAACTACTCCCCGAACCTCTTCGTGACCTACTGGTCCTTCCGCGCCATGATCGGGCTGATGGTGGGCTCCCTCGCCTTGGCCTTCTTCGCCTGGCTGTTCACCCGCAAGGGCCGCCTGCCGAAGGGCAAGTGGGCGACCATCTTCTCCTGGGGCTGCCTGGCCGCCATCCCCTTCCCCTTCCTCGCAAATTCCGCAGGCTGGATCTTCACCGAGATGGGCCGCCAGCCGTGGGTGATCCACCCGAACCCGGAATCGGTGGGCGATCCGCGCACCGAATCGATCCGCATGCTGGTCGATCACGGGGTCTCCGGGCATGAGCCGTGGGTGGTCATCGTGACCCTGGTGGGCTTCACCCTGATCTACGGCATCCTCGCGGTGGTGTGGTTCTGGCTGATCCGCCGCGTGGTTCTCAACGGTCCGCCGGCCGAATCCGGCCCGGAGGCGGTGGCATCCGAAACTACGGAAGATGACGAAGAGAAGCAGCTGCAGCCTGCGGGAACGGTAAGCTTCGCGCGCGGCGCGGAAGGGAAGGAATCATGAGCATCGATCTGCCTACCCTGTGGTTTGGCCTCATCGTTTTCCTCTTCGCGGGCTACTTCATGCTGGAGGGATTCGGCTTCGGCGTGGGGCTGCTCCTGCCCTTCCTGGGGCGCGACGAGGCCCGCCGTAGCGCCATGATCCGCACCATCGGGCCCGTCTGGGACGGCAACGAGGTCTGGCTCATCACCGCCGGTGGTGCGCTCTTCGCCGCGTTCCCCGCCTGGTATGCGGACATGTTTAGCGGCTTCTACCTGCCGCTGTTCCTCATCCTGCTGGGGCTGATTGTGCGCATCGTGGGCCTGGAGTGGCGTACGAAGGTCAACTCCGCGAAGTGGCGTGCCTGGTGTGATGCCGGGATCATCGCCGGCTCCTGGATCTCGCCGATCGTGTGGGGCGTGGCAGTGGCCAACCTGGTGAGCGGCATCCCGGAGAACGCCGCCCACGTTTACCCGCTATTCCACCCTTATGCGCTGGTGGGCGCGGCGGCGCTGGTGTGCGTCTTCGCGCTGCACGGGCTGACCTTCATCCGGCTCAAGACCGCAGGTGTGCTGCGCGAGGAGGCGCAACGCTTCATCGCCCCGCTGGCGATCGGCTCGATCGTGTTCGGCGGCGTATTCGCGCTGTGGACCCAGCTCGGCTACGGCAAGGCGTGGACCTGGGTGCCGCTGGTACTCGCGGTCGTGGGGCTGCTCGGCGCGGTGGCTGCGACGGTCGCGCAGCGGGATGGTTGGGCGTTCACCGCCACCGCCCTGGCGATCGTGTCCGTGGTGGTGCTGGGCTTCGGGGCGATGTTCCCGATGCTGTGGACTGACCTGGATATTTGGCAGGCCGCATCCAATCCCTACACCCTGAAGGTCATGACCTGGGCCGCGGTGATCGTGACCCCGTTCGTGCTGGCCTATCAGGGGTACACCTACTGGATTTTCCGGCGTCGGATCGTGGCGGAGCCGGTGCATCTCTAATGCAGCTTTTGCGGGTTTCGGCCCCGGCGCGGCGCTGGGTGCTGCTGAGCGCGGCGCTTTCGGTGACCGGGGTGGGCTTGAGCATCGCCGCTGGCTTGCTGCTCGGCCACCTCGTCGCTGGGGTACTGGGTGGCGAGGCGCCGCTGGGTCAGGTGGCGCCGGTAGCGGGAGAGGTGCAGCCCGGCGGTATTGGCCAGTACGCCCAGCGCCTGGACCTGGCGCTCTTGGCTTGGCTCCTGGTGACGGCCGTGTTGCGGGCTCTCGTGGCGTGGGCACAGTCCCGGCTGGGCGATTCTGCGGCGGATACGGTGCTCGCGGAGCTGCGGCGTCGCGGTCTGGCCGCGCTGACCCACCGGGACCCGCGGACCGTGGACGTCGCCCAGTTCCGCAGCCTGCTGACCAGTGGCCTGGATGCCTTCCGCCCGTACCTGACAGGTTTCCTGCCCGCGGCGGTCGCCACCTTCTTATCGACGCCGATCGCGCTGGCCGCCATCTGGTTCCAGGACCGTTCCTCTGCGCTCATCGCGGCAGTCACGATTCCGCTGATCCCATTTTTCATGTGGCTGGTGGGCCTGCTCACGGCGGGCCGCACCGAGCGCAAGCTGGCGGACATGGCGCTGCTGAGCGATCAGCTCTTGGACCTGGCGGCGGGGCTGCCCACGCTCACCGCCCATGGTCAGCAGCTGGCCCCGACCTCTGAGGTGGAGCGCCTCGCGCGTTCCCACCAGCGCTCGACGATGGGGGTGCTGCGCATCGCCTTTCTTTCCGGCATGGTGCTGGAGTTCCTGGCCACCCTCTCGGTGGCGCTGGTGGCGGTGAATATCGGTTTCCGGCTGCTGGGCGGGGAGATGAGCCTGGCCGCGGGGCTGGCGGTGCTCATAATCGTGCCGGAGGTCTACGCCCCGATCCGGGAGGTTGGCTCTCGCTTCCACGATGCGCAAGACGGGGCGGCCGCCGCGAACGCGGTGCTGGGCGCCCTCGACGGTGCGAGTGTCCCAGCAGATAAGGACGCAAGCGCAGCGCAGGCTCCCCCAGCCGCGGCACCCCAGGGGCTGCGGGTGGTCTTCGAGAACTACTCGGCACCCGGGAGGGATGGTGCCCGACCGGCGGGGCTGAGCGGCCAGGCAGAGCCCGGTCAGATCACGGTGCTGCGGGGCGATAACGGCGCCGGGAAGTCCACCGCCCTGCTCGCGGCGTTGGGACTCACCGCCGGAACGGGCAGTGCCCGCGTCGAAGAAGTTGCTGCCACCCCGGCTGCCACGGGTGCCCCACAGGATGCCCACGAGTCGAGCAGCAGTGGCGAGGACCGCAGTGGCGACCGCAACGTCGAACCAGCTGTATGGGCAGGTCAGACATTGTGGCAACGCTCCGCCTACCTGCCGCAGCGCCCGGTGCTGGATGAGGCCGCGGTCGGCGATACTTCGCAGCTCTCGCTGGGCCAGCGCCAGCGCCGCGCCTTCGCCGAGCAGGTGCCCGGCAAGCAGCTGCTGATTCTCGACGAGCCAACAGCCCACCTGGATTCGGCGAACGCGGACCTCATGATTGGCAAGCTTCGCGCCGGGGCGGAGGGTGGCGCCACAGTCCTGGTGGCCTCCCACGACCCGCTGCTGATCGCGGCGGCGGACCGGGTCATCGAGGTGCGCGGGACGAGCGCCGCGTCCGCACCATCCACCGAGGTAAACGAAGGGGGGAACGGCCGATGACCCGCGCCATTATCGCTGGAGTCAGCACACTGTTGTCCGCCATCGCCCTCTCGGTGGTCTCCGCGTGGTTGATCGCGCGCGCCTGGCAGCAGCCGAGCGTGATGGATCTGACCGTGGCGATCACGGCGGTGCGCGCGCTCGGAATTTCCCGCGCCCTCTTCCGTTATCTCGACCGTCTGGCCAGCCATGATGTTGCGTTGGACCGAGCCGCCGCGGTGCGCGTGGACGTCTACGCCCGCCTCGCTGCAGCACCATCTGCGCAGGTCATGGGCCTTGGTCGCGGAGCTTTGCTCGCCCGTATCGGGGAGGACGTCGATGCCCTGACCGAGCGCATCGTCCGCACCACGATTCCGCGGTGGGTCGCGGCCATCACGAGCCTCGTCGCCGTTGTGTTCCTGGCCATCCTCACCCCGCTCGCGGCATTCATCCTGGTCATCGGCCTGCTGGTGGCGGGGGTGCTCGTGCCCCGCTTGGCAGCGCGCGCGGAACGGTCCTCCCTCGTCGCGGAGGCTAATGAGGACTATGTCGCGGCAGTGGACCATGCGTTGTCTTCTGCTCCGACGCTGCGGGTGCGTGGCCAGCTCGCGGGTGCCCTGGCCATGGCTGAGAGCGCCGAAGCCGAGCTTCGGTCCCAGCGGCGCCGCGGCCTGGGTTGGGCAGCCGGGGCTTCCGGCCTGCTGAATCTCACCAGCGCGCTGACCACGGCGGCCATCTCAGCACTCGCCGCTCTGGAGTACACGGGTTGGGCTGGTTCCGGCGCGGCGGCGCATTCGCCGCAGTGGCTGGTCGTCGTCGCACTCTTCCCACTCGCCGCCTTCGAGGCGGTATCCACCCTCCCGGAGGCTGCCCGCACTCGGGTCCGGGCCGAGCATTCCCTGTCACGCCTGCACGCCATCCCGGGGGCCGAGGAGGCGGAGACCAAGGCCCAGGACGAGCCCGCGGCAGCTGATGCCGAGGCTGCGGATGGATCCTTCCCCACCCCCTCGGCGGTACGCGCCGACCGCCTGACGGTGGGCTGGGGCAGCGACCTCGGCACCTACAACCTGGACGTCCCCGCTGGTGGGCGTGGCGTCGTCGTCGCGGCGTCGGGAACTGGGAAAACGACCCTGCTGATGACGCTGGCAGGGCTGCTGCCCGCCCGCGGTGGGACGTATTCGGCGCCCGGTGCGCGCTTCATCGCCGAGGAGGAGCATATTTTTGCCACGACCGTGCGGGACAACCTCGCGGTGGGGGCGCCGAACGCCAGCGAGGAAGCGATGTGGGAGGTGCTGGATCAGCTGGGCTTGAGCGTGTGGGTTCGGGGCCTCCCGCGGGGGCTAGATACGGTGCTGGCGCGGGGCGCGGAGGACCTCTCTGGGGGTCAGCGCCGTCGGGTGATTCTGGCCCGCGCGCTGCTCACCGACGCGCCTATCCTGCTGCTGGACGAGCCGACGGAACACCTCGATGACGCGGGCTCCACGGAAGTGTTGCGCCTGCTTGGTTTCCAGGAGGACGCGGATGCTCACGCCGCTGGCTCGGAGGAGATTGTGCCCGAAGGAGCCTGGTCGGAAGAGATAAAGCCGGAGAACGCGGCGGAAATCAGCGCCGAATCCTGGGCTGCTCCCCGTGGCGAACTGCCGGGGGCGCGCGTCGAGCGGACCATCATCATGGTCACGCACCCCCGCTGATATGGCAGCGCACCACGGCGATCCGAGCTGCGCTGCGCAAAATTAAGAGCCGAAGCCCCGCAGCGCGTCGCCGTCCAGCCGGTAGGTGTCCCACCCGGACATGGGGTAGGCGCCGAAGGACTTATAGAACTGGATGCTGGGCTCGTTCCACTTCAGCACGGACCACTCCATGCGCTGGTAGCCGCGGGCCACGCACAGGTGCGCGAGCTGCTGGAGCAGTAGTTTCCCGAGCCCGTTCTTCCGGTATTCGGGGCGGACGTAGAGGTCCTCCAGGTAGATGCCGTGGGTGCATTCCCAGGTGGAGAAGTTGAGGAACCACAGCGCCATGCCGGCCAGACGTGGGTGCTCGCCCGGCGCGACGTCCCCATTCTCGGCGCCGCTGCTATTCGCGACGTCCCCGGCCGCAGCGTCCGCGGCCTTGGCTCCCCCACCGATCACCTCAACGACGTGCCCGAACACGGCAGGGTTCTCCCCGAAGAGGTGCTCGTGGAGGGATTCCTCGGTGGCGTGGACGGCGTCCGGCTCCTCCTCATACTCCGCGAGGTCCTGGATGAGCTGCAGGATCTGGGGGATGTCGGCCGGGCTCACCCGGCGCAGGCGGAAGCCTGCCGGGGCTTGAAGGAGCGGGTCTGTGCTCGTGCTGCGTGCTTCAGAACTCATGCCCATATCTTAGGAGCCCCCACCGGCGGGGGTTAAGGGTCAAAAGGGGATGCGGACGG